>CAYXVF010000019.1:0-71066 GCA_964468125.1 uncultured Bdellovibrionales bacterium | reverse complement strand
GCTCGGCGCCCGACGGCTCGGCGCCCGGCCGCTCCGTAGGTGCCGCGGTTTGCGACTCCGCGGGTCGCAGCTCGTCGAGGTCGTCCCAGCTCGATCCGGACTCCGCGGCGATGTCGAAAGGGTCGCGTTCTTCTTCCGGCACCGGCGCATGGTCTCGGTGCTCCGACGCAAGCGCTGCGCTGTGCTCCGAGGCCGCCCGCTCCGGCGTGGCCGTCGCTTCTGGAACGACCGGAGGCTCGTCTTCCGCGTAGAAGCCATCCTCTTCCTCAGCAAAGCCCGCTGAGGACCAGGCGTCGTCCGCCGCCTCGTCTGCGTCATCCAGCCACTCATCGTCGTCCGCAGCTTCCGGCGATTCCTCCTGTGGCCGCGAGGGCTCGAACGGAACGGTCAGGCGAGCCACGTCGTCTGCGATCGCCCGAATGCGCACCGCTTGATTGCTGCGACGTACGATGGTGCTCTCGGAGGGGAGCTCAGGTCCCACATCCGGCCGGTCGTCGTCTTCCAGCGCTGGTGCGACGGGCTCCATCCTCGGAGAGGCAGGGGCCGCCTCGCTCGGCTCGACGGTCTCCGCTGCCGCGCGCGGGGGTGCGGGGAGCTCGCTCGGCACGACGTAGCCGTGCAGACGGGCCAGCGTGAAGACCGCCTGGGCGAGAAGCGCGTCGCGGGAAACACCCATGTCGCGCTCCATGACCGCAAGCAGCTCCCGCAGGTGGGGTGGCAACGTATCGCTCATCAGCTCCCTCGGAGATTGTCCTGCCAGGGCGAGCGCGCCTCGCCATCCGTCAGCCAGCGGAACATCGCTGACATCTCAGCATATTGCGATTCGGCGATCGAAATGAGCTGGGGCGGGATCTCATCCACATCCAGCCCCTCCCACTCGAAGCCCGGCACCCCTGCGCGCTGCGCGCCATATCCCCCCATCATTCGACGGTCACGACAACGCCAGAGCCGTTGCACCGCCATCCCTGCCGCCTCGCCAAAGCCCGTGCGCGGACGCAGCGAATCGGGGATCGCGACCTCGTCGAGTCCCACCGCCCAACAGAGATAGGTCAGGGCGTTCCACTCCGAGCGGGCCCAGCGCAGCAGATCGGGAAGCTCCGCTTCTACGGTGTCGAGCGTCTCGTCGATCTCGATCTCCTCGACGTCTCCCTCTTCGTCAGTTTGCTCGAATTGGTCTACCTCGAGCGCAACGTCCTCCGCCACTAAATGGCTCAAATCCGGAGGAAACCATTCCATGCCCGTGGACACGTAGCCCGCAAGCGCTTCTCGGATCAGCGTCAGGCGACGCACATATTTTCGGATCACCGAGCGTATCGCCTCGAGCTCCTGTGCAGGCGCCTCCGGCAGCTCGTCGTAGTAGGTCTCGGGCGGCTCCCGGCTCGGCCAGAAGTCGAAGGAAGGAAAGAGAATCTCGTTGTAGACGCGCAAGAACTTCGCCTGCTCGGGCTCCGTTGCCGCGAGCTCCTCGATGTCGATCGCCGCGTGTTGGTTCAAACCGAGGCGCATGAGGATCAGGGCACGGGTGAAGAGAAAGGCGCGCTCGTCCGGATCGAGGAGGATCGCCGCGTTCACCATGTCGAGGGCAGCGTGCCCGTAGTTCGCCTGGTCGAGCTGAATCGCGAGACCGCGCAGGACGTGCGCCGGGCTCGCCCCGAGCACCAAGGAGCTCGCGAGTGTGGGCACAGGCGCCTCAGCCAGCTCGCCGTGAACTTGCATTGCGCGCTCCGACGTCGTCGGGAGTGCAAAGCGCTGCAGCGCATCGAGCATCACTTCCACCTCACAGCTCGTCGCTACGGCGCGAGCCATGCAGAGCAGCGCTTCGACAAACCGCGATTCGTCGATCAGCTCCAAAGCCTGCTCCTGCCACTCGTTGGCGGACCGGACCCGATTGGCGAACGGGGTGAGTGAAGCGAGGTCGTCGACCTGCCGGACGCGACCAATGCTCACCTCGAAGAGGGCGTTGCCGAGGCCATCTGTAACACGCCAAATCCCAACGGGTGCCCCTCGTTGGTACTCACCTTCGAGGCGGGCAGCGCCGCTCGTCGCGTAGCCCTCGCTCACCGTTGTGCCGAAGAGCTTGAAGGGCCCGTCGAGCACGCCTTCCACGTATGCCGCCTCGCTCTCGAGCTCGCCGCTCTCGTCGTGGTCGCGCCACAGACCGACCTGATCCCCATGCTCGAGGGTACCCTCCTGCCGCAGGGTCCCGGCCGCGTCGTAGCCGCGGAAAACCCCGTGCGGGACATCGTCGAGGTACTCGATCTCTCGCTTCTTGGCGCCGTCTGAGTGCCAATATCGCCAGAGCCCCTGCTTGTCCTGATTCCCGTCGGCGCGCCCGTGCGCCCATTGCTCGTCGCGGGGATGATACTCCGCTTCCGGGGGAACCCCGTCCGGGCGATCGGGGTAGGGCTCGCCGGTTTCAGGCATGACCTGACGGCCCTCCCGGTCGAAATGGCGAACGGCGACGACCTGCCCGTCCACGTAGTCCATCTCCGAGCGCCAGACGCGTTCGCTCACCCCGGACGGTCGGGTGTTCTCGCTCGTGGGCTCGTCTGAGCCGATCCACTCCCGGGTCCCGTCGAGCTCGCCGTCTCGGAACTCGCCCCGCTGCGAGACGTCGCCGTTCTCGTGGTAGCGCTCAAAGGGTCCCTGGAGCGTACCGTCGACCCATCGGTTGCGGCAGCACAACGTGCCATCCGGTCGCCAGTAGCGATATTCGCCATCTTGGCGCCCCTCGGCGTTTCGCTCACCCAGGACCCATTCGTTGTCGTCCGGGTCCCACCACGCGTCGGCGGGAACGGACTCCGGCTTGCTCGGATCGTCTGTCATGCCCCGCTATTGCAGCACACGCTGGGGGGCACCGCAAAGGCTTCGAATCGGCCACTTCGACGACGGGAGCTCAGCTCAGGCGAAAGAACTCAATGGCATTTTGACGGGTCTTCTCGCCGAGGGCCTCACGCTCCATCCCCTTGAGCTCGGCGACCCTTGCCGCGGTCTCCACCAGGTAGGCAGGCTCGTTGCGCTTGCCGCGATGGGGCACGGGCGCGAGGTAGGGAGCATCGGTCTCGATGAAGAGCCTCTCCAGGGGAATTACGTCCCGAATCGCCTCCCGAAGGGGCTCGGCGGACTTGCCCTTGAAGGTGACCACACCGGGGATCGACAGGTACATGCCCCGTTCCAGGTAGTCCTGCGCCTCCTCCGGGGTCCCGGTGAAACAGTGCACGACACCGCCCCGCTCCGGCAGACCGACCTCGTCGAGGCACATCAGGGTGTCCGCGTGAGCCTCGCGCGTATGGAGCATCACCGGAAGCTCCGCCTCCTTGGCCATGATGAGCTGTTCCTGGAAACGGTCGATCTGCACCCGCTTCGGCGCAAAATCGTAATGATAGTCCAAGCCGATCTCGCCCAAGCTGACGACGCGGGGATGGGAGAGAAAAGCGCGAATCGTCGCAAAGTCGGCGTCAGCGGCTTTGCCGACGTCATGGGGATGAATACCGGAGGTCGCGAAGATGCGCTCATCGGTTTCGGCGAGGGCCACCGCTTCTTTGGCCCCTTGGGCGACCCGTGTCGCGCCGACCGCGATCATGTGGGACAGGCCCGCGGCGAAAGCGCGCTCCAAGACTTCCGGCAGCTCGTCACCGTAGGTGTCGCGTTCGAGATGGCAGTGGGCGTCGATGAACATAGTCGTATCCGCTCAAATTACGAGTCAGGCGCAAGGTACGTTTGCTGCCAGCGGGCGCTGGTGGTACGTCTGAAACACCATGCGCGCCGGCCTCCTGGCAATCCTTCAAAGCGTCTTCAAGATACGTCCGGAAGAGGCCAAGACCACCGGGCTGGCGTTCGTCTATCTGTTTTTTGCGATCGGCGCCTTCATCATCGGCCGCATCACGCGAACGGTCCTCTTTCTCGAGATTCCGGACTACAAGCAGCAGCTCCCGCTCGCCTATATCGGCATTGCGATCTCCGTTTCCGCGGCGATGTTCCTCTACCGGCTCGTCCAAGGGAAACTGCGCCGCGATCGAACCAACGCGATCACCCTCGCCTTCCTGATCTTGGGAACGCTCTCCTTTCGCTTCGCGCTGCGCCAGGGGGGGGAGTCGGTCTATTGGGCCTTCTATTTCTGGGTCGAGGTCTTCGGAACGTTCCTGGTGGTCCAGTTCTGGACCATGACCAACGAGATCTTTCATTCGCGCCAGGCGAAGCGGCTCTTTGCGATCATCGGTGGCGGAGGGGTCCTCTCGAACGTGTTCATCGGCTTCTTCGTTTCCGGGAGCGTGCGCGCCCTCGGCACGGAGAACCTGCTCTACATCATCAGCGCGTGCATGGCGGTCAGCTTGGTCGCGGCGTTGGCCCTCGGCCAAATGGCCAACGTCGAGCTCGAAGCGGCGCGCGAGCGAGCACCGGCAAAGCGCACGCCGAGCGGCGCCCCCATCTCGCGAAAGAAGGTGTTTGCCACCCGGCACGTCCAGTTGATCGCACTGGTGGTAGTCCTCACCTACCTCGTCAGCACGCTCGTGGACTATCAGTTCCAAGCGATCATCGGCGACGAGATTCCAGGCAAGGACGACCGCAGCGCGTACCTCGGCAAGTTCTTCGCGATCACGGGCATCATCGGCGGCTTCATTCAGTTCTTCATCACCGCGCGCATTTTGGAACGCTTCGGACTCCTGATCGCTCTGATTCTGCTCCCGATCATGATGCTGGGCGGTTCCGTGGGTCTCATCGCACTGCCCTTCGCTCTCGGCGCCATCACCTTCACGAAGGGCAGCGAAAACTGTCTGCGCTACACCATCAATGACTCGACCCTTCAGCTGCTCTATCTGCCGCTGCCGAGCGCCCTACGCAGCCGGGCCAAAGCGACCATCGATGGGATTCTGAAGCCGATGTCGATCGGCGTGGCCGGTCTGTTGATGGCGGCGCTGGTGGGGCGGCTCGACTCTCTCCTTGGCATCCACATCGGCCTCACCATCAGCACGGAGCAGTTCAGCTGGGCCGTGCTCATCGGCCTCGGTGGCTGGCTCTTCGCTCTGCTCGGCCTGCGCCGCGAGTACATGAAGAGCTTGCTCCAGACGCTCAACAAGCGGCGGCTCAATTTTGCGGATGCGAACTTCGAGATCCATGACGAGCAGACGCTCGAGACGGTGCGCCAATCCCTCGAGAGTAACGACATCGGCGAGGTGCTCCACTCGCTCGACCTGGTGCTGTTCGTGTCGGGCAAGGGCCGCGACTCGGTGCACGAGCGGGTCGCGCGGCTCTTGGACCACGAGGTGGAGGATGTGCGCGTTCACGCGCTGAACACCTTGCGCAACGCGCGTGCCGACATCGACAGCGGCCTTCTGACTCCGCTCCTTCAGGACGAATCGCCTCGCGTCAGGGCCGCAGCGGTGATGGCACTGGCCTCCGTCAGCCGTGAACGCGCGATTCCCGAGGCGCAAGCTCTTCTCGAGGACGACGACCTACGCGTGCGCTCCTCTACGGTCGCTGGATTTGTCCGCTACGGCGGCCTCGATGGGGTCCTCGCCTCCGCCGAACCCCTCAAGGCGATGCTCGGCGGGGAGGAGCCGAAAGCGAGAGCGGAGGCGGCGTGGATCCTCGGTGAGGTCGGGGTCCAGACCTTCTACCAGCCGCTCCTACCGCTCCTCGCCGACGACAGCGAAGAGGTGCGCCTCGCCGCAGTCAAAGCCGCGGGGCGAATGAAGTCGCCGGAGCTGATCGAGTCACTGATTCAGTGCCTGGAGCGTCCTCGCCTCAAGCGTTCGGCGGTCGCTGCGATCGCGCAGTTTGGCCCGCAGGTGTTCGCCCACGTGCTCCCGCTACTGGAGAACGAATCGACCCCGCGAGCGATCCGGGCGCAGCTCCCGCGTGTGATCGCTGCGCTGCCGTCGCTCCAGTCGATCGACATCCTGATGCGATTCATGGACGATGCCGACACGGAAGTGCGCAACGTCGTGCTGCAGGGCTTGACCCAACTCAAGGAGCGCACCCCCGGCGCGCGCCTCGATGAGACCAAGGTGAGCGAAGCGCTGCGCAAGGAAGCTCTCGGCTACTATCAAACGCTCGCGACGCGCCAAGACCTGCGCCTGGAGCGGGAAGCGGGAGTGTTGCTCCAGGACGCCCTCGCCCATCGGGAAAAACAGAGCGCCCAACGGGTGATGTGGCTTCTGGGACTGCGCTACCCGCTCGACACCATCAAGCTCGTGGCGGTGAATCTGCGAAGTACGGTCGTCGCCACGCGCGCCAACGCGGTCGAAGTGTTGGACAACCTCCTCGACAAGCGCGAAAAGCCGTTCATCATCCCAATCCTGGAAGAGAACACCGCCGCCCAGAAGCTCAACGTGGGCGAGGAGCACTTCACCCTCGAGCGCAAGACACGCACGGAGTGGCTTCAGGTCCTGCTCGAAGCGCAGGATCCCTGGCTGCAATGCTGTGCGGCAGTGGCCATCGGAGACCACGAGCTGCGCGAGCTCGAAGACGAAGTGATGAAACTCCTGGAGAGCCCCCACGCCGTCTGCCGCGAAACCGCGATTGTCGTGCTTCGCGATCTGAACCGGGACGGGTTGGCCGAAGCGCTCGCGCCTCTGACGGAAGATCCGGAGCCCACGGTCAGCCGCTTTGCCAAACACGTCCGTGCGTCTCTCGAGGCGGCCTGACTCGGGAGCTCGCCATCGTTGCCTGGCTTCAAATCCGCACAGATCGGTTCGCATTCGTAGACGGGTTTTGTCTCCCACCTCTCCCAGGGGGAGCGACGAGCCGTTTGGAACTCGGCACGGGATTCGCTAAAGGTTGCCCACGATGCTGATGACCCGACTCGCGATGGTGTTGCTGGCGGCGACCGCCGCCGTCACGGCGTGCAAGCCCAAGCCCCCTGTTCCCGTGTTGAGGCGCGCAGACGGAACGGTGATCGACAAGCCGCCGCCGGCAGACGCCAGCGATGAGGAAGCCGCCAAGAGCCTGCTCGCCGAAGCGCGCTCCCTGCGGGAAAGTGACCCGGCGGCAGCAGAGACGAAGGAAGAGGAGATCCTCGACCGCTATCCGAACACCGCCGCCGCCGCCGATCTCTACGAGGCGCGGGCCCGGGCGGCGACCGAGGCGGGTGCCACCGAGACGGCGATCGAGTGGTACGAGAAGCTCCTGTTCTACCGGCCGCAGTTCGATCGCATCGCGGCCGCTCGTGAGAGCTACGCGACACTCCTGCTGGAGGCCGGCCGACCCAAGGATGCGGCGGAGATGCTCCAGTCGATCTTCGATGATGGCACCGCGGACCAGGACCAGATCCGCCTCGGTCTTCTTCTCGCCGACGCCCTCGCGAGTGCGGGCGAAGGGCTCGAGGCCCTCGACATCGTCGTGCGCATGCGAGGCCAATCCGCCCTCACCCCGGCTCAGCGCGGTCTCATCGACGAACGAGCGCCCTCCCTCGCCGACGCTCTCGACTACGAGTCGCTGCAGCAGGCCTGGAACCGCAGCTCGGACGAGGCCTGGTCCTTCATCGCCCCTGCCGTCGGATTCAGGCTCGCCAAGATGCACTACCACGTGCGTGACTACGACGCCTCGCGCGAGGTGCTCGAGGCCTACCTGTCGCGCTATGCCTCAGGGCCCTACGGAAGCGCGGCCCGCGATTTCTCCGAGCGCCTGGAAGCACGCTTCAGCATCAACCCGAAGAAGATCGGCGTCCTCGTGCCACTGAGCGGCCGATTCAAGCCGTTCGGCGAACGTTCCCTTGCGGCCATGAAGCTCGCGATGGGCGCCGACAGTGGCTACGAGCTGGTGGTTCGCGACAGCCAGGCGGATGGCAACGTCGCCACCCGCGCAGTCGAAGAGCTGGTCCTCGAGCACAACGTCGTCGCGATCATCGGACCTCTGTTTTCGAGCTCCGCGCTCGCCGCCGCGCAGAAGGCCGAGGAGCTCAGCGTCCCGCTCATCGCGCTCTCCTACCGCGACGGTTTGCCCTCCACGGGCCCCTGGGTCTTCCGAACCGGCTTGACGGTGGAAGCGCAGGCGAAGGGACTCGCGAAGGTCGCCTTCGAGGAGCTCGGTTTCACGCGCTTTGCCTTGATGTGGCCCCGCAGCCGCTACGGCATCGCCTTCGCCACGGCGTTTTGGAAGGAGGTGGAGCGCCGCAAGGGCTCGATAACGGCGGCGGAAGCCTACGAGCACGATGAGACGACGTTCAGTAGCCCGGTCAAACGAATGGTGGGCCGCTACTACATGTACAGCCGCTGGGATTATCGACAGGCGCTCCAGGAGCTTCGCGCCAAGAAGCTGCCGTCGCACCGCTTTCGCGCGGCGGTGGAAAAGCTGCAGAAAGAGCTTCCGCCGATCGTCGATTTCGACGCGATCGTGATCCCCGATACGGGCAAGAACATCGGGCTCATTGCGCCGGCGCTGGCGGTGGAAGACATCGTCATGACCCGCGACCCCAGAATGCTCGAGAAAATCAAAAAGGCGACGGGCAACGACGACATCAATCCGGTGACCCTCATGGGGGGCAGTACGTGGAATCATCCGAGCACACCGGACAGTTGCGATCGCTACTGCGAGGAGGCGGTCTTTGTCGACGCCTACTACCCGGACAACCCAGACACCCTTGTGCGCGATTTTGTTTCCCAATTTCGGGAGGCGGTCGGTGCGGAACCGGTGCTGAGCGATGCGCAGGCCTACGACACGGCGCGTCTCGTGCGCACGCTCCTATCAAAGAATACGATCCGCAGCCGCGAAGCCTTGCGGCAGGCCCTGCTCGAAATGGCGCCGATCAAGGGGGTGACGGGGACCCTCAAATTCGACGACAATGGCGACGCCATCAAGGAGCTGTTCGTGCTCACCATCGAAGACCGCACGATCGAGCTTTGGAAGCAACGGGGGCCCGAAGGCTGACCTCGCGGTCGCGCATCTCGAGTCCCCTGGGGAGCGGGTGTCAGCAGCACCGTGAGCAAACGAGACCAGACCCCTGAAGAGCAGGCCTCAGATTCTGCACCGTCGACCGTGGAGCTCGCCGCCGACGAAGTGGAGTTCGTTGACGACTCCGATGGTGTCGCCGAGCCCATGATCAGCGACGCGCTCGTGGGAACGACCGCCCTCGATCTGAGCCCGCCGCAACACGCGGGCCCCCCTCTCGAGCGCGAGCCATGGATCGGCGCTTCTCGAATCGAGGTCGCCCCCGAGCCATTGAGCACCTTCGAGCCAACGCCTTCGCCACCACCGGCGGCCGCGCCGATCCCCGCTCCTCGGCTCCGCATTGCACTCGGACTGTTCGTGTTGACCTTCGTGTCGGCCACCGCGGTCCATCTGATGTTGATGCTCGAACCCGGAAGCCTTCGGGAGCTGCTCGAGCTCGTGCGCAGTGATCCGACGATGCTCCGTCCGGCGCTCATCTTCTCCCTGGCGCTGATGAGTATTCTCCTCGTCCACGATCTCGGTCATTCACTGGCGTCTCTGGCGACGAAGGTGCAACAGAGCTACCCGTATTACATTCCCTTTCCGGCGGTCCTCGGCACCCTCGGCAGCGTGGTCTTCTTGCGAACGGAGCCGCCGAATCGATCCTCGCTTCTTCGGATGGCAGTCATGGGACCGATCGCCGGCCTGCTGATCGCCGTACCTCTCGCCGCCTACGGGCTGAGCCAGTCACTCCCCCTCGATCTCGGCGAGGTCCCCGTTGGTTCGAAGTGGCTCGGCAACTCGCTCCTCTTCACCTGGCTCGCCGAGACCTTCAGTCCGAACGGTGTCGAAGTGCAGCTGCACCCACTCGCCTTCGCGGCCTGGGTCGGCATGCTCGTCACGTCGATCCATCTGCTTCCCGCAGCCCAACTCGACGGCGGGCACATTGCACGCGCGCTTCTCGGACGTGGCGCGGTGGTCTTGTCGCTGCTGACGGTCGCGGGCCTCTTTGCTTACGGTTTCTACCTCACCCTGACTCCAGCTTACGGCACCTACGCCGGAGCTCCGTGGATTCTATGGGCGACGCTGATCTTCATCGGCGGGCTGGGGCATCCGAAGGTGCGCGACACTGGGCGTCCTCTGCGGGTCCTCGACTGGATCGGAGCGCTCATCGCTTTGCTTCTGCTGGTTTTGACCTTCGTTCCCGTACCGGTGCAGATCGTTCCCGATGATCCAGCCCAAGCGGAGTTCCTCGAAGAGGGACGCGAAGACAGTGGCGAGAAAGACTGGAGCGTTGAGGATTCTGACCTGCCGCCCGAGAAGTTCCGTCTGTGAGTGACTCCACTCCCCTCGACCCGGATCGGGTCCGCGCGTTTTTTGCCCCCGACGGCGCCCTCGCGCGATCACTCGAAGGCTACGAGCCGCGAGACGAGCAGATCGCGGTCGCCGAGCGGGTCACCGAAGCCATACGTGACGGCCGCAGTCTGATCGCGGAGGCGGGAACGGGAACGGGGAAAACACTCGCCTATCTGGTACCGGCGCTGGCGAGCGGTCTGCGCGTCGTCGTCTCCACCGCTACGCGCAATCTTCAGGACCAGCTCTTCGAAAAGGACATTCCCGACCTGATGGCGGCCGCGGGGGTCGACCTACCCGTGGAAGTGATGAAAGGGCGGACGAATTACGTCTGCATCACGCGCGCGGAGACCAAGACCGCACAGATGAGCCTCGCTGACGACGGTGAGCTCGAAGCGTTTCGCGCCTGGCTCGCCAATACGCACATCGGCGATCTCGGCGAGCTTTCCTCCCTTCCGGACGACGCGGGCTTTCGACGAGACGTGACCGCGACATCCGAGCAGTGTATCGGCCGACGCTGCCGCGCCTACGAAAACTGCTTCGTCACCCAGATGCGGCGGCGCGCTCAAACCGCTCAGCTCCTCTTGGTCAATCACCACCTCTACTTCGCGGACGTCGCGCTTCGGAGTCGGGTCAAGGACCCGTCGGTACGCTTGTTGCCGCCGCACGACCTGGTGATCTTCGATGAAGCACACGAAATCGACGAAATCGCCGCGCAGCATTTTGGATACCACGTGAGCGAGGCGCGGATCGGGGAGCTCATTCGCGACGTCGGCGCGGTCGAGGATGAGAACCTCGACCGTGCGGCCGCGGGCGCAGTCGCGCTCCGCATCGAGCGCGAAGCCCGTACCCTCTTTGACGCCATGCCTTTCAAGGACGGGCCCCTGCGCATTCACCCGGGGCAGGTGGGTCGAGCTTTGGTCGGTCGCTACCGTCAACTCGACGCCTCGCTCGGAGAGCTCGAAGCGATCCTCGACGACGCGGGAGGGGACGAGACGCTGCAGCTCGCCCGCCGAAGCGCGACCCTTGCATCCGAGCTGTCCTTCCTACTCGAAGAACCGGAGCACATCAGCACTGTCGGCGAGGTCGTGCTCGAAGACGCAAAGATCCTCGACACGAACCTCCCCTACCGGGATGAGAGTGTATCGCCGCCGCAACCGAGCAGGAACAGCCACCGAGACCTGCCCTTCGTTCATTTCACTGAGCGTCGAGGCAATCAGCGCGCCCTCGTCGCTCGCCCCGTGGACGTGGCCCCCCTCATGGTCGAGTACGTCCGAGACGTGCCTTCGATCTATGTTTCAGCAACTCTAGCGGTTGGAGACAGCTTCGAGCATTTCAAGTCACGGCTCGGGATCGACGATGCAAACGAAGTCCGCGTGGGATCGCCCTTCGATTACCCGCGCGCCGCCCGGCTCTACCTTCCGAGTGACCTGCCCTTTCCAGACGACCCGGCATTCGCCGGCGCAGCGGCTGAACGCACCCGGAAGCTCGTCCACGCCGCAGGCGGCGGGGCCTTCGTCCTGTGCACGAGCTATCGCATGGTGGAGGTGATGCGCGCGGCGCTTCGACGCTTGGACCGACTGGTTCTATGCCAAGGGGATGCGCCGCGCGGGCGTCTCGTCGAAGCGTTTCGTGACCACGGCGACGCGGTGCTGATCGGCACGATGAGCCTCTGGCGCGGCGTAGACGTTGCCGGTCGAGCGCTGCGCCTCGTGGTGATCGACAAGCTTCCCTTTGGAAGCCCCTCGGACCCGATCCATCAGGCGCGCATCGAGCTCGCCAAGGCACGCGGCCAGGAGCCCTTTCGTCGCTACCAAATCCCCCAGGCGGCTCTCCTCCTCCGCCAAGGGTTTGGTCGCCTCCTCCGGCGCAGTGACGACCGAGGAGTGGTCGCGATCTTGGATCCACGGATGAGCAAACGCGGGTACGGCAAAGTGTTCTTGCGAAGCTTGCCGGAGTGCCCCCGGATCGAAACCCCGGGGGAGGTCCATCAGTTCCTCTGCTCGGATGCGGAGAAAGTGCGAGCCTCATGAGTCTGTTTCCCACGGTGATCGAACTCGAGCTGTCGAACCGCTGCAATCTCGACTGCGTGATGTGTCCGCGGCTGCCGCAGAAGCTGAACATGGGCGACATGGACCGGGTGCTTCTGGACCGGGTCCTCGACGAGACGTTGGCGGAACCCGGGCGCACCTTCCGACTCCACGGCATCGGCGAACCCCTCCTCTCGCCCTCCTTTCGGCACACCGTGGAACGGATCAAGTCGTCGAGCGGCGAGCATTTCGTCGATTTGATCAGCAACGGCCATCTGCTCTCCCGCGACACAGGACGCTTCATCCTGCGCCAGGGCGTCGATCGTCTGACAGTGAGTGTTGCGGCTGCGACCCCAGAGACCTACGAAATCGTCCGCAAATCGAAAAAGCACGACCTCGTGGTTCGCAACACGATCAAGCTGCTCGACGAGAAGGCCCGTTCGAACGCCAAGACCGAGGTTGTGGTTCAGATCGTACGCGTTCCGCCGGCGGACAAAGAGGTCGACGCGTTCATCAACTTCTGGTCGCGCTTCGACGTCACCGTCGAGGTGTGGCACGACCTCAATTGGGGACGTCGTGCCTTCGGCGAGGAGCCGAGCATCGACTTCGATCCGTGCCAGCATCTCTATCGCTACGCGGTCGTGTGCTGGGACGGGCGCGTCGGGATTTGCTGCGTCGACGCGTCACGCATGCACGTGGTTGGGCACGTCGGGCGCGAGACCCTGCGCGAGGCGTTCAACAGCGAGGTGATGCGCCGCCTGCGAGCGATTCACGAGCGCCGCGAGACCTACGCCATGCCGATCTGCGTCGACTGCTCCTTCCGAGACGATCGGCACGTCGCGTTTAGCTCGAACGTCATGCGCAGCGGGGAACGCGCCGGAGTTCTTCCGGACGTGCCAAAGACCGCCTTTGGAGCGCCGGGCCCAAACGCAGAGAGCCCGCTCGTGCAGCTTCGACACACGAGTGGTGACGCCCCTAGCGCTTGAGCAATCCCTTTAGGAAGCCGCCCTTGCCGTCGTCCGTCTGTTTGTTCAAACGCATCTGAACCACGCGCAACTCGCGTTTGGCGTCCGCGTTCTTCGGCGAGATATCGATCGCCTTTTGCAGATGGCTCGCCGCCGCCTTCAAGTTGCCTTCCGCCCGGTAGATGCGACCCAGAAAATCGTGGGCGCTGCCGTGGCGGGCTTCCTTCTTGATCACCTCCTGGAGACTGTCGCGCACCTCCTGAAAACAGGAGCTCCCCAAGGCAAGGTACTTCGCGTAGGCGTGATAGGCTTGATAAGTCGTGTCCGCTCCGATGAGCTCCGCGGCGCGGGCCAAATCCTTGTAGGCATTCGCTCCCTGTCCGCGGTCGACCATCATCTTGCCGCGCTGAAACAAATTGTCCGCTTCGAGGATCACGTTGACGTCGGTGGGAAGGCCCTTCTCTTTTCGGTCGAGATAGACGTCGTAGTTCGACCGCTCGTTGTCATCGCTCAAGACCCGCGACGCTTCTGAAATCTTTCGAAAAACCTCTTCGGCGACTTGCCGATAGTCGCCTAAGGACACGTTGGAGAAGCGGTCGAGGTGATAGGACTTGGCGAGCTCGAAATAGGCCGAGCGAATCGTGTCCTTCGAGGCGGTGCGCGGAATGCCCAAGACTTCGTAGTGGCTCTTGTCGAACATACTGTTGAGGCGCTTCTTCAGGTCCAGGGCTGCATGCACCGCGTCCGGGTCGGTGGGGAGCGCCAGTCGCAACAGGTGCGCCTTCTTCTCCATCTCCGTCTCGGGCTTCCGCTTGTTGGCTGCTTTGGGCTCGCTCTTGGAGGCGGCACGTGGCTGCGCCCCCATCACTTGCGAGACCGAAACCCCATGGCGTGCGGAGGGCTGTGATTCTGACGAGGGTGCAGCCCCGGTCGTCGGCTGCTGCTGCTGCGGGGTACGGGTCTGGTCGACCGCTCCGAAGGCGAGCAAACACAACCATGCGCGACGCGCTTCGATCGATACGTTTCGCGTGACGGTGCCGAGGGCGACGGGCGCCGACGGTTTCGGCAACAGCGGTCCCCGGCTCGCGGTGATCGCGTTCGCGATCGCGTCGTAGCGTGCCCCCGCAACATAGTAGCGTGCACTTCGCGACTCGAGAATCTGCGCAACCACGCGTTCTGGCATGCCGTGAAGGACCGCAACGAGCGCCTCGCCGAGGGTGTCCATGGACAGCGGCGCGTCGAGCTCGAAGGGGGCGAGCTGCACGAAGCCGTCTATGGAGACGGCGAAGGCGCGAAGAACTTTGCGCACGGTCTCAGGATCACGGGTCGCTGTCCCCGACGGCGCGACGTAGCCTGAAGGAGCGCCGCCCGAGAAGTGTAGGATGTACGCCTTGTCTTGCGCGATCCAACGCAGCTCCGCAGAACGCCGCTCCATCGCGATCTGTCTCAGGACCTCGGCTCCGAAGAGCATCGGCCCTAGGGGCGAGCTCGTCATCGCGCTCACCACTCGACCTCGTATTCGAAGGGAAGAATCGCGAGGCTCAGGCCCTCGAATGCTCGAACACGCTCGAGCGTGCGCTCTGCGGCGTCGATGAGATCCGCGCTCGGATTCGCGCTCGCCAGTGATTGAAAGGTGCGAAGCAGGGGCGAGCGCCCAAAGGGGATCTTGACCGCGTACTCGCCCGAAAGCCCAGCGCGAGCCGCCGCGAGCTCGATCGCGTCGGTGAGGCTGCCGAGCTCATCGACCAACCCGAGTTCCTTCGCCCGCGCCCCGGTATACACGCGGCCTCCTGCGATCTCTCGCACGCGCGAAGGCTCGAGTCCGCGGCCAACCGCGACCTTCTCGATAAACCGGTCGTATTCTTTTTCGATCACCACACGGGCCTGAGCGATCTCCTCCTCCGTGGCCGCTCGCGTTTCGCTGTCGATGTCCGCGAGAGCGCCGCGTTTGTCGACGACCGTGGTGATGTCGAGCATGTCATAGAGTTTTTCGATGTCCGGCTTGAGCTGGAAGATCCCGATGGAGCCCGTGATTGTTCCGGGCTGTGCGACGATGGTGTCGGTCGCCGTCGCGATCCAATAACCACCGGAAGCTGCGACATTTCCCATGCAGGTGATCACCGGTTTGCGTGCAGCAAGACGTTTGATGGCGCGCCACATGACATCGCTCGCCCCGACTTCGCCGCCGGGGCTGTTGATGAAGAGGACCACCGCCTCGACCGATTCGTCGCGCATCACTCGTTCGAGGCGCTCGACCACCCGGCCGGAAGTCGCGCCGCCCATGCTCGGAAGCGGCGAGTCCGAGCCGGAGGTGATCGAGCCCACGACGGGCACGACGGCAACCGCGGACGGCGTTCCCCAAAGCTCGCTCGGCCTTTGCGTATTGGCCAGGGAGGTGCCGCGATCCCGCAGCTCGGGGACCTCCTTCGGGTCGTCCGGGTACAGGAGCTCGTCGGCCAGACCCACCTCGATCGCATCCTTCGCGGTGTAGATCCCTCGGTCGATCAGGGCCTTCGCTTCTTCTTCGCTCTTGCCCCGGTCCTCGACCAGTACCGCCACCAGCCGACCGTAGAAGTAATCGAGCAGCTCATTGGTGACCTCGTCGTCCTCCGGACGCGGCTCCGTCCGCGTAAAGGGGTCAGGCGCGGTCTTGTAGTCGCCGATGGCGATCGCGGTGAAGCGAACTCCGATCTTGCTGAGCGCCTCAGCGTAGAAACGACGCGTGACCGCAAAACCGTCGATCCGCAGAATCGCCGATGGATCGACGCGAATCACATCCGCAGCCGCGGCGATCATGTAGCCCCGTTCGTCGACGTAGCTCATCTCGGCCTCGACCCGTTTCCCGGCCGCCTTCAAACGCGCCAGGCTCTCGCGCACGGACTGGAGCGCGGCGGGACCTACATTGAGTGCACCGATACTGACGACCACCCGCTCCACGCTCGGATCCTCGGCGAGGCGTGCCAGCTCGTAGGAGATCGGTGAGACCTCCTCGTCTCCTCGGAACCAGCCGCCGTCGCGGCGAAGATCGCCGCTCAGCACGACTTCGACGGTTTTGCGCGGCTCGATGAGTGGAGTTCCCGCAGGGTTCGCTCGCAGAGTCACGGCGACGGCGCCGATCGGCTCATCCGGCGCCGCGTCAGCCTGACGGGTTCCCACGCTCGCCCGCGCATCGACACCGCCGAGCCCGATCGAGAGCCCAAACCAGGCTTGTTCCTGATTGAAGTCATAAGCGGCGAAACCGTGAATCGTCCGAAAGGCCACGTCGACGACCGCACGCGTGCTCCCCCACTCCAGGTCGTCGCCGTCGAAACGGGTCTCCCCACCGAGGGTGAGCCATGGCGCCCCCAGCCAGGGTCGCAACGAGCCGCCCAGGCGATAGGCAAAACGTTGGCGCTCGTTCAACACTTCCGGCGAGTTGACCGCGTCTATCCCGGCGGACAGGGTCAGCCAACGAGTGGCTTCGGTGAAGAAACCGAGGTTCCAAACGCCGCCGTCACTGAGTCCCCCGCGCAATGCGCGATAGCGCTGATAGGACGCCCCTAGGGCGAAAGGGCCGCCGCGCAAAGCGAAATTGACCGTGGCACGCTCGATTCGGCTGCTGTCGTCCGGGAACCAGTCGTAGCCAAAGCCGAGGGTGAGCGGACCCGGAAGCACCGCTTGAACCCCGTAGAAGGAGCGTTGATCGTCCGCAAAACGCTGGCGGTACTGCAGCTCGAATCCGTCAGCAAAGGCACCAGCGGCAGGGTCATAAACCAGCGCGTCGACTCCACGGCGATAGCCGCGTACGTCCGCCGCTCCACCGACATTCAAGTCAGTCGCGCGAACCTGCCCGCTCTGGGACACGAGCAGGAGGACGAGGAGGTGAGTCATAGCCACGTGCTACTCGCATTTTCGGCAAAATAGAAGGCGGAAGGAAACAGTCGTCGCTCGAGATTTACAATCGCAGGTGGCGGCTCTTGAAACGAATCCCCATGGTCCGCTCGGCGAAATCCAGGACCGCGTCTTCTACCGCATCGCCGAGCGCCGCATCCGCGCAGCGTTCCCCAGACCACACCCGTCGGACCGAGTCGGATAACGCGCCACGTGCGGGAGAGCACCGCGTGCACACAAAGCCGTCGTCCCGAACACTGCCAGGAGCGTCAGCACCACAACGCACACAGACCGACACGTCCGGGAGCACCCCCGCGGCGGCCAGCAATGCCGGGTAGGCCGAGGCCGCTCCCGCGCAGTCGCCATGGCTCACCCGGTCGAGGGCCTCCGTCAGGACGCCGTAGAGGTCGGGCGAGGACTGATGCTCTGGCGCAAGCGCTCGCGTGAGCTCCACGAGAAGGCTCGACCGGGCGAGCGCATCGAGATCGCGGCGGATCTCGATCCGCGCATTGAGCACGTCCGCCGCCGAGAGCGACCACAGATTGCCCCCGGTGGAGACCTGAAGTCGGAGGGAAACGAACAAGTCGAGTGCCCCGGCAAAGCGTCGCTTCGACGCACGTCCGCCGCGGGCGAGAAGCGAAATCCGACCCTCCTCCGCCGTCAGCACCTCGACGATGCGATGGGAGTCGCTGAAGTCGCGGGTGCTCAGGACGAGCCCTTCGAGCTCGAGCGTGCGGCGGTCTCTCACCGCGTCTAAATAATCAGATGTTGAGCGAGTGGCTAGAACACATCAACGCAAGCTGCGCAGGCTCTGAGCGCACTTGATGCCGACCGAGGTCTCACCCGCGAGGGCGCAGTCCGCATAGCTCTTTTTGGCGGCGGTCGTATCGCCTAGCTCATGATAGCCGCGGGCGAGGTAGAAGCTCATTTCCTGGCGGTAGGTCGCCGGAATCTGGCTCGCAAGTGTTTCGTCCGCCACACAGTGTTTCTCGAATCGATGCACGTTCGCCACCGCCTGGTCCGGCCGGTGTTGCTCGATACCGATCACAGCGAGCCACTCATAGCCGCGGCAGAATTTCGGGTTGGTTGCGACCGCGTTGCGCAGGTGACGAACCGCGCTCTCGACGTCACCTCGCTTGTAGTAAGCCCAGCCCATGTTCGCCTCCGCGTGGGTCGGGTAGCGATAGAGGACGTCGTTCAAAGCCGTCTCAAAGGCTTCGATCGCTTCGTCGTAGCGCCCGAGGTCGGCGAGCAGGATCCCCATGTTGTTGAACGCTTCGGAGAACTCCGGGTCGAGGTCCACCGCCTCCTCATAATGCACGAGCCCCTCTTCGTCGCGACCGAGGGCGTGATAAACGAGCCCCAGGGCGTTGTGGGCGCGAGCCATTTCGGGGTCCGCCTCCACCGCCTTGGTCAGGCTGCGCAGCGCGTCCCGAGGCTGCCCCTGACGAAGCTCGCTGACACCGAGGTCGTAGTGGGCCACGGCTGCCTGCGAGTCGACGGCACCGGTAGTCGCGCAGGCGCCAAGAAGGACCGCGAGGGTCGAAGTCATAGATAAACGCACCATGCGCCGACGCTAAGCGGCAGATCGCACCCGGTCAAATTTCCGGCGCTCTTTCAGTACACGGTGATGGTGTAGGCGTCTTTGAAGCTGTCGGTCTCGAGCGCGGTACGCTTGTAGTCGACGAGCTTTCGGCTGATCATCACGTTTCGCCCGCCCTTGCTGCCCTCGCCCACGACGATTCGGAAGTAGTGCTGGGGCGAGGTGCTCCGGCGCGCATTGCCCATGTTCTTCTTCGCAACGAAGTGCAGTGTGTTCTTGCCGGTCGTGAGGTGCTTTGTGATCTCCATGACCACGTGGTCCTCCCGGTCGAGAAAGCGTCGAATCCACTTTCCGTTGACGAACAGATCGACGTCGTACTGTGACATTCCAGGGGCGGCCTTTTCTGTCACCAGCCAGTAGCGCCGAGTGGGCGGCTTGCCTTCCTCGACCGCGGGGTTCGCGGAGGCGGTTCGTGTGTCTGGTGCCGCAGCCCCCTCGCCCGTGGTGATGTAGATGTTGCCCTTCGCGTCGATCTGAACCTTCGCGTTGTAGAAGACCTTGTTGTTCACCCCATCGATGTTGACGCCATTCAGGAACACCTGCGGCTCGCCAGCAGAGACAGGTGCCGCGGCGAAGAGCAAAGCGATGATTCCCAACGTCTTCATCGAATCGCAGGGTATTGGGGCGATCTGACGGGGTCAAGCGACTCTTTGTGTCATGGTTCCCTACTCAGCCCCACACGGGGGCCGGGGGCTCGCGCGACGCCCGAATCTCATCGCTTGCACATGCAACGTCGGGTGAAAGGGGACACACTGGAGGAAGAACGATGGCAGGAAGATGAGCGGATTAGGCGGACCAACAGATCCCCGGACGGAGTCAATGCGCCCCGGGGCCGTCCTCGAAGAGATCGAAGAATCGCAGCTCCGCGCCGATGCCGCCCTCGTGGGCGAGGTCGCTTTCCATCTCGGCGGGCAGCCCGAGCTCCAACGCCGCCTGAGAGCGCTCGCGATGGCCGGCCGAGCGGCGAGCGCGGACGTCGGTACCGCCAGTGCCGGTCGATTCCGTGGCCGACAACGAGCGCTCCACGAGGCCCTGCACGGGGATGACGGCTCGATTCTGGCTCTCGAGAGAATCGCGCGCGCGACGGTTGCGCTCCTGCGCGCCGTCGCGGACCATCCGACCCTGGCGCGTGCCGCCGGGGCACAGGCCAAAGCCCTTGGGGATGCGATCCTCGCACACCTCGCCGACCGCGAGGGGTTGCGTGTTCTGACGCAGGACGGGGAGATTCGGGACGTTCGCGCTCCGATACAGGCGCCCCCTGCGCTCCAGCGGGCCACGGAGCTCACCCGGACGATTCTGACCGAGAGCGCCCTCGCCTGGGCAAAGCGGGACGACTCTTCGAGGCTTCACTGGATGGACGCTCTCGTGCGGCGCGCCCTCGCCGAGCCTGAGCTCGAGACCGTGCTCCCCGTGCCTTTCGAGTACGTCGACGAATCGGACAATCGCTTCCTTCTCCCGGCGGGCAGCCGCATCGGTGGGCATGCCGGCAGGGTGGTCGCGAAATCCGACGGAATGTTGATCCGCACGGCGAACGGCCTGGTACTCGCCGACGAAGGCGTGCTCCACCTGGAGTGCGAGCGTGCCCCGCGGCTCTTTGAGCGCCTTCGGGTCGCTGACGAGTTTGCGGACGTCTTCGTCGACGGGATTCAGCGCTCCGGCGATCGGGACGCCCCTGCCGCGGTCCTGGGTGCGCGTCGAGCTCGAGTCGACGTCACCGGCGATGAGGGCGATACGCGAATCGAGCTCGACGATGCACGAATTCTCCAGACCCATCCCCTCGCGCTCGCCATCGAGGGGGACCGGCTACTCTACGCCAGCGACGGGCTGATTTTTGGAGCGGACACGGGACGGGAGATTGGGCTCGCTCAGGGCGGGTCGCAATTCGCCCGGACGCTCGAAGAGCTGGCGCTCGTCAGCGCGAGCGAATCTCTACACATTGAATCAGCGACCCTCCGAACCGTCGAGGGCGCGGACGGAGAGCGAGAAACGGTCTTCGAGCTGACCACGACCCGCCTTCAAACCGCAGACGATGCGCTCAGCCTCGACAGCGCCGAGCTGTGTTTCCTGGACCACCTCGACGGACGGTCACGCTATTGTCTGCGTACCGCGGGACTCACAGGAAGACTCGCTGGCTTCGACGTGGACGCTCAGGGAGTGAGCACCTTATTCGTGATGGTCGCCGCGGACGGCGAGCCAGCTAGCATCGTGCTCGCCAATCCCTCGACCGTCTCATTCAGCCGGGACGAGCGCACCCTTGCGGTCACTGACGGACGGGTGCGCGCCCTCTATGAAGGCGAGGGCGCTCTCGTCGTCAACCTGGACGCGCTCAAGACAAGCCTTCGCGACGGCGACGAGCTCTTTAGCGTCGAGCTCGGCCGGGTCACTCTGGACCAGGGCGTCGATGGGTCTGGCCGACTACAAGTGACCGGCAAGCTGCTCGACGGTCGCGTCGGTGGCGTTCACCTCAGCGGGGGGGATCTCGGGGTCGAGGTCAACCTCGGCGAAGGAGGCAGCGCCGAAGAGATCTTCGTGACCGGTCGCTCGGTCACCGTCGGAGATGGGATCAGTGACCTCATTGCTCACGAGGCGTCGCTTCGGATCGGACTGGACCCCAGGCAGCGCTTGAGCTCGGTCGATCACGAAACGGGCCTGACCGAGCTCTGCTCCTCCGACATGGGGACAATGACACTCAGAGGCGCCAGCGCACTCGAGCTCGACTACCAAGGACGACGGCTCGCGATGATTCGCGCCGATACGGAAGACCTGGCTTGGACCCAGCCTGACGGGAGCCAGCTCGACTTGCGCGGTGCCCTTGCAACTCTGGAGCTCGACGAGGAGGCTGCTCCGGCCCGCGCGACTCTGGAGACCGGCGCCCTCGCGTGGCGCGGCACGGACGGCGTCGAAGTGACGAGCTTTGGGTTGGGAGGACAGGTCGAGTTTTCCCCCGACGGCGGAATGCTCCAGGCGACTGCCGGGGCTCAGGGCATGACGATCCGAACGAACGGCGGAATCGCCCAAATCGAGGGAGGCACTCTCGTCGCCCGATACGCTGAGGACGGCAGCTTCGAGCATGCAGTGGTTGAGGCCCAGCGCACGGAGTATTTTTCGAGCGCGAGCGGCACATTCACTGTCGAACGCGGCACCCTTGCGATCCGCTCGATGGAGGACGGCGGCACAGAGACCGTCTTCGATGCCTCCGAGCTGCGCCACCAGCACGGCGGCGACTTCATGCGGCTGGTTTCTGGCCGACTCGTTTTGGCCCAAGATACGGAAGGTCACTCCGTCCTCGACGGCGAGTTCAGCGAAGCCACCTTGGGCACCTCGAATTCCGAGTTCGACCTTTCACCCGCAGCGGAGCTTCACGTCGAGATTGACGCGGAGGCCGGCTTCACCCGTCTCGCTGGAGACGTTCGGAAAGCACACCATCGCAGCGACTCGGACGACCTTTTGATTCACGAGGCCCGCTTTGATGGGGCCTTCGTGGACGGAACCCTATCGGCCTTCGACGCCGAGGGTACGGTGCACTACGAACGACGAAGCGGAATAACCCTCGACGCGGAACGGGCCCGGGTTTCACTCTCGCCGCTCGAGGACGGTGGCTCGGAGCTGCTCGTGAGCGGCGAAGACCTGAAGATCCGAGTAGAGGGACACCGTTTCGCCAGCGACGGCAAGGCGGAGGTCGGATTCCTGATGGACGAAGCGGGCAAGGTGGAGCTCGTCCGTGCATCGACGAAACGATTCGCGGTCACCGACGGTCCGCGTCGCTACGCCTTCGACGACGCGGAGCTCGGCATCGCTCACGACGGCAACGTGCATTTGATCGACGGACGCATGCACATCTTCCTAGGAGCGGAGGAAGTCGGAGAGCTTCGTGGAAGCGATGCGCTTCTCGATTTTGAATACGACGGTATGCTCGCACGCGTCCAGCTCCTCTCGAGCGGCGCCTACCTCACCGGCGAGTTCGGAACGATCCGGGCCACGGAGAATCGCGCGACCGCTTGGTTCAGCGAAAAACGTTTGAGCTGCGTCGTCGTTAGCGGCGGCGCCGTATCCCTGGAGCTCGAGAACGGACTCGACCTGGACCTCGAAAACTCACGTGCATCCCTGGTCTACGACGACCAGGGGAATCCGACACTCACCGTCGAAGATGGACGGGCGCTACTCGAAAGCGAGTTCGGGCGTCTGACGCTCCCTGCCGGTTTCGAGCTCACCGCCCGACAGGACCGTGAACGTACGCTCCTCGCTGGCGCGACTCCCAATGCCGTTCTCGAGCGTCACGCGGACGTTCTCGCGGTGAACGATTTCACGATGACGATGGAGATCGGATCCGAAGGTTTTGAGCATCTCACCGCGAGAGGGAGCGCCCATTTCGAGCATCCAGACCGACGCGTTCGCCTGAGCGGCGGCGCTCTCGACATCAGCTACGACAAGAGCACCGACCGCATGGTCTACGCGGGAGACCTCGGAGCCTTTCGCATGGTCAACGGCGAGCTCTCGATGATCCCAAACGGCAAGAGCAGCCGGATCGAGTTGGGAGCCTCCTTGTGTGGAGCTCTGACCGGGACCCGGTTCGAGCTCGCCATGAAGGGCCACCGGCTCGAGTCTCTCCGCTTTGAAGACGCGACCGCCGAGCTGGAGGTGAACGACGCATCGAACGACGAGGTTTCATCGGTGCGTTTCGCCCACCAAACGTTTTCGGCCCTGCGGGAGCATGACGGCTCTACCCGGCTCAGCCTGAAGCCGCCAGACGACAAGGACCCTAGGACTTTGATTGGGATCGGAGACAGGGAGCTCGAGTTCATGGGCGCAAGCGCAATATCTCTGCACCTGACGGACGATGGACGCCTCGCGGAGGCTGACGGATTCGTCGTATCGCTGCCCGGCACCGCGCGAATCGAGAATCGCTCGAGCGGGATCGCGGCGACCTCGGTGGGAGTCGACGTGGACACGAAGCCTTCGCGTGTGCACGTAGCCCTCGACGGCGGCGTCGTGCTGTCGATCGACAGAGGCGTCGGACTTCATTGATCGCGGTAGCGATGGCGCTCACACTGGCGCAGCCGAAGAGCGTGAAGAGCTCGGGCCGACGGAACTCACGTCGCTCGGCAGCTCCTCGGCAACGAATCGTCGGAGGCTCCAGTGCACATTGCCGTTCTCGTCGTGGTCCTGTTGTCGGCATCCGCCGAAGAATACGACCCGACCGAAATCGCCTCGGAGAACGAGCCGATCGTCCGCCCCGAAAAGCAGGATAACTTCGGCGCCTACCGCCCGAATTATCTGCTTCTCGGCGACGGCGAGGACCAGGTCCTGTTTCAGTTCAGCTTTCGCTACAACCTCTGGCCCACGAGCGATCGCTTCGACTACTACCTCGCCTACACGCAGCGCTCTTGGTGGGACCTTTACGATATCGAGGGTTCTTCGCCCTTCACGGAGAACAACTACAGCCCGGAGCTGATTTTTCGCTGGCGTTTCCGCGACTACACGGGGCGCGGCATCGATCAGCTGCAGTTCGGTTACCAACACGAGAGCAACGGCGAGGATTCGGTGGAATCGCGCTCTTGGGACCGTTTCTACATCGAACCCCGCTACGTCTACTACTTCGGCGAGCCGTCGCTCGACACCCCCTCCGTGCGCGCCTACCTGCGTCTTTGGGTCATCGTCGGCAAGGACCCGTTCAACCGAGACATTGACGACTTCATGGGCCCGGGTGAGCTGATCGTGAATGGCTCAGGCGGAAAGACCGACCTCGGTCAGTTCGAGGCGGAGATCCTCCTCCGCAAAGGCGGCTACAACTTCCGTTTCGATCGCGGTGCGGCACAACTCGGCTTGCGTTGGATCCCGCCCTGGGGCGAGCACGTACGCTTCACCCCCGGTCTCTACCTGCAAGCGTTCTTCGGCTACGGCCAATCCCTCCTGCGCTACAACGTCCGTGACGACGCGGTCCGAGCAGGGGTCTTCTTTGACGGCTAGCTCTTCTTTTTTCCACGCTTCTCAAAGAGAGCCTCGAAGGCGCCGTAGCCTTCCTTCTCGAGGTCTTCGACGAGGATGAAACGCAGGGCGGCAGAGTTGATGCAGTAGCGCAGGCCCGTTGGAGCAGGGCCGTCGTTGAACACGTGCCCCAGGTGGCTGTCGCCGTACTTCGAACGCACCTCCGTGCGGACCATGAAATGAGACTTGTCCACCTTCTCCACCACGTTCTCTGCGATGAGCGGGCGCCAGAAGCTCGGCCAACCCGTTCCACTCTTGAATTTGTGCGTTGACGAAAAGAGCGGCTCTCCCGTGACGACCTCCACGTAGATGCCGGCCTTCTTGTTGTCCCAGAACTCGTTTTTGAAAGGGCGTTCCGTGCCATCTTTCTGCGTCACGTAGAACTGAATGTCGGTCAGTCGCGCTTTGATGTCGGTTTGTGGCGGCTTCGTGTAGGTCACATCCCATTTGACCTCGTCCTCGAAGCTCGCTGAGCGAATTTCCTGCGCGCGCACCCCAAACCCCACCTGGGTCACGAGCAAAATTCCCACGCCGGCAAGGCCGACCCAAGAGATCACACTCCAAGCGTTCATTGAATGACAACCTCCTCCATCAGAAGCTAAGCTCGGGGCCCGCCTCCGTCACCCCATGACGCACCCGCACAGACTGTACGTGCTCCACGCCGATCGGTTACGCTCATATTCCGGCGCTTAGCTTGCCAGCTCTTCCAGGCTCGCGCTCACGACGATGGTGTTGCCGCGCACGTCGAGGCTCGCAACGTCTCCGGGGCGAACGACGCCGGCAAGGATGGATTCGGCGAGTGGGCCTTCGATGTCCCGCTGAATGGCCTGGCGCATGCCACGAGCGCCGGTTGCGGGAGAAAAGCCGCCACGGTCCAACAGAAGCTCCAGCACTTCATCGCTCCACTCGAGGCTGATCTGACGCTCCGCAAAGAGGGATTCACCGGACTCCTCGAGCTGAAGCTCGGCGATTCGACGAACCTGATCACGAGCGAGTGGCTCGAAGACCAGGCGCTCGTCGAGGCGTCCCCAGAGCTCCGGAGTCATGCGCGACCGCGCGGCTTCGAGTACGCGCCCCGCAGCGTCCGATCCGCCGGAAGCGCTTCCAAAACCGATGCCCGAGCGTCCCCTCTCAAAGGCGTCCGAGCCGAGGTTGCTCGTGAGCACCACCACGGTGTTCGAGAAGCTCACCCGCCGACCGCGGCTGTCGGTGAGATGACCCTCGTCCAAGATCTGAAGGAGCACGTTCAAGACATCCGGGTGGGCCTTTTCGATCTCGTCGAAGAGCACGATCTGGAACGGACGCTTGCGCAGCGCCTCGGTGAGCTGGCCACCCTCCTCATAGCCGACGTAGCCCGGCTGAGCCCCAACCAGCCGAGAAACCGCGTGCTTTTCAGCGAGCTCGCTCATGTCGAAGCGGACGATCGCGTCCCGGCGACCGAACAGGAATTCCGCCAAGACCTTCACCATCTGGGTCTTGCCGACCCCCGTAGGTCCGAGAAACAGGAAGCTCGCGATCGGGCGCTTGGCGTTGAAACCCGCGAATCCCCGCCGAATCCCCCGAGCCACGGCGGCGACCGCGTCCGCATGCCCGATCAGATTCTGACCGATGATGTGCTCAGCGCGGTTGAAACGCTCAGTGTCGGCCTCCGCTAGCCGCTCGAGCGGAACACCGCTCCACTCGTGCACCACCCTCGCGATGTCGATCTGCTCTACCACGGACGCACCCCGGCGCCGCGCGCGCGAGCCTGCGAGGTCCACCACGGCGAACGCCTTGTCCGGCAGCTGGCGCTCGGGAACGAAGCGGTGCGTGAGCGAAACCGCTCCATGAACTGCGTCCATCAAGTAGTCGACACCGTGGTGCTCCGCGTAGGCCTGAATGGCACCTTCTAGGATCAGGATCGACTCGTCTACGGAGGGCTCGGCGACGTCGATGGGGGTGAACCGGCGCTCTAGGGCCGGATCTCTTTCGATGTACTTCTTGAATTCGTCGATCGTCGTGGCCCCGATGCAAGGGAACTCGCCACGGGCGAGCGCTGTCTTGAGCTCGTTGGCCGCGTCCTGGGGCCCTTCGCCGGAGCTTCCCGCGCCGATCAGCGTGTGGAGCTCGTCGATGAAAACGAGGATCTGGCCGTTGGCCCTCGCGACCTCTTCCTTGATCGCCCCCATGCGCTCGCTGAAGGCGCCGCGCAGACTCGTACCCGCAACCATCGCCCCAGTGTCGAGGGCCACCAAATGTGCGTCCGAGAGGTGCTGCACATCGCTTTCTCCCCGCGCAATCTTCACCGCCAGCCCCTCGACGATCGCGGTCTTACCGACACCCGGAGGTCCCACGAGGACCGGGTTGTTGGAGCGCCGCTTTCCGAGAATGTCGATCAAGGATTCGAGTTCGCGCTCGCGGCCAATGACCGCATCGAGCTTGCCCGAGCGAGCGCGCTCCAGGAGATCGATGCCGCACTCGGCGAGCGTCGGCGCAATCTCCGAGAGGCCCCCCGACTCCGTTGCGCTGCGCGAGGCCGCGGCGTCGCGCGCGAGCTGTGTGAGGCGAGAAGGAGCCTGCTCCTCAACCTCCCAGTCTTCTGTGTCTTCTTCTTCGAGTGCCTCTTCCGGCTCCGCTTTCGGCGGCAGCGGTTCTGCGACCTGGGCCTTCGCCACCCGCGAGCGGCCGCGCGATGCGGTCAACACCGGGGTCGGCTCTTCGCTGCGGATCGCTTTGAAGCGGCGCGGCATGTGCCCGGTCACATAGGAGACGGCGAGGTTTCGCAGCGCGGTAACCGAGATCCCCGTACGCTCAAGCACCCGGTAGGCGAAGGCGTCGCGCAGCCGTGTCATGGCGATCAGAAGGTGTAGACAATCGGTGCCCTCATCGCCGCCCGAGCTCTTGGCGATGTCCCGCGCGCGCTCTCGCAAACGGGTCACCATCCGCTTCGGCTCGTCCTCGAGCACACGAACACTCTCGAGAATCCGGTCCTCATCCATTCCACGCTCGATCAGCAACGCCTGAGCCCGATTGGGAAAGGTGAACAACGCAAGCAAGAGATGGAGTGATGAGAGCGGCTGACCTGCCCGCTGGGCGATGTCTTCCGCTTCGAGATAGGCGCGTACGGACGCCCTGCTGTCAGAGACGGTCTCCACAGCGCATGCCCTCCTCACCCCACGGAGGTCCGGCTTCAACCGCCCGTATCGATTCCGCGCGCGCACGCGACACCGACACAAACGCCTCGCCTTGGAAGAACCCGTGAGCTTTGTTCACTATGCAATGGGCAGATCCTCGGGGTCAATCGACCATTGACTGTCGAGACCCACAAATCTCGGATTTATGTACGTTTTCCGTCCGCTCGCGCTGAAGCCGTAGAACGCCCAGGACCGCCACCGAGCCCCCGGTGAGCGACAGGAGGTGGAGAACCCAGGGTTCCGGCTGATGTTTGTCCTTCCAACGCAGGTAGGCGAACCCGGCCGCGGCACCGGCCGCGCAGGAGTCTAGTGCCAGGCCGGCTCCGAGTGAGAGGTCCTGGCCACTCACCGGCGTTCGCGGATTCCGACGGTGAAAACGATGCGTTCCACTCCGGTTCGAGCGAGCGCATCGTAGGCCTCGACGACTCGCTGGAGCGGAACGTCGGGCTCGGCGGCGAGACCCACGTGATCGCAGACTCCCACTTCTAGAAGCTCAAAGGTTCCGAGGGTTTCCGGACCGATCCGATCGAGCTCGACCCAGGCGATCTCGCCTAAGGGGCGCTGCACGGGCTCGAAGAGTCGATTCGTGCAATCGTCGGGGGTCGCTTCGAGGTAGAGCAGCTCCGCGTCCCCCGAGCGCAGCATCAGGCGGGCGGTGCCACAGCCGCGCGCGTAGGGGCGACGCGCGGGGCAAAAGGCCGGGAGCTCCACCGGCAAGCCAACGACCCGTCCATCGGTCTGAGCGACGATCTCGAGATCTTTCACGCCCGCCCTCTGCGCGCGCACCAGCGCGTCGAATAAGGTCGAGGCGAGTGAGGAGCCTTCGAGCTCAACACTCAACGTCTTTACTTCGGGAACAGGACCTTCCGCTTGCCAGCGCAGGCCCGCGGGGTGGTTCCAGCGAGAGCTCGCCTGCGGAAGATCCGAATCGAGGCTACAGCCACGCAAGAGCGCCGCGAGAAACAGAAGCCGGCCGCCCATCACCGTTCCTCACGGGCGAGACGCCGCATTGACACGAAATCGGAATGGCTCAGCTCCGGTCCGAGGAATTCCCGGTGAGCCTCCACGAACTCCTGCATCGCCGCATCGTTGTTCTCCGGTCGCTCGCGCCCCTCCCAGAACTCGCGAAAGCGGTCGTGAACAACTCCGTCGACCTGCATGAAGCGGTACTTCCACTCCCCGGCTCCCAGCACCCTTGGGTCGAGCTCTACGCGTCCGTGCCCCACCACCGTGATGTGTCCCTCCCCCATGCGGGGCTCACCGTCTTCATCGTAAGGCCAGGCGCCACCCGGTTGCTCGTTGAGCGCAACCGCCCGAACCCGGCCCCCCACGTTTACCTCACCCATTACTTGGTGCACGAGGTCGGCGACGAGGAGCTCGTCATTAACTGAGTGGCGCGCGCCGATCCCGTCGTTGTCGACGTAAATCGCCTCACCCGGGTGCTCACGGTCATAGAGAAGGAGCGTGATGTGACTCTCCGTTGACACGAACCACTGATCGAAACGATTCCCCCCATCCCGCCCCTGAATGTCAGAGGTGAGATGCGAAGCCAGGTAGGTAAAGCCTTCGCAATCTATCAGCCGGCGCCCATCGACGGTGGAGAGAGTCGAATCCATGATGCTCTGCGCGCCAGCGGGCCGAGTGTTCTCGTCGGGCCAGCCTTCATAGCGGACGTCACTTCCCGCGTGCACGTAGAACGCTTCCGCGTACTCACGCATGCATCTCGCCAAGTCATCCACGTCACCGTCTCGGGCCACGACCGCGAGGTACTCCCGGACATCCTCGAGCACGTAGGGGTCCGCGTCCGCTCCCACCACCGCACGCAGCCCGTCGATCCAGTCGAGCTGGGCGCGTTGAAGACGTGCCGCGCTCACGCCCATCAGGTCGTGATCGTCGGGGTCGATGTCGACTCGAACCCGGCCGCCCGGACCACTCCGTCGAACGGCCTCGCTTCCCGCCCCCACCGGAAATCCCATGCCATTGAACGTCGCCCGCCGGTAGGGCTCGCCGTCCAAGGCGTCGATGAGGCGTCGGGCCTGCGCGTGCTTGCCTGCTCGAATGAGCTGCGCCCCGGTCTCGAACAGGAGCCTGGCCCCCGCGTCGGCGCGTCCCTCCTCGGCGAGCGCCCCCGCACTCGTGAGCGCGTTGCTCGCCAGAAGACCCGCGTTGTGGTGTAGAGCGCCACGATTCTCCCGCATAAAGTCTCGCGCGGCGTCGATCGCCGCGTCGCGCAGGCGAACGTCGCCAACGTCGCGATGCAGCGCGCGCCCCGCATCGTTGAGCCCCCCGCCGAAGGGGAAGCGGCTCACACCGCTCGACTCCCGCTCGATCCGGTCCGCGCCCACCGGCACAGGGTCCGCAAGGAGCGCAGCTCTCACCTGTTCTCGGGTAGCACCCTCGCGAACGACACGCGCGCGCATGAGACTGTCGATGTTGATGTCGAATTGAGAGTCGCCGTTTTGGTCGGTGACCAGGATCCGCATCGCCGCTTCGTAGGTGGTCGGGAGGGCGTTGATCTCGCCGGCGTCGAGGAGATCCTGGTAGCGCGCTTGTGCGATCGGATGGAGCCGGTCGCCGAGCTCGACTCCGTAGGAAAGCAGGCCGGCCGCACGGAGTTGCTCCCAGGCGCGGACCATGACGGCGCGCTCCCGTTGTACGTCGCGCCCCCGATCGCCTTCTTCAGCATAGTCATATTGTCCGTCCTGAACGAAGTTGACGCTCCGCTCGCGACGGGTGCTGATCCGCTGGGTCACATCGAAAACTATAGCAGAAAATGAGCGGCGAGGGGCTCTGGCCGCCGCGGTTCGCTCGCACGATCGCTCTTTTTGAGAACCGCGCCCGTCGCCGATCGTCGATCGGCTCGCCAAGGGACGCGCGTTTTCGTATGAGCCGCTGCGATGACGCGGGACGACGCAGGGAAGCGGGTTTTTCTCATCGGAACCGGAGCGGCGGGAACCGCCATGGGTTTGTGGCTCTCCCGCCGAGGACACACGCTCGCGGGCGCCTGGAACCGGTCCGTCGGAGGTGCCCGGGCTGCGCAGGACGCGCTGCCGATCCCGGTCGGCGCTCAGCGCTGGCCCGAGCTCCCCGAATGCGACCTCGTGCTCGTCGCGGTCAGCGACCAAGCGATCGGCGAGGTGGGCGAGCGCCTGCGCCCACAGCTCAGAGCAGGAATGGTCATCGCCCACGTGAGTGGAGCGCTCCCCGCCGCCGCGCTGGGGGAGCAGCCCGTGCCACGGGGCAGCCTTCACCCGCTCGTGGCCATGCGCTCGCCGCGGATCGCCGCCGATGCCCTCAACCGCGCGCTGTTTACGGTCGAGGGCGACGCGCCGGCCCTCGACGCCCTCGAAACGCTTCTGCACCCTACCGGGGTTCGAGTGCAGCGCATCGCAGCGCACGCCAAGACCCGCTACCACGCGGCGGCGGTCATGGCGGCAAACCTCGTCGTCGCCCTCCTATCCGAGGCTGCGGAGGTCGCGAGTCGTGCGGGGATCGACGATGCGGAACGGGCCCTCGCCGAGCTCGCGGCCGTCGCGATCGACAACGTGATCCGCCAGGGGGCGCAAGACGGGCTCACGGGACCGGTGAGCCGGGGCGACGTGGAGGGGGTGCAACGGCACCTAGAGGCGCTCGACGCTCCGACGCGCGAGATCTACCGGCGGCTGAGCCTCCGCGCCCTGACCCTCGCGGAGCGACGCGGCCTCGACGACGGTGCTCGGGCGGCGCTCAGTGATTTGCTAAACAGATGAGGGTCGCCCCCGGTTGGCACTCCGGCACGCTCATGTGACAACGGTTTGACGGCGGGAAACCGATTTCTGTATAGCGCCCATCAGCGCTGGGGGGAGGGGTTCGCATGCATGCACCCTCTCGTCTGGTTCTGGCCAGCCGCCAAGAGTTGGAGAATTGCAGATGGTCGCGGAAAGCGAACAGAACGGCTCGCAGAAGCCTTCGTCCACCCCGAAGGTCGATAAACACGGGTACCGAACGGAACCGGATCACTCCGCGACGGGTTGGCCCCAGGGCGTCCCCTACATCATCGGCAACGAGGGCTGCGAGCGCTTCAGCTACTACGGCATGCGCGCCATCCTCACGCTGTACCTCGCGTTTCTCTTCCAGGAAACGGGCATGGCGCCGGACGCCGCCGGCGCAAAAGCGGCTTCGGTTTATCACTACTTCGTCGCAGGCGCCTACTTCGTCCCGATCCTCGGGGCCATACTCGCCGACCGGCTCCTCGGCAAATATAACACGATTCTCTGGCTCTCGATCGTCTACACCATCGGGCACGCCGTGCTCTCCCTCGGTGAGGGGAGCGTCGTCGGAACCTATACGGGCCTGATTCTGATCGCGGTGGGCACCGGGGGCATCAAGCCCTGCGTATCGGCGAACGTCGGCGACCAATTCGGCAAGGGCAACTGGCACTTGCTAGAGAAGATGTACCAAGCGTTCTACTTCATCATCAATTTCGGCTCGTTCTTTGCGACCCTGCTCATCCCCTGGTTGCGGGCGACCTTCGGCTGGAGCGTGGCCTTCGCGGTCCCGGGCGTCCTGATGGCGATCGCCACCCTGTTCTTCTGGCTCGGCCGCAACAAATTCGTGCACGTGCCCGCCGCCCCCGGCGGCAAGCTCGGTGTGCTCGATACCCTGATCGGCCTATGCCTCTTCGTCGCGCTCGGCGGCGTGCTTTTCATGGAGCTCATCGGGGTGCAGACGATGCTGATCGCGATGCTGATCGCGGTGATCATCCTCCCCTTCGTCTGGCAGGCCCGCCAAAAGATCGAGCAGGACAACGGCTTCTTTGCCGTCTTGTTCACCACGGTCAGCGCTCTCGTCGGCGGTGCCAATCAGCAGGCCCAACGAGAAGGTTTCGGCAGCAAGGTGCCAAAAATCTTCGCCGCCGCGGAGAAGAAGTTCGGCTACGACGCGGTCGAGGCTCACGTCTCATTGTGGCGGATCATGTCGATCTTCCTGTTCGTCTCGATGTTCTGGGCCCTCTTTGACCAACACGGCTCCACCTGGGTGCTTCAAGCCAAGCAGATGAACCTCGACTTGGGCTTTGTCGTGGCGCAGCCGGACCAGATTCAGAGCTTGAATCCGCTCATGGTGATGATCCTCATCCCGGTCACCGGCTTCGTGGTCTCGTTGCTGCGTAAATCGGGCCTGAAGGTCACCGCGTTGCAGCGCATGACCGTCGGAATGCTCATGACCGGATCCTCCTTCGTCGCCGCGGCCTTAGCGCAGCACGCGATCGATGCCGCGGGCCCGGGTGAAGTGAGCGTCGGCTGGCAGCTCATCCAGTACTTCCTGCTCACCCAGTCCGAGGTCCTGGTCTCGATCACCGGCCTCGAGTTTGCCTACACGCAGTCACCGAAGAGCGTGAAGTCGACGGTGATGGGGCTGTGGCTGCTCACCGTGACCCTCGGCAACGTGTTCGTGGGCTTCATCGCGGGCGTGAGCGAAGGGCTCGATTTGGCGAACTTCTTCTGGACCTTCGCGATCGCCATGGGCGTTTTCGGTGGGCTCTTCGCCTTGCGTGCGGCGTTCTACAAAACCCATGAGTACGTTCAGTGAGCACTGCCACTGACTTGAGCTCAGCGCAAAATCCGACGCCCAACGTTTCACCGATCCCCGAGCTCACTCCTCGGGCGGTGATCCTCGCGCTCATCCTGTCCGTGGTGATGGGCGCGGCGAACGTCTACCTCGGCCTCTACGTCGGCTTGACCGTATCCGCCTCGATTCCCGCGGCGGTGATCGGAATGCTGATCCTGCGGGGCCTCTTTCGCAACGGCACCATCCTCGAGGCCAACCAAGTGCAGACAGGCGCGTCCGCCGGAGAGTCACTGGCCGCGGGGGTGATTTTCACCATGCCCGCCCTCGTGCTCATCGGCGTCTGGAAAGAGTTCGACTTCGTCACCACGACGCTGGTGGCCTTCACCGGCGGTCTCCTCGGTATCCTCTTCATGATCCCGATGCGACGTGTCTTCGTCGCCTCCCCCCGCGCCGAGCTCAAATTCCCCGAGGGGATCGCCTGCGCCGAGGTACTAAAGTCCGGCGCCGCGAAGGCCGACCGCAGGGGTGCGATGGCCGTCGCCTGGGGGGCGGTGGTGGGCGCAGCAATGAAGGCTGCGGACTCGCTGATTCTCCTGGTGAAACCGGCGATGGAAGGTGCGGTCAACGCGTCTGGTCGGCTCTTCTTTTTTGGCAGTGAGATCTCACCGGCGCTCGTCGCGGTGGGTTTCATCGTACGACTCAATGTCGCCCTGCTGATGTTCCTCGGCGGTGCGATCGGATGGCTCGTCGCCATGCCGCTGTTCGAGGTCGGCACGGTAGAAAACCCCGTGGACGCCGCCTACGAACTCTGGTCGGGCCAGATCCGCTTCATCGGCGTCGGCGCGATGGTGATGGGAGGCGTGCAGTCGATCTTCAAGGTGCGCCACGGACTCGTCGAGGCGGTGCAGAAGCTGCGCGGTGTCACCCACGACGGGGACGACGGTCTCGAGGATTTGCCAGGTCCCGCGATCATTCTGTTTTCTCTGTTGGCCATCTCGCTGATCGGTGGCGTTTACTTCTCCCTGACCCAGAGCATCATCATCGCCGCGGTGACCACCGTCATCATGGTGGTAATGAGTTTCTTCTTCACCGCGGTGGCGAGCTACATCGTCGGCCTCGTGGGCAATTCGAATTCACCGGTCTCCGGTATGACCATCACGGCGGTGCTGTTCACGGGCGCACTGATGTTGGTGTTCGGATTCAGTGGCACAGAGGGAATGGTGGCGACACTCGGCGTCGCGGCGATCGTGTGCTGCGCTGCGTGTACGAGCGGTGACGTGTGCAACGATCTCAAAACCGGCCAAATCGTCGGAGCAACTCCTCGGCGGCAGCAGATGATGCAGATCGGCGGGGTCTTCGTCGGCTCGCTCGTGATGGCCCCGGTGCTCCAGCTCCTCCACTCGAACATTCCCGGCGGCATCGGCGGCCGGGAGCTCGCCGCACCCCAGGCAGCGCTCTTCGCGGGTCTCGCAAAGGGCTTCTTCAGCGATGGCAATCCTTTGCCCTGGGACATGATCGCCCTCGGTGTAGGGCTCGCGGTGGTGGTGATGATTCTCGACTGGCTCCTCGAGCGACGCGGCGCGGAATTCCGGCTCCATCTGATGCCGCTCGCCGTCGGGATGTATTTGCCGTTTGGAATCGCACCACCGTTGCTCGTCGGTGGCCTGCTCGCCCATTTCATGGCGGATGGCGCAAAGGACGCGGAAGCGGACGTAAAGCTCGGCCGCGGTGTGCTCTTCTCGTCGGGCATCATCGCCGGCGAGTCGCTCACGGGCGTAGGACGGGCGCTGTACCGTTCGGTGGGTCTTTCTGAGCTCGACCCGGGCCTGCCGGAGCTCGTCACCGGCTCGCTAACGCTCGCCGCCGCTGCGGCTGTGCTCTACCTGTTCTACAGCTTCACGAAGTCCGGAATTCAGGACCAGAAAGCTACTGGGTGACGGTTCGTACCTTGTAGCCGATCTCGATCTCCTCCAGGGAGTCGAGGATCAGCACGGTCGACGCCTCTTCCTTCGCGTCGACGACCCTCACCCGCGCGACCGGGCGAAGCGGCAAGTCGTCGCCGCGGCCACGGTCGCGCCGCGGGTCACTGCGCCGAAAGACCACGAGGTCATTGCCACGCTCGATTCCTGCGGCGGTGCCGAGGTCGACGAAGGCGAATTGCTCTTCGCTTCCGATGACGCCCCAGCCACTGTGCACCGCCACCACCACCCCTTCGAGGGGGGCCACCGCTTTCTTGGCGACCACTGGTTCTTCGATGTCGATCTTCTCCGTCACGTAGTTGCCCCGGTCGATCTCGAGCTCTGCCCCATAGATCTCGGCGGTGGCGAGGCCGTCTTCACGGCCTCCCTTTACCTTCGCGAAGCCAGTGACCTGCGTGATGTAGCCAAAGCGGCCGCCGCGCGTGGGGTGCCGGACCTCCTGCACGGTCCTGTAGATCATGTAATCGGCCCCCTGCGGGGGCACTTTGTCTTTCGGGAACTCCAGGAAAACGGTGTCGTAGTCGCTCAAGAGAATATCGTCGTCCGCCGCGTTCACGAGCACGCCCGCTTCCTGCAGCTCCTTCGCGGTAATGAACATGTTGTAGGCGCGCCGGGCGCGCTTAGGGCGTTGTTGCACGGTGCGCTTTACGATCTCCACCGGCGGCGCTGACTCCGCCTCAACTGAACCCACTTCGTCTGGTTCGAGCTCAATTGCCCGGCTTGCGAGATTCGCGGGCTGATCAAAAAGCGAGGGGAAGCGCAGGTCCCGCTCATAGAAGTAGATGACGTCACCGGGATAGATCCAGTTGGGATTCGCGATCTCCGGATTGAAGGACCAGACCTTGGGCCACACCCATGGGCTACCGACGACCTTCTGGGAGATCGTCCAAAGGGTGTCGCCTTTTTGAACCGTGTATTCGTCGACCTTCGGATTGAATGGAGTGCGGCCCGCAAGGCTCGCTCGCTGAGCCCGGACGGGCTCGGGACCGCCACTCAGTGCCCCAACCGTGAGAACGAGAGCCACAGTGAGAAGACAGACGCGAACTATGAATCGCAGGCTCATTGCAGTCTTGCCCTCGCAAGCTCGGAATAGGCGCTCTTGGGATAGCGCTTCACCAATCGCTCGAATGCACGGCGGGCATTCTGCCCGTCCTGTAGTTGCTCGTAGGCGGTGCCGATTTTGAACATCGCGTCGGGCAGCTTTCGGCTGCTCGGATACTCGTTCACGATCCGTCGAAAAGCGGTCAGCGCGTCCGCGTAGTCACCGAGCTCGTAGGAGCACTCACCGATCCAGTACATCGCGTTGTCCGCTTGCCGGTGAACAGGGTGCTCGTCCACGAAACGCTCGAAGGTAGTCCGAGCGACCGAGAACTCACCCCGCCGAAACGCCTCGAGGCCGGCCTCGAACTGCGCCTGCGCAACCGCGGGATCCGGGAGAGTCGGCGGCGGCGGAACGTCGGTGACGTCCAGGGGAGCGAGCTGCTCCGGATCCCCGTGGATCTTGAGGACCGTCGGCTCCGCTTGCTCCGCGGCGACCAGCTGTAAATGCTTCGGGAGCGTCGGGTCGAAAGGCTCGTGAGCCTCGAGCTCGCTCGAGACGACCGGCTCGAGCCGCGTCGGCTCGCTCTTGGGCGTCGCCTGTGGTTGTGCACCGTCGATGGCCGCGCGGCAGTCATCGAGCTGTGCGGTCACGACGAAGATCTTGTCGTTTAGCGTTTGATCCGAGGACTCGGCGCGGGCGAGCCTCACTTCGAGGGCGCGAACGGACTTCTGAAGGGCGATCACCTGTGCGTCGCTTCCGGCACAGCCGACGAGAGCGACGAGGGCGATCGCTGCGAGGAGTCTCAGACGTCTCGAGTGCGGGATGGTCATGACGCTTCCGTCGCCCGGTCCAGCGGGCTCATCGACGGAGTCTCGCGTCCGTGGGGCTCGCCGTCAAAAAACCGGCGCGAAGCCGATCACCCCCGCCTGCCGGCCGGTGACCCCGGCGTCGCGCCGGTGGGAGAAGAGCTCGGAGCGGGTCATCGTGTCGAGGCGCAGCACATCGACCGTTTCGACACCGGAGGCGCGCAGATCGAGCTCGTTCAACGCCCAGAGGTCGACGTGCGAGCGGTCGCCGTTGCCGGTGCGAATCGCATCGCCGGCCTCTGGGAACGCTTTGGCGAGCGCCTCTACGACCTCCGGCCCGACCTCGAAGCTGTCCTTCGAGATCGCGGGACCAATCGCCGCCACGAGACGCTCCGGGGGGACCCCCGCGTCCTTCAGGCGCTTCACCATGACACGCACGATGTGCGCTTCCGTGCCGCGCCAACCGGCGTGGACCGCGGCCACCACCGTCGCGTCGCGATCCGCGAGGAGGATCGGAACACAGTCGGCGACGAGCACCGAAACCACCACCGCCCGGTCGCGCGTCCACAGCCCGTCTGCCTCGATCGTGCGGCCCGCTTGCGCCGTGACCTGCACGACATCCGCGCCGTGGACCTGGCGCAGGGATATCCAGCTGGCCTCCGGGCGACCGAGCGCAGCGAGCACACGCCCGCGATTTTCCTTTACCGCCTCCCGCGCGTCCCCGGCGGAGGTGCAGAGATTGAGGCTCTCATAGGGCCCCGTCGAGACCCCGCCTTCTCGCGTGGTGAACCCGTGGACCACTCCAGCGATCTCCGCGAGGCTCGACGCCTGGATCAATCCAGCGCTCATGAGTCGTCGCTCGTCCTACGGCTCGTCGTCTTCGAGCGCTCCGCGGTCTTCTTCTTCGTCGTCTCGTTCGTGCTCGTCTTGCGGGTCGTCTTCTTCGCGCGCGTCGCCTTCGCCGTGGCCGACTTCTTCGTCGTCGTCGGGGATTTCTTCGTTTTGCTGACCTTGGTCTTCGATTCCTTCTTCTTGCTCACCTTCTTCTTCGGCGACTTCTTCTTTGGCGACTGCGATGCCGTCTGGGGGGCGGTCGTCTCGGCTCGGGTCGCCTTGCGAATCGTTGCGACCCGCTCACCGAGACGAATCGCCTGCCCGGGCTCGAGGCCCTCGAGCCTCACAGCGCCCTTCTCGAAGAAGAGCACGACCGTGGAACCGAGCTCGAACGCTCCGAGCTCACCCCCTTTTTGGACTTTCGGCTCGTTGGGATAGTCACGATCGAGATGTGATACCGACGGGTCGTTGCTGCGCAGGCTCTCGTCATAGGCGACACTAATGCGGCCGACGAGGGTCGCCCCCACCTTCACCACCGCGAAGCGACCTACTCGCTCGTCTTCGAGAAAGGTGATCAGGCGCTCGTTGCGAGCGAAGAGCTCGTCGACCTTGACCAAGGACTCGTGAAACACGGGCATCAGGGCGCCGGGGATCACCCGCGCACGCTGCACCCGTCCGGCGAGCGGCGCGTGCACGCGGTGGTAGTCCTTCGGAGAGAGGTAGAACGTGAGAAAGTGTCCCCCCTCGAAACGCTCCGCCTCCGCTGCACTGCCAAAGAGCTTGGCCACTGAGTAGCGGCGCTTTTTGAGCTGAAGTGCAGTACCCTGCTCAACGACGCCGGATGCGCCGACGGTGCCATCGACCGGGCTGACCACCGCATCCGGCGCGGGGTCGATCCGCCGTGCACCGGCCTTCAAGGGGCGAATGAAGAGGTCTTCGAGTGTGCGATAGGAGGAGATCGGCTCAGCGGCTTCGCGCAGATCGATCCCGGTCGCGGCAACGAATCCGCGCTTCAGGAGCGCTACCCCAGCCCGCGGGTGCCGACGCCGCGCGAGCCATCCCCAGGCTCGCGACACCATTCCCTGGGGGAGTCGCGCCACGACATCCACCACCCATTCGCGATTCATCAGCTTCTTCCTTCCGCGAGCCCGTTCGATGGCATCGCAATGATCGCCGGTCAAGGCGTGGGACCACGGACCCACAGATGGCGGCGCAGCTTCTCGAGCGTGACCGGGCCGATACCTTTCACCTCCACGAGCTGCTCGACGGATTCGAAGGCGCCCGAGGCCTCGCGGTGCTCGACGATCGTTCGGGCGAGAGTCGGACCGATTCCATCCAGAAGCTCCAAGTCCGACGCACTGGCCCGATTGAGGTCGAGGCCCAATCCCTGGAGCAGCCGCAGGCCCGCGGACATACCGCCCGGAACAACCCTGCACGCCTTACCTAGCACGACGCGATCACCTGCTTCGAGAGCACCGCAGCCGGCGAGCTCCCGCTCACCACGGCAGCCCACACGTACTCGCCCCTCTTCGACGATTTCGATCGGTATCTCGCAGCAGCTCTGTGGCGCCTCTTCGGGTGAGCGGGACACCGATTCGCCCAAGGTCCAGAGCGCCGCCCCCAACAGGAGAAGGAGCGAAAGGAGCATCGCTCCGCTCGCTACGGACGGCCTCATCGACTCCTGCGCGAGCCCACGGGCCGCTTCACGGTCTTGCGTTTGCTGGCGCTCGGCTTCGTCTTTTTGCCGACGCGCGCCTGCGTGCGGGTGGCGGTGCTCTTGGTGGTCTTCTTCTTTGCGGTCTTCTTTTTCGCGGTCTTCTTCTTCGCGGCGCTCTTCTTCGGGGTCACCTTCTTGCCGGCCTTCTTGCGGCCGGAGCGCGCTCTGATTCCCCCCTGGTGCAGCTCGAAGGTGCGATGGAGCGCGCGCACGGCGGGCTCGACCTCTGATTCGTCCACGACGCAGGTGATCTTGATCTCGCTCGTGCTGATCATCTGAATGTTCACGCCCGCTTCCGAAAGCGCATCGAAGGTCGCCGCCGCTACGCCTGGATGGGCGCGCATCCCCACTCCCACGACCGAGACCTTGGCGATCCGCGGGTCGACCTCGACGCCGCCGCCAGACACGTCGCTATTGAATTGAAGAGCGATGCGCTCGGTTCGCATCTGATCGGTCCGCTCGACGGTGAAGGAGAGATCAGTGATGCCTTCGAGCGACTTGTTCTGGACGATCACATCGACATTGACCGCTTCCTCTGCCATCGCCTTGAAGAGCTTGGACGCGACGCCCGGTGTGTCAGGCACGGCGCGAATCGTCACTTTGATCTCGTTGCTGTTGTGCGAAACGCCGCGGACGACGAGACGCTCGATGTGGTCGGATTCTTCGGTCACGAGGGTCCCCGGGTCATCAGAAAAGGTCGATCGAACTCTGAGTGGCACACGATGATTCATGGCGAGCTCGACGGAGCGGATCTGCAACACCTTCGAGCCTTGAGACGCCATCTCCATCATCTCCTCGAAGGCGATCACGTCCAGTTTGGCCGCTTCGGGGCAGATCCGGGGGTCCGCGGTGTAGACCCCGAGCACGTCTGTGTAGATTTCGCACTCGTCCGCCTGCAGCGCCGCCGCCATGGCGACCGCCGACGTGTCCGAGCCCCCGCGACCCAAGGTCGTGACGTTGCCGTAGCGATCGATGCCCTGAAACCCAGTCGCCACGACCACCTCTCCTTCACGGAGCGCAGCGTCGACTTTCGAGCGGTCCATGCTGCGGATGCGCGCACGGGAGAAGACCCCGTCGGTCTGCAGGCCCATTTGCGCGCCGCTCATCGACCGCGCCGGGACCCCTCGTGCGCGGAGGGCGATCGCGAGCAGCGCAGCCGACACCTGCTCCCCGGTGGACATGAGGGCATCGACCTCGCGGAGCGCGGGTTCGCGGGTGATCTGGTGAGCGAGCTCGTAGAGCCTGTCGGTCTCTCCACGCATCGCTGAGACTACCACCACGAGCCGGTCCCCGCTTTGCGCTCGGGCCGCGACGCGATCGGCGACATGCTCGATCTTTTCGATCGAGCCCACCGAGCTGCCGCCGAATTTCTGGACGATCAGCGCCATTCGTGCGGTGGACTGTCACAAACGAACGAACGCCGCAAGCGCTTGCGCCTCTGCGCTCGAACGGGCGATAGAGGTGGGGTGAATATCCAGCTGTTCAATTTCCTCGAGGACTACAACGCCCAGATCGTCAACTTGCTGCTGGGCAAGATTCCGCGAGAGATCCCCGCCTACAGCAAACTGCCACGTTCCGAGCTCAAGCAGATGCTCGAGCACATTCTAGACGGTTACATCGATCTGCTCGTCACCGGCCAAACCGATGCTCTGGACAAGGTGTTCCGCTACATGTCTCGGGTTCATGCGGCGAAGAAATTCGAGGTCAGCGACGTCCTCAGCGCCATCTTGCTGTTTCCGTCCGTGATTCGACGCCTGCTGGCCGAGGAGTACTCGGATCTCAAGACCGAGGACGCGGTCCGCAAGTTCAACCAGGCTCTCGAGCAAACCGAATCCACTGCCCACCGGGCGGCGGCGACTTTCGTCGACATTTTTTGGGCGCACCTGCGCAAGCGCATCGAAGAGCACAACGACTACCTCGACCAGGCGCAGAAAAAATTCGGCATCGATCTGTCGCGCTTCATCGTCTTCAAGGCGTAGGCGCGCGTCGACGGCGCCTCGCGAGGCACAGGAGCAGCAAGGCCCCCCACCACACGGGGGACACCGCCTCGCACGATCCACCGCCGCTTTCGCCGCAGTCGAAGTCGCATGGACAGTCCGGGTCGCAGCTCGAGGTCGCGTCGCAGGCGCACGCGCCCGCCCCGGCACAGCCGGGATCGCAGGTACAACCGTCGTCGCAGGTGGGAGTGGCGTCGCACGCGCACCCGCAGTCTCGGTCGCAGGGGCAACCTGGGTCGCAGCTGTCGCTCTCATCGCATTGGCAGCTGCCGGCGCACTCCCGGTCGCAGGCGCAGCCCTGATCGCAGCCGTCGCTGGCGTCACAGGCACAATCACAGTAGCGCAGGCCCGCCGTCGAGCTGTCCTCGCAGCTCTCTTCGTCCGGACAATCAGCATCCGTCGCGCAAGAGCGATAGCAGAGCCCGTCATTCAGGCAGACGTTTCCGAGGGCACAGCTGTCGAGCGTTCCGCAGGGGGAACCCGCGCCTGGGCCAAAAGCGCTGCAGGAGAAGCTCAGGGGCGCGCACGCGCTTTCACCTCCGCCGATCGGCGAGCAGAAAAAGCCCACGGGACACTCATCGGAGCTCGTGCAGGACGGGGTGCAGAGCGACAGCGACAGCTCCGAGTAGGTCACGCAGAGCGAGCGACTGTCGCACTGGAGGGAGCCGCAGGTAGGACAGGCGACCTCCGTCCCCTCGAGACAAATCGACAGATCCGACGAGACAGGCACGCACGGGTCCGCTCCGCACTCCGCGCCGTCGGTACAGGTCGCAAAACAACGATAGACGGTCCCCGCCGCGTCCTCGGGCAGACACACGTTGCCCGCCTGGCACTCACCTCCGGGGCCCCCGCAGAGCTCGCCCGTGCTCGGCGCGCAGCTGGGGTCGTCTCCATCGACCAAGAAATCGCAGTCGTCGTCGACGCCGTTCCCGCACTCCTCTGCCACCGGCGAGCATACGGATCCCGTCACCACGAGCTCGAGCGACCGCGCAGCGTTCACCCGACCGTAGCCATAGAAGTCGTTCCTTCCGTCCACGTAAGGCTCGCCGCCTACGGGGTCCGCGGTCGTCAAGAGCACACTCGTGAGCTGACCGCGCGTGAGGGTTGGATCCGCCGCGAGGAGCAGTCCCGCGACTCCCGCCACGACCGGTGTCGCCGCACTCGTCCCGCCAAAGGCCACTATGTAGTCGCCGCCCACGTAACCGTTTGGCCCCTGGTTGTCCGTCGTCACCGCTGCCGCCGGCGCCATCAGATCCAGGTCCGGTCCAAAGTTCGAGTAGCTCTCGCGCGCGTCGGCGAGACCCGTGGCCCCGATGGCGAGTACCAACGGATGGCTTTCGAGCTCGAAGCTCTGGTTCTCTTCCGCCGAGTTGCCCGCCGCAAAGAGAATGAGAGTCCCGAGCCCTCCGCGCCCGCCGTTTGCGACGTCGGTGATCGCAGCGTCGAGATTGAAGGGGATCGGCGCCGATTCGGCGGGGCCCCAGCTGTTGCTGATGACACTGGCTCCGTTGTCACCGGCCCAGTACATCGCATCACTGTCCGCTCCGGCCCGCGTGAATCCACTGCCGGGGAAGAGCCGGATCGGAATGAGCGAACACAGCTGGCACATACCAGTGACTCCGAGGTCGTTGTTCGACGTCGCCGCAGCAATCCCCGCGCAGGCCGTACCGTGTGCCTCGTCGGGCTCCGGGGACGGGTCGTTGTCCTGATTCTCAGTGTCACGGGGCGCGACCAGTTTGGCAGCCAAATCGGGGTGCGACGTATCGACACCGGAGTCGATCACTGCGATCCGAACCGAAGGATCGCCGCGCTCGAGATCCCACGCAGGCTCCGCGAGGACGAGCGCGTGATGCCATTGCTGCGGATAGAGCGGATCGTTCGGAGCAAAGCGCTGCTCTACCCGGTAGATGAAATCTGGGTGCGCGTAGGCGATGTCCTTCCGCAGATGCAGCGCTTCGGCGACGCGCGGCGCCTCGGACGGCTCGACGCGAAAACGTGCGCGACGGCGAAGTCGGTCGAAGACTTCGAGTCGTTCCGCGCCTAGGGCACGCGCTGCGGCATCGACCGACGCTTCGTCGGCGAGCGGATGCAAACGCAGCCGGATCCAACCGTCGGAAACCAGGAGCGCGCCGGTCTCCGCGAGCCGAAAGGCGGCCAGGCGCGTCCATTCGGGTCGCCCGAGGGCACGCTCGAGAGCGGTGCGGTCGCCCCGGGAGACGACGATCCGCTGGTCCGCGTGGTAGAGGCGACGGGTCTCGAGCCCGGGGACCTCCGCCTCGAGCGCCGCGAGATTCGCGCCGCGCTCGGCGCGAAAAACCACCGTCTCAGGGTCCGGTACCAGCGTGTAGACGCCACTGGGGGTGAAGTAGCGCTCGGCGTTCGGAGCGGGGGGGCTCGGGACCGGTTCGAGAAGGGAGCAGGTCGCAGCCGAAGCGATGAAGAAGAAAAGGGCGCTGGTCATGCGTGACTCGTGCGGGGCCGGTGCTCCGCGCTACTCGCGAGCAGCTTAGCACGGCCAGCGCATCTCGCCAGGCGTCAAAGATACGCAACCACCACCATCAACACACACATAGGCACGCAAGAGCGCATCGATGTGTCCGGTATCGATCAGGAGGTGTTCGCATCTGAACACTCCCACGAGCGCTCTCGGGTCAAAAAGGCGGAAAAAGGGCCCTCAGAGGGCTTTCCGGCTTTGGCACGGCCCATGCATTCCACCCGTCCGACTACGGCGCTTTTGCCGTGGCGCACGAGAGAGACGACCATGAAGACCCTTTGTTTTGCACTCGCAGCCCTTGCCTTTCCCCTCGCCGCCCAAGCGGGCGAAGCCCCGTCAAAGGCCGCCTACGCCGAGGCGTACATGGCGAAGCTCGAACAGAAGCAGGAAGCGCGACGTGCGCGGCTCAGCGAGGCGCGCGGCGAGAAGACGGTGGCGGTGTCGGTTGCGCCGCGATTGAGCGTGCTGTTCGCGGCGGCGGTTCGTCCGGAGCTCGCCCCGGACGTGACGACGCACAACGTACCCAACAACTAGGGCAGAGAGCATGTCTCACCGAGTCCGAGTCACTCGGGGACCGGTTTGCCTGCTTTGCGCTCGTCTTCTCGGTAGTCTTCGATCACGTCGAGGAAGGCCTTCACGTAGGTTCCGTCGAACTGCTTGCCCGAGCACCGACGCAGCTCCGCCACCGCGATGTCGTGCGGCAGGGCTTTACGGTACGGCCGGTTGCTCGTCATCGCGTCGTAGCTGTCGGCCACCGCCAGCAAGCGTCCCTCGAAGGGGATCGCTTCCCCCTCCAAGCCTTCCGGATAGCCTCGTCCATCCCATGCCTCGTGATGCGCGTAGACGAAGGGAATCAGCGGCCGCAGGAACTTCACCGGCTCTATGATGCGTTTTCCGAGCACGGTGTGGCTCTTGAACATTTCGTATTCTTCTTGGGTCAGCTTCTGCGCCTTGTTCAGCACCGCGAGATTGATGCCGATTTTGCCGATGTCGTGCAGCAAGCCGCCGTGGTACGTGCGCTCCTGCTCCGACTCGTCCAGACCCACCGCTTTGGCGATCAAACGACCGTAGATCGCAACGCGGTCCGAGTGACCGGCCGTGTAGAGGTCCTTCGCCTCGAGCGCACGCGCCAAGGACTCGATGGTCGCCGTCACGCTGTCGCGAAGGTTGCGATACATGCGGTCTTGCTCGATCGCACTCGCCGCTCGCGCGCCGAGGACACTCAGTCCTTTTCGTTGCCCTTCCGTGAAGCGTTTTCCCGCCTCGTGTGTGTACGCAGCGATGAATCCGAGGGGCACTCCCCGGACTTTCAGTGGCGCTCCGACGAGGCCACTCGGAGGAATGGGGTCGTCGCTCACCCAGTCCCGAACCTCATCCCCGTGGGCAAAGAGGCGACCGGCGTCCTCGAGCTCACCGAGCACCTTGCTCGCCTCAATGTGAACCTTTCGACCGGTACACAAGCGCTGAACGAAGTGCGAAGGAGCCTCCGGGTCGAGGGTCTGGACGGAGACGCCATCTGCGCCGAGGTTGTTTCGCACCATGTCCGCGATCAGGGTGAGCTGCTCATCGAGCCCCATGGAGCTCGAGAGCGCTTGACTGAGCTCGTAGAATCCGAGGGTCTCGCGCAGCGCCATGTTCTCGCGCTGCAGCTCCAGCTCGGCCAAGGCGCGGCGAATGAGGCGCACCACCTCTTCGGGCTTAAAGGGTTTCAGTATGTAGTCGAAGGCGCCGTTCTTCATCGCCTCCACGGCGGTTTCTACGGTGCCGAAGCCGGTCATGATCACGGTCTTGAAACGCTCGCCGATCCCCTCGTCCGCGATCCGCTTGATGAGCTGGAGGCCGTCGATGCGCGGCATCTTGAGGTCCGTGAGGAGGAGATCGAACGCTTCGGTGCGGATCCGCTGCAGGGCGAGCTCGCCATCGCCGACCGTCGACACGGAGAATCCCTCGTACTCAAGGACGTCGCGGAGAATATCGAGGATGACCGGCTCGTCATCGACGACCAGAATCCGCGCCGCCTGCTGCGGCGCTCCCCCCACCTCATTTTGCTCGATCGATGCCACTCCCGCCTGGACTCCTCGAGCGCTCTCCAGCGTTTGACAACCCGTCCACGTGCCCACTAGAACCGGCGTCTTCGGTCGCAGAACGTCGTTGAGACGCCGAATTCGAGGGGAGTATAGCGAATGGTCCGGCTCGATTCCATCGGACTGCGGGGGCTGGCTCTCCTGGCCTGCCTCTGCGGCTGCAGCGAGGACACGCTGCGCTCCCTCGAACCCACTACCGAGCAGTTCACGCAAAATGCCTCGGCCCGGATCGACGTGCTGTGGGTCGTGGACAACTCGGACTCGATGGGCCAGGAGCAAGACGGCCTGGGTCTGTCTTTTCAGTCTTTCATCAATACCCTCATCGCAACGGCGGTCGACTATCACATCGGCGTGATCTCGACCGATCCGGCCGATGGCGGCGTTCTGAATCGCGGCCTGAGCGACGTTCCTTTCATCACCCCTTCTACGCCAAACGCCGCGAGTGTTTTCCTCGAGAATGTGGCGCTCGGGACCGACGGCTCCCCGGTGGAGCGAGGCTTTGAAACCATGACCCTGGCCCTCGGCGTGGGACCCGGCTGGGTTCCAAGCACCGCGCCAACCCCACCGAATCCGGGGTTTTTCCGCGACGACGCGGCGCTCTTCGTCATCATGGTGAGTGACGAAGACGACGAGAGCTTCGGCCCCACCGGCTACTACCACCGCGTCGTCGAGGCCTACAAAGGCGCGGGAAATGAGGCGCTGATCAGCGTGTCCGCCATCGTCTCGCCGCCGGATGAGCCCCCCTGCTTCGAGCCTACGCGCGGGGAAGCAAACCGCCCGGGCGAACGCTACGCCGAGCTCGCCCGCCTGAGCGGTGGCGAGCTCGCGAGCATCTGCTCCGAGTTCTCCGAGGCGCTCTCCCGGCTTTCCAACAGCGCCGCCGGTCTGCAGTCGGTCTTCGAGCTGACCGGCGCACCACAAACCGGCGGACCGGTGGACTGCCCGGACGTGCCGCCGGCTCCGTTCTGCGTCCGCGTCCAGGAGGTCGGCGCGCCCGAGCCCGTCCCGATCCCGGAAGGTACGCAAGCGGGATGGAGCTACGACTCGGATCGAAACGCGATCGTCTTCGGGGTGGACGTCATCCCCGGCGCCCAGGCCAACATCACCGTCGAGTACCGGCTCGCCACCGGGAGCACCCCATGACCCCACGCGTCGGCGTGTATCTGGCCCTGCTCTCGCTCGGCGCGGCCTGTTCTGACTCTGAGCCCGCCGCAGGCGCCTGCGCCAGCGACCCGGATTGCCCAGCGGGGTTCTTCTGCGAAGACGCACTCTGCAAGTGCCGCACGGACGATGTCTGCGGTGACGGTCGGGTTTGCAACAGCTTCGGAATCTGTCAAGTCGCTCCCCAGTGCGTCGGCAACCAGGACTGCGAGGCGAACGAGATCTGCTCTGCGGGCGAGCGAAGCGGTGGAACTTGCATCCTCGCCACGTCCTGCGAGTTCAACATTCATTGTCCCCTCGGGCAGTTCTGCAACCCACAGAGCAAGACCTGCACGAGCGGGTGTCGAAACGCCGGTGATTGCCTCCTCGGCGATGTGTGCGACGGCGGACAGTGTGTGGCAGGTCAAGTAGCGGGTGCGTGCGAGCGCTGCCCAGTCGAGCGCGGAGTCGCCGATCCGGAGTACTGCGACTACGGCGACCGCTGCAACGCAGCATTTCAGAGCTGCGAACCCCACCCGGACCGCGACGAGCTCTGCCAGTTCTGCAACAACGGAGCGGGAGTTACCTGCGAGCAAGGTTTGGCCTGCTTGATCGACGACACAGGCGTGAACCCAGGGGACGGCTACTGCGCCACCGTCTGCGATGACGTCGGCGATTGCCCGGGCGGCTTTGGAAACTGCGTTGGGCTCACACTCGTAGGAACCCCCTGCACCAACGACGCGTCGTGCAGCAACGGCGGCCGTTGTGTTGGACGCTCGGAGAGCACCCAGGCCTTCTGTGAATGCGTCGGCGAGGCAGACTGCAACGGCGTCTACGACGCGGTCCGCTTCATCGATGGAACGGTCGGCTCTCTCTGCCAGCAGGGCATCTGCGTCAACATCAGTCGCGGCTGCAACAGCGGCCTCGATTGCGCCTGCGACGCGGGCATTTGCGCGATCACCGGTTTGCCCTGCGCAGGCTCAGAAGATTGCGGTCTGGAATGCGTTCAGGTTCCGAGCGCCGGGGACACCTTCGGGCAGTGCCGGACGACGACCCGAGCCTGCGTCAAAGAGACCGGAGTCAGCTGCGGCGAGCTCGCGGGGACCAACCCGGTCTGCACCCGCTGACACTCATTCTGCCTGCGGCTGCGTGGCCTTCGGCCGCTTCGGCTGCTCGATCGGGAGCTTGCCGCGCGCGGAAGGCGTCCGTCCCGTCTCGAACTCGAGAAACGTTTCGACCTTCGCCGCCTCTTGGAGCTGCTTCAGCACGTCGCGCCGCCGTTTGTTGCGTTCGCGTGCTTCGAGCGAGGTCTTGATGGTCGCCGCCACTTCTTCGAGAGGGCGGCGGCTTTCCGGCTGGCGCTCCCACACCTTGATGATCTCGAAGCCCGTGCGCGTTTCGACCGCGCCGGAGACCTGTCCAGGCTCCAGGGTGAAAGCGACCTGCTCGAATTCCGGTGGCATGCGACCTCGCAGCACCCAGCCGAGCTCGCCATTCTTCTTGGCATCGGCCGCGTCACTGTTCTCGCGGGCGAGCTCGGCGAAGCTCGCGTCGGGTTTCTTCGCGAGCTCCGCAAGCCGTTTCGCCTCGCTGCGCAGCTTCTCTTTGTCCGCGTCTTTCATCGCCGGGGTGATCCGCTTGTAGATCCGGCTGACGCGAACGCGCTCCTTGTTCACGAAGCGCTCCGGGTGCTCATCGTAGTAGCTCTTTGCATCCTCGTCGGTGATGTTCACGTCGCCGGCGAGTTTCTCAACGACGCGATCACGCAGCATGTTGCGCTCGAGGTCACGCTTCATGTTCTCGACACTGTTCTGCGAGCGCTTCAGATAGTCCTGAAACTGCTCCTCGGTGCGCCAGCGACCCTTGTGCTCTTGGAAGCGCTCTTCGACCTCGGCGGGCGTCACCTCCACTTTCAGCTTTTTCGCTTCGAGCTGCATGATCTTGTGCTCGACGAGACGGCGCAGGACGCTCTCCTTGATCCGCTCCTTCACCGGGTCGCCGAGCGTGTGACCCGCATTTTCGTAGCGCGATAGGTTTTGAGCCACCGCTGCCTCAAAGTCCTTCTTCAGAACCGGCTCACCATTGACCCTCGCCGCCAGCTCGGAGACCGGGATTTCCTTCTTGCAGGCAACAGCACCAAGAACCAGGGACACTCCCACCAGGGCCGTACGTAGTCTCACGTCACTCTCCTCGCTTGTCTGGGCCCGCGGAAAGTAGTTCGCAGCGCCCGAGCGCGTCAAGCCGGCGCTTGCCCGGAATCGGATCGACCATTACATCGCTCGCCATGAAGCGAACCGCTCTTCTCATGCTCGCGTTGTCCTTCGCCTGCGGCGAATCCCGCATGCGCACCCTCCCCGAGCTCGACGAGGAGGCAAACCTCGAAGACCCGCGCCTCGAGCCCTGCGAGGTCGACACGCTCGATGGTCCCGTCAACGGGCTCTGCGGCACGCTGGTCGTGCGAGAGCGTGAGAGCGGTGGCGACGCGCTTCTCTCGCTGCCCCTGCAGCGGATCAAGGCACAAGCCCCGGGGGCGGAGGCCCTCCCGATCCTGTTCCTCGGGAACGGACCGGGACAGAGCAACTTCAACTTCCTACCGCCGCGCGAGCTGACCCAAGGCAACGATTTCCTGCGCCTCGGCTACCGGGGCGCGGACAGCTCCGTCACCCTCGAATGCAACGAGGTCGCCCGAGTCATTCGTGAAACGCCGGCGCTGACCGAAGCGCACCTCGACCAGGTGCAACGAGCCACGCGCGACTGTCTCGAGCGCCTCCGCGAGTCCGGTCATTCGCTCGCGGATTTCGGACTCGACGACGTCGCACGCGATCTGAACGAAGCGCTCGCGGTGCTCGAGTACGAACGGGTCCACGTTCTCGCCGACGGCTTTGGCATGCAGGTCGCCCTCGCCTTCGCGGAGCGCTATCCGGGCCGGGTCGCTCGAATCGTCGCCACTTCACCGGCGCCGCTCGGTCCCTTCCTCCTCGACGCCGACGCGCTCCAACGCCACCTCGAAGCGATCGCAGGTCGCTGCGCCGGAAGCGAGAACTGCGATAGCGACGACTTGCTCGATGCGATCGAACGTGGCCGAGCGGGCCTGCCCTCACGTTGGGCGTTCACCTCGATCGACTCCGGGCGCCTTTCTCTGGTGACGGCGCTCTCCTTGCTCGGGCGCGAATCCACGGTCCGCTCCGTCGACGCCTGGGCCGCGGCAGGGGATGGCTCCTACGCCGGACTCGCCATGATGAGCTGGCTCGGCGACAGCATCGGGCAGAACCTCTTCATTTGGGGCGACGCCCTGGCCAAGACCGTTCCCTTGGGCTTTGACCCGGAGCGCGACTACCGCGCGGAGAATCAACGCTCTCCCGATCACCTCCTCGGCTCGCCGGCGCGCTTGCTCCTCTACGGAGCCGCCCCCGACCCCGAATGGCTCCCCCTCGACGCGCCTGCGCCCGCGCCCGCGCAAGCCGCGGAACCACGAGAAACGGGCTCCGAGACCGTCATCCCGTCTGAATCCGCGACCGAAGTGGCCCCTCCTAAAGACGCCGGGCCCGCAAAGCCCGAGGCACTCTTCATTCACGGAACCGTGGACCCGACCCTCGAAGTGGCGACGCCCGCCTTCGCCGCACGTCTGGCTCGCGTGGAGCGCGTCACGGTGGAGGAGGCCGTCTTGGCCTCGGAAGGATGGGCGCTTCAGCCCAACGAGATGGCCCGCATGGCCGCGAGCTACCTCAACGGTGGCGAGGCCGACGGCTCACGGCTGACGAAGCTCCCCTGGACCTTCACGCCTCGCCTGCGGCTCGCGACGATGCAATGGATCCTCACCCTTCTCACGGTGGTCATTCCTCTCCTCCTCGTCGGCTTCGTCTACCTACTCTTTCGCCGGGTGAAGCGCACGATCGAGCAAGAACGCGCAGACCAGCTCGCGGAAGGCACGGATCAATCGCGCTCGTAAGCTCCGATCGACCAGCCCGCAGCATCGGAATTCGTCGGGCCACAGGTGAGGCTCGCCGTACGCTCGAAGCCCTCGATGTCGAAGGACTCGATGGTGATGTTCGCGACCCCGCCTTGGCGAACTTCGCAGGAGCTCTGACTGCTCAGTGAGACGAAGTTGTCCTCGAAGGTGAGTAGATCGTCGTCGGCTCCGTCGAGGTCGACGAACACGACGCCGCCGTCGACGTTGCCGCTCGCCGAAATCAGCCCGGCTTCCAGCTCAGCAACATTCGTGTAGGCGACCGAAAAAGACGTCTCGTACGCGACGGTGGACTGGAACGCGTTATTCGACACCGCGGTGAGAGCACCGGAGCTCGACTGCTCGAGCACGCCAGTGCCAAAGCCGTAGAGGATGGTGTTGAACATATTTCCGGCGCTCGCCGATCGCAGTCCGATCGAATCGCTCCCTCCGCCGGAGGTGTCGATCGCCGTAACGTTGATGATTGCGTAGCCGGAAGTGGGTTCCGCATCGATCCCGATGGCTGTCGCCGCGGTTCCTCCAGTCACGATGACATTCTCCACGGAGACCGTAGCCCCGTTCCGAATGCGCAGCGCGATCGATGTGTCACCGGCGCCCCCGCAGGCTCGGCCACCGTCCGCGAGTGTCTCCAGAACGTCGTTGTCCGCCGTATCGAGGCCGACCGCGAGACTCGTGGCGCAGCCGCTCGCCGGACCGCTTCCGGCGAGGAAAGCGTTTTCATCGAGCTCGATCTGCGTCGTGTTGATCACGCCGCCACGCGAGGTGCTCGCGCCGCTCAGGCCGCAGGTGCTTCCCGTCGCGTTGCTCATCCCGCCGAATACGCCGTTTTCTTCGATCACCAGTGAGGCATTGACGAGGAGCCCGACGCTTTCACCGTCAGCCGTGGTCGGACAGGTGCGCCCGAGGGCAGAGCCGCCCTTCGAGCCGGTTCCGCCGTAGATCTCATTGTCCCGAATCACGCCGTCGCCTGCGTCGTGATAGACTCCGTAAGACACTGGGTTTCCGTGCCATCCGTCGATGATGTTGCCCTGGAGCGTGAAACTCGAACCAGATTGCTCGACGTAGACACCGTAGCTCTCACCGTTGCCGGAGCCACCGCGGATTTCGTTGTCCAAAAAGGCCGGCTGGGCCCCGCCCTCCACGTAGACGCCGTAGCCAAGCCCGGTCACCGTGTCCGCGATGATGCGATTCTGGGTGAAGACCACCTCCGCGCCGCACCCCGGGCCGACGACGACCGCGGCCCGTCCCGAGCCCCCCGCGCCGCGAATCTCGAAGCCGCTGATCAGTCCGCTCGCCACGTTGCAGCTGACGGTTCCTGTGGGCGAACCGGCAGGAGCGGAGGTGAGATCCGTTGGAGCGAGCACGGTCGGGTTGGTGAGCGGATCCTGCGTGGTGAAGGTCGGGTCCCAGCCTCCGACGATCGCGACGCCGTCTACGAGGGTGATCGTCTCATCGTAGGTGCCGCCGGTCACGCGAATGATCTCCCCCGGTGCTGCGCTGCCCGCCACGTCCCCGATGCTTCCCGCCGGGCTTCCGGGCGAGCTTCCATCTCCGCTCCCCCCGTCACCATCGACGTAGACCGCGTCCGCTGCGACGACGAGCTCGACTTCGATCGCCGTCGTGTTCCCCGCGAGGTCTCTCACGAAGCCTGTGACGAGCTGCGAGTCTGCCAGGGTTTGGAACCACTGAGTCCCCGGCGTGAGGGTCACAGAGCTGCCGCCGATCGAAAGCGTCGACCCGCCGATGGCGTTGGACCGGAGCGTCCCATCGACGCTGTACTGGCCAGAATCGGTGCGAATCGGCTCGCTGAACCTGATCACGACCGTGTCGTCCGGGAGGATCACGCCGATCGAGCTGCTGACGATCTCGGGCGGCGTCAAGTCGACGGTGAAGCTCACCACCGTCGGCGTTGCTTGCTCTTCGCCCGCGCCGTTGATGCCGACGACCTCGAGGGTGTGCGGCCCTTCCCCCACCTCGAAATTGAGTGACGCTGCGGCCGGCACGGGAACCGGGATGGGCGCTGAAAATGCGCCGCCATCGAGACGCCAGCGAAAGGACTCGACGTTCAGTCCGGAAACGACGGCGGACTGCGACGTTTGGTTGGTGAACGGGTCAATCCCGTCGACCTGCGCGATCCCCGGGCCCACCTGAACGATTGACCAGCTATAGGTGGTAGGCGTCGTCTGCCGGAGGCCCGCACGGTTGATGCCGTAGAGATCGATATAGTGGAACCCTTGTGGCAGTGGGCCGACTTGAATCGGGGTCGCCACCGGGAAGGGCCCCTGCTCCGCAAAACCGTCGAGGGAGTAGACGTACTCAAACACCCCGTTTCCGCTGACCGTAAAAGTGAAGCTCTCCTCGCCGGTTTGGGTCGGCGGAGGGTTGTTCAGAATCGCCTCGGGTACGCTCGCGTCGACGGTCCAGGTCGCGACTGTTGGAGAGCTCTGAATGGTTCCGACCGCGTTGATGGCGAAGACCTCGAGGGTGCGGAGCCCGTTCGAGAGCCCCGTCAGGACGATCGGCTCGGACACGTCGATCGGCGAGCTGAGCGATCCGCCATCGAGCCGGTAGCGGTATTGCACGACGCCTGAGCCGCTGACCGTAATGGTCGCGAAGTTCAGCGTGGTGAGCGCGTCTGGTACGCCACTGAGCACTGCGGTTGCGCTCCCGGTGTTGACGGTCCAGTTGTGCGTCGTCGCAGTGCTCTGCTCATTTCCTGCCAAATCGATGCCGAAGACCGAAAGCGTGTGGGGACCGTCTGCGATCCCACTGTCCGCGATCGGTGCGGAGACGTCGAAGGGGCCTTGAACAGGACCGCCGTCGAGCTGGTAGCGATAGGTCGCAACCTCCGCGCCACCGACAGACACATTGAGGAATGGCTGGTTGGTCTGCGCAGGCGGCGTATTCGCCAAAACCGCGGTAGGAGGCGTGCGGTCGACGATGAAACCAACGACGGTCGCGATCACCTGTTCCGTCCCCCCAGAAATGCCGAAGACCTCCACGGAGTAGGCCCCTTCCGCGGGGCTCGGTGCGACGGTGTCGATATTGATGGGAGTGATGACGTTTGTTGGCCCCAACAGCGGTCCCTGCGCGCCGCTCGGGGGGGTTAACCGATAGCGATACTCGTCCACGCCGCTGACGTTGAGCGTCACCGATGTCGCGTTCGTCCGCGCTGGAGGCTGGCTGACCACCGCAACCACCGCATCGAGATCGATCGTGAAGGTGATGACCGTCGGGGGATCCTGAATGTTCCCGGCCTCGTCGACGCCGTAGATGAGGATCGTGTGCTCCCCTTCCGGTAGGTCATCGATGTTGATCGGCTGGTCAACCGGGAAAGGTCCGAGCAAGGGCCCGTCGTCCACCTGGTAGTAGTACTCGTCGATCCCTGGTCCGCCGACGGTGATGTCGATGTCATCAGAGGTCGTGATCGTCCCCGGGCCTCCGGTGACCATAGTGATCGACGGATCCGGCGGAGTTTGGTCGATGAGCCAGGTCACGACGGTCGGGGCGAGCTGCTCATTCCCCAAAATGTCGCTACCGAGCACTTCGATGGTGTGGGCACCCTCGGCTAGCGCGCCTTCGCTGATCGGAGTCGTGATGGGAGTGAGAGTGCTATATGGGCCGCCATCGAGACGGGAGCGGTAGTACGACACGTCATCGCCACTCACCGTCAAGGAAACCGAATCCGAGCTCGTGGGATTCTCGGGCGCGCTCACCTCCGCAATGGGAGGCGTCGTGTCGACGACCCAGTCGTAGACGGTCGGGGTCACCTGCGTGACCGAGTCGATAGAGATGCCCACGACCTGCAGCTGGTGTGGACCGTCGCGCAGACCCGATACGACGATCGGGTCGGCGACGGGAATCGCTCCGCTGAAGGCGCCACCGTCGACGCTATAGCTGTAGGTAGCGACATTGGCCCCACCGATGATGAAGCTCGCGTCCCCGGAGGTTGTCGGGTTGGCAGGTGCGCTCAAGATCTCGGCGACGGGCAAACTGCGATCGACGACGATGGTCCGGGTGACAATCGACGCCATGTTGCCCGACAGATCTCTTCCGCTCACGATGATCAGATGCTCGCCACTCGTCAGGCTGGTCGCGTCGAGCTGTGCGGACCAGGCGTCCGTTCCGGTTGCCTGGACCACCGTCCCGGAGAGGTTCAAGCGCGCGTCGACTCGCGCGACCCCTACGTTGTCGACCGCCGTGCCTTGAACGATGAACGGCCCAGCGCCGATCACCGCGTCTTCCGCCGGTGACGTGATGGAGATCGTAGGGGGCTCAGTGTCCACCGCCCCCGGCTGAAGCGACACGGTCACCTGGGTCTCCGCCGTGTTTCCACTGCTGTCGATGGCACGGGCGATAAACACGTAGGTCCCCGCCGCGAGCTCCGGGGTTCGGTAGGTCCAATTGTCGAGACCTGCGGCCATCTCCGGTGAGCGGCCGCGGATCTCCACCTCTACCCGCTCGAGCGCGTCATTGTCCGATGCCGTGCCTGTGAGTGTTACAAAGCCAGGGGGAGCGATGGAGTTGTTCACGGGCTGCGTGATCTGCACCGTCGGTGCAACCGTGTCGACCTGGCTTCCACCGCCGCCCCCACCGCTGCCGAAGCCTCCCCCCGAGCCGCCAAAGTCCTCCGGGGTTGAGGTGCCACACGCGAGCAACGTCGCGAGGAGCATGGTGGTAGGGAAACCTACGACTACGCGACCCAGTGTGTTCATGGCGGAATTTTCCCCCAATCCAGTCCCTGCCGCCACCGGAAGGGACGAATTTGCATGATTCGTCACGCAGCATTACTTACCCGTCACATGGACGAGCTTCTGGCCCTGATCCGCGAGGAGGCGGGCCCTCAAACCTGGTCTAGGGGCGTGCAACTCGCGCGCGCAGACGCAGTGATCGGCGAATCGGCGACCGACGACGAGGTCATCCTCTCCGTCCGGGCGCCGAGCGGTCCCAAGCGCTTTCAGGTCCATCTCTACCCCGTGGACGAAGACTGGAGCTGCTCCTGCGCGAGCGCTGCGGCGGCTTGCGAGCACAGCTGCGCGGCCGTGATCGCTTGGAACCAAGCGCGTAAAGCGGGGCAGGCGTTGCCCGGCTCGAGGCGTCCCGCCGCGCGCCTGCGCTATGCGTTCCGCTCCTCTGGCGACGAGCTGAATTTTACCCGTCAGCTCGTTCGAGACGGACAGAGCGAGCCCCTCGAGTTGTCGCTCAGTGCAACGAGCGAGCAGCGCGAAATTCTGAGCAGCGACGCAGACCTGGAGATCGAGGCGCTCTTGGGCGCAGGGAACCGGGGAGTGCTCCCCGCCGCCGTGATGCGCACCCTGTTGCCTCGCCTCGAAGGCCTGGACCTCACCCTCGACGAGGCCCCGGTCCGCATCGGGCGCGCCCACCCCGGCATGCGAGCGATCGTCGACGACGCGGCGACCGGTGTGCGGATCCGCCTGGAGCAGGACCCCTCGGTCCGCGCGATCTACCGCAACGGCGCGCTCCTCGTCGGCGAGACGCTGTGCCCGCGGAGCGAGCCGGGCCTGGATGGCGCCACGATTCGCGCCTTGCGCGAGGGGCAGATCTTCGACCGCGATCGTTTGGGCGAGCTCGTCTCGTCGCTCCTCCCCAAGATCGAAGCGCGCATTCCAACGGACATTCGCACCCGCGCCCTGCCCCGCGCCGAGCGCATGAAACCGCGCGTCGCCCTGGACGTGCGCGCGGACGGCCGCAAGAGCACGGTGCTCGCCACCGTCGTCTACGGCGATCCGCCGATCGCCCGTGTGGATGGCGATGCGCTCGTACTCCTCGGCGATGGCCCCGCCCCCATTCGCGACCGGAACGCCGAGAGCGCACTGCTCACCCGAATGCGGGCGGAGCTACAGCTCGAGCCAGGACAACGGGTCCAGCTGGACACTCGCGAGGCCCTGGCCCTCGGCGAGCGCGTCAACGAAAGTGCCTTGCGCGGCTCGAGCGCGGAGGCGCTCGAGCTCAGCGGTACGCTGCTGCCCGCGCTCGAGCTCAGCGAGGGATTCGAGCTCCGCTTCAGCGCTCCCGGGGGGAAAAGCGCTTCGCCGCGCGCGGTCCTGGAGGCGTGGATTGCGGGGGAAGACCACGTGCCGCTCCTCGAAGGCGGGTTCGCGTCTCTGCCCCAGGACTGGTTGTCGCGCTACGGCCACCGCGTGGCGGATCTCCTCGCCGCTCGGGGAAATGACGGAAGCCTGCCGCCCAGTGCGCGGGTGGAGGCCGCGCATCTCCTCGAGGACCTCGATGCACCCACGCCGCCCTCTCTCGCCGCGCTGCTCGAGCAGCTCAACGCGCCCGCATCCTTGCCATCGGACCTGAACGCTACTCTGCGCCCTTACCAGACAGAAGGGGTCCATTGGCTTCGCGGCTTGCAGCGTGCGGGGCTCGGTGGGCTCCTTGCCGACGACATGGGCTTGGGGAAGACGCTGCAAACAATCTGCGTGCTCGAGTCGCCCTGCCTCGTCGTTTGCCCGACGAGCGTGCTCGACAACTGGCGAAACGAGATCGAGCGGTTCCGACCGCGGCTGACTGTCAACACCTACCACGGACGCGAGAGACAGCTCGAAGACGCAGACGTGACCCTCACGACCTACGCGATCCTCCGGATGGACATCGAGTCTCTATCCGCTCGCGAATGGCGGGTGGCGGTTCTCGACGAAGCGCAGGCGATCAAGAACCCGGATTCGCAGGCTGCCCGCGCCGCCTATCAGCTCCGAGCGGATATGCGCCTGACCCTGACGGGGACACCGGTGGAAAACCGACTCGAGGAGCTCTGGAGCCAGATGCACTTCTCGAACCCGGGGCTCCTCGGGGATCGGAAAGACTTTGACACGCGCTACGCGAAAGCGATCGCCGGTGGCGATGTCGCTGCCACTGAACGTTTGCAGCACCGGCTTCGCCCTTTCGTTCTGCGCCGCCTGAAGCGCGACGTAGCCCCCGACCTCCCGCCGCGCACGGACCTGGTGCTGCACTGCGACCTCGATGACGAAGAACGCGCGGCCTACGACGCGATCCGGGTCGCCACGCAGCGAGAGGTCGTCGCAAAGCTGGGCCAGGGACAGAATCCGCTCGCGGCGCTCGAAGCGCTTCTCCGCCTCCGACAGGCCGCCTGCCACACAGGGCTGCTGCCGGAGCGTGAAGCACACCGCAGTTCCAAGCTCGACCTCTTGATGGAGACGCTCGACGAGGCCCTGGTGGATGGGCACAAGGCGCTCGTCTTTTCGCAATGGACCGCGTTGCTCGACCGGGTCGAGCCTCACCTCCGGGAGCGCGACATCAGCTACCTGCGCCTCGACGGCAGCAGCGCGAACCGCGGAGAGCTCGTGGAGCGCTTTCAGTCGAGCGATGGCATCGATCTGATGCTCGTTTCGCTCAAAGCGGGCGGGACCGGCCTGAATCTCACCGCCGCGGACTATGTGTTCTTGCTCGACCCCTGGTGGAACCCGGCGGCGGAGGACCAGGCTGCGGACCGCGCCTACCGCATCGGTCAGGACCGGCCGGTGTTCGTTCATCGACTCGTCGCGCGGGGAACGGTCGAGGAGAAGATCTTGGCGCTCCAAGAAAAAAAGCGCGCGCTGGCAGACGCAGCGGTTGGCAATCCCGCTTTGGCCACCAACATTACGCGAGGCGAGCTCGTCGAGCTCCTCGCCTGAGGCACCATGACCATCATCTCCCACACCACTCGCAGCGGGATCGTCGAGTCCCGCCATCACGGCGCAGTCGCGGTTACGCGTCGCGGTGAAACGATTTTCAGCGCCGGCGATGTCGACCGCTTGCTCTTTCCGCGCTCGACGCTCAAAGCGATGCAGCTGCTACCGATCCTCGAAGACGGTCTCGACGAAAAGTGGGACATCACCGACGAGGAGCTGGCGGTGATGGCGTCGAGTCACGACGGCTCGCCCTACCACGTCGAAGTCGTATTCAGACTGCTCCAGCGATTCGGCTTTGAGGTCGAAGCGCTGCAGTGCGGGAGCACTCCGCCCACGGACCGTCACCAAGCGGACGCTCTGTTGAGCACGGGCACCGCCCTCTCGCCGCTTCACAACGACTGCTCAGGCAAGCACGCCGGTCTGCTTCTCCAGGCTCGGGAAGCAGGTGTCCCGATCGAACACTACCTGGACCCGAGCAACGCCGTACACCGCCGGATCGGAGCGACGCTCGCCGAGCTCGGCGAAATTCCCGAGACGGTGCTCGAGGCGGGGGTCGACGGCTGCTCGGCACCGGCCTTTGCCCTGCCCATTCGAAGTCTCGCGCACGCCTACGAACGGATCGCTTCGGCGAAGGACCAAAGCCCTCGCGCCCGGGGCTGCCAGCGCTTGATCCGGGCGGTCAGCTCGTTCCCGGTTGCATATGCGGGGGAACATCGCCTCTCTACTGCGCTGCTTAACGCACTCCCCAACCGCATCTTCCCCAAGAACGGGGCTGAGGGGGTTTTCGCCCTAGGCATTCCGGAGCTCGAGCTCGGCTTTGCGGTGAAGGTCGAAGACGGTCAGGATCGGGGGTACTTTCCGCTGGTGGTTTCCTTCCTCGAGCACCTGGGACTCGTCGACGAATCAGACGAATCCCTCGACGCGTTCCGCGCCGCGCCGATCAAAACCAATCGCGGCGGCATCGTGGGCCACGTAGTGTCTGACCTCCCCTGGGCCTTCGCACTCTAGAAAAGTTTGTCAATCCGACCGTGCTGAGGGTAGCGTGTGTCCGGAGGGGGATCACATGCGCTATTGCATCATCGCGCTCGCGGTCCTGACGGGGTGTACCAAAACTCCTGAGGAAGCCGTGCAAGCTTTTAGTGCGACAGTGAGTGACGGTTTTCAGTCCCGCGGTGGTGTCGCCGTGGGCGAGCAACACGCGGTTGCCGACCTATCGCTGATCGATACCTCCGAGTCTACCAACGTCCGCATCGGCGCAGAACTCGGACTCGAGGGACGAATCCTCAATCGCACCGAGCCCCTGGGCGTAGCGATCCTCTATCTGAATCGCACAATCAGTGCCCCTACCCTCGGCGACTCCGGCGCCCTCGATGTCGGCGCGAACCTCCACGCGGGGAAATTCGATGCGGAAGGGATCAGCAAGGTCTCGTCCACCGTGAGCGGAATCCGCTATCACGAGAAGCGCTGGTACCTGGAGACCTCTCTTCCTCTGACGGAAGAGCAAGTGGGGACGGGTGTCTTTGGCGACGACGGTGCCCTCGTAGGCCTCTACGCCTTCGAGCTGACACCAGAGCTCCGCTACGTGCTGCCGATCGAATATGTCACAGCCGTACCAGAAGGACCGGCCACGAACGTCGTGGATCACGAGGCGAGCGAAGCGTTCAACCTGCGCGCAAAGAACGCTGCCGGGTCGGACGTACAACTCACGCCCCCACCCACCTTCGAGTCGCTCGCGGTCAGCCACAACTTTGCGAACCGCGATCTGGTGGGGATCGTGAAGCACTTACAGAAGAAGGGCGAAGCGCCGTCGCCAGCCACGGTCGCCTGGAGCCTCGCGGCGGCGGTGAGCGACGACGAGCGCAAAGAAGTCGCGAGCGGCACCCTCGGCGAGGCAAACGCCCAGTGGCACGTGGACGAAGATGCACAGAAATCTGCGCGGGCCGTGCTGGCAGCGCAGTTCGGTGAAGCGATGGCGGCGGAGCGCCTCGATCCCTATGAGAACGGCGAGCTGCGCTTTCGGATACCGTCGACTTCTTATTGTCGGGAAGTCGAGGCGGGAACCGCCTACGCCCTGGTCATCGACCTGGGCGACGGACGCAAGACCGAAGAGCTCACCTACGGTGACCTCGTGAACGTGTGCGCCGGTCTCGAGGCGGGCGCAGGTGCCGCTTGGGTCGAGTCTTGGGGAATGGCAAGCGCCAAACCCGCCAAGAAGGGCAAGAAGCGCAAGGGCCGTCGCGGCGGCCGCCGCTAGCTACGGTTTGCCCGGTTTTTCCTTGCGTCAGTCCTTCAAAAACCTGGCTCTTCCGGGTCGGCTAGCGAAGGCATGGGCTGTTGAGCATTCGAGAAGTCCCCGGAAGGTAGGCACACTAGCTACGGCAGAGTCACGCTCAGGGTGGACACGATGGCGAGGAGGCCCCAGGCCCAGGGGATGAGCGCACCGATCATCGCGAGGGCGTAACTTCCGGAAACGTAGAAGACCCAGCCAGCGAGGAGAGAGGCGACGGAGATCGCCGGAAACAAGAATGCGGTGAAAAACGCGGCGTGAGCGATCCAGGGCCAGTCCGGTTTGGGGAGGGGCACGTCGACACTCGTGAGGAGAGCGTAGATCAGCACGCCGGTGGCGAGTAGAAAATACGCTACCGTGCTCGCCAGGAGCAGCCGTCGTGCACGCCGACGGTCGGGTGAATGGAGCGCGCTGATGGTGGCGACCATTCGTCGAGTCTCGCAAGGCGCCCCGCCCTCGTAAAGATCCACGACAGTTGATAGTGAAGCGGACCAGAGGAGGACCACGCGATGTCGATCGAGAGCGAGCTCAACGAGCTGATGAAGACCGCGATGAAGGCCAAGGAAATGGACAAGGTCAAAGCGGTGCGCCAACTCAAATCCAAGATCCAAGAAGAGGTGAACGCCAAGGGCTTCTCCGGCGAGCTGGACGACGCCCTCTACGTCAAGGTGATCAAGAGCTATGCGGGGTCGCTGAAGAAGGGGATCGGCGAGCTCGAAGCGGGTGGCGAGAGGACCGCCGGACTTCGCAAGCAATACCAATGGGAGATCGATCTCTTCTCTCAGTGGCTCCCAACACTGGCCGGTGAGGCGGAGACGCGCGCGCTGGTCCAAAAGGCCCTAGGCGAGCTCGGCGTGACCGATCCAAAAGAGGCGGGTCGGGTGATGGGTCACCTCATGAAGAGCCACAAGGACACATTGGATCCCGGTCTCACGAAGAAGATCATCGGGGAAGAGCTCGGCTGAGGTTCTGGACCACAATCGTGCCTTCTTCCGCGATGCCGAGCTCGACGCTGCGTCCAGCTCCATGGGCCGCCGCCGTAACCGCGGCCATCAATGCGTCGACTCGGTCATGTGCCTTCTCGTTCCCTTGCACGCGCTCGGCGAAAGCCCAGACCTGCGCTCCGATGAGCTGCTCGAGGATGTGCAGACGCGCCTCGCGGCCGGCGCGGGTCTTCTTGTTGGCGAGACCATGGGGTTTGCGCTTCTCAACGCCGTTGAGTGCCGCGACAAAACCACCCATGGGGTAGATCTCAATCGCCGACTGCTCACTCGCCTCGAAGAGCTTCCAGCTACGCATCATCCAGCGTTGCACCCCTGCGGTAGCGACAGGGCTCGAATAGAAAATCGGGCAGATCCGTCGGGTGTGCTCGCGCTCGCACGCCCGACTTCGTGCGGCACCCTCCGGCGGGGCCTCGCCTCGTTTGACAAAGCGCCGGAAACCCGTTGGCGGTCGCCGTGGACCGTCGAGAGCCACGAGCTCCACCTCCTTCATCGCCGCGAGAATGCGCTGGTCGTCGTCCAGGGGCTGCGTCGGCCCCGCAACCCGCCACCCGGAGTCCTCATGCCAGCGCAAGATCGCAGCGGCGCAGGTCTCGCCCGCGTCGGCGCTCAGGTCCACCCCCAGTACGACCTTCGCACGCCCAGGCCTTAGGGATTCTAGACTCATCGTCGCGAAGACCAATTCTCCCGCGTGAGCGAACGCAGGGACGGCTGGATCTCATCGGCGATGGCAAAGCGTGGATCAGCGCGATCCGGTGCCTCAGGGATTGCGATGCAATTCATTCGAGCCGCCTTCGCCGCCAAGACACCGAAGAGCGAATCCTCGATGACCCATGCGCGGGGGGCGTCTGTTCCCGCGCGCTCCGCAGCGCGCAGGTAGATCTCCGGGTGAGGCTTGCCGTAGGGGACGTCGTCTCCCGACACCTGAAAATCGATGAGGTCACGCACCCCCAGCCGCTCGACGACCGCGTCGATTAGACGGTGGGGTGACGACGAGACGATCGCAACGACCTGCGAAGCGGCCCGGGCATCGCGAAGGGCTTCGACGGCACCGTCCTTCGCCAATCCGTGGCTTCGGAGGCGATTTTCCATGTCAGTCACGATTCGCTCGGTGGTCGCTTCGATAGATGGGTTTTCCCAAGGCGCGCGTGTATGCCAATGGCGCACGACTTCATCGATGCGCATGCCCTTGGTCTGCATGCAATCGCGTTCGCACAATCGCACGCCGAGGCTTCCGAACACTGCGATCTCGGAGCGCTGCCACTCCGGTTCCGAGTCGACGAGCACCCCGTCCATGTCGAAGAAGATGGCGGGGATCACTCTTTGAAGCTCGGATCGATCTTGGTCCTCGGGTCGGGGACCGGCGCCTGCGGTGCGCGCAGCGCCTCTGGGATTGCATCTATCGAATCGACGATGGTGAAGAGCTCGAGATCGCTCTCGCGAACAAATCCTGTTTCGACCATGTGCTCCATCGAGCGCAGGAGCGGAGACCAATAGCTCGCGAGGTCGAGGATCACGATGGGCTTCTGATGCAGTCGAAGCTGCTTGAAGGTAAGCACCTCAAAGAGCTCATCGAGAGTGCCGAACCCGCCGCCAAGGACCAAAAACGCGTCGGAGCGAGCGATCATCTCCTTCTTTCGCGTCATCATGTCGTCGACCACCAGGAGCTCGTGCAAGCCGTCGTGCCCGATTTCGAGGTCTCGAAGATGCCCGGGAATGATCCCAACCACCCGTCCGCCCGCATCCAAACAGGACTGAGCGAGGGAGCCCATCAGACCAACGCGCCCCGCGCCGTAGACGAGCTCAAGCCCTTCGGCGGCGAGCAACGCGCCAGTGGCCCTCGCGCTTTCGATGAAGCGGCGATCGCTCGGGGTCGCGGCGCCGCAGAACACACAGACCGATCGGATCGTCATTCTCGCCATGGTCCATGGAAAGGGGCGGACATCAACCCGCTTTTTGCGCGGCGGGAAGCGCTGAAAGGAACGTCGACGGATTTTACATCCGCACGCCGTTGCAGTACTTCCGGGTGGGTGAGGATTGCAGCGGAGCTCACCCGTCACGAGCTGGTGATCGCAGCCAAGACCAAGCGCTTGCTCGTGGTCAGCCTCGTCTACGTCGCGGCCGCGGTCCTGGGTAGCCTGGCCTACTCCTACGCACTCCGAGAAATCGAGGCGGCTGCGCTCGCCGCGCTCGATGAAACCGGCATGGATCCGATCCGCGCAGCGGCGGCCTACACGCTGACAAGCAACACCGCCTACACGCAGCTCGTCGCGTTTTTTGCGGGCGCTCCGGTGGAAGAGCTCGCGGAGAGCGTCCTACGCTCGGCGCCGGTCCCGGTCTACTTCTGGGCCTCGCTCACCTTTCTTCCTTTCTTGATCGGCTTCACGAGCTTCGACGTGGTCCAGAGCGACCTGCACAATCGAACGCTGTGTTACTCGACCCTTCGGGCGTCTCGACGAACCCTTCTCCTCGCCAAATTCGTCGCCCACCTGATCACCTTGACCCTCGTGTCGGGACTCGCGGCGCTCGCCTTTCTGCTCCTCACGACGGTCATGGTGAAGAGCGTGGAGCTCGGTACGACCGTTCCCGGAATGCTGCGCGTCTGGCTCTTTCTCATTCCCGTAGGCGCGGCCTACCTAGCACTCACGACGACGATGTCGACCCTCACGAAGCGAGCCGCGGCGGCTCTCGCCTTTGCGGTCACGGGCGTATTCCTCCTCCGGGTCTTCTACTGGCTTGGAGCAATTCCTGAAGAGAGTAGCTACGCTCTGCTGCGCTATCTGCGCTACGTGAGTCCAGTGACCTACCAAGACAGTCTGTGGCGTGCGGGTATCCTCACACCCTTCACGGGAGTCTTGGCCTTCGCTGTCTTCACCGCGGTGTTTTTGTTCCTCGCCGAGCGCCGGCTCCAGGGACGTGACCTGTGAGTATCGCGGTCCATGCGCAAGGGCTCACGAAGCGCTACGGTTCCATACGCGCTCTCGACGGCCTCGATCTCGAGATCGAGTCGGGATCCCTCTACGGTTTGCTGGGGCCCAACGGCGCCGGCAAGAGCACCGCGTTTGGGATTCTTTGCGGTTGGTTGCGCGCGGACGGCGGCGAAGCGAACGTCCTCGGAGTCGACGTTCGACGCTCTCACAGCCTGGAGGGGAAGGTCGCAGCCTTGCCGCAAGACGCGACCTTTCCGCCGCAGATCTCAGTGCGCGAGCAGCTCGTACACTTCGGACGTCTCCTCGGCATGACCGGCGGCAAGGCGAAGAAGGACGCCGATCGCGTGCTCGAGCTCGTGGGGCTGATGGAGAAAAAGAAGGCGCGCGGGCGCGAGCTGAGTCACGGGATGAGCAAGCGAATCGGCCTCGCTCAGGCGCTGATGGGCACCCCATCCCTGATTTTCCTCGACGAGCCCACCGCCGGGCTCGACCCGAAGAACGCCCGAGCGATCAAGGACCTGATGGCGGAGCTCGTGCCCCGGACGACGGTGGTCGTCTCGAGTCACAATTTGGCGGAGATTCAAGAGGTCTGCAGTCACGCGGCGATCCTCGACCACGGTAAGCTACGCTTCAGCGGCCCCGTGGACGAGCTGACGCGCACGCGCGGTGAGCTCGTTTTCGAGCTCGGTGAAGGCCCGCTGCCGCCTCTCGATGAGCTGCAGCAGATTCTGAACGTTGCCGCGCGTCTTTCGCCGGGCCTGCTCGAGGTCAGCTACGGCGACGACCGTGACTCGGCGGAAGTGATCCGCGGATGCATCGAGATCCTGTTCAAACACGACGTACCGCTCTTGGGTGTTCGACGGGGCGTCAGCCTCGAGGGTGCGTTCCTCGAGCTCACCGCCGCAGAGCGATCTCTCGCCAACGAGTGACGCGAATCTCCGTGACGTTCTCTCCGACTCTAGGCGTCGTGATGGCGAGCACGTCCGGCTGCTCGGCGTCCCCGCTCGCGAACTCCTGAACGAAGACGTCCGTCGGATCGACCTCTACTGGCGTTTCCTTCCGACGGGTGACCGTCTCGTTGCTGCCGTCTTTGCGAAGGACGACCGCCTGGCGAATCTTCGAGCCCGCGTTGAGGAAGGGATTGTCGCCGAAGATCGATGTCCCGGCGATGCGCTGCACGCTCGCGCTGTCATCGAAGAAGGAGCGAGCGGCGTAGGCATAGAACTTCGAGCCGCCGTCGAGATTGTCGCAGGGGTTCACCGATTCGATCGAACCGGGCAGCGAGGCGAAGAACACGAAAGTGTTGTCGAGCACCACCGGGTCGGACCAGTAGCGGTCGTTCGCATCGCCTTCCGCATCTTCTCGTTCGAGGTCGGTGTTAAAGTCGGTTCCCACTCCATCGCCGACCACCCACTCGAGCTCGTCGAGGGAGAGATCGTCGTAGTCGATCAGGGCGACGTAGGGGTCGCCACCTTCGAGGCAGTCGACGTCGTCGCGAATCGCGTAGAAGCGATAGCGCAGATCGCTCGGCACCCGGTCGTCACCACCGGTACCGAAGTAGAGGTGGGGGAACCCGGAAGCGTCAGGGAATGCGGCGGCGACTTTCGTGATGATCGGCGCCCAGGTACGAGTCCCGTCCCGTTCTGGATCCCCCGCGTCGAACACGACACAGGCCGGCCAGCTCAAGTCGGATACCATGCCATCGATCGTCTCGCCGTCATCCTCGAGGTCGACCTTCCAGAGTCGCCCTTCGAGATCGCCGATGTACATCCGATCCACATCTCCATCGTCATCCAGGTCTACGAGCTCCGGTGTTGCCGGAACCGCATTCTCGATGGTGGAAGGGTTCGAGCCGCCAACGACGAGGTCGTTGAAGTCCCAGCGGTCCAGGAGCACGCCGCTCACCACATCGATCATATAGACGCTGCGGCCGACTGCATCCGTGGGCGTTTCGATGTTGTCGTAGCCCGAGCCAAAAGCCGTGATGAAGCGTTTGTCGCCGTCAATAGTCACCCGGCCGATCGCGGGGCGCGACCAGGTCTCGCCCATGGCGTTCTCGACCGTCGGACACGCCTCACCGATCGGAGCGCAGACCTGTAGGGGCTCTCCGGCGCAGCAACGCATGTTGTTTCCGGTGCCGCACTCAGGCCACTCATCGTTTTCCGTGAGAGTCGTCTCCGTGCAGGTCTCCGTGCAGCTCCCGGGCGTGCATTGCTCCATGCACTGTTGCGATGCGCCATAATCTGAGTCACTCGGTGCGCTCCCGGTGGTCACGAGGAGCTTGTCGACGAAGCTTCCGTTCTCACGCATATAGACGGTGACCGTGTGGTCACCCGCGGCGAGATTGTAGGTGGTCGAGTCGGTCTCCCACGACCAGGTGCCATCACTAGAGAGATTGACGCGCGTCGCCTCTCCTTCGTCCACCTTCACCAACACCGAATTGTCCGACCCCGAGGGCCCAAGCCCCCGAACGTAGACCCGGTAGGTACCGGCGGTCTGGGTCTGAAAATCGTAGATCAACTGCGCTCCGCAGTTGGCCTCGTCGAGTCCGCAGTTGACGTCAGGGGAAGTGGGGCTCGTATTAACGCAGCTGCCGGAGAACCCGCGGCCACCGGTCCCCGGGGGGCAAGCGCCGGCGCCGACGTCGACCCACATGTGCGTGTTGTCGATGGTCGAGCTTCCGTTGAAGGACTCCGCTTCGATGTAGATCGCGCCGGTGGAGGCCTCCTCGAAGATGTGATTCGGATCCGCGCAGGAGTCGCTGCAGGTCTCGGAAGCACAAGTCGTCGTACACTCGCTGATCGTCGCAACGCCGGAGCAGGACTGACGAGCACTGTTCCACTCGTCGGTGAATTCCCAGAGCGGTAGCGGGTCGCTCGGATCGGTTACGTCGAGGGCGAAGTAATAGTTGTTGTCTCCACGTCCTTGACCGAGAGCCTGACCCGAAATCAGCACGGTCCGCCATTCATTGGCTACGACATCGTACACGTCGCGCACCGTGAGCTGTCCGTCCACCAGGAACTGGTGGTTGTACTTCTCCACGCCGTTCTCATCCGCCTGGCGCTGCTGCTTCAGGCGAGCGAGCAGGTTGTTCGGAATGAACGCCCACTCCTCGGCGCCGGTGATCGCGTCAAAAGCGTGCACCATGCCGGCGTTCGAGCCGACGTAGACGCGGGGCGAGCGTGTCTCGTTCGCGAGCTGAAAAGCGGCGTAGTCGTGGTCGGCGTACATGCCGTAGTCAGCATCTTCCTGCGGCGGCCCCACATAGACAGGGGTGGAGTGTCCGGCGTCGTAGAGCTTCCAACCGTCCGGGTGCTCCATGCCGCCATGTACGTAGGCGATGAGGTCTTCGGCTTCCGCGGCGCTCATCGCCATGTCCGGGGCCAAGGCGCTAGCGTTGGCCTCCACGAAGAGCGTCCGGTCGTCCATGGCGCCATCTCCATCGGTGTCGCGCGCGGTGTAGAGGACCCGGGAGCCGCCGTTTTGCGAGCGAAGCCCCTCACCCGCCTCCCAGAGCACGGTCACGGCGGCATCGTCCGTGACGGACTCGAGGATCGAGCCCCCCGCCTGCCCCTCGAAGTCGCTGATGTTGTAAGCGTAGAGAAAGCCTTCATAGCCGGGATAGTAGAAGGCAGAGCCGTAGAGCACGTCCGTCGTGCCAACGAGGGGGACTTCGAGGTCCGTAGCCAGCGCGAGTCCGGACCGTGAGTAGAGACGTCGGTCGACGTAGGTGTAGGTGAAATCGATCTCGAAGATCACCGGGGTCGACCGCGCGGCCGGGGCGAAGGCGAGCTCATCGGAGTCGAGCGTGTCCTCCTCCGCGTTCATCTCCACTCGCCAGACGAAGTCCGAGCCAAAATGAGTGAAGGTGTGCTCCTCCTGGCCGTAGCGCTTGTCTTCGCCGATCTCTTCCCAGTCCTCGCCGCCATTGCTCGAAACATAGAGCGTATAGCCGGTGCCGTCCGGAATGGAGTCGCTGACGTCGACCAAGACCTTGGTGATCGCGTTCGTATCGTTCGACAAGGTGTCGAGCACGAGAGACTGGCCAACGCCTTCGAGATTGTAGATCTCGAGATTCGAGCTGATCATCTGGCTGTAGGTTCCAGAGTTGTTGCCGTCCGCGGCGATCAGATCCGCGTAGCCGTTGGAGTCCGCGTCGATGTTGAACGCGAGACCGTAGTCGAGATCGGCCCCCGCATCGACCACCGGCTCTGCACGGCGCGTAAAGGTTCCGGTACCGTCATTGCTGAAGAAGTAGACTCTTCCGCCCTGTCCGCCGCAATTCCAGCCGTCGCGGCCGACCATCAGATCGTTGTCGCCGTCACCGTCAAAGTCCGCAGCGAGGCTGAAGGTCACCCCCGCCTCTGGAAAGGCGATGTTCGGCATGCGCGTGAAGACGTTCGAGCCGTCGTTTCGCCAATACATCAGTTCCGCCTGGCTCAGGCTCCCGATGACCAGGTCGTAGTCCGCGTCGCCGTCAAAGTCCGCGACCGCGATGCCGTTGATGCCGCGGCTGTTGCCACTGCAGCCGCTCGTGGCGTTGGCACCATAGTCTGCGAAGGGTGCGGTGAGTCCGCTGTCCGTCAAGAGCGCGTAGCCGGGCTCGAAGCCACTTCCGTTCGAGCGGAAAAGCAACACGCGCGAGCTCGCGCCGTAGCTCGACCCCAGGACGATGTCATCGCGGCCGTCACGGTCCCAGTCGACGACCTGAAAAGGATTCGAGGTCCAGTGCCAGGCGGGCTCGTAGGTGCCCGCGAGAAACTGAGAGACAATATCGACGCGCGTTGCGAAATTCGGCAGTCCACCGACGGTACCGAGGTTCTCGTAGTAGTACGCGTGGTCGACTCGCCCTTCCTGATTTTGGTTCCGAATCGTGAAGTAGATGAAGTCCGTGTCGTCGTCTCCATCGAAATCGCCGCTGAGAAGTCCGGGTCCACTTCCGGAGCATACGGGCGGCGTATCGAGTCGATAGGCGTCAAACCCGGGACTTCCCGCGTCGTTGCCGGTGTCGAAGCCAAGGAAGACGGGCGGCACGACGCTCGTATCGCGACCGCGGTTGCGCAGGAAATGTAGGTGACAATCGGGGGAGAGCAGCTGCGCGACCATGTCGTTGTAGCCGTCGCCGTCGAAGTCACCGGACGCGCCGACAAAGACGCGAACCCCGAAGCTCTCGGCGCTCGTCTCGAAGGAGTTGCCCTTTGCCGAGAGGGTGATGGCGCCGTCTCCCCAACCGTCGACGGAAGAGACGTCCTCGTTCTCGAAGTCGTCGTCGTCAAAGGATTCGGACACGCTGACGGCCGTCTCGACGCACACCGATGCGTGCGCCGTCTCCGCGGCCAGGGTTAGGGCGCCCAACATCAGCCCATGTGCGATTCGCAATCTCATGCCGTCTCAATTCGCGATGACGATCGTGGCACTCCGTCAGTTCTCTCCACGGGTCACAGTGTTCATGGATCCAGGAGAGAAGTCGTAAACGGCTGTTAAATCGCTGGGTTCGGAACAGTCATTTACATCGAGTGGCAGCGAAATCCCGAACTGAAACGCTCGACGATTCGCTTTGGCGCAGCTCGGTGTGCCCGCGGCGAACAAACCCACCCCCGGCCACCTGCTCCCACGCGTCCCCGAATCCCGCCCTCCAGGCATGCCCAATTGGTTTTGCCTCGGCGTGCGTTCGGAATCGGCGGTGAAGTACGGCCGGTTGGTGCTTTTCGGACCTCTCCGGTGACGGGTCACAGATTC
>CAYXVF010000018.1:59263-71170 GCA_964468125.1 uncultured Bdellovibrionales bacterium | reverse complement strand
CGGCTCTACGGGCATCGGCTCAAAGAACACCTCGACCACCGACGGGCCATCGTTGGGCACTTCGACTCGAGCGCCGATGCGTTCGCTTTCGATTTCGCCTTCGCCCTCCCTTTCGACCGAGGCGTGGACATGGGCATGAGAATGGGCTTCGGCTCTGTCTTCGGTTTCGCCCTCGCTTCGCTCCGTGCCCCCGCCCGTGAGGTCACGCATCACCGCGGCGAATGCGCTGGCCTCGCGTTGTTCGCGACTCGACGTCGCCGGCCCCTTGGTCTGGAGCACCTGCATCGGGCCAAGGGTGATCACTTCCGTCGTCCTCGGCTTGGGGGCTCAGCCACCTGCGCCACTTCCTGCATCAGATCGGCGGCACGTTGCGGCGGCATCGCCTGTAGGAGGGCGCCGAACTGCTTCGGCGGCAGGCGAACCAGAAGCTCCCGGGCGAGCTCCATGTCGACAGTGGCGAGCATGGGTGCGGCCTTCTTGGCGGAGAGCCCCTCGAGCGCCTTCGCGAGCGTGGCGACCCGCGCCTCTCGAGCTTCCCGTCCCTTCGCTCCGGCCTCGGCGATCGCCTCGAGCTTCTCGAGGCGCGACTCCGCCTCGGCGATGCGTTTGCGGAACACACTCTCCCGTTTGCGCAGCTCCTCTTCGCGCTGGGCCACCCGCGCTTCTCGTTCCTGGAGCTCGCGCTGCCGTTGGCGAAGCGCCTTGAGGAACGTGACTTCCGCGGGCGGGAGGTCTTCACAGCGCTCCTCGCTCGGTGCCTCGAGCGCCGCCTCAGCGCTTTCGCCGTCCGACTGGGCGTAGGCCATCGCAGCGCTACAGAGAATGCCGACGAGGATGAGAGTGACCCGCTTCATTCGCTCACCCGCTGCCATTGAGAGACTGCCCATTCATCGATGGCCCGTTGCTCGCGTTTCGCTGCCGCGGCCGCCGCCCGTGACTCGACTCGGGAGAGGAGCTGCTCCATCTGCTTGCGATCGCGACGCCGTGCCACGACGACCGCTTCCGCCGCCGACGCTTCGCTCTGGTAGCGCGAAAGAGTGACCCGAGCACTCTGGGCGAGCTCGTCGCAGTAACGCGCGGTCGCGGCAGAAATGCTCTCGGCGCTGCTCGCCATCTCCCGGAGACTACTCATGCCGGCGCGACACTCGTCGGCAGCGCTCCGGGCACGAGCGAGAGCTGCTGCCGCATCGTCTTCCATTCGTTGCCGCACATTGAGAAGCCGCTGAATGCTCTTGCTCATGGGGTCGCCTCCGCGAGTCGTTTGAGCTGCTCGAGGGTTTCGTTGATCTCAACGGGATCGGAGACCGCCTGCTTTAGGAACGCTTCGATCGCGTCACGTCGGTCGAGCGCGTGGTCGAGTCGCGGGTCGGCGCCGCGTTTGTACGCCCCCACCGCAATCAGATCGCGGGATTCCTCGATGCGACCGAGCCACTCCCGAACGATCCTCGCGGATTCGCGCTCCCACGGCTCGCTGACTTCCGACTCCACGCGTGACAGGGACCGCAGCACATCCACCGCGGGGTAGCGTCCACGCTCGGCGAGCTCGCGCGAGAGCACGATGTGTCCATCCAGGAGCGATCGCGCCGAGTCACTCACCGGATCGGAGAGGTCGTCCCCTTCGACGAGCACCGTATAGAGACCGCTGATGGTGCCACCGTCGACCTCGGGAGCGGCGCGCTCGAGCAATCGAGGCAACATCGCGAAAGTGCTCGGCGGATAGCCTTTCGTGGTCGGCGGTTCGCCCACCGCGAGCCCGATTTCACGCTGCGCCATGCACACGCGGGTCAGCGAGTCGACGAAGAGGAGCACGTTCGCGCCCTCGTCACGAAAATACTCGGCGATGGCGGTCGCGACGAAGGCCGCGCGAATACGCTCGGTCGGCGGGCGGTCCGAGGTCGCGACAACCACAATGGAGCGCGACAACGCTGGACCGAGGACGTCGCGGACGAAGTGTCCCACCTCGCGACCGCGTTCGCCGACGAGGCCGAGCACCACCACGTCCGCATTCGAGTTCTTGGCGATCATTCCGAGCAGGGTGCTCTTGCCGACCCCCGCCCCCGCGAAGATTCCCATGCGCTGTCCGCGCCCGACGGGCACAAAGGCGTCGAGGGAACGCACCCCGAGCGGCAATCGTTGATCCACGGGTGCCCGTCGCATTGGTGGGAGCGGGTCGCGGTGGAGCGGCACCGGCTGGCCACCCAGAAACGCGGGTCCGCCGTCGAGTGGCATCCCTAGCGCATCGATCACACGCCCCTGGAGCGCACGCGAAACCCGCACCTGCTGCGCGTCGCCGGCGCGCTGCATTCGAGCCCCCACGCTCAATCCCGCGGTCGTCCCATAGGGCATCAAGATCGCAGTCGTACCTTCGACGGCTACGACCTCCGAGAGGATCTGCTCCTCACGTGCTTCCACGCGGTAGAGGTCTCCCACCGCGGCATCCGAGGCACTTCCCTCGAGGAGTAGCCCGCGAACCCGCGTGACCCTTCCTTCCACTGAAGGCGCTGGGAGCACAAAGCGGTCGATGTGCCGTTGCAGCGAGCTCACGCGTCACCGCCGGCGAGCATCTTCGCGGCTTCTTCGAGACGCCGTGACAGCGTTGCATCCACCCGACCGAGCTCGCACTCGGCGACGACGCCCGCGTCCCGAATCTCAGGATCCTCGACCAATTCGATCGCTGTCGTTCCCGAGTCACGCTCCGCCAGGTGCACTCGCAGCTCGTGCGCGTACTCCGGCGAGACCCGCAACACGACCCGGTCCGCCTCACGCAGAAGCCCGAGGGCGTGCTCGGTCATGCGAGCCGTGAATTCCCGTCGCTCATCGATCGAAACACCCAGCACCTGACTGGCGATGTGGAGGGCGAGCTGCACGAGATCGCCCTCGCTTTCGCGCAGCGTCTGCTCGCGTGCCTCCTCGAGCGCCCGAACGGTTCGACCGAGCTCCTGGACCTTCGCGTCGACCTGCACCTGCATTTCCTCGCGCGCGCGCTCCACCGCTACATCCACCAAGCGCTGCACTTCCTCGTCCGTTTCCGCCGTGAGAACGGAGCGCATCGGCCGCCACGCCTGCGCAGCACTAGCCTCGCGCTTCCAACCCTCGATCCGCGCGCGCACCCCGAAGGGTTGGCGCTGCACCGGAACTTCGGACCCGTCGGCGAAGAGTTTGTTGCCCTTGCTCATATGAACTCGTCCGCTCCTTGCCCGGCGATCATCAGCTTGCCGCTGTCCCGCATGGCGATCGCAACCTCGAGGATCGCCATCTGCGCCTCCTCTACCTCGCTGACTCGAATCGGACCTTGGCTTTCGAGATCTTCGCGCAGCATCTCCGCCGCGCGCTTCGACAGGCTCCCAAAGACCAGCTCGCGGACCTCGTCAGTCGCTGTCTTGAGGGCAACGATGAGCTTGCTTTGGGGCACTTCCTTGAGAAGCGTTTGAAAGCCGCGCTTGTCGACCTTGGCGAGGTCCTCAAAGGTGAACATGGCGCGTCGCAGACGAGTCGCGAGCCCCTCGTCTTTGCCCGACATCTCCGCGATCACGCCATCTGCGGTGTCCTCTCCCAGTCGGTTGAGCAACTGAGCGGCGAGGCGGGCGCCGTCCACCTCGGCATCGATGTCCGCATTGAAGCCGATCCCGTCGGAGACCGTTCGCGCGACGGCTTTGATCGATTCGTGCGGGATCTTGCTCAGCCGCGCGATTCGACTGATGATCTGGATGCGTTCCTTGTCCTCGAGGAGCGCCAGGACCGCTGAGCTCGCCTCCGAAGGCATCGCCGCCAAGACCGCGGCGGTCATCTGTGGGTGCTGCTCGCGGAGAACGGACGCGAGAACCGCTGCACTCACCTGACTCAACTGCTCACTCTCGGGGATCGGCACCCGTTCGTCTGCGAGCAAGCGACGTGCCTTGTCCGAGCCGAAGGCGCGCTCGGCGAGCTTCGTGAAGTAGTCGTGGTGCCCACGCAGATACATCGGCGCGGTGTTCGCGAGCTGCGCCAGCTCCTGATGGATCGCCGCGAGGTCTTCCGGTCGAACGCGGTCGAGCTTCTGCACCGCATCTCGGAGGACCTTGAGGTCCGCGCGGTTCAGTTTCGAGGTGATCGCGACCGCGAGACTCTCCTCGCAGCTGAGGAGCCAGAGTGCCGCCTTCATCGGTCCGGTCAGGGGGACGCGCCGTTTGGGCTGCTCTTCTGCCCGCTCCTGCTGCTCCGTTTTGGGCGCCGCCAACGCTTCGGTCATGATGACGCCTCCCCTTCACTCAGCCAGGTCTTCACGACTGCGAGGGCGCGCTCTGGGTCAGGAGTAGGTGAGGCGAGAGCAAAACTGCCGTCCTCCACGCCTGATGCATTGAGATTGCGGCGCTCGATCACCGCCTCGAGGTCTCTCACGGTTTGCGGGGCACCAAGGAGCTTCGCCTCCGCCCGCTTCGCCGAGCGGCGCAGGGTGAGCACGAAGAGCGAGAGTATGAGGGTCGACAACACGCCCACCACCGGAAGCCAAAGGGCTCGCACCCACTGCAGCCACTCTGGCGTCACCTCTTCCGACGGGAGCTCGGGGGTCATGAAGTTCATCGCTTCCACCACGACCTGGTCGCCGCGTTCGGTTCGGAAACCGACGGCCTTGCGCGCCACATCAGCGATCGAATCGAGCACGCCGTCGAGCGGTTGGTCGCCGGCGATCGACTGCACGGCGCTCCGATCGACCAAGACCGCGACGGACAATCGGCTCACTTGGCCGCCGTTTGAGACCCGAAGCTCGCTGCTCTTTGAGATCTCGTAGTTGCGCGTCTCGGTCCGTTTCGCGAGATTCTGAAAACCTTCGCTCGCGGCCGCGTCTTCGCCGCCCGCGAGATTCGTGCGAGTCCCAGGCACTCCCGCCGCCGGCGCCGTGCTCGCTTCCGCGGCGTTCTGATTGGCGACGGAGAGCTGCTCGCTCCGGACGACCGGCTCTTCCGGGTCAAAGGTCTCGGTCTTGAGCTCCCGTTGATCAAAGTCGACTTCGGCGCTCACGGTGACGGTCGCGTTTCCCACGCCCACCGCGCGCTCGACCAACTGTCGCACGCGTTCCGCCAGGCTCTGCTCGATCTCCCGTTGATGCTGAAGCGCTCCGTCGAGGTGCTGGCGATCATCCCCGCCTCTCGCGAGGATCGCACCTTCCGCGTCGACGAGCGTCACCTGATTCGGCTCGAGACCGGGAACCGCCGCCGCAACCAGATGTGTCACCGCCTCCACCTGCTCCGGTCCCATGCGTCGACCGCGGTGCAGCTGGACGGTGACGGAAGCGCGAGAGGGCTCTCGGTCCCGCGCGAAGAGCCGCTTTTCCGGGACCACGATGTGCACCCGGGCGTCCTTCACCGTATCGAGTTGTCGAATCGTCCTCCGGAGCTCACCTTCGAGGCCACGACGATAGTTGAGCTGCTCCGCGAACCGACTCATCGACATGTCGGGCTCGTTGAACATTTCGAAACCGACCGTTCCCCCTTTGGGAAGCCCCGCTCCCGCCAGCCGAAGACGAAGAGTGTGTACCTCCGATTCGGGCACGAGCACTGCGCTCCCGCCGCCGGCGACGCGGTAGGGATGCTGGTTCTCGTCGAGAAACTGCGTGATCTCCGCTGCGTCCTCCGGTGTGAGCCCGGTCAGTAGCGGCGCGTAGGACTGCTGAACCCCCGCGAGAATGAGCACGGAGAACAGCGCGACAGCAGCGAGGGAACCCGCGACCGTCGTGATCTTGCGTCCGGTGCTCATCTCTGCCCAGACGTTCGCCACTTGTTGGCCGATGCTTGCCAACCCGTCCATCGTTTACTGCCCCATCCTCATGACTTCGCGATAGGCGTCGAGCACCTTGTTCCTCATAGTGACGAAGGCGCGCAGAGAGATGTCCGCCTTCTGCACGCGCAGCATCGTCTCGTGAATCTTTGCTCCGGGATCGGAGACGAACTCCTTCGCCGCCGATGCGGCGTCTGACTGCTGGTCCGCCACGCGTTGCACCGCATCGACGAGCGCGTCGCCGAATCCGGCGTCTGCGCGAAGGTCGAGCACGCGAGCCTCGCTCGAGGCTTCCTTTGATCCTTGGAGACTGTCGATCTTCATGCTCATCTCCCGATGCTGATCGCCTTCTCGGCCATCTGAACCGCTGAACGCATTGCACTCACACCGGCCTCGTAGGCGCGAGCAGCGCTCATCATGTTGACCATCTCTTCCACCGGATTGACGTTCGGCATTGCAACGTAGCCCTCTTCATTCGCATCCGGGTGCTTCGGGTCGTACTCGAGGCGCGGATCGCTCTGGTCCTCGGCGATCGCCGTGACCTCCACCGCGCGAAGCGCGCCATGGAGTGCCGCACCGAATGAGTCGTCACCGGGAACAGAGGTGAAGACCGGATCACGGCGGCGATAGGGTCCTCCCTCTTCCGTTCGCGTCGTCTTCGCGTTCGCGAGGTTTGAGGCGGTCACGTTCATACGAACGCGCTCGGCGCCCATTCCAGAGGAGATCACATTCATGGCGTCGATCAGATTCATCCACTTGCTCCGTCGGTAGCGGCGTAGCGCAGTAGCGCCAGTTTCTGGCGCATCAATGTCGCTCCCGCCTCGTAGCGAACGCGGTTGGCCGCCACTTGGGCCATGGCCTTCTCGATTCGCACGGTGTTGTCATCGCCCTTTGGCGGCGCCTGCTCGAAGATCAACGCATTCTCCGCATCTTCATTGCCACTCAGATGCAGGTCGCTCGTGACCTGCATCGCATCGGCCTGATCCATATAGCTGGCGAAATCGAGGTCGCGGGCGCGATAGCCGGGTGTCGCGGCGTTCGCGAGGTTCGAGGCCAAGACCCCTTGCCGGTCGAGATGGTAGTCGAGGGCGCGTTCAATCCCTCCGAGCTCGGTGAACAGCTTCATGGCTCACCTCCCCCGCGCATGAAGCGCTCCACGACCGCGATTCGCGACTCGAGACGCTCGAGGTCGGACTCAACCGGCGTGACGTAGCGCCGCCCGGGAACACGCGCATGGCTGGGAACCGGCACGCCGTAGAGCGCGGCGTAGCTCTCTGCGACATCGCGAGCGAGCGCGGGCCAACCGGAGGCAGAATAGGCGTCGACCAGCTCGCGATGAGCCTGAGCAACGCCGTTGCGGGCCTGCCAGGCGCGGTCTCCCCCAGTGTTGTGCACGAGGGTTTCGAGAAGGGTTGCGGCGCGCTCGGGCAATCCGTTCTCTAGAAACGCCCGAGCGACGACGAGCTCGAGATGGCGGTGCTCAGGATGACGACCGATCTCCGCGGCAAAGGCGATGTAGGTCTTCGCGATTTCGATCGGGCTCTCGGTTCGCCACAGGAGACGGCCCAGTAGATTGCGGCGGAGGATGTCGACGCCGCCCATCGGATAGTCACCGTCGGCGCGATGAGGCTCGATCAATGATATGACGACGCGCATCGCATCGACGGATTCCGCGAGACCGAGCGTCCACATCGCTTCGCTCCACAGGGCGTCGCCTACCTCTCCGCCGATCCGCAGGATGTGCTCTAGAAGCCGCTCCCAGGCCAGACGCTCGTAGCCCGAACCCGGGCACAGGATGCTGTGAGAGCGCAGCGCCGCCAGTGTTCCCGCTGCACTCTTCTCATTGTCCCGAACGAGCTGCGCATACTCGGCGCACGCGGAGGTCGTGTCCCCCTTCATGAACGCAATGTCGGCGAGGCGCAGTCGAGCGAACTCGGCGAGCTCATCCTTCTTCTTCATGCGCTCGAGCTTCTTCTCTGCACTTCGAAGCTGTCCCCGCGCGATTTGGTTCTCCGTCTTTCGGAAGAACTTGAAGGTGTATTCAGAGGGCAGCGGCTTGCGCGACCGGTTTGACAGATGCTGAACGATCAGCGCGCGCCGATCTGCCACGCGGTAGGCGAGCACTCCCTTCTTCGACGTCACGGACTGAAGCGGTGTAGGAGCACGCAAGAACAGCTCGGCGCGCGCATCGGGAAGTGCCCGCACCCGTACACGCCCGTCCACGCGGAGCTGCGGTGCGATGCGCTTCATCGTGGTTTCCGGCCCCACCAGGAGCAGGCTGTGCCCATCCGACAGGCTGAACGTTTCAACAGAGGACGCGTCGTTTCCAATCGATACACGACGCTCGAGCGCGCCGTCGTCAACGGCACCGGAAGCGGCGAGAATCAGGACTGTGGCGACATACGTCATGGCGCCCTAGGTAGAGCAACCGGCGTGCCATGCCCGTCGGGGTGAAAAGGGCACGAATCAGGGGAATTTCGGGCGATCGTCGCCGACCCGAGCGTCGACGGCCCGTCGGCACGTCGGGATTCCGACGGTGTGACCGTGGACGTCGAGGGACGGCCCCCCATCCGAGCTTCGGATGAAAGGCGCGCTGTGGAGGCGCGCACTCGGCGTCGCAGGAGAGGGCAAACGGGGGCGTCAATCCCACAAACGCGGGATTTGAAACCTCGACTCGTTCGAGAGGAATACCCCTGAGTGGCGCGCCAGTGCGCTTCGGCGAGGGGCGAAGGCTTCACGCCACCTCAGCGAGATTGAGTCGCTTGATGCGTTCTAGCAGGGTCGTACGTTTCAGACCGAGGAGGCTCGCGGCCTTCGCTTTATTGCCTTTGGAGCGCTCGAGCGCGTCCTTGGTCAGCTGAGACTCGATCTTCTCGAGAGTCCCTCGCAGGTCGATACCCGCTTCCGGCAGGCGAAGGGCGCCAAAGGCTTGGCTCACGCGGACCTGCTGGAACGACGCGGGCAACTCCTTCACTCCGATCGGAGTTTCGTCCTTCTTGAGGATCACCAGCCGTTCGACCAAGTTGCGCAGCTCGCGCACGTTTCCTGGCCAGCTGTGCCCTTCCAGGAGGCGAAGTGCCTCGTCGCTGACACCTACGACCGGTCGGCGGTAGCGGGCCGCGGTGAGCTTGGCGAAGTGTTGAACGAGCGCCCCCACATCGCTGCTCCGCTCCCGCAGTGGAGGCAACTCCACGGGGATCACGTTGAGACGATGATAGAGGTCCAGTCTGAAGGTCCCGGCCTGCGCTTCCGCTTCGAGGTTTCGGTTCGTTGCGGCCACGATTCGGACATTGGCGGTCCGCGAGCGGTGCTCGCCCACCGGCGTGAACTGACGATCCTGGATCACGCGAAGCAGCTTTGACTGGAGCGCCAGATCCATCTCTCCGATCTCATCGAGAAACAGCGTGCCACCGTCGGCCGCCTCGAACTTTCCGAGCCGACGTTCAGTGGCACCGGTGAACGCACCCTTGGCGTGCCCGAAGATTTCCGATTCCATCAGCTCCGCGGGAATGGCCGCGCAGTTGACCGTCACAAACGGACCCTCATGTCGCTCGCTCGCATCGTGAACGGCTTTGGCGACGAGCTCTTTCCCCGTGCCACTCTCACCGCTGATCAGCACGTTGCAGTCCGTGTCCACGACCCGTTCGAGGAGGCTAAAAACCTCGAGAAGCTTCGGGTGCTCCCCGACCATTTCGCGTGCGTGGGCTTCGCGAAAGGCGCGGGCCGAGGCGTATTCATCGCCCTCACAGGAGAGAGAGGTGCCGAGAACCCGGTCGACGGTCGAGACGATCGCATCAGGCGTGACGGGCTTCGTGACGAAATCGCTCGCCCCTTCCCGCATCGCTCGGACGGCGGTGTTGATCGAGCTCTCGCCAGTCATCACGACCGTGGCCCCCACCATCCCGAGCGCATGGGCCTCGGCCATCAGCTCGAAGCCCGTCATGCCGGGCATGGAGATGTCCGTGAGGAGTAGGTCGAAGCGACGCGTGTCCAGCAGCGCACGGGCGCTCGCACCGTCGACCGCCGTCGTGACCGCGTAGCCCGCTTTGCGAAGCGCGCGCTCCACCATCGCGAGCACCAGCTCGTCGTCGTCCGCTGCGAGAATCGATCGCGTGGTCGTCATTCGCCGTTCTCCTTTGTTCCCAGGAGAAGACGACGGCACGAGGAGCGGTTGGACTTAGCCCCTATGCGCAAAAAAACGAATAATCGTCGGCCTGTATCGGTGTGAACCCGACGGCCGTTCAAACTGAATCGCGGGTCGTTTCACTACGGGTCACGTGCGTCGTCGACGGTGCAGGCCCCGTAGTCCCCACCGTCGCAGGCGCGGCCGATGAGCTCCCGACCTCGTTGCGCATCGACGGGAACGCCCCACCCCTTGAGGAAAATCTCACCCAAATAGCCGCACGCGGTGGGAAGGTCGCCATCGCAAGCGAGTTCGAGGAGAAACACCGCCTTTTCACCGTTTCGCGGCAGGCCGTCCCCCCCATCGCGGTAGAGCAGACCGCCGGAAACACAGGCGTGCAGGTCCGCCTCGAGACAGGCTTTCTGATAGAGCGCCGCGGCGAGTGCGGGCTCCTTCTCGACGCCATCCCCACGCGCCGCCCGCTCCGCGAGCGTGCGACAGGCGGGCGCCACCCCCGCGTCGCAGCTGCTTTGCAGCGCCGCATAGGCCTCGGCGGGCCGCACCTGCACCTCGCCTTCGAGGAGGAGCATTCCCTGGCGAAAACAGGACCATTCGTCGCCGGCGGCGCAGGCGGTCCCGTAGGCCGTGACCGCCCAGTTCTGATCCCGCGCGACTCCGACCCCCGCCTCGTAGGCGCTCGCCAAGCGGTAACAACTCGGTGCGTGTCCGTTGTCACAGCCTTCTTGCAGTGAGTCGGTGAGCCCGGCGAGGCGCGCTGGCGGCCCCCGGCGCGCGCTCACGCGCTGCTCCATCGCGAACAGGCGACTCTGAGCGTCTGCCTTTGCGAGTCGCATCGGTGCGGTCCTTTCCATCGAGAAGACGAGCGTCACGATAGACGAGGCATTGGCTCAGAGGAGCCTTGGCGCGGGCGGAGTCAGCACATAGGGTTTGGCGGTGGATTCTTTGCTGCTCTTGCACGGCTTCACCGGTGCCCCGGAAAGCTTTCGCGCCGTGCGCGCCTGCCTTCCTACGGACGGAAGGATGAGCGCGCCCGCACTCCCGGGGCACGCAGGCGCAGTGGCTCCCGAAGCGCTTTCGGACGCATTTTCGGTCATCGGCCGTGGGGTCGATGAGCTCGGCGGTCGCGCCCACCTCGTGGGCTATTCACTCGGTGGACGGCTCGCCCTCCACTACGCCTTCGCTCATCCACAGCGTGTCAGCGCCCTCACGCTCTTCGGTGCTCGCCCCGGATTGAGCGACGCCAAGGAAAGAGAGGAGCGCCTCGCGGCGGATCGGCGCTGGAGCGCGATGCTGCGTCGAGAAGGTCTCGAGGCTTTTTTGGAGCATTGGGAAGCTCAGTCGCTCCTCCAGCCAGTCACCGAGGATGCGGCAGCGGTCGCAGAGGCGCGGGCGATCCGTCGTCGTCACTCGGCGTCCGGACTCGCGGACGCGATGGAAGCGTTCTCGGTCGCGGCTCTGCCCGACCTCTGGCCGTCGCTCGGCGAGCTCCCGATGCCCGTGACCTGGGGCGTCGGCGAGCACGACGCGCACTATAGGCCGATCATGGCGCGAGCCGCAGAGAAAGCTGGGCGTCTCCGGGTGATCCCGCGCGCAGGCCACTCAGTCCTCATCGACAATCCGAGAGCCGTAGCGGACCTGCTCCTCGATTGACGGCGCTTCAGCGCCCGGCGCAGTTGCGGCGGATCTCGTCGATGGCGAGCACGCAGCTCGACAGCCCCAAGGGGACCGCAAAGATCCCGATCACCGCTTCATGCTGAAAGATGGCGTAGGTCCCGAAAAGGAACGACGCGCCGCCAGCAACGGCAATGACGGTGAGAGTCGTGTTGGCACAGGCCCGGGTAAACGGGCGAAGACGAGCAAATTGACGAGTCAACGTGGACATGACTTCCCTCCCCGACCGGCGCAATCAGCACCGATCTGGCGTCCAGTTTTCGCCGCCATTCACACCAATCCAGCGCAGAAGTCCAGATTCCCGAGGCGCCTTTTTTGGCGCAATTTGATCAGGATCA
>CAYXVF010000018.1:0-59163 GCA_964468125.1 uncultured Bdellovibrionales bacterium | reverse complement strand
CTCGCCCGAAGGCCGAAACCATTGCAGCGCGTCGTGCAAATCCTTATCTCCCCCACAGCCGCATTCACGCACAGTCGAAACGAGCTATGACCGCAGTCCCCCACGACGGCCCCAAGAAGCGGCGGCCCCGCAAGAGCGCTCGACGCGACGCTCGGGGCTTCGATGGTGACCAGATCCGCATTCGCGGCGCCCGCCAAAACAATCTCAAAGGTTTCGACCTCGACATTCCGCACGGTGAGCTCGTGGTCGTCACCGGCGTGTCCGGCTCCGGCAAGTCGTCGCTGGCGTTTCAAACCCTCTATGCGGAGGGGCAGCGGCGCTACGTCGAATCCTTCTCTGCCTACGCCCGGCAATTTCTCGACCGCATGGGCCGCCCCGACGCCGACGAAATTCAGGGCATCCCACCGGCGATCGCGATCGAGCAAAGCAACACGGTCAAAACCTCGCGCTCGACCGTCGCCACGATGACCGAGCTCGCGGACTTCATGAAGCTGCTCTGGGCACGCATGGGCGAGCGCGAATGCCCGGACTGCGGGCGTTCGGTCGTGAATCGAAGCCTCGACACACTCGTCGACGACCTCCAGGGCAAGCTCCCGTCCGCGGGCGTCGCGCTCATCACCTTTCGTTTCGTCCCCCTCGCGGGGAACACCGCGGAGCAAACGCTCGCCACCCTCAAGAAACGCGGCTTCTCCCGCATTCGATTGGACGGCGAGGTTCGCCGGATCGACGACGTCGACGTGGAACGGCTCGATGACGAATTGACCGTCGTGATCGATCGGCTCCGGCTCCCCGCCAAACCGAAGCGGCTGCGTGATAGCATCGAGCAAGCGCTCGACTACGGCAACGGACGCTTTGGACTCGTCCTTGGGGATGCGGAGGGGGGCTTCGGTGAACCCGTCACCCTGAGCGCCGATTTCAGCTGCGATGACTGTGAGCGCACCGCCGTCGAGCCGATTCCAAACACCTTTTCCTTCAACAGCCCGCTCGGAGCCTGCGAGACCTGCAACGGCTTCGGACGTGTGATCGAGATCGACCAGGACAGGGTCGTCCCGGATGCACGAAAGTCGCTGAAGGCCAAAGCCATCAAACCCTGGTCCACCGATTCGCGGGCCTGGGAACACCGGGAGCTTCTTCGCTTCGCCAAACGTCAGGGCATTCCTACGGACGTGCCCTGGGCCGTGCTCAGCGACGAAGACAAGCGGCAGGTGATGCACGGCGAATGCGACTGGCGAGACTGGGAGGAGGGCGTCTTTCCCGGTGTGATGGGCTGGTTCGAGTGGCTCGAAACCAAGACATATAAGATGCACGTCCGGGTCTTGCTGTCGCGCTACCGCGGCTATGTCCCCTGCCCCGACTGCGAGGGCGCACGGCTCAAACCTCGCAGCCAGGAATGGAACATCGCCGGAAAAAACCTTCCGCAGGTCATGGCCATGACCGTCGGCGACGCCGCGGATTGGTTCGCCACACTCAATCTCAGCGACAGTCAGGAGACCGTCGTCGGCCCGGTCCTTCGAGAAATCGGCGCCCGGTTGTCGTACCTAAAGGCGGTGGGCCTCGAATACCTCACCCTCGATCGACAATCGCGGACCCTCTCCGGGGGAGAAACGCAACGCGTCAACCTCACGACCGCTCTCGGAGCTCAGCTCGTCAACACGCTCTACGTCCTCGACGAGCCCTCCATCGGCCTCCATCCTCGTGACAATGAGCGGCTGGTCCGGATTCTCAAGGGGCTCTCCGAACAAGGAAATACGGCGGTCGTCGTCGAGCACGATCCCGCTGTGGTCCGCGAAGCGGACCGGGTCATCGATATTGGCCCGGGAGCGGGCGAGCATGGCGGAGAGCTACTCTTCAATGGCACCTACGAGCAGCTGCTGAAGAGCAAACGCTCGGTGACCGCTGAGTATCTCTCCGGCAAGAAACGGGTCTCGCCTCCACGACTGCGGCGTTCTACCGACGGCCGAGGCGCCATCACGATCCGCAACGCGACCGAGCACAACCTCAAGGGCATCGACGTTCGAATCCCTCTCAAGGTGATGACCTGCGTCACCGGTGTGTCGGGATCGGGGAAGTCGACCCTAATCCACGACGTGCTCTACGCAAATCTGATGCGCCAGCGCGGCCAGGCGGTGGAGTCTGTCGGCGCGTGCGAGGCGATCGAGGGCGCAGACTACGTGAGCGACGTGATCCTCGTCGACCAGAGCCCGGTCTCGACGAGCTCGCGCTCGAACCCCGCTACCTACACGAAAGCCTGGGACGGCATTCGCCAGTTGTTGGCGAGCGCGCCGCTCAGTCGCGAGCGCGACTACTCCGCCGCGACCTTCTCTTTCAACACGGGCGACGGACGCTGCCCCACCTGCAACGGTGATGGGCACCAGCGCGTGGAGATGCAGTTCCTCTCCGACGTGACGATTCCCTGCCCGGACTGCGAGGGGCGACGTTTCATCGATGACGTGGTGGAGGTCACCTATCGTGGCATGAGCGTCGCAGACATTCTTCGCATGACGGTCTCCGAGGCCAGCGAGTTCTTCGAGCACCGCAGCGATGTCGCGCGACCCTTGGCCTCGTTGGCGGAGGTCGGCCTGGGCTACTTGCGTCTCGGTCAACCGCTCAGCACCCTCTCGGGTGGTGAAGCGCAGCGTCTCAAGCTTGCGAGCCATCTCGCCGAATCCGCCGGCAAAAAGCGTCGCAAAGGGCGGCTCCTCCTCTTTGACGAGCCCACCACGGGTCTGCACATGGACGACATTCGCGTGCTCCTCGACGCGCTGAACCGCGTCGTAGACGCGGGCGATACGGTCGTGATCATCGAGCACAATCTCGATGTGATCAAATGTGCAGATCACGTGATCGACCTCGGGCCAGAGGGGGCGGACGGCGGCGGGACGGTGGTCGCGGAAGGCCCACCGGAAGACGTCGCGCGGTTCAAGGGCTCCCACACCGCTCGCTTCCTGCAAGAGGTGCTCTACGAGCGCGGCTACTCGAAGGGAGAGATGCTCGCGGTCGCCGATTCGCGCGCGAAATTCAAAGCGAACGGACACATGCTGGTGAGCGGGGCTCGGGAGCACAATCTCCGCAACATCGAGGTTCGAATCCCGCGCAATCAGATGGTGGTCGTCACCGGCCCGAGCGGCTCCGGCAAATCAACGCTGGCCTTTGACATCATTCACGCGGAGGGCCAACGGCGCTACCTCGAGTCGCTCTCCGCTTACGCCCGGCAGTTCGTGGGGGGCTTCAGTCGTCCAGACGTCGACGCGGTCGTTGGTGTACCGCCGACCGTCGCGGTGGAGCAACGCACCACGCGCGGCGCGCGCAACTCGACCGTCGCAACGATGACCGAGGCGTACCACTTCCTGCGATTGCTCTTTTCGAAGATCGGGCGGCGCTACGACGAAGACGGCAACGAGGAAATCCCCGCCGATTCGCCGGAGACTGTCGCCGAAGACATCGCCGATGAGCTCGCCGGCAAGACCGTCCGCATTCTCGCGCCGGTCGTACGCGGACGAAAGGGCTTTCACAAAGACGCGTTCACCCGTGCTTTGAAGGTCGGACTCCGGTCGGTTCGGGTCGATGGCGAAGTAGTCGGGATCACGCACCACAAGATCCCGAAGCTCGACCGCTACAGCGAGCACGACATCGAGCTCGTATGCGCCAAGCTCGAGGTCGGTGGCAAGAACCGTGGCAAGCTCGACGACGCGGTCAGACTCGCCGCCGACCTCTCCCGCGGCACGGTGATGATCCAGGTGGAGGGCGAAGAAGAGCTCTACGAATATCGGGCGCACGTTCGCGGTGGCACCTTGGAGATCGACCCGCGCCTCTTCTCCTTCAACTCTCGCCGCGGAGCGTGCCCCACCTGCAGCGGCAAGGGCTCGGTGGAGCAGATCGACCCGGAGCTCCTGATCACCCACCCCAAGAAATCGCTCGCGGACGGCGCGATCGAAGCGTTTCACAAGGGCGCCTTCAAGAAGAACGTCGATGTAGGTCGCTTCCTGAAGCTCGCGAAGGCAGCGAAGGTCCCGGTCGACCGACCGATCGAGGCGCTCACGGACCGCCAGCTCCAGCGCCTCCTTCACGGCGATGCGGCGTTCGTCGGCCTGTCCGGCTGGCTCGAGCGGGTGAAGATGAGCACGCGGCGGGCAGCGGTGGAGCGGCAGATCGACGGTTTCGTTCAAGAGCTCACCTGCCCGGACTGCGACGGGAAGCGACTTCGGCCGGAGGCCCTCTCGGTGCAGGTGCAGGGCCTCGCGATCGACGAAATCACCGCGATGACCGTCGACGACGCGGCGGCGCACTTTGCCAAGCTTCGCCTCACACCGAGCGAAAAGGTGATCGGCGATCGCATCGTCGCGGAGATCCGCGCGAAGCTCGCCTTTCTCCAGGAAGTGGGACTGGGTTATCTCAGCCTCGATCGGCGCGCGGACACGCTCTCTGGCGGAGAGCTTCAGCGGATCCGGCTCGCCGCTCAACTGGGCTCGAACCTCACCGGCGCGTGTTACGTGCTCGATGAGCCGACCATCGGGCTACACCCCCGGGACAATCGCAAGCTGGTGCACACGCTTCGTGCCCTGCGCGACCGCGGCAATAGCCTCCTCGTGGTCGAGCACGATGAAGACACGATGCGCGCCGCGGACCACATCGTCGACCTCGGGCCCGAAGGTGGACACCGCGGCGGACAGTTGGTGGCCCAGGGTACGGTCGAGACGCTGATGAACAACGAACGCTCGAAGACGGGGGCGTTCCTGCGCAATCAGGGCGATTTCAGACCCGAGCGGCGCGGCGACCGTGGCCGCGAGTTCCTCGAGGTCGTCGGAGCCTCCGCGAACAACCTTCAGAACCTCGACATCGAGATTCCACGAAAGGCCCTGGTGTGCGTCACCGGAGTGAGTGGAAGCGGCAAGAGCACCTTCGTGCGTGAGGTGCTCTATAAGGGAGCGCGCAGAAAGCTCGGCTTGAGCGTTCAACGCCCCGGAGCACACGAGCGCATCGACGGGCTCGGAGAGATCGAACGCGTAGTCGAGGTGGATCAATCCCCCATCGGCAAGACGCCGCGCTCGATCCCCGCCTCCTACGTCGGGTTCTGGGACGACATTCGCAAGCTCTTCGCCCAGCTGCCGGAGTCGCGGGCACGCGGCTGGTCACCCGGCCACTTCTCGTTCAACGTGAAGGGTGGCCGCTGCGAAGCCTGTCAGGGGCAGGGGGAGAGCCGCGTCGAAATGAGCTTCCTCCCCGACGTGCACGTTCTCTGCGAAGTATGCAAAGGCGGGCGCTACAACGAGGAGACCCTGAGCGTCCGCTATAAGGGTCGAACGATCGCTGACGTGCTTCGAATGAATCTGGACGAGGCAGAGGTGTTCTTCCGCCCGATCCCACACATTCACAGCTACGTCAGCTTCCTCTGCGAGATCGGTCTCGGCTATCTGACCTTGGGACAACCGAGCCCTACCCTATCCGGCGGAGAAGCACAGCGGATCAAGCTCGCGCGGGAAATGGGCGCGGGCTCGCGCAGCTCGACGCTCTTCATTCTCGACGAGCCCACCACCGGCCTGCACGCCGCCGACGTGGCAGGGCTCGTACGCGTGCTCAACGAATTGGTCGACAAGGGGCACACGGTGGTCGTCATCGAGCACAACCTTCCGGTGATCGCATCATCCGACTGGGTCATCGACCTCGGGCCCGACGGTGGCGCGAAGGGCGGGAAGGTCGTCGCCCGCGGACACCCGCTCGACCTGATGAAGCGCAAACGCAGCGCCACCGCCGAATATTTGCGCGAGTTCGTGGCGGAACACGCATCGGGCCCGTGAGTGTCATCGTACAGATCGCGCTCGCCGTGGCGCTCCTGAGCCTTCTCGGGCTCATCCTCTGGCGGCGGGCGCCCTGGCGAGGTCCACGACCACGCTGCCCGGTGGTTCTCATTCATGGGCTCCTCGGCTTCGATGAAATCGGCGTGGGCAAGCCGATTCGTTATTTTGGCTCCGCGAGGGATGCCTTGGAACGAGCAGGGGTGCTGGTCTACACGCCAGCGCTGCCTCCGGTGGGGTCAATCGTCGCTCGGGCGGCGGCCCTCGCGGAGGCAGTGAACGCGCTTCCCGCTCACCGGGTACACCTGATCGCTCACAGCATGGGAGGCCTAGACGCACGGTATGCGATCGACCGCTTGGGTTTGGCCGCGCGGGTACGGACACTCACGACCATCGGCACGCCCCATCGCGGTACCCCCGCCGCGGACATGGGACGCCTCATCTCTCCGCTTCTCAAGCGCGTGGGGGCCGATGCGCTCGACGACTTGACCAGCGCCGCGGCCGCTCGATTCAACGAGGAGATCCCGAACCACCGCCGGGTCCGCTATTACTCGGTGGTTGCGGCGATCCGACCCTCCACCCCGACCCATCCGGTGCTCAAACCGCTCCATCGCGTGCTCGCGGCCTGGGGAGAAAACGATGGAGTCGTCCCCGCCGAATCGCAGGAGTGGGGCGAGGTTCTCGAGCGAATCGAGAGCGATCATTGGGGACAGATCGGCTGGTCCAAGAGCTATGATGCGGCACCTCTCTACCTCCGTTTGACCACGCACCTCCGCCGGCGCGGCGGCTGAGCTCACGTCGCGCACCTTCGACACGCCCCAGGCGTTCGTCGGAGCCGTCGAGTCGACGGTTCTCAATCGCGGCGACCCGCTCGTCACCGAGGTGCCCTTCAACTTTCCCCGAAACGCGGACGCCAAAGGGCGGGACGAGAAGCTCTGCAACGCTACTACGCGCTGAACTATGCGGGCCTGCTCGGCGCCACCCCGTCGATCGGCTATTGGGGCATCAAAGGCCGCACCCGCCGCTGCTCCGACGGCACGGAGGTCGTGAGCTGTACGCTCGAGCTTCTTCCGAGCTCCACCGTCGGCATCGATGAATCCTAAGCAGATCGCCAGCAACTACGTGTTCTTCGAGGGACACGCGGATGGCTTCGACGAGACCAAGCTCGATTTCAGCGACATTTATTGGCAGACCGGCATCGCCATAGACTTCTACTGACCAAAAGAAGCGCTACTCATTGGCTCCGTTCTGCATGCCTTCTCGCACCTGGCGCGAAGCCCAGAGAGAACCGAGGAGGGCGGCGCAAACGCCGAGGATTCCGAGATGATGCGGCGTGACGAACCCCGCCTCGGCGGCGAGATTCAGCGTTACGCCCGCCGCGAACACGCCGAGAGGGAAACGCAGGCGCGAAAGTGCCGCGAGCACGAGACCCGCGAACATCACCACAACACCCGCGTAGCGCAGCGTCATTCGAGACTCTTGCGTGAGCTCGAACGCCGGCTCACCGGTGATCGGCGGAAAACCCGCTTGGGTGATGAGCCAACCTAGGATCGCGAGCACCAGGCCCACCATGGCCCATATGGAAGGGGCTTCGGTCGCTTCGCTCACTCGTCTCGGTCCTGAAGCTCGCCGTCTCGCATCTTCTTCAGGATGTCGTCAAAGCTCTCGCCACTGACTCCCTTGGGTCGAGGCGGCGGTGCAAGTCCGTAGGTGGCAGCCATGGCCGCGTCGTCCGCGCTGCCTTCGCCGTAGTCTTCCTGAGGAAGATCCTCGTCGCCGAGTTGGTCGAGCTCCCAACCGGGAGGAGTCGCTTCGCGCAGGTCCTCCATCTCCCCCGCGTCGAGAGGCCGGGAGAATACGCTCATCGCAGTCTGGACGGGCGTGGGCGCTGGCCCGGGGCGCGATGGAGCGACTGCGGCTTCGATCGATGCGCTCCGCATGGGCGGCGCGGGCGCAGCCTGGGGAGGACGTGGAGGCACCTCTCCGACCGCGGCTTCGAGCTCCTCGGCGAGCACCCCGTGTCCCGCGACGCGCAGCTCGTGCGCAAAGGTCGGCAGCTCGACGGGGACGAGGGTGTTCTGCATCGGTGGCGCGCCGCCGGCAAAGAGCAGGTGCGGGCGATAGCCATCATCCATCATGACGAGCTCCGCGATCTCCCGGACCCGCGGCCCGTCACTCGACCGCTGTACGGTGACGATCACGTCGAGTCCGGCAAGGACCTGCATCTGCGCGTTGCTCCGCGGCGAGGCGCCCTCGATCGCTGCCTCGTATCGGACCAGGGCGCGGTCGAGGCGCGACGCGCCGATCCACGCAACGAGCGATCGGGCACAGGACGCGAAGGGCACCACGTGCTGCGGGGGGGTCTGCCAGAGGCAGACACGGTCCGGGTTCAGGAGCGCCAGGTCCGCGGGGCTCGCGACCTGTACCCAGCTCGCGGGCGGCGCAGTGGTCGGGTCGAGCAGCGCTCCCGGGCGTCGCCCCCCGCCGGTGAGTGCGGCCATCACCGCGCTCGCCTCAGGCCAAGCGCCGGCGACCAACACGTTGCGGCCGACCTCGAGCGCCGCGTCGAGAGTGCGGGCGGCGATGGCCGAAAGCACGCCTTCCGCCGCCAGGTCCGCGATCCGGCGATTCGGGTCCGGGGCGCGCACCAGGACCACCGTGCCCCGAACCGCGAAAGCCTGAACCCCATCGATTGAGATCGGCTCAGTGAGTGCTTCGAGCGCCTGAGCGTGCGCATCCGCGCTCCATTCCACCTCGACCGGATCGGTCCCGCTGGAACGATCGAGGAGAACCCGGCCCGGACGCGCGGTCAGCCGCTCGCCGTGACCCATGACGTCCAGGAGGGCTTTGAGGGCGTTTTCCATAGGAACCCGAGGGTGCCGAGGTTCCGGCGGAGACTCAAGCGGGGCTTGCGACCACGTTGCTAGAGGCGAGCCCTAAAAGACGCAACGGCGCCGGGCCGGTGCGCGAAAAGCACCGAGCACGTCTCCGCAGCCCCCCGCGGTTCGCGCATGGACCCTTCGATGGGAGGAAATGAAATGCCGTTCAATCGGCCGTTTTTTGGGCGTCGCCTGCGGCACTACCTGCGCCTCCAGTATCCGGTCGAGATCATCATGACCCCGCAGGGCTTTTATTACGGCCACCTTCCGGACCTCCCGGGCTGCGACGCGATCGCGAGCACGCCGGAGGAGCTCTACGCCGCGCTCGACCGTGAACGTCGCCAATGGATCCGGGAACGGGTCCAGAGCGACCAGGCTGTGCCCCGACCCAATACACACCTCGACCGGGAAGAGACCGTTCGCGAGCTGCGGATCGGCTGATTTCCACGACGCCGCCGTGATAGCCTCGGGCGCATGAGCGTAGGAGTCTCCAGCGCCATCCTGGGCAGCATCGTCTCGGCGACGGTGGCGATCGTGATCCTCTTTCGCCGTCGACGTCGACGGCTCTACCTCACGTTCTCCCTGTTCTCCTTCGCGCTGTTTCTCTGGCACGCAGCGTCGATCGCCCTGCCCTACTTCGGGACCCGGTTCTCTCAGCTGCAGGCGGCGGCCGCGGTCCTCGTCCCGCCTCTCGCTCTGACGTTCTTCCGCGAGCTCCTGCGCGACGACTCGATGGTCCGGCGCAACGTCAATCGGCTCTACGTGGTGATCTCCGCGCTCTTTGTCGGCCTGATCTTTGCCGTGGAGTGGGAGAGCGCCACCCTCGTTCGAGCACTGGTCGGCGTGTACGTCTTGGGCTCGCTCTCGGTGGTCCTCTACGCCCTCTTTCAGGCGATGCGCCGCGCCCGCGACGTTCCCCAACGAAAGCGGTTGAGCTACCTGTTCTACGGCGGAGCGGCCGCTACCCTCCTCGCCGCTGCCGATCTGATCCCCGGGGGCGAAACCGCGGCTGGGTTCGGCCACATCGCCGCAACGCTCTACCTCTACTTCCTCTACCAGTCGATCGTCGCTCGCCGGGTGATCGACGTGGTCGAGTTCATGGGCAAAGCCGCGACGGTCGGAGTCCTCACGGTCATCCTGGCCACCCTCTACTCCGTCCTCGTCGTGTGGGTCGGCCGCGACCAGCCCTATCTGTGGCTCTTCAACACCGTCGTCGCGAGCTTCGTCATTCTGATCATCTACGATCCGATTCGCCCCTACGTGGAAGAAGTCACCGCGCAGCTGTTCTTTCGCGAGCGTTTCGCCCTGCGCCGGCGGCTCCATGCGCTCACCACCACCCTGCGCCGGCCCATGAGCATCGACGACATGGCGAAGCGCGTCGTCGACGAGCTCTACGAGTCCGGCGGAGCGCCGCACGTCACCATGTACCTCGCCGAGGAGGGAGAGACGACCTTTCGCTGCATCGGCTATCGCGGCACGCGCCCACCGCAAACCCTCAGTCTCACCGATCACCCGGTCTTGCTTCAGGTCCTGCGTCGCGAGCAACGGCCCACGCTCCTGGAACAGCTCTCGGAGCGCTACCAGGAGCTCCCGGCCCAGCTCACCGGGGGCGAGCCGAGCATTCAACGGGAGCTCGAACGCACCGGTGAGGCCATCGCGACAATGCGCTCTCTGCAGGCCAACGTCGTGCTGCCGCTCTTGATCGACGATCGGCTCGTCGGCTTTCTCACGGTAGGAAGTGAGCAGCTCTCGGAGATCTACTCGACGGAGGAGGTCACGCTCTTGATGACCGTCGCCGAAGCCTGCTCCGCAGTGATCGAGAGCTCGAAGGTCTACGACAAGCGCCGGGAGCGGGACCGCCTGGTGGCACTCGGTGAAATGGCCGCGGGCATGGCCCACGAGATCCGCAATCCGCTGGGCGCCATCAAAGGGGCGGCGCAAATGATCGACGACTCAGAGCTCGACGACGAGTCGAACGATTTTCTTCAGGTGATCCTCGAAGAGGTCGACCGATTGAACGGCGTCCTTTCGCAGTTTCTCGAATACGCCCGTCCCTATCGTGGCAACCCAGCGCCAACCAATGTCAACGATGTGGTGAGCGCCACGACTCGGATTCTCTCCGTCGACGTGGTCCCGGAGCGGGTGCGACTCCAGCTCGATCTCGCCCACGACCTCCCCGAGGTCAACGTGGATCCGGAGCAGCTCAAGCAGGTCCTCCTCAACACCATCTTGAATGCGATCCAGGTGATGAACGAAGGCGGTGTGATCACGGTCTCCACCGGTGTCACGCACACCATGGACGCCGAAGAACGTGGGCCGCCGTCCCTCGACAGCGCGCAGGTCTATCTTCGCGTCCGCGACAGCGGTCCCGGCATTCCTCGAGAAGATCTGGCGCGCATCTTCGTGCCCTTCTTCACCACCAAGCCCAATGGCACGGGTTTGGGCCTCGCAATCTCGCAGCGGATCATCGAGACCGCCGGCGGCCGAATCGACATCACCTCCCGCGAGGGCGAAGGCACGACCGTCACCGTGCGCCTTCCGGCGATCGTTCCCGGCGCCCTGCCCGCACCGGACGATGAAGCCTCCCCTGCTCCGGACCGCGTGTCGGCCTGAGCGTCATGCGCGAGTGCACACGCGTCATTCTGCTGCTGGCCCTTTCTGCGTGCGCAGGCCGCGGCAGCGACCGACCCGGGTTGCCCACCGCTGCGGATGGGGCGCTCCACATCATCGTCTTCAACGTGGGTCAGGCGGACGCGACGCTCATTCACTATGCGGGCCGCTCCATGCTCGTCGACGCGGGCTCGAGTCAATACGACCGCAGGCTCGCCTCGCGCCGTATCCCGCCTCGCCTCGACGCGATCCTCGGTGGACGCGATCTCGACTATTTCATGATCTCTCACTACCACCAGGACCACATCGGCATTCCTGGCGGTCTCCGGCACAACAAGACGCCAGCGGGAATCTTTGGGCTGGTCGAGCGCTCGGGCGTTACCATCGACACCGTGCTCGACCGAGGCAACTTCAGCCTCGGAAACGTGACGCAGGTTCAGCGTCAATTCGACGCGGGCGTCAAGCGCTGGATGTCCGTAGGGGCGGTCAGACAGCGAAAGATCGTCCGACCGGGCGACAAGATCGAGATGGGCGATGGACTGGAAATTGAAATCGTCTCCGTCTCTGGCAACGGCTATCTCGAAAAGCTTCGCGCCCAGTTTCCAACTCTCATCGCCGATACGCCACCGAGTGAGAACGACTATTCGGTCGGCTTCGTCATGCGCCTAGGCGACTTCGAGCTCTTCAGCGCCGGGGATCTGAGTGGCATGAGCGTGCTGCGCAGCTTCGGTGGTCGGGCCCAGCTCTACACGGACATCGAGTCACCGGTCGCCGAGCTCGTCGGCCCCGTGGAGGTCTATCGTGTCGATCACCACGGCTCCCGCTACAGCACAAACCCGTGTTTTGCGCAGGTGCTACATCCGATGGTCTCGGTTTTCTCCACCGGGAAGAACACCTACGGGCACCCCGACGCGGACGTCTACGACCGACTGAAGGGCTACGGCGACGTCTACATCACCGGCGGCGCGGACGCCCGAGTCTACGACTACGTCGCCGAGAGCATCGTAGGCGACGACATCGAGATCGTCGTGGCGCCAGACGGCTCGAAGTTCTGGGTGAACGGAAACGAGTACACCTCGCTCCCCGACGAACGAGAGGCGGCGCGACCGACCTACCGAGCGAAATGCACCTTCGGCGAAGTGGTCCAAGAAACCCTCGAAGCGCCCGACGACCATTTCTAGGAGCGGCTCAGAACCGAAACTCTACCGCGAGCCGGCCCACGTGGTAGGTGTTGTAGCGGTCCAGATCCCGATCCGGGTCGTTTCGCAGGTAGTCCTGAAAGCCATAGCGAGCTTTGACTCGAAGCCCCCCCCAAGCCTGCTGCGCCTCCAGATAGAAGAACTGGCTCGGGCCGCTGTCGGCGATCAGGAATTCGGAGCTGTCGTCCACGCCGAGACCGAAGGTGTCTTCCGGTCGCCAGGTGAGGTTGAGAACCAGGGAGCCGCCCTCCCAGGGCTGAGCGCGCGCTCGAAAAACAAAGCGGTAGCTAACCGATTTCGTCGGATCCGACGTCGCGGTAGCGTCGCCGCCGCCCATGACCTCGCCATCGTTCTGCCAGAGCTGATCGACGCGCCCATAGAGGCTGAGCCTCGGAATCCGCGTGGTCGTGAGGCCCAGCGAGAACTTGTAGCGCTGACCGATCGCGCAGTCCGATTCGTTGCCCAAGGCGTTGCTGTCGCTGCGCAGAATGTCCGGTGCGCAGGTGTCCCCCCCGGTGGCGTACCGGGAGTCGTTCGCGTCCAGGGAGCGCACGACCCGGTCCTGAAACTCGCCGGTCAGAAAGACCCGCTCGCGCGAGGTCACCGCGTATTCGACCCGTTGCTGGAGGTAGAGATCGTCTAGGAGCTGGTTGCGTGGAAAGGTCACGACCCCGTCCGGCGTGATGAAGACCTGATCAGGGTTCTGCCAATAGTCGACGGTAGTTCTGAGCCGTAGACGCGACACCGGCCGCGCGAGCAGTTGCACCTGAATGCCACGCTCATTTCGCGCCGCGAGCCCAAACACCTCGTCCTGGGCCGCGCGCGGATTGGCCCTGGGGTTGATGAAGCTCGCTCCGTAAACACGGGCATAGCTCTGCACCTCGAGCCAGTCGAGGGGCTCGACGTTCGCACGCAGAAGGAATCCGCTCCCGCCGTTGCCCGCGAACGTATAGGCGTACTCGGCACCCACATCGAATCGATCACCAACGAGGCGCATGTGCGTTCCCGTGGCTCCGTAGTCACCGAGCTCCTGGCGCGGAAAGCCAGCGCTGTTCGAATACGCAAAGTTCGGATTCCCTTCATCGTCGAGCTGAAAACGCGTCTGACCGACGTAGGATGTCACGCCCCATTGAAAGGCGTCCGTGTAGTGGAGGGTGACATTGCCACCGACGAGATTTTCACGATAGGCGCGACGGATTTGCTCGAAGCGAAAGTCTCCGGCGCGCGCCTCATCGATATCGGTGACACTGAGATTCGCGTCGTAGATCCGCTGCGAACGCAACTGGCCATCCACGATGAAATCGGCGCTCTCCGCACGTCGGTCGAGCGACTCGCGGAGGTCGTCGAGCTCTGGCTCTCCGCAGCTATAGAGAGTCACCGTCGTGCTGTTACCGGTGGTCGGGCTCGTGCCTCGGGTGGTCACATCATCCGAACAGGGAAGCGGGTTCGTGCCGCCATAAGCGAAATCCTGCTGGGAGAGATCGAGTACGTTCGACGAACCAAAGATCGTCGCCTCCAGCCAGGCGTCGGGACCGAGATTGAAGCCGTCGTATTGCACTGCGATTCCGAAGAGCCGATCGCGGATTCGCACGGCGCCACGTTCGTTGTCCTCCGTGAACACCACGTTCGGGTACCACCCGTTTGGCAGCTGATAGCGACTGGTGTTGAACGTCACGCGCTCGCCAAACCCCGCCGTGTAGCTGCCGAGAATCACATTCACGCCCCCGTAGGTGGAGGTGAGGTACGCCTGATCGAAACGCACTCGGTTGTTCGGACCCGCGGCGCTGACGAAGGTCCCCCCCTCAAATGCAGTCGGGTCAAAGTCGATGTCGATGCCTCGCCGGTAGGTCAGCAAAGCTCCCGCGCCGAAGTAGGTGAATCCGTTGCCCGCGAGCTGCAGGTATCCCTGGGGGCCGAGCTCACGCTCCTCGACCTCGTCGATCTCGCGCTCGAGATCGTCCCAGGGCGCGATGAAGCCCGTACGGTACTGCATCCCCGTCCGGAACGTACCCGTGAGCCCGCTCTCCTCGAGAAAACCCTCCGGCTCCTCCGGGGCGAGCTCGCTGATCGTCAGAAAGGGGCGCACCTGCAGCAGGATGATTTCCTGAACGCCGGGTACGTTGCCGAGCGCGTCGACTGAATCGAAATCGCCGTTTTCCGCCCGGTAGCGAATGATCGCGCTCGCGAGCACATTGCTAATGCCAGGAAGCTCGAACAGGATGTTTCGGTCCGCACGGTTGAGGTCGAGGGGACGCACGAGAAAGCCACTCAACGTCTCCACGTCGGCGAGCGTGAGCTCACCCCGTTCCTCGTAGGCGTAGAGGTCTTCGATGCTGTCGACGATGATTTCAGTGTCAAACTCCCGTGCGTGAGCGACAGCTGAGCAAAGGAGAAGGATGCAAACGAGGAGCACGCACCGCTTCATCGACACGCCCCCCACAAACCGGCGGACGTGTCGCGCGCGGACTGCTCAGCGGCGCGAAGGCGAGCGTCATGGGCATCATTCGGCGGGATCGAGGCGAAGCGCGCGAAGCCGCGCTCCAGCAGAACCTCGTTGATCATGCGCTCGCCCAGGTAGAGATACGCCAGAAGACGTCCAAAGTCGTCCTCGCAGCGATCGTCATATTCGAGGGTCACCGGCTCACCATCCACGAGCGCCGCGTTCTGCGCTTCGGCTTCCGGACCAAAACACTCCGCGTTGCTCCCGACTTCGGGCGCATCGATTGACAGGTAGCGGACGCGAAGGCCACCTCCGAGCTCCACCGTGTCACCGTCGATCACGCGTTCAACCGTCGCTCGATTCGGACCACAGCGTTGCACCTCTGTTCCGCAGCCCAGGACGAGTCCGAGACCCAGCACCACAGAGGCTCGCATCACTGGCACGTAGCAGCGGCGCCTGGCGATCCGATGTCATCAAAAAGTCCCGTCGTCGCTTCGAGGCACCAACCCGTTTTCGTGTCATTTCCCATGAGGGTCGGTGGTGAAACGTTCGTGCTCACCGCAACCCCCGTCCCACCGCTCGGGATCACGGCGAAATCGAGGACCGACCCGTCAGCGAGCTCGATCGCGACGGTTTGGCCGTCGCCGTTGAAGAAATACGACGCGCCCTGTGGAATCACGAAGTCCGCAGTCAATCCGCCGTTCGTGAGCGGATCCGCACCGGTTGCGATCACGACGTAGGTGCCGGCGCTCACCTCGAGACAGTCGGCGGAGATGAGCGCTGCGGAACGGTCGCTCGTGCCTGTGTCCGCAGTAATGACGAGGCCGTTCAAGTCCACGGCCGCGGTCGCATAGAGCTCGATGTACTCCTTGTTGCCGTCGTCACCGCTGGGGTTGGCGAAGACCTCGCTGATGATCAGCTCCCCGACGGCGGGCGTCATCGTGTCGCGCTCGCCGCCGCTCGCCATGCAGCGCTCGGTGCCGCCGCTGCAGGTCCCGTTTGCCGAGCCGGGACTGCCAAATCCCTCGAAGATCCCGCTCACCTCCGAGAAACAGAAGGAGTCGGCGCTGTCGTTCCCAGATGGGGTGAGCTCTCCAACGAAAGCAGCCCGCCCCTCCATCGGATCTGGAATGACGGCGCTGTCGACCTCGACCGATCCGGAGAACAGGGTCAGCGTCGATTCTTCGTTGTAGAGATTCGAGGAGAGAAGCTCAGGCGCGACCGCATCCACGACGACCCCACCGTTTTCCGCGGTCACGGCGTTTCCGCCGATCACCGCATAGGCGCCAGCAGGCAACGAGAGACAACTCTCATCCGTCACCGTCGCCTCGCGCGTGTTCGTGGCGGTATTCACGAGGCGGATCCCGTTGAGGTCCAAGGCCTCGGAGGAGGCATTGTAGACCTCGACCCATTCCTTGCCAGCATCGGCACCGATCGCGTCGGCGTAGACTTCGGTGATGAGAAGCGCGCCGGCCGCGGGGGCCATCACCTGCCGCTCAGTGCCTCCATCGAGACACGCCACGAAGCCGCAGACCCCGTTGGCTTCGCCTGGGGTCCCGTCGTTCGCGCCGTCGTAGCTCTCCCGGCCCGCGCACCAGCTGCTCGCTTCGTCGTTGAGCAGCGCACTCGGAGCCTGAGCGCCATCGAAGGCGAGACTCGTGCCTTTCTGCGGCGCAGGCAGCGCTCCTCGGTCGCCGTAAGCGAGCAGGTCGACGAGCGTCTCGCCGCACTGCAGCTGAATGACGCCGCCGCCGTTTGCGAGCTGAAAGGCGGCGCTGAAGTCGACGAAGTCGAACCCCTCGCTGTCACGGCCTCCGGCCACGAAGTAGCCACCGGCCTCGAGCGTCGCATCGACGTTCACCGTGTACTCCCGCGGGTCCCCGCTGCCCGCGACGAGGAGTGTGAGCCCTGCGAGGGTCTTGGCTTCGGAGCTCGCGTTGAAGATCTCGATCCACTCAGGGGCGTCGGAGATGACACTCGTGTCCGGATCGACGAGGTCCTCCGGGTCCGAGAGGAACTCGCTGAGCACCAGGTCCCCTTCCAAGAGCTCGCAGCGGCTGCCATCGGCGCCCGGCCCCCCACCGCCGCCGCCGCCGCCACAGGCCGATGTTAGGAGCGCGAGCGAAAGCGTGACGCTCAACCCAAAACGGTATTCGCAGCTCATTCTTTGACCTCGTGAGGACAGGCGGTGCGGGTGGAGGCCGGATTGAGCCATATCTCACATTTCCCTTCAACAACCGGTGAACGCCGGGAACTTTTACATCTTTGGGCGTGCTCCCGGCGTCGGCCGGGTGAACACTCGCAGGACACATGTGGATCCTCGCTTTCGTCGCAGTCACCGCCTCCGACCCCTCGTTGCTGTTTCGCGCGGAGGCTGCCTTGGCGGACCCGTCCGTGGGCGGGGCCGCGGGTGGTCACGCGATCTGGTTCAAGGGCCTCGATGACGGCGATTCAAAAAAGCAGGTGCGCCTTCACTTTCTGGACGACGCCTTTTTCCGGGTGGATGGCCTGAATTCGTCCCTTCGGGGCACGGCGGTGGTGAGCGACGGGCCGTCCGCAGGCGAGCGCTGGGTCGTGAACGTGCCGCTCGTCTACCGCGGTCAGGGCGATGCGGGGGTCGGCACGGGCGGCCCGAAACGGGAGCTCGACCGGGGGGCGCAGCCGGACGCCATCGTCGAGCGCTGGCTCTATTTCTACTTCGGCGAAGCGGCGATGGAGAACGACCGAGGCGATGAAGTCCGCTTCGTGCTGCGTCCCTCGAACGGCAGCTATCCATTCCAGCTCGGCTACAGTGCGAGCGGCAAGAATACGAACCTCGGTGCTGCGGGCTGGTTCACCTACACGCGGAAGAACGCTGACGGCACGTCGTTTCACGGCATCGGTGACTTCAACGTCGACCTGATCCCCCTCCCCGCCTTTGACGCATCGGTGCTCGAGCCGGTGCCAGACAGCGAGTGACCGTTAGAGGTCTTTGCGCTCGAGCGCCTGGGTGATCGCCTCCCCGACGCGGAAGGAGTTCGCCATGATCGTCATCGTCGGAGGCCAACCGCCAGAGGACGGGAACACCGACCCATCGGAGACGAAGACGTTCGGTGCACCGTGCACACGGCAGCTCCGGTCGACGTAGCTGCTCTCTGGGTCATTACCCATTCGACAGCCGCCCATCGGGAGATGCTTGGTGCTTCCCCCCAGGTTCGAGATCCAGACCTCCTGAGCGCCGGCGGCGTCCAAGAGCTCGGCGCCGCGCTGACCCAGGTACTCGGAAACGACCAGGTCCTGCGGGTGCCGGTCGATCAGGATCCGTGCGGCGGGAAAACCGAGCTCGTCGGCGATCGTTGGATCCAAATCCACGCGGGTGCCATCGTTTGGCAGGTACTCGCCAAACGTCTCGCAGTCGATCTGACGCTGTTCGGTCCAGTAGTGGGCGAGACGCTCCTTGAGGGCCTTTCCAAAGGTGAGCCCCTCCCCCTTCTCTGCGACGATTTCGCTCTGAAAGACGGGCCCACCCGCCGGAAAGAGAAAGCCCAAGCCTCCCCCCTTGATCACACCTGCCTTCTCGTCACGAGGCATATAAAACGATGCCGTCGAACGGCCGAGGAACGGCGCCTTCGGCGCAAAGACCTCTCGCCACTTCTCGTTCTTCGTGTAATCGAACGATCCATGCGCTTTGGACAGGGTCGAGAACATGAAATTGCGACCCAGCTGACCATCTGCGTTGCCGATGCCACCGGGATGCGCCTCGCTCGAAGACATCAGGAGCAGGCGGACCGTCTCGACCGCCGAGGCCGCGACGACCACGACACGCGCCTTGACGCGATGGTCGATGTCGTTGAAGTCGCGGTAGACGACGCCAGTCGCCTTTCCCGTGGCATCCGTCTCGATCTGATGGGCACGCGCGCCGGCGATGACCTTGCACTTGCCGGTCTGGACGGCCTTCGGAATCAGGGCCTCCATCGTGCTGCCCTTGGCCCCGACGTTGCAGCCAAAGCTGCCGCACACGTCGTGGTAGCGACAGGCCTCGCGCCCCTGATAAGGCTGACTCAGCACCGCCCGCGGCGTGATCGTGCAGCGCGCGCCGAGCTTTTTTGCTGCCTCGTCGAGCAGCGTACCGGCAGGATGGGTCACCACCGGAGGAAGAGGGTAACCGCTCGAGCGCGGCCCGACCTGGTCACCCTCATCGTCCGGCCCCGTAATGCCAACCTCCCGGTCGACCATCGCGTAGTACGGCTCGAGCTCATCGTAGGTGATCGGCCAGTTCGCGTGGTTGGCGCCCGTGATGGGCCCGAGAATGTCACGGATCTGGAAGTCCTCCGGGCGAAAGCGATAGGCGAAGCCGCTCCAGTGAACTGTGCCCCCGCCAACGCAGATGGCGATCCAGCCCTCGTTCGTGCGAGCGGGCTCTCGCCCCGTTTCGAGCACGATGTGCGGGTCCGTTCGCGCCGAGGGAACGAGGAAGTTGCGACGCGCCACACCGAGCTCGTCGTAGTGGAAATCCTCCTTCTTGTACCAGCGCCCACGCTCGAGGATCACGACGTTGACCCCGGCGCGCGCCAAGGTGAGCGCGAGCGGTGCGCCTCCTGCGCCGCTACCAACGACCACCACGTCCGTTTCAATCGTGCTCACAGGGGCGCCTTCAAGGTGGGAGCGGTACACGCCCCGTCGTAACCAATGAGATTCCAGCCCGCCCCGTCGCGGTTGCCGCCGTAGACCGGGTGCGTGAACATGCCCTCGAGTGTCAGCGCCACCATGAACTGAACGAATTCGCGTGGAATGAAGGCTCCGCGCGCACCCTCGCCGTCGTACATCGCCTGCAGGACGTCGTGCCGCTGGTCCGCATCGCAGTTCAGAAAACCCGCGTTGTGGCGAGTGACCGACACGCGGTTCGCCTGCGCCGCGCCGCGCATCAGAATACGACGCGCCCCCTGCATGTCGCGCCGCCGGAGCTGTTCGATCACGTAGTCGAAGGCACCAACGTCGACTGCGCCCGGACCTTCTGGGCCGCTCGGATAAATCGTCTCCATCACTGCGGTCAGCGTCGCGACGTGCTGCAAGGGTAGAACCGCGTTGCGCTCCACCACGAGGTCCGAGCCGAGGGGCTTCGCGCGTTCCTCTAGAGGCACCACGGTCACATCGACTGAGGGTGCCTTCTCACGGTTCTCTAGATAGAGCGCAACCGCGCCCCCGGCAGCGACCACGCCTCCTCCCATGAAGAGGAGGAACCGGCGGCGGTCAACGTTGTCGTTTTCGCTCATAGTTCCGCTCGAGGCTCGATGCGAGCCCGTCACTCATTTGGGTGCCGAGGTGTCCGGTGCGATTTTCTTCAAGGCGAGAACGGCGTCGGTGTAGTCGGATTTGGCCTTCACGGCCGCCCGGTAGGCAGCGATCGCCTGGTCCTTCTTTCCCTGCTTCTCGTAGATTTGGCCGAGCTGGTAGTGAGCCTCGGCATAGTCCGGGTCGATCGTGGCTGCCTGCTCAAAGGCTTCCACAGCGTTCCCTTCGTCGCGTTGGTTGAAGTACGCAAATCCGAGATAGTATGCCGCTTTTGCGAGGTCTGGGTCCAGCTCGAGAGCGCGCTGGAGCCGCCGGATCGCGTCACGCGCCTTCTTCTCGGTGTAGAGCGCGAGACCGAGCTCCATGTGCGCTTCAGCGCTCTTCGGGTCGATCGCGAGCGCCTTCTTCAGGTTTTCGATCTGCCCTTTCGTGTCGTTGCGCGCTCCGAGTACCCCGGCGAGCCCGACGTATCCGTTCGGGTAGTCCGGGGCGAGCTCGACGGCTTTTTTGAAGTTCGACTCCGCGTCGCCGAGCTTGCCCTGGCGCAGGTTGATGGAACCGAGGCCAACCCAAGCCTCGGCCTTGTTCGGCGCCAGTTGGGTGGCCTTCTTCATCTCCTCTACCGCGCGCTTCGAGTAATTGAGCTCGAGTAAAGCGTTGGCAAACTCCACCCGAATCTTCGCGTCCTCTTCGTCCATTTCGAGGGCGCGCTCGTAGGAACGCATGGCCTGCCCCCAATCACGCTTGGCGGCGTAGGCGCGGCCGAGCATTGCGAGGGTCTTTGGGTCGTCCCCCTCCATGTTGATGACCGTGTTGAATTCCTTGATCGCCTCGTCGTACTTGCCGTCATCAAAGTGCGCACGCCCCATCTTGCGATGAATGTCCGAGCTTTCTGGGGCGTCGTTGAGCGCCTTCTTGTACGCACGCAGCGCATCCTTTACGCGCCCCTGCTGGTAGTAGATCTCTCCGATGTGTAACTGAGCGTCCGAGTGATCGGGCTTGATGCTGATGACGTCATCAAAGCTGCGCTTGGCGTCATCGAACTTGCCTTCTTTGTAATAAGCGAGCCCCAGGTTGAAGTGCGCGTCGGCAAAATCAGGTTTGGCGCGTACCGCCGCTCGAAAGTGTTTGATGCGATTCTTCTGGTCGCCGAGCTTGTCGTAAATGACTCCGAGATTGTTGTGCGCCTCCGGGTGGCGCGGGTCCGCCTTTACCGCGAGCTCGTACTGCTCGATCGCCTTCGTGAACTCTTTTCGTCGCTGGTAGATGACACCGATATTGTAGTAGGCGTCGCCTTCTTTCTCGTCGATCTGCGCGGCCCGCTTGAACGTCGAGATCGCCTTGTCGTTGAAGCCGCGCTCGGCGTAGGCCTTGCCCAAATTGATGAGCGCCGGCACGAAGTCTTTGTCGAGCTCGAGGGTCCGATTGTATTCGTTGATCGCGACCTCGAACTGGCCATTCTTCTCCAACGCCACTCCGAGATTGAAGTGGGCTGCAGCAAAAGTGGGCCGCAGCTGCAGCGCCGCCCTAAACGCGTCGATCGCCGCAGGCCATTTGCTCCGCTCCAAGTGGGTCAAGCCGATGTCGAAGTGAACCTCCGGTGCGTCTTCGTTCACGGCAATCGCCGCGTTGAAGGCCGCTATCGCGCCCGCGTAGTTCTTCATGCGGCGGCGCACCAGCCCTAAAGCGTAGTGCGCATCATCATCATTTGGAGTGAGCTTCGTGCACTGCGCAAAGAACTCCTCCGACTTTTCGAGGTTCCCCGCCTTAAAATAGGCCAATCCGAGAATATAGATCGCCTGCGCGTCCTCCGGGTTTTGCCGGGCGAGTCGCTCGTACTTTCGAATGATCCCTTTGGGGTTGCTGAACTTGAGGCGTTCCGGCGGAACCCCGTCCGGCGCGTCGGACTGCGCAAAGGTCGCGGTGGAAAACGTGATTGCGAGCACCGCTGCGAGCAACGGGCCCACCTGCCGAGCGTCGATCATCGAAAACCCCCTGTGCCCGGAGGACTCATCCCCTGACTTCTCCTTACCATCTCGTCACCTCTACGTCATCGCCCGGCCCAGGGAGACGAAAATCAGGGACCATCGCGGCGCAGGCGATCAGAATCCCCAAAGCGCGCTGTCTTCCGCCCAAGGACTCCCCAAGCCACCGCCGCTGGCTTTCTGCAGCTCCTCGCGGCGCGTCAGCCAAGCCTGCTTCACCTGCTCGACCTCCTGCTCATACTCGGCGAAGTCCTGATTCATGTCTCTCGCCTTAAGGACGTACTCATCGACCTGCTCTTCAAAGTCCTCGATGTCGATGTCTTGAGCGCCGCGCACGTTGTTCTTCTTGACCAGCTTGGCCTTTGCGAGCTCGTACTTGGCGAATGCGACATAGATATAAGATTCCTGCACAGAGAGCCGTTCCCGCAGTAGACCGATCTGCTCTTTTAGGAAGTCCTTCTTGAGGTAGAAGACCTCCTCGGCCATTACAGCGACCTGCTCGCGTTCTGCGTCGCCCTTGTCGGCGGCTCGGTCCGCATCCTCCCGAGCTTCCTCGATCTGCTTTTCCGTATCCTCGATTTCCTGCTTCACGAGCTGGATCTCCCGCCGGATCTGCTCGCGCTCATCGAGGGCGATCGACACATCGTTTTCCGCATCGAAGAGCGTCAGCTTATTCTCCACGCTGACCTCGTTGAGAAGGTCGCGGTCGACTTGATACCCGAGGCCACCGCAAGCAGAGACCAGAAGCGAGACCAGCGCGATCGAGGCACATCTCATGAATCACCTCCTGCGGTCGTGAGAGTTCCCTCCCGAAGTCGATTCACCGCAGGGTGATACTCCGGCGAAGAGAGATTTGCCGTATTCAAATCACCGGCGCGTCCGAGAAACGCGCGCGATTCCGTTTCATATCCGTACTCGGCGAAGAGCGCGGCGAGGTTTGCCGCCGCGGCTGGCTCACGGCGCTTGTAGGCGTTCGTCAGATGGTCATAGGCGTCTTGCGGCTCGCCGAGCTGCCACTGAACGACACCCATCAGATTCTGGGTCTGCGCGCGACGAGGGTCGAGCTCCTCCGCCTTCTGCAGGGCGAGGAGGGCCAGGTGATAGTCTCCCACCGACATCGAAAGCTTGGCCATCTCTTCGAGCTTCTCGATGCTGTTTGGCTTCTTCGCGAGCTCTTTGCGAATGGCGAGAAGCTGATTCTGATAGGCATCGCCCCCCTGTGCGGAGCTGCGCGCACGTCGGGCCGTCTCGATCACGCTGTCGAAGCTCGCCGTGAGGCAGGCGGTGGCATAGGCGCTGAAGATTTTCAGCTCCTTCGACTTCTGACCGCAGACCTTCATCAGCTCCTTTGCGTTGCCCTCGAAGGGCGCCGCCTCGGCTGCCAGCGCTTGCCGATATTCCTGCGGGTTCACGCCGTCGGGAACAGGTGCGTTCTTCAGAAATTCGGCGAAGCCGAGATTGAGGCGCGCCAGACCGTGGGCCGACGCGATGACCCATTTTCCACGGCCGGTGTTGATCGCACGGGTGTAGACGTCCGAGATCTCGGCCAGGTACTGCTGCTTCGTGCCGAGTACCTGTTGCAGGTCCGAGTCCGGCGCCAACTGCAGCGCGTCGTAGGATTTCTGCGCCAAGCGTCCGAGCTCGAAGAGCGACCGTGCCTGTGCGGCCTGGTCAAAGTCGCTCCCGTCCGGACTCATGCTCGCTGCGCGCTGAAGCTCGCGGAGCGCGAGCTCGTCCTTGCCCTGCTTCGAGTAGGCCAACCCGAGATGAAAGGAAGCCCCCAGCCAGTTCCGGCTGAACTCCAGGGCCGTCTGGGACACGCGGGCGAGCTGTTCCCAGTCCTCGGATTCCCCGTAGATCTGCATCAGCCGCTGATTGGCTTCCTTGACCTGCTCGCGCTTGCCCACGATGCGTACGGTCCGGAACGTCTTTGCCGCCTTCTCGTAGTCACCGAGGTAGAAATAGATGTTCGCCGCGCTCGTGAGGAGCTCAGCCGCATCGGGCCGCTTCGGAAAGCGTTTGTAGTATTCCTGGAGGTAGAAGGCGGCCCGCTCGTAGAACGCGGAATCGAGGGCAAACTTGCCCATCGTTTGAAGGACGTCGACGTTGCGCTCGCTGTCAGGGTAGGCGCCCATCATCCGACCGCCAAACTCGAATACCCCTTCGACGTTGCCTTCGCCTTTGTATTTGACGAACGCGGTGTAGAGAAACTCTTCGCCCTGCTCGGTGCCTTTGTTCTTCTCCCACTCCCCGAGCATGGTCTGGCTGAAGTCTTCGCCGGAGGTCTCCAAGACCTTAAATTCGACCTGACGGCGACGGGCCGCGTCCGCCAGCTGCTTGACCTCGTTCTTGAAGCGAGTGTCCTGGATGTTGTTGTTGTTCACGAAGGCCTGAGCGAGCTTTGCCAAGCCCTCGTAGTCGTCCATCTTGTTGAGGCCGTCGAGCGCCAGGTTTCCGGCGATGGCTACGTCCGGATGGGTCGGGTGCGCTTCGATGAAGGCCTTGAACAACTCCGCGGCACGCACGTATTCGCCTTGCTCGTAGTACATGCGAGCCACATTGAACTTCACGTTCGCCGCCTTGTCGCTCTTCGGCCACACCTTGACGTAGTAGGCGCCGAGCTGCTTCAGGCCCTCACGCGCTTTCAGGAGCTCGAGCTTATTCAGAATTCCCGGCTTGCTCGGATGCTGGCGACGGTAGTCCGTGTCTTCGGAGATCGCTTCAAAGTACGCCTGTATCGAGCTGTAGAGAATATCTCGCCGCTCCGGGCTGTCTTCCATGTCCTTCGCGATCTCTTCGTACTGCGCGCCCGCGTCTAGAAAATCTTTCGCGATGAACAGGGACTCGGCCCGGTTGTTCATCATTTTCTGCACATCCTCTCCCTCACGGAAGAGCGACAAATACTTGCGGTAGGCTTCCGCAGCGGTGCGAAGACTCTTGGTGTCCTTGCGCTTCTGAGCGTCGAGCTGAAGGCGGGTCGCCAAGTCTCGCGCACGGATCTCGAAGTCCTTGATGAGGCGCCCTTTGTCCTCCTCAGAGAAGGTGATGTGGTTCTGGAAACGAGCCACGTTGGCGACGATCGCGTCCACGTCGTCGGCCGCGTTCGCGTAGCGGGCCGGATTGCGTTCCGACATGTTGCGAACGGACTCGTAGATCCGCTGGATGTACTCGATGTTCTCACCAATGTCCGACGAGTACTTCACGATTTCACGATAGAGGGTCGCCGCCGCCGGATACTGGGTTTTGATCCAGTAGCGATTTGCGAGCTTTTTGAGTGCGGTCGTGTAAACCGTCTTGCTGTCCGCGAGATCTCGAAAGAACTGGGGCGCGTCTTTCGGCTTTGCGATCTCCGAATAGGGCCAGGTCATGGCGAGCATTGCCTCGCGCTTGACGTCGATGCCGCTCGCGTCTCCCACGGCAGCCTTGCGTTCTTTGCGCTTCGAGGCGACCGCGTCTCGAAAGAGCCGAAGCGCGTCCTTCCATTTCTCTTCGTTGATCCGAATCCAGCCGACCTTATAGCGAGCCATGTCGTGAATGTGGCTCTCAGGCTCCTTGAGAATCGCCTGATACTGCTCTTCCGCGGGCTCGAATTCGTTCTTGTCGAAGTAGTAGTCGCCGATGATCAATCGTGCTTCGATCGCCCAAGGGCTCTGCGGGTATTTCTCGATCAGCTCTCGATACTGCTTGAGCATCTCCTCCCATTGACCGAGCTCGCGGAACTCGTGGGCCTTGAAGAAGCGGATCTGGTCGTTGTTCTCGTACTCCGGGAAGGAATTCAAGACCTTGTCGTAGGTTTCGATGGCGAGCTTCTTGTTCAGCGTGACTTCGAGCGACTGCTCACCGGAGAGCACCCGCTCCCCGGCGGTTTGCTGCTCCATGATCCGCGCGAAGGTGTATCGCGATTTCTCGACATAGAGCTCGGCCAAGCGGAAGTAGAGATCGGCGAGGTACGGCGCGTCCGGGCTTCGCTGAATCAGATCCTTCGTTACCGTGATCGAGTGATCGACCTTGTTCAGGTCGCTCGACAACTTCGCGATGAGATCGTCTTTCTTCTCCGCCTCATCAAACCCCTCGGGCCCAAACGCCGTGAGAAACGGCGCCATCATCACGACCATGAGCCACGAATGACGCCCGGCTGCTCGCGTTCGATTCATGATCGTCCTCACCCCGCCGCCTCGAAGCAGCGGTTGTTGATGAAGTATTCGTAGGAGTGCAGCTCGTCATTCCAGAACTCGACGTCAAACTCGTAGTAGACCTTGTCTGAGTCGTAGGGGACGACCAGCGGCTCCTCCTTGGTCTGCTTGGCCTCCTCGAGCTTCAAGCGCTTGAAGATCTCCAGACCGATCTCGTAATCGAGCAAGTTCATCTGCTCTTCCGCCTCGAGCAGCACCAGCGCGGTCTCATCCGCACTCTTTCCAAAGTCCAGGTTCCAGAGCCGGGCCTGCTCGCGGATTTCCAGATCGTACAGTCGGCGGAGATGTTTATCCAGCTCCACATCCTCCCAGCTCGAGTCGTAGCGCTCGAGCCGCCGCCGCTCCGCTTCCAGACTGCGCAAGAAGTCGCTGCGGCGCGCGATCAAACCTGATTGGGTGCCGCCCTCGACGATGGTCTTGATGCGGTTCATTGGCTGCCGCCGCCGCAACCGCGTCAGAGCGGGCCCGTAGTCGAATCGAAACTCCCGAACCACCCGTTTGGCGGGAATGTAGTGACATAGGCGCTTGAGGATGAGGCCTCGAAGAATGTAGGCATCCGGCTGAAAGAAGCGCATATAGCTCGGAGCCCGGAGGGCATGAAGGAGTCCCATCGCCTTGCGATCTTGCTGCAGATAATAGGCGGTCCAGGCCTTCTCGAGCAGGAGCTCCGCTTGCTGGAAGCTCAAGTCGATCTGCTCGACCTGCTCATAAACCTTCATCGCCTGCGCGTACTCCTGGTTGTCGAACAGCAGGCGCGCCATGGAAAGGTAGGCCTGGTTCTTGGCCTCTGAGTCCGCGATCTCACTCTCGGTGATCGTCTCGAAGACCGCTAGGGCCTCAGCGTCTCGTCCTCGTTTGAGCGCATAGACGGCGCGTACGAACTGCGCCTTCGGGTAGTACACGCTCGTCTCAGGGATCTGGTCGAAGCTGCGCTGAGCCCAATCGATGAAGCCGTTCCTGTAGTTGTAGAGCCCTTGAACATAGTTGACCCAGTTGAACAGGCGTTTCGGCAAGTAGCCAAACTCACTGTCATACAATAGGTCTTCGTAGACGAGGCTTTCGGCGAAGGGGCGCTCGCGAGAGATCTTCTCCAAACGGTCCAGCGCCTCTGGGAGGATTTCAGGGGACGCACGCGTCTTGGCGACGAGATAGTAGTACTGAACCGCCCCGTGATAGAGCCCGAGCTCCCGAAGGCATTCGGCAAGGAAGAACTGGGCCCATTCGTAGTTCTTGGCGGTTTGGTCGCCATAGAAGATGTAGCTCCAGAATCCCGCAGCCGCGGATTCAAAACTCCGAGCGTAATAGTCATCTAGGGCGTCATCGAAAATCGCCGGGTCGATTTCCTGCATGTTCAGCTCCTCGACTTCCGCCTCCTCATCGACGTCGACCTCCTCTCCCTCCTCCGGGGCGACTTCTTCGATCTCCTCAGTCTCGTCTTCCTGCGCGAGAGCTGGAACCGAGAGAAGGCAAGAAAAGGCGAAGAGAAGCGTAATTCTGCGTTTCATGGGCTGCCTCCGTTCTCCGTGGCCAACAGCTCCTCGGGACTCGGAGTGAAGAAATTGAAGGATGCACTGATCCCCAACATCATCGTGTTGTCCGGTACCCAGTCCCGGAAGATCAGGTAGTCGCGAACCTCAAAGCGAATCGAGAACACATCGTTGGTCCAGAAGCGCAGCGCACCGCCGATGAGGCCGGCAAAGTAAAACGTTCCGTCTTCCTCGAGAGCGAGGCGCATTGGCCCGCCGCCGATGAAGAACTGACTCTCGGCGTAAAGCATCGTTTCGTTGAAGAGCGCGATCTTGCCAAACAGTGGCTTAATCACGAGAGCGCTGGTGGCGAAGGTGGTGATTCGGTCTCCGCCACCTCGCACGGGCTCCACTCCGAACTCGTCGAGCAGCTCCTGAGCGAGCCCACTGTCGGCGTTGATGGAGTAGTTGGCGTGAAGCATCTCCCACGCCCAGAAGTCACTGAAGTGATAGGTGTAGCTGCCGGAGGCGACGGTGCCGATATAGAACGAGTCCATCGGCAGCAGCCCCACTCCCAAGGTGAACTCGTGCCCGAGTCGATAGGGTCGATCCTGGATCGAGAAAACCCGAGGGGTCTCGATGTCGAGGGTGAGCTCCGCGCGGGCGGTGTCCGGAACGACGAAGAGCGAACCGGCAAGAACGACTGCGGCCATTAGCTTCTTCATCTCAGTCCTCGCTCTTCAGGTTGAAGGACAGGCCTGCTTGGAGGTGCAGGTCGGTCTCGAAGTTGCTGCCTTCGAGATAAAGGAGCTGGGCGATGTCCACGCGGAAGGCCATCACCTCGGTGATCCAAAACCGGAAGCCTCCGCCGACGTTGGCGCCGATGGCAAAGGAGGCATCCGTGTTGGATCGACTCAACACGGCGGGCCCCGCTGCGATGAAGGCTTCGATGTGAATCACTTCCTTATTGAACAGCGCTTGCTTGCCATAGAGTGGCTTCAGAACGAGTCGTGAGGTGGCAGCCCAGGTTATCTCCGCGAACTCGGGCACGACGAGCCCTTGCGCAAAGGCCACACGCTGAATCTCGTTTTTGAGTGAGGTATCGAAATTGAAGGAGTAGGTGCCCTGAACCACCTCCCATGCCCAAAAATCCGAGAGATGGACCGTGTATGCCGCCGATGCGGTGGCGCCCTTGTAGTACGGGTCGACCAGGAAGCCTCCACCGAGGATCGTGAGCTCGCTCGTGAGGTCATACTTCCGGTTCTGAATGACCTGGTCTTGCGCTTCGAGCACCTCCGCCTCTTCCTCGTCGAGGGCAGGAATGCCGGGAATCTGGGCCACGGCCGGGGTCGCCCAGAGCAGCAAAGCCACGACGAGCAGGCCGATGCGACTCGAAGTGACAAGGGAGAACGTCTTCATCTTCATGATCACACTCGTTCGGTCGCGGTGGGGATGGACAGACGCATTCAAGTCGCTCGCGACTTGAAATACCCCATGTCACGAGTGGTGTTACGCAAACGTTTTACTAGCTCTAGAGCAACCTGCCGGTAGAAGTGCGCGGCCAGATGAGGCTTTGACTTCAGCATGGAGAGCAATTCACTGGCATCGAAGCGATAGCAACGCCCATCTTCGACTGAGAAGATCGCCGCACCCCGGCTCGATCCGGCGAGGACTTCCATCTCTCCGAAATAGGTTCCCGGCTTGAGCTGGGCGACGTCAACCTCATCGCCCTCGTCATCCTGAACCCGAACGACAAACGTGCCTTCAGCGATCACGTAGAGCGCATCGCCCGCACTGCCTTTACCAAAGACCTCTTCTTCGGGACCGTACTTGACCTCTTGCGCGATGTTCGCAAACGCGGCCAGGTCCTCTGCACCAAGACCCTCGAACAGCTCACTCGTTGCGAGCTCTTTCGCCGTGTCCATCTCTCGAGACCTCCGGCGGCGCTCGTGCGCCTTCACCTCAGTGCGCGGAGTTCGCGCCAAGCGAGGCTACATACGGTCCGAAGGTCGGGTCAACGGCAGGTCTGAATCAACGGAGGAGCTCCAGATGTGCGACACCGTTCCGACACTGCACAATCAACGAAGTGCCTTTCTGAACGAATTCGCCGGGCAGCGTGGCGTTGGGTTCCGCACTGACGCCGCGGGCGATGTGAAAACGGTCACCGCCGAGCTGCATCCACGGCATGCAAAAGAATGTTGCCGCGCACGCGAAGTCTACGAGGTGCTCGCACTCCCACCTACCCGGCTCGATCCTCGCGTCGTCTGGGGTGGGCCGAGGAGCACGGGTCGCCTGGGTTTCATCTTGCGAGGTGCCAACCAGCGTACCGGCGTTGAGCTTCTGCAAAACCCGGCGCAGCATTGGAAAAGCAGTGGCCACAGCCGCCCCGTACAAAGACTCGCCGCTCATCCTCGGACGTCGCTCAAACGCGTCGTGGGCGTAGATCGGTCCGTGGTCCTCCCGCGGATCGAGGCCGTGAATCGTGACCCCGATCCGTCGCCGCCCTTCCCGAATCGCCCAGAACAGCGGCGCCGGACCTCGCCACTCGGGAAGCGTTGAAGGATGAATGTTGATGCCGCCCCAGCTCACCGCCTCGAGCACGGCCGGTTTAAACAAGCGGTCAAAGCCGGCACAGAGCAGCAGGTCCGCCTCCAACGAGTCGATGAAGTCGACCGCGGCCGGATCATTGATGTCCCGGGTCTGGAGGGCGGTGATCCCAAGAGCGCTCGCCACCGCCGTCAGATTGTTGCCCACGGGCATCGGCCTGCCGCGCGGCGAAACTCGGCGGTGAAGCGGCCCGCCAGAGCCGCGACGGCGACCTTCGACCACCCCGACAATCCGCCAGGGACCTGGATCGTCAATGAGGCGTCGAAGCACCGGGGGGGCGTAGGGCCCGCTCTGCCCCACCAGCACGATACGGAGTGGATGCGTCATAAATCCAGCGCTCTCGGGCGCTTGATGCGGTGCCGGAGCCCCGCTATCTTCCTCCGGTGAGCTCCGTGGAACAAGCGGCAAGCGGTTCTGAAGCCGCCATGGATCAGACCGCGTTTGATCGCATTCTCCAATTCGGGGTCGACCGCGGGATCAGCGACCTTCACTTCGAGGTGGGACACCCGCCGCACCTGCGCCTGCAGGGAGACCTCCTTCCAGCGAAGTATCCGCCCCTCAAGCCGGAAGACACGCAGGCGATCGCCCGCATGCTCCTCGGCGATGCCTATGGCAAGTTCGTCGAGACGCGGATCGAGCGCGACGTGACCTACAGCATCGAAGGGGTCAGTCGCTTCCGTGCCACGGTGTTTTGGCAGCGGGGGCACGTCGGTACGGTGCTCCGTGTGATCCCCCTGCAGATCCGCTCCTTCGAGCAGCTCAATCTGCCGAGCTCGCTGAACGATCTCTGCATCTTCCGTCGCGGTTTGCTGCTGGTGACCGGCGCCACGGGCAACGGCAAGAGCACGACCATGGCGTCGATGCTTCAGCGCATCAATCAGACCCGTCGAGCGCACGTGGTCACCATCGAGGACCCGATCGAGTTTCTCTTTCCCAAGGAAAAGAGCCTCTTCATTCAGCGCGAGGTCGGCACGGACACGTCGAGCTATCGTGAAGCGCTGCGCGCGGCCCTTCGGCAGGATCCGGACGTGATCATGCTGGGCGAGGTACGCGACTATGAAACCGCTGAGATCTGCCTGAAGGGGGCTGAAACGGGGCACCTCGTGATCAGTGCGGTGCACACACCCGACGCCATGCACACGATCCAGCGCTTCATCGGGCTCTTTCCTCCAGAAGACCACGAGGCCGCACGGGTGCGCCTCGCCGAAGCATTGAAAGCCACCGTCTCCCTTCGCCTCCTGCCGATGGCCGAAGGACAGAGCCGCGTACCAGCGGTGGAGATCATGCGAGTCACGCGAACGATTCAGGAAGCGATCCGCAACGCGGACAAACACGGGGAGATCCAGCACCACATCTCCCAGGGGCGCGACCTCTACGGCATGCAGACGTTTGACCAACACCTCGCTGAGCTGTTCCGCACCAAGATGATCAGCTTTGAGGTGGCGAAGATGGCGGCGTCGAATCCCGAAGAGTTCCAACGCTCACTCACCATCGAGTGAGGTCTATGAAACAGATTCACACCGCCCTACTCCTTTCGGGGCTCTTGTCGCAGATCGCGCTCCTCAGTGGCTGTGGCGATGACGAAGAGTCCACTGACCCGCGCGCCGAGATCGACACTCTGCTCACGGTCACCGATCTCGTAGGAGGCGACTTCACGGTGGCCACCGCGATCGAAAACTGCAGCGGCACTCCACCGGCGGCCGTTCGCGCCGGCGCAACGACACTGGTTTCGACCCCGGCGATCGAGCCGGTGACCGTGCTCCAGAGCGACGGCGGCGGCGAGCTACAGGCGAGCGACGACCGCGCGCGCTTTTTTGTGACCATTCCGAGCAGTGCCCTCGACCCGGCGGTTTACGGGTTGCCCGTGCGGGCCGAATTGGTCGTGGAGGTCGCGTGCCCGGAGGGCCCGGTGGAATCGGAGCCGGTCAGCATTCAATACGTGCCCACGGACGTGGTCGTGGCGCCGCCGCAGCGCCCGAACCGTTTCTGGGCCTCCGATGTCCCCGGCGATCTGCTGGTCTGCTCCGACTCGTCCCTCGTGGTGCTCGAGGGTGGCACGTCCGAAATCGATCGGCTGAACCTCGGATTCCCCTGCACCCTGGCGGAGGTGGATGGGGTGATCGGGGAGCGGCGCTACGTCTGGGGCACGCGGTTTGGGATCGCGGCCCTGGATCCGGGGCCGAGCCTCACCTGGACACGGTCGCTCCTGCTCACAGCGTTGTGGTCCGACGGGACCCGCGACCCGATCGTGCTCCGGACCGAAGGCGCGGGCACGGGAACGCGCCGGCTCTATGTGCTCGACGCAGCCACCGGGGCGGATCTCGTCGGCCCGGTCGATCCCACGGCTGGACGCTCCTTCCTGGACGCGGTCGCGCGCGCCGAGAACGGCGACATTCTCGTTCTCGAGTCGGAAACCACAACCGATCCGGCGAGCCTGACGTACTACGTGAGGCGCCTCGATTCAGCAGGGAACGACATCATCACGCGCGAAGCAGCACGCTACAATTACGAGGCGGAAAGGGACATCGCTAGCTTCTCCTTCGACGGGTCTACGCTCTTCTACAAAGACGCTCCAGACGACGCGGACACTTTCCGGATTGCGGCCATCGATACGCTGAGTGGCGCGATTCGGCTCCTCACGACCTTCGGCGACCCGTGGCGCTTTCCCCTCGGCGACGCGTTCGACCGACTCTTGGTGGCCTCCGAGAACGAGTTCCTTTGGCTCGATCCGGACACGGGCGATTCGCTCTCGTCAGCTTTTGGCTCCGACGGCGGCAATACGTTGCGGTTTCGCACCGAGGCCGACGGAAGCGTCGTCATGCTCGCCGACTCCACCGCGAACGCGGCGCAAGGCCTCTATGTTTTCGAGCCCGACGGCACGAGCGTGATGCGCTTCACTTCGAGCCGGGCCAACTTCACCTGGCTCGCAGTGGGCTGGGAAGGCACGACCTTGTTCAGCTATTTCAACGAGGTGCATCTCCTGCCGCCAACGGTCGACTACGCGCCTTGAGGCACAGCGAGCGAGGCCTGGAGCCCCGAGAGCCGACGAGCTCGGGCGGAATCGGGTAAACGGCGGTCCCGACACCATCCCCACCAAACGCGTCATCATCCTCCACCCCCGCGTATGCCACTGAAGGATAGCAGAGGGTTTGGGCCCGTAGCTAAATAAGTGGATCCATAGCTCCCATGCCGATTTCTTGGGACGATCGGCGGTTTCAGGCAGAAGAAGACAGAACGGGCTCAAACGGTGTGCGCGCACCTGCTGGGCTCAACAAGCCATCGGAGGGATCATGGCGTCCAGCATTCGTGTTCTCGAAGACGAGCTCGTAGAGGAGCTCGAAGGAGAAGCCACACCGCAACCGGTCACCGAGCTGCCGGTCCGCGAGCCGTTCGACGGGAACAACCGTCGCTTTGTTCCGCGTGTCAGGGGCTCCTTCAACGCACGCAGCGCGAGCGGAGACCTCATGGGGGGCGTGGACCTCTCCTTCGGCGGAATGCTCTGCCTGTCCGAGCAGCCCCTGTGGCCGGGCAACCGGATCGACCTCGAGCTCCACCTCTCAGGCGCACGGCATGCGGTACCGGTCAGTGGCCGGGTCGTCGAGCTGGTCTCTCTCAGAGGCGAAATCGCGATGCGAATTCGTTTCTCCGGGGTCGAGCATGCCGCCCGCCGCGCCATCGCGAGCTGGATGGCGGACAACGTTGGCCACGGCCCGGTCCGCGGCTAGCGGTGCCTCTCAAACGCTGACGATCGACGCGGCGAGGTTCCCGAGTGCTACGAGGTCGTGGATCTCGTGGATTTCGCGAGGAATCGTCCCCACGAAGCCCTTCCACCGTGCGCGCTTCCGGAGCGCTTCGATCGCGTCGCTGTCCTTGCGCGCCCGCTCGTCGAGCGCCTCCGCCTCCGCTACCAATTTCTCCGCTAGCGCCCCCACCTGCGGCTCATCGGGCGCCGCTTCACGGACGATTGTCGCCGCCGCCTGCGGGCTTTCGAGGCCCGTCGGGCGATAGACACGGTTGACGAGAAATCCCGCGAAGTTGACGCCTCGCCGAGAGATCTCCTCGCGCAGGTACACCGCATCGGAGATCACGAAGGGATCCGTTGTGGCCACCACCAAGAAACCCGTGTGCTCGGAAGCGAGAAGCGACTGAATCGCATCGGCGCGGCGACGAAACTCGTGGGTCATTCCTTCGATCGCGTGCATGAACTCGCTCAAGTCCCCCACGAACTCGTCGCCAAAGACCTTCCCGAGAACGTCGCGCACCACACGCGCAGTACGGCGCAGCAGTGCCTGGGTGATTCCCTTGCCCTTCTCCTGCGTGTCGAGCATCAGAAACCACTTGAAAACGCGCTCATCCAAAAAGCGAAGGAGCCATTGAGGGGCTTCGATGAAATCGAGCACATTCTTCGAGGGTGGCGTGTCCACGACGATGAGATCGAAATTGAAGCGTTCGCGCAGATCGAAGAGCTTCTCGACCGCTGTGTACTCGAGGGTCCCCGCCAGCGCACGCGACATCTGACGGTAGATGACATTCTCTGTCAGGCGCGTCGCGACTTCGTGACTCGGGGCCAAGCGCTCGATCAAATCATCGAAGGTCTTCACCGGGTCTAGCATCAACGCCCAGAGCTCGCCGGTTCCGGCGAGTCCGGGCATTTCCACCCGGCGCGGGGTGTTGTCGAGCTTGACGCCGAGGGCGTCGGCGAGGCGGCGGGCGGGATCGATGGTGAGCACCAAAACCCGTTTGCCTGACTGCGCCGCGTTCACCGCGAGGGCCGAGCTCGAAGTGGTTTTGCCTACACCGCCGGGCCCGGTGGCGAGCACGACCTGGAGCCCGCTCAAGGCGCTCTGGATCGACGGACGCTCGCTCAAGACTTCGCTCCGATCGCAAAACCGGCGGCCAATTGCTCCACCAGGCCGACGCCCAGATCCGGCTCGAAGCGAAGCTCGACAAAGGCCGTATCGAGCATGCCCCGAAGACGCTCGATGCGCGCGGTCTGATACTCCTGACGCGTACTCTGGTGTGTCGCTACATCGAGCAAGCGATGCGCCGCCTCTTCCTGCAGCTGCTCGGCGATTCGACCGATCAGGGCGCGCTCACGCTCGTCAAAAATCCGAGGCAGCACAGCGTTGATCACCACCGCGGCGGTTTCGATGTCGAGATCGTCTTCCAAGACCTGCGCGAGCTGAACCGTCTCGTTGATCGGCAGCTCCTCTGGAAGGGTGACGATGACGAGGGCGGTCCGCTCCGGGTCATGGAGGAGCGCATCAACCTGCTTCGCGCGGTCCGACAGGGCACCCACGCGGATCATTCCGAGGGTTCCGCGGGGCACCGCCAGCATCGCACGGGCGTGGCCGGTGGCCGGCAGGTCTACGATGACGTGGTCGTAGCGCCGACGCTCTGGTTGCGCGGGGTCGACCTCTCCCTCGAAACGCTCGAGGGCGGTGAGAATCGCCATCTCGTCGACACTCGGCGCCGCTTGCCACAAGCGCGCCATCACTCGGTTCTCCGTCGCGAGGCGGGCGAGGCTCCGCACCTTGATCGTCTCGACCAGGTACTCCTGCAGCGCTCGTTGCGCATCGAGGTGAGCGACCCACAGGTTCGGGTAGCTGTCAGCGATTTCGCTCGGCGTGTGCTTGGGAGTGCGCCCCTTCAAGAGGTCGCCCATCACCGGTCGAGCACCGAGCTCCACCAGCAGGACCCTTCGGCCGGCACGGGCTGCGGCCACGGCCATCGCCGCCGAGACCGTCGACTTGCCGACGCCCCCCTTGCCCGTCACGAGGATGAGGCGCGCGTCAAACAGACCGCGCTCGGTCACGAGAAGAGCCGTCGTTTCTTGGGGGGCAGGCCGGCAAACTCTTCGAGGGCCTTGCGCTGCTTCGAGGTCAGCTCTTTCGGCACCTCGACCCGAACGATCACGTGGAAGTCTCCCCGTCCGGAGCCGCGCAGCCGCGGCACGCCCTCCTTCTTCAGGGTGATCACTTGGTTCGGCTGCGTGCCCGCAGGGATCTCGACCTCGAGCTCGCCATCGACGCCGGCCACCGTGATGTCGGTTCCGAGGGCCGCCTCCACCATGCCGACCGTCGCCTCGGCGATCAGGTCGTCGCCTTCACGACGCAGGCTCGCGTGCGGCTCGATGTGCACCGCGACATAGAGATCTCCGGAGGGCGCTCCCCCGGTCCCCGCCTCGCCTTCCCCGACATAGCGCAGGCTCATCCCTTCGGCGAAACCGGCCGGGATCTTCACGGTCACGGTCCGCTCCTTCGCGAGCGTGCCCCTGCCACCGCAGTCGCGGCAGCTCTCCGCAAAGGAGAAGCCCTTCCCCGCGCAGGTAGGACAGACGGAGCTGACGAGAAAGAGCCCCTGGCCGTGCACCACCTGACCGCGCCCCTGGCAGGTCTCACAGGTTCTGCGCGAGCTGCCGGGCTCGCCTCCGGAGCCGCTGCAACGATCGCAAGAGACGGGATGATCGAGCTCGATCTCGCGCTCGGTGCCGAACACGGCCTCCTCGAACTCGATCGCGAGGTCGTAGCGAAGATCCGCCCCGCGGCGGCCGCTGCGACGCCCGCGCGCGCCTCCGAAGTTGAAGAGGTCGCCAAAGATGTCGCCGAAAGAGTTGAAGATGTCCTCGATCCCCGCGCCCGCGAAGCCGGAGAATCCCTGTCCGCGCAGGCCCTCGTGGCCGTGACGGTCGTAGATCTGACGCTTCTGCGGGTCCGAGAGCACCTCGTAGGCCTCCGACGCCTCCTTGAACTTTTCTTCCGCCTCGGGGGTCGGGTTGCGGTCCGGGTGAAATTCCATGGCGAGCTTACGGTAGGCTCGCTTGACGGCGCGGTCGTCGGCATCCCGGGAGAGGCCGAGTACTTCGTAGTAATCGCGTGGCATTTCTCGCGCTCCTCGGTCGGGCCAAACGTAGGCGCGCTCGATCCTCTGTCAAGCCGCGCATTTGCTGCAGACGGACCATAGGATCTCTCGCCGACCGTCTGCTACCCTGTAGAAGCATGGAAGACACGGCCGACTCCGGGGATCGTCGTGAGCTGCGACGGGTGGAGCCCGCGGGAGATCATTTTGTCCTGATCACCCTTCCGAGCGGCGACGAACGCCTCGAGCCACTCTTGAACCTGAGCGCCCAAGGGGTCGCGGTGCTGCTCCGGAGCCAGCGCTACTCACTCCAACCGGGCGCGTTCGTTCCCCGGGTGCGCTTCTTCACCGAAGGCGAATGCACGCTGCAATGCCAGGCACGGATTCGAGATGTCACCCAGGTGAGCCTAGAAAACGGTGCCGTGGGGGTGAAACTGGGGCTCAGCCTCGAGCTGCCGGATTCGGGCGAGCGTCAGGTTCCCCAGACCGACACCTACGACGAGCCGCAGATCATCGCTGACACCCTTCACAACGTGGTCAAGGCGCGTGCGGCGCTGCGCATCGTCCCGGACAGTGACTCCCAGTCGGTGGGCGTCGGCATCTCGCGTTTCCTCAAGCTGGAGCGAGACGCAGACCAGGTTCGCGTGAAGCTCGCCGACACGCTCCGCACCAAAGATCACGAATACACCCTTCGCGGCGGCGAGCGCTGCGAGCTGCGGGGCGAGCTCTATGGCACCCGCATCGCGTTTCAGGTGGAGGTCGCGCGTCAGGAGGGGCCAGAGGTCACGCTGCGCTGGCCCCAAAGGCTCGTGGTATGGCGTCACCGGAGCGGTGGGCGCCTCCGGCGATTGCCTCGGCGAATCGAAGCGGCATTCGAGGCTCCGTTCAGCCGGGACCGACGGACACGCGAGGTCATCGATCTTTCCGCCCGGGGACTCGCCCTCCTCGCCGAGCCCCAAGACGGCTTGATGGTCGGAATGCTGCTCCCGGAGCTCACAATCAAGCTCCCGGGTGGCACGGTCCGCAGCCGGGGCGTCGTACGCAATGTTCGCTACGACCAAGACGACCGCCTGCTCGTGGGTGTGGAAATCGTCGGCGCCAACCGCGCGAGCACCCGAGTCCTCGAGAAGTTCGTCGATCAGCATCTGCACCCGAGCGTCCGCGTCGCCGAGCTGCGCGACCTCAAGAAACTCTGGCCCGTCTATGAAAAGCTCTCCCTGTTCGAGCGAGAGCACGCGGCCGTGTCTCCATTGATGGGCCAGGTCGAGACGACGCGCCAGACCTTGCTCACGCGCGCCCACGACCTGAGCGTGCACCTCGTCGGCGGCCACGACGACGAGATCTTCGGCAACGCGGAGCTGCTGCAGAGTTATCGCAGCACCTGGAGTCTGCAGCATTTGGGCGTGCTCCCCGGTTGGCAGCTCACCGCCGATCAGCTCGTGGTCCCGCTGGTCGAGATGGGCCTGAGACGCGACGACTTCGATCAGCTCCACGCGATGCTGAACCCGAGCGCCTCGCGGCTCGGCTTGTCACGCCTGCGTGCCGCTCAACCCGATCCCGAGCACCTAGATTGGCGAGAGCTCGTTCTGTTCACGGACCGAAGCCCTGAAACCCGACGCTTCGATCTCCGTGAGGTTCAGGACGCGGGCCCCGGTGACCGTCAGTGGCTGCTCGACCAAATGGATCAGCGCTTCAGCGCTCTACACCGTGCTACTCTCGACCTCGTGCCAAACGAGCTGCAGCTCGAGAGCACCTGGCGTCGCTATCACCAGCTCGGTCTCGAACGAAAGCGCCGGATCCGCATGGCGTTTAGCATCACCGGTCCTCTGGGCTTTTCCATGCTCGAGAGCACCTCGCCGGGGACGAATTTTCAGGATTATCTCGACCTCGTGCGGATCATTCCCACCCGAAGCGACGAGCTCGGGCGCAAAGAAGCGATCCTCACTCTCGCCCGCGACGCGGTTCAGCAAAAGCTGCGCGAGGCTCGGCGCAGGAGCCTGTTGCTTCTCAGACCGGAGGACGCCGAGGCCCTCGACGACACTGAATTTACTCGTCTAGGCACACGAATCGAGGTGTTCGCATCGCGGGCTGGAGCCGCGCAGATCGTCAATTTCGTCAACCTACTCTTGAGCTGAGCCGCGTTTCCGACGTTTGCGACGGCGCTTCTTCTCGGGCACGGGCTGTGCGGGGGACGTGGCCTCTTCCACGGCCTCCGGGACCACCTCTGCTGGTGCAGGCGGTGTCTTTTCCGGTGGCACCGGAGCGGTCTTCGTCGTCTCATCCGCGGCCCCAGGCGCCGTGGGAGGCTCGCGCATGAGCCACCAGGCAGTCGCGCCGCTGCCGAGTAGGACGATCGACGCGGCCGCGATCCACGGCCAGCGCCTGCGTTTCTCGAGTCGAAGCTCGAGACGCTGCGTCGGCGACATCTCGATCGGCGCGTGATAGTCGGTCTCGAGAAAGCCGTCACCCGCGCTCGGGCGGCCGTGCGCATCGCCACTGACCCCGACTGCCTCGCGGAGAAACCGGCCCAAGGCTTCTTTCTGGGTCACGACGCCCATATCCGCGAGGTAGCCCTTCAGTATGCGATAGAAGTCCACCGCCTCGGCGGGGCGTCGCTTGCGCTTGCGGTGGAGTGCATTCATCAGGATCTTCGAGAGCTTCGGGTCGACGTCCGGCGCGGCCTTGTGCGGCGGTTCGATCTTGGGTGACGCCAACCCCGCGACCAGGTCGGTCTCGGACACGCCTTCGTAGAGGCGGCGGTGTGTCACCATTTCATAGAGCGTGACCGCGAGGCTCCAGATGTCGACCATCGGGTCTATGTCGTGCCCCCCCAACACCTCCGGCGGCATGTAGGAGACCTTGCCCTTGAGTGTCCTATCGTCGCGTCGTTCGAGGAAGCTCACCCGCGCTACGCCGAAATCAGCGAGCTTCACCTGGCCGTCGTAGGTCAGGTAGATGTTCGAAGGCGTCACGTCCCGGTGCACCAGGTTCATCGGCGCGCCGCCAGGGGCGCTCGCTCGGTGGAAATAGTCGAGCGCCCGCAGCACCTGAAGCGCGATATAAACCGCCAGATCGGCCGGCAACCGGATCCGGCGCTCGCGCAAGCGCAGCAACACCTGGCCGAGGTCGAGCCCCCAAACGTATTCCATTGCGATGTAGGCGTGGCCGTCGACCAAACCCGCCTCGTAGACCGTTACGATGTTGTCGTGATGCAGAAACTTCGCGATGTCCGCTTCGGTCATGAACATTTCGACCTGCGCGGCATCGTGCGCGAGATGCGGATGAAGTCGCTTGAGGGCGATGTCGAAGGCGTAGGTCTCGGGATCGGGCCCCACGGTGGCGCGATAGACCTCGGCCATCCCCCCGTGACCGATCTTTTCCTGCAGCCAAAAGCGGCCAAATGCCTGTGGAAATCGCTCGCTCAGAAACGGCTCCTACGCATCCCCCTCAAGGGGCCCCCGCTAGACTAATGGCAGGGGCAGACCGTTGGAAGAAGCGACAGCCGCACGCCAGACGCCTGCATCACGCCACAGCGTCACGCGGCGATGCGTAGGTCGTCGAGGTCGATCTTTCCGGCGCGTTGCAGGTCGCAATAGGCAAGCGTGCCGCCCACGGCGGCGAGCGGTAGCAACACGAGGTTGAGCCCGGGCACGAGCAACAAGAGCATCGTGGAGCTCCCAAAGCCGAGGGAGAGCCACTTGTTGTCCCAGATGACCCGCCAGCGCGCGCGATAGGGAACAAAACGCCGGGTCAGCGACAGTCCAACAAACTCGACCGCCAAGAGGAGTGCGCTGAAGGCGAAGGATGCGATGCTTGCGGGGAGGGCTCCGACCCCGGTGAGACTGATGATGAAGATCGGGATTTGAATGGCAGCGAGGAAGACCAGGCCCCAGAACAAGTCTCCGAGACTCAGCGCGAGGCTCCGGATCACGATTTCCACGGTGAAGGGCTGCTCGGGGGTGCCGATCGTGATGTTTTCGACCTTCTCGCTCAGCATGTCGAGAAAGGGGCTCGCCACCGCTTGACCGATCAGCAGCACGAGCACGGACGACGCGCCGAGAACCAGAACCGCGCCGAGGATCCACACGATCCACGTGACGATCGCCATGAACCAGGCGAGGACCTCGAGACTCGGCTCCTTCGCCCAGTCCGCCAGCGCCGCATTGATGTCCGCGACGAAGGGAGCGATCAGCGAGAATGCTACGGTGAGGACAATCGCAAACAGAATGATGTTCACGGCGATCGAAATCGCCGCGAGACCCCAGAGGCGATGCTCACGGATGAAGCCGAAGCCCTCGAGTGGATAGGCCAACCCCTTGATGAAGGCACTCAGAAAATGGGTGGAAGAGTCGTTCATGCGCGCGATGCCTCTCCGAGCGCGGACAGGCAAAAATACCGGCGGGTCGCCCCAAAAATGGCCCTCCCCCCCCTATCTGAGTGGATTCCGCCGACCGCAAACTCTAGCGTCACCTTAGGATCATAGGGGGCGATGTCGCCCCGACAAGTGCGTGAACAAAGAAAAAAGATGAAGCGACTCGGGTTCCTCGACGCGGTGAAGCGCGGCGGTTTGGTGGGTGATGGCGCCATGGGCAGCCTCCTCTACGAACGCGGCGTCTACGCCAACCGCAACTTTGACGAAGTCAACCTGCAGCAGCCGGAGCTGGTGCAGAAGATCCACCACGACTACGCCCTCGCCGGTGCGGACATTCACGAGACCAACACCTTTGGCGCCAACCGCATTCGCCTCGAGCGCTTTGGGTTGGAGAAGCTGACCGCCCAGATCAACCGGGCCGCGGTCGAGCACGTGCGGGCTATAGTCGGGTCCGAGCACTACGTCGCCGGCGCGATCGGCCCGACGGGACTCGAGGCCGGCGAGCTGCGGCGACGGGACAAAGAGGTACGCGCCTCCTTCGCCGAGCAAGCCTATCTCCTGGCCGAGGGCGGCTGCGACCTGATCCAAATCGAGACGTTTTCATCGGTACCCGAGCTGCGCGCCGCGATCGAAGCGGTCAGTGGTGCCGTACAAATACCGGTGGTCGCGCACGTGGTCATCGGCATGGACGGAAAGGTCAGCGACGGCACCGCCCCAGCTGAGCTCGCTCTAGAAATGGCCGCTTGGGGAGCGGACGTCGTCGGCGCGAACTGCAACGGCCCGGACCTCATCTTCGAGGCGGTGCAGCAAATGGTGGAGACCGGTTTGCCCGTTTCCGCCATGCCAAACGCAGGACGTCCCCGCTCCATCGACGACCGCATGATCTACCTCGCGACGCCGGAGAATTTCGGGGTCTACTCGCGGCGCATGTTCAAGGCGGGGGTAAAGATCGTCGGCGGCTGTTGCGGCACCAACCCAGAGCACATCGAGCGCGTTGCGGCGGCGGCTCGCATGGTGGTCCCGCGCGAGACGCGCTCCACCGTCGTCGAGATCGGACACTCAACCCCGGTCCCACACACCCCGCTGGAGAATCGCAGCAGCCTCGGGTCCAAGCTCGGCCGCCGCTTCGTGGTGAGTGTCGAGGTGAACCCGAAGCCAGGCTTGGACGTGAGCGCCTCGATCGACGCCGCCAAGATGCTCGTCGATGCCGGCGCCGACGTCATCAACATCGCAGACGGTCCCCGCGCGAGCGTTCGCATGAGCAACGTTTCCCTCGCGGTCAAGATGCAAGAAGCGCTCGGCATCGAAACGATCGTGCACATGTGCACGCGCGACAAGAACCTCTTGGCCCTCCAGTCCTCGGCGCTCGGCGCGCACGTGATGGGTGTCCGCAACGTCGTCGTGATCACCGGAGACCCGCCGAAGATCGGTGACTTTCCAAACGCCACCGCGGTCTACGACGTCGACTCGATCGGACTCCTGCGCATCCTCTCCGGGCTCAATGCGGGGATCGATCCTTCGGGCAAGACGATGCCCGAAGCGACCGAATTCGTGCTCGCCACGGGCTGCGAGCCAGCGGCGTCCGACTTTGGGCGTGAGATGAAGCGGCTGCGCGAAAAGATCGACGCGGGGGCTGAGCTCATCATGACCCAGCCGGTCTACGATCCGGCGCACCTCGAGCGTTTCTTTGAGGCCACCGAGGATCTCGACGTTCCGGTGCTGGTGGGGATTCTTCCACTCGCCTCGTACAAGAACGCAGCGTTCTTGAACAAAAACGTGCCCGGCATGGGCATCCCCCAACCGATTCTCGAGCGCATGAAGGGTGCAGGCGGAGGCGACGCCGGACGCCGAGAAGGCGTCGCGATCGCCAGCGAAGTATTGAGCTCGCTTCGAGACCGAGTGGCAGGCGCCTATCTCATGCCGCCGCTCGGTCGCTACGAGATGGCGGCGGAGATCCTCGCGAGCCTGGGCGATGATCGCGCCCTGGGACCTCAGGTGCGCGGCCGCAGAGAAGAGCGCGTCGCCGAGGCAGGTTAGCGCTGCTTCGGATAAGCGGTGAGGAGCAGATCCTGCCCCAGCCACTCTCTGTCAACGATCTCGAGCTCTGAGGCCTCGCTCAAGGACCCGGCCCCCTCCGCGCCAACGGAGGATAGCGCCTGGGCACCGCCGATCAGCGTTGGGGCGATAAACAGGTAGAGCTTGTTGAGCAGGTCCCGGTCGCGCAGGGCGCCGATCACGGTCGGGCCCCCTTCGACCAAAAGCGAAAGTATGTCGCGCTCACCGAGGCGGACGAGGACGTCGTCGAGCCAGAGCCGTCCGTCGCGCATGGCGCAGGTGATCACACTGACCCCTCGTTCGCGGAGGGCATCGCACCGATCGGCGGGTGCCTGCTCCCCGACCATGATCCACGTCGGCGCAGCGGACTGCGAGGCGACGGCCACCACGTTTGAGTCGGGGGGAGTTCGAGCGTGTGTGTCGAGCACGACGCGCACGGGATCACGCCCTCCGTCGATCCGACAGGTGAGCGACGGGTCGTCGGCGAGGACGGTCCCTACTCCGACGGTGATCGCGTCGAGAGTGTTGCGCAGCTCGTGCCCTCGGCGCCGGGCTTCCTCGCCGGTGATCCACTTCGAATCGCCAGTGCGCGTCGCGACCCGGCCATCGAGCGATTGAGCTACCTTACCCACGACGAAGGGCCGACGCGTCCGCACATAGTGAATGAAATCCTCGTGCATACGACGACAGCGTTCGTCGAGCACGCCCACCTCCACCTCGATACCGTGCTCGCGCAGACGCCGAATGCCGCGGCCGTCCACCAGCGGATGGGGGTCGCCAACTCCGATGAAGACCCGCGCGACACCGGCCTGGATCAACGCCTCGGTGCAGGGAGGTGTGCGGCCGTAGTGATTGCAGGGCTCGAGGGTCACGTAGGCGTCCGCCCCGCAGGCGCGTTCGCCGGCAGCGTTCAGCGCCTCCACCTCCGCGTGATGACCACCCACCGGCTGCGTGCGACCCACGGCGATCAGCTGGTCTCCGTTGGCGATCACGCAGCCCACCGCAGGATTCGGTCGCGTCCGGCCCCGCGCCGCCCTCGCCTCTCGCAAGGCGCGCTCCATCATGGCGGCGCGTGTGTCGTTGTTGGGTCGGTTCACCGATGCTCCCGAATCCTAGCCGTTGGCCCGAAAGCCTTCGCCGCGCTATCCTCATCATGTGCTGCGGTAAAGTCCATGGGTACGCGACGAGACCTCTACTTCCCCGATCCGGAGACGGCAGACCCCTATGGTCTCGTCGCGGTGACCCGCACCATGACGCCGGAGCTGCTCCTCGAGGCCTACCAGAGGGGGATTTTCCCGTGGTCTGAGCGACCGGTTCGCTGGTACTCGCCCGATCCGCGCGCGATCTTTCTCCCCGAGCGGGTTCATCTCCCCCGCAGCCTCAAGCGCACGCTCAATCAGAACGTGTTCACGGTCACCTTCGACCGCGACTTTCGCGGCGTGATCAGCGGCTGCGCCCGTGCGCACGAACGCGAGGGCGTCTGGATCACCGACGGATTCATCTGCGCTTACAGCGAGCTTCACCGCTTGGGATACGCGCACTCGGTCGAGGTTTGGCAGGACGGGCGACTGGTGGGCGGTCTCTACGGCGTTCAGATCCGCGGTCTCTTCGCCGGCGAATCGATGTTCTACGAGGTGAGCAACGCTTCAAAGGTCGCCTTCGCCTTCGCGGTGGCCCAACTGGAGCGCTTGGGGGTTCAGATTTTCGACGCGCAGGTGATCAACGAAAACACCCATCGCCTCGGGGCCGTGCTGGTCCGCCGCAAGGACTACCTTCGCGCATTGAGCGCAGCGATGCAGCTAGACGTACCCGACGGTCGGCGCTGGAGTCCGCCACCGGGCCCGCTGGTCAGCATTCGCCCGCCGCGCTTCGGCTAGCTGATCAAGTAGAGCAGCCCGAGCAGCGCGCCCATCCCCAAGCCCATCGACGCCAGCGCGCTGGGCGCCTGGTACCAGGGCCGCGGCACTTCGATGAAAGGGTGTGCCCGCTCGGAACGCATGGCGCGAAGGGTTCGGTCGAGCTGACGGCGTGCCTGCGCCTGAACGCCGCGGAAGGAGAAGCGCGCCTGTTGAACGGTGCGGTAGTAGATCTCCTGGGTGGTCGAAATCACCTGCTGATACCAGCCATTGGGCGCGGGCATACGCATTGGCCCCGTCGGTCGCGCATCCTGCCGCTCGCGCCATCGAGTGCTCGACTCACGCTTCGGCGCCCGGAGCTCCGCCTCACGTCGCCGACGAGCCGACGCCCGACGACGGGCGCCCTCTTTTTCGCGCTCCCAACTGCTCGGCTCGTTGGGAATGAACCCCGGGCGCAGCCCGATTTTCGTCGGGATTTCAACGGGCTCGAGGGTTTCCACCCGGCCTGGCTCGTCCCGCTTGTACGTGCGACGCAGCTCGAAGGCCCCGAGCTCCACGGGCATGCGCACTTCCGTCCGTTCCTTCTTCTCCGCCACGCGCAGCTCGTCGGTCTGCGGCTCACGCAGCTCCCCCATTTCGAGGGAGTGCCGCGGCAGCGACGGGACGTATCGAACGCGGGTCTCCGCGATGTCGTCCGTGCTCAGGGCGGCATCCACCCGCGTATCGGCGAGCTCGAAGGGCGAAGGGGTTTTTGGGGCCAAAGACTCGCCCCGCTTCAGGCGGCGGGCGTGCGCCTCGAGGGTGTCGACGTAGTCCAGGAGCGTTTGCTCCTCTTTGATCAGCGCCTCGAGCTCCTCAGCGCTGATCGCGCCGGTGGCGCGGCGCACGCGGGGGTCGATTTCCCATGCGAGAATGCTCGAGCGCAGATCGACGGTGGACCGACGATTGCGGCGATCGCCTCTCGCGCTGCGTATGGATCGCGTTTTTGACATCCCTACGGCTTCCGTGTCCTAGGATGCTGCAAATCGCGTTCCCGATTCCCCGCGAGAAAAAAACCAGGAAAATCCATGACGCTACGTTCCAAAAAGGCGGTGAATGTGGGTTCTGTGCCCCATTTTCCCACCTCGTCGCGGGGGGAAATGTCGTCACCCCCGGGAGGGCGCGACGCGTGCGTTCGGCTCGCCGCCGAGCCCGTAGGTGTGCTGCCGAAGCTCACGGATCAAGCGGACCGGCTCCTCGATGGGCAGTGCGTCCGGACCGAGGACGCGGCCGATCTCCACAGCGATCCGCGTCTTCATCTTGTTCCGGGCCTCGTGAAAGAAGAGCGCCGTGCGAAGCGTCGAGTGGAGCAGGCTCGCGATCTGAAAAGCCCGGCTGTTCTGTCCGGGAAAGAACATCGGGACAACCTGGGCGCGTGCGCGTGCGATGAGGCGCGCTGTGAACGGTTTCCACTCCGGATCGTACGCGCGACCCAGGGGCGTCGTCGCGGTCGAGACCGTTCCACCCGGAAACACCACCACCACCCTGCCCTCGTCGAGCCAGCTGCGCGCATCCGCTCGAGACTTCAGGTTGATGCGCTTGGCGAGATCTGTCGGGGCGAAATCGATCGGCAACAAATAGGGACGGGCTTCCTCCGCCCGTGCGAGCACGCTGTTGACCAGAATCTTGAAGTCAGAGCGCACGCGCTCCACGAGCCAACCGAGCACGATGCCGTCGATCACACCGAAGGGATGATTAGCGACGACAACCACCGGCCCCTCTTTCGGAATCTGCGCCAGACGCTCAGCGTCATAGTCGATCTGCAGGCGCAGCCGCTCGACCGCATTGGCCCAAAAGGACGCCGCACCGTCGTCTTCTCGGCGGTAGTCGAGGTAGATCGAGCGCAGTGTGCGCTGTCCGGTCAATGCTTCGACGGCGCGAATCAGCGCGCGCTTGGGCAGCGGATCGCTCGGTGCGGCATAGGTAAAGCTCGACGGGTCCGCCGCATCGAGAAGCTCCACGTCGTCAGCGGGTCGCATCATACTCGCTTCCAAAGATAGCCGTCATAGCTGCGCTCGCCCTCGTCGATGCGTTGGTACTCGACGAGCTCCATGCCCGGGTGTGGATGGATCAGCTCGTCGACTTCGAGCGCGTAGGCTCTTGGAAAGCCGGTCCGCTCAGCGTGCAGCTCGTTGAAGGTCGCGAGCACGATGATCCCCTCGGGTGGCACTGCCCGGGCCACGGGATGCCACTGCCACGGTGGAGGTTTGTAAAAGGAAATCAGTGCCGCCGCAAAGGGTCCCAATCCGAAGAGCGCGTCGTCGTCCTGGAGGTCCCGAACGTGCGTGTGCACGGTGACGGACGCCTGCTCCGAAAAACGCTGGAGCCTCTCGAGCCCCACGGGAGAGACGTCGACGGCGGTCACCTCGAACCCAGAGCGGGCCAGAGGGATAGCGTGACGCCCGTCGCCCGCAGCGAGGTCGAGCAGGTGCGCGCCCGTGGGCAGGCCGCGGAGTCGGTCCATGATGAACGGCAGCGGCGCCTTCAGACGGTCTTCGCGCTGCGCATACTTCGCATCCCAGCGGGCGCGATCCTCACCCATGGGAGGAGCCTAGCTCCCTGGCTTGGCGCTCACCAGCGGCGGCACGCTCTTCCAGCGCTTCTCGATGAACGGATCGCGCCCGGACCCTTTGCGGTAGGGGTAATAGCGGCCCGGGTCCTTCTTGTAGAAGTCCTGATGATAATTCTCCGCCGGGTAGAACACCTCGAAGGGCCGGATCTCGGTCTTCACCGGCGCGCTGAAGATCTTGCGCTTCTCGATCTCCGCCACCGCCGCCCGGGCCACGCGCTCTTGGCTCTTTGAGTGGTAGAACACCGCCGAGCGATAGTGCGGTCCGCGATCGACGAACGAGCCGCCGCCGTCGGTGGGATCGATCAGTCGGAAGAACGCGTCGACCAGGGTCGCGTAGGTCGTGACCTTCGGGTCATAGAACACCTGCACCGTTTCGAGGTGCGACGTTCGGCCCCAGGAGACATCCTGATAGGTCGGGTCTTTCTCCTTGCCGCCGGCGTAGCCGCTGACCACCTCCACCACGCCTTCGACTTTCTCGAGAGACGCCTCCACACACCAGAAACAGCCGCCGGCGAAGGTCGCAACCTCCGTACCTTCCGGCTGCACCACCGGTGCGCGGGTCATGTCTTTTGCGAGGAGCCCGCCGGGGCTGAGCGACCACAGCCCCAATACCGCCAAGGCCACCAACGAAATCGAAATCCATCTCTTCATGCGTGCTTCGTGTCCTTTGCCGGCCGTACGTTACGTTCCGCCGCCGCCGGTAACCTGCAGGATAAGCACCGAATTCGCTCTTTCAAAGGGCCCGGGCCCTCGTGTATGCGGGCTGACCATGGCAACCGCGGCCCATGGGAGCGTGAGCACACGTCTTCTCTCCGAGCTCTTCCTCGTGACCTTGGGGGTCGCGGCGATCTCTCTTTCCTCTTGGATGGCAATTCCCATCGGTCCCGTGCCGGTCACGCTTCAGACACTGACCGTACTCGTCCTCGGGGCGACCTACGGCACGGTGCGCGCGCCGAGCACGGTGAGCGCATGGCTCGTGCTGGGTGCCTGTGGAGCACCGGTTTTCGCGGGGGGCGCGGGAGGCGTCGTCCACCTGATCGGAAAGACCGGTGGCTACATTCTCGCTTTTGTCCCCGCGACCGCGGCCCTCGCTTGGCTCGGTGAGCGGGGTCTGCTGCGCCGAACGTTGCCTGCGGGCGCGGCCTTTCTCGCCGCGCACGCGCTGATTCTCGCAGCCGGCGCCGGCTGGCTTTCGCTCTTCATCGGCGCGTCGGCGGCATGGACCTACGGCGTGCTCCCCTTTCTTCTCGGCGCGCTGCTCAAGTCGATCGTCGGTGCGGCACTTCTTCCGCCAGCGCGGCGCTGGTTCGATCGGCACCCGTCCACTTCGAGCGGGGTGAGCGCGTGAATCGCCGGGGCTTTCTCGCAGGCGTCGCGGGCCTCGGCGCGGTGGGCCTTTAACCTCAGGCACGAGCGATGCAGAAGCCCTTCGGAAAGGTCATCGACGAGCAGCCCTTTACGCGGCCGCGGATCACCGTCGTGGGCCCGACGCAGATCATCCCCGAGTCGAAGGAGCCCATTCCCTTTGGTCTCGGCGATCGCACGCTCTTTCTCAAGACCCTGAGCGGACCTCGGATCGATCGTCGTCACCGGCCACGGCGGCGTCGCTCGGGGCCAAGCCCTCGCCAACTACATCGATCTGCCTATTACGAACGGGCGTGCAAAGCGTGGTACGCCGAGCTCGCTTGACGCCGGTCAAGCGACTCTTCCGCCTTTTTGACTAGAGTGATTCTGGAGGACTCATCGAGCGCCTCTGTTCCGAGGAGGTTTCGAAATGCGCACGTGTCTCCCTCTCCTCCTGCTTCTGTTTCCGCTCCTGACATTCAGTTGCAGCTCGCCGGAGCTCACGGCCCGCGCTGCCCGTGAGGTGACCTACGCCCCGTCCCTGAGCTACCTGAGCAGCAAGAAAGACGTGCAGCCCGCGATGCAACGCATGGCGGTCGCGATTGTGAAGATTCACGAGACCCTCGCGGAGCCTGAGATGGGTGCCGGGGAGCGCGCTCGCGTGTTCGCCTGGCTCAACGAAGTCGAAACCGCCGCCCAATCGCTCGAGCGCCCTGGCCTCACGAATCACCAAAAACTCAATGAGCACCTGGACGAATTTCTCCAGGACGTGGCCGACGCCAAACGCGCGGTCAACGCGGAACCTCCGAACTACTACCGGGTGGGCAACCTGAGCGGCTCGTGCATGTACTGCCACCGCCGCGACGTACCCAGCGACTTCGGAAGCGCTGGCGCCCCCCTCGACCAATCTGACGCGGGGTGAGACATGCGAATCGCAGTATTTGACGCTTTAGAAGACGCTCGCGTAGGCCTTGAGGTCTGCGCCACCGCTACGGCATCCGGTCACTCGGTGTCGAGGCACCGACTTCGAGACCAAAATTTCGCGCCGTGCCGCGGATGCTTCGAGTGCTGGGTGAAGCACCCAGGGGTCTGCCGAGCCTCGGACGGCAGCAACACCTTGATGGCGGACCTGATCGCCTCCGACCTGGTCCTGTGGATCACCACGCCCCGCTTCGGAGCCTGGGACCCGGTGGCAAAGTCCGCGCTCGACAAACAGATCGGGATTCTCTCGCCCTTCTTTGGCGTGTTCGATGGAGAAACGCATCACCTCAAACGGTATCGCCGCTACCCGGGCATCCGCGTCCTGGCCGTGGGTGAGCGCGACCGCGAGTTCGAGGCCCTGGTCGCCCGCAACGCGCTCAATCTTCACTCGGACCCCCCGAGCGTCGCCTGGGTCCATTCCTCGCCGTGCGAAACCGCGGTGAAAAACGCCACCCACGCGCTTCTCGATCACCGCGATTCGATCTCCGCGATCGTCCCGAGCTTCCACCATCCGGTGAGCGCCGCCCCATGGAGCCGTATGCGGCGCCGGGCGGTCTTGTGGGTCGGAAGCGCCAAGGCAGCCGGCACCAGCACTTCCGAGGCGCTCGGCCGTGCACTCGTCGAACCACTCGTAGCGCACGGATTCGATGTCGGCGTCGTGCCCCTCCGCTCGAAGGTGAAGGTCGGAAAATCGAACCGCGATTTGGTCACCACCATCGCGGACGCCGACCTGCTCGTGGTGAGCACTCCGGTCTACGTCGACAGCGTGCCCGCGCTCGTGATGCGCGCACTCTGGGACCTCGTGGACCTCCCCACCGCGAAGCGTCCCGCCTTTGTGCCGATCGTGCAGTGCGGGTTCCCCGAGCTCGCGCACAACGCCCTGGCCCTGCGCGCCCTCGAGCGCGCGAGCCGGCAGGCCGGCTTGCGCTGGGCAGGCCATCTCGCCCTGGGCGAGGGGGGCGCGATCGACGGCGCTCCGATCGAGCCTGGAGGCCTCCTCACACGGCTTCACCGGGCGATCCGAGAGGCTTCCGACGCCCTCGGTCGCACCGGCGCGATCCCCGAAGGGCTCAGCGAGGCGGTCGCCGCGCCGCTCATGCCTGCGGGCCTCTATCGGGTCGCTGGACAGGCGGGATGGATCGCGGCGGCACTCAAACACGGCGCGGCCACCCACCTTTGGGACCGTCCCTTGACCCAGGTCAATTGACACTTCGGAGTGTCTAGATAACTTTACACTCGCAGGAGCGAAGCCGTGAACAACCTGATCCGAATCGATTTTCGCACCGAGAGCCCGACGCTCGAGCCGGCGCGGATCGGTCCGAACTCGGTTCATCAAACGCGAGCGGCCCTCGAAGCGCTCGAAGGGCCGGCGACCGCCACTTCGTTCTGCGACGCGGCGGGGATCCCGCACCCCCTTCCCGACGGCATGATCCCAGAGCTTTGGTTCATTCGTCTGGTCCATGAGGTGCGCGAGCGCATGCCGCGGGAACGGGCGGAGGCGGTGCTCAACTGGAGCGGGCGCGGAACGGCCGAGTACGTTGCCGAGCACCGCATCCCCAAGGCTGCTCGCCTGCTCTTTCGCTACCTCCCCACACGCCTGGGACTCCCGTTACTCCTCGAGGCGATCCGGCGACATGCGTGGACCTTTGCCGGCGACGGTGAGGTTCGGATCGTCGGCCCCTATCCCTACGTGATCGAGGTTCGCGGCTGTCCCACGTGCCGAACGAGCACCATGCGAACACTCAGTGGCGGCTATTACGCGGCCGCCTTCGAGGGCCTCCTCGCCCTCGTGAACCCGAAGATCCGAGTACTCGAGCAGGACTGTGTTGCACGCGGGGCCCTTTCCTGTCGTTTCACCATTCAGACGGACACCTAGGAGGTCCCATGCGCATCGTCTTCATACATCCCAACTACCACTCCGGCGGCGCGGAAATCGCTGGCAATTGGCCTCCTGCATGGGTTGCGTACCTGACCGGCGCCCTGAAGAAGCACGGATTCGACGACATTCGTTTCATCGACGCGATGACAAAACACATCGGCGACGAAGAGCTAGCGGATCTCCTTCGCGAGGAAGACAACCCGACCCTCATTGGCTGCACCGCCATCACTCCGAGCATCTACCAGGCGCAGAAGACCCTCGCGATCGCGAAGTCGATTCATCCGAACGCGATCACCATGCTCGGCGGCATTCACGCGACATTCATGTACAAGCAGGTCCTCGCCGAAGAACCGAGCATCGACTACATCGTCCGCGGCGAAGGTGAGGAGATCCTGCTCAATTTCGTTGAGGCCCTCGACGAGGGGCGCTTGGAGCGTGATCGCGGGCGAATCGCGGGTCTCGCTTATCGAGAAGGCGATGAAATCATCGCTACCCCCGCCAACCCACCGATCAAGAAGCTCGACGGTCTACATGCGGACTGGAGCATTCTCGATTGGGACGACTATATCTATCTGCCCCTCAATCGACGCGTCGCGATTCCGAACTTCGCCCGCGGATGTCCCTTCACCTGCTCCTTCTGCTCTCAGTGGAAGTTCTGGCGGACCTATCGCGCCCGCACTCCGAAGAACTTTGTCGACGAAATTGAAGTTCTCGTGAAGGAGCACGACGTCGGCTTCTTCATCCTCGCGGACGAAGAGCCGACCATCAACCGCAAGAAGTTCATCGCGCTCTGTGAGGAGCTCATCGACCGCGACCTCGACATTCAGTGGGGGATCAATACGCGGGTCACCGACATCCTGCGCGACGAAGACATGCTGCCGCTCTACCGCAAGGCCGGCCTCGTACACGTCTCCCTGGGTACGGAGGCGTCCGCGCAGCTCAACCTCGAGCGTTTCCGGAAAGAAACCACCGTTGCGGAGAACAAAAAGGCGATTCAGCTGCTACGCGACCACGGAATCGTGGCCGAAGCGCAGTTCATCATCGGTCTGGACAACGAGACCCCCGAGACCATCGAGGACACTTACAAGTGGGCGATGGATTGGGAGTGCGACATGGCGAACTGGATCATGTACACGCCCTGGCCCTTCAGTGACCTTTTCGAGGATCTCGCGGAAAAGGTCGAGGTGCGGGACTTCGCGCGCTACAACTTCGTCACACCGATCATGAAACCGGACAACATGACTCGGAGCGACGTCTTGAACGGTGTGATGAAGAACTATCGCCGCTTCTACATGAACAAGTCTCTGTTCAGCTATCCGTGGATCCGCGACAAGTACAAGCGCAAGTACCTGCTCGGCTGCCTTCGAGCGGCGATCAAATCGGGCTTTGAGCGCCGTTTCTACGACCTCGGCCGCATCAACTATCACGGGCAGAAGAACATCGACTTCAAGTTCGACGAGTCCAGGGTGCTGAGCAAAGACGAGCTCGCCGAATACAACGTCGAGCGCACATCCGTGGCGAGCCACTACCACACAGGCAACGGGAACGGGAACGGCAAGGCCAACGGGGCCGCTGCCGCTTCGGCCTGTGGAGGCGGCGGTCAGGCGACGGACGCGCAGCTCGAAGGCGCGGAGAACGAGCGTCCAGCGGAGCTCTTCGACGCGGCAGCGATCCTCGGGGAGGAGCGCATCGACGAGTTCCTCGATCCTCGCGGCTACGCGAAACAGCGCGCGAGAGCCAAGGTGCAATCGAAGAAGCTCGTCGAGATCGCCGAAGTCGACTAGCTGTCCGACTGTGCCGGCCTGCTCGAGAGATGGGGAATACTCAAAGGCTTCCCGCTCGAGTCTTCTGCGTCTTCCCAGATCGCAATTTCAGCGAGGTCGCGGCAGCCCGGATTCCCGTGGTCGTAGTATTGCGTGCGGGATGCGTCGAGAACTCCAGCGAAAATCGCTCTGCTCGCTGCGGTTGTATTCATAGCTGAAGCAGCTTTGGCCCGCAGCCTCGAGGGCCCAGCCAGCTAGCGTTCCACGGGCACACCGGAACCGGCGGATAATCGAGAGACGCGGCCATCACGCGCGAGGGCGTAGTGCTCGAGGTCTTCGGCGAGAAACAAACGACCCCCATAGTGCGCGCGCGCCTCCGCGCGCAGGGCTTCGATTGATCCATCTCGATGCGAGAAGCGCGCGGAGAAGTGCGTGAGCATCAGGGTGTCGACTCCCACGGCGGCGGCCGCCCGAGCCACACGTGCCGCGGTACTGTGACCCTTGTCATCGGGCATTTCCCGGAGCACGGCCTCGGTAAAGGTAGCCTCGTGGACCAGGAGTTGGGTCGGGCCAGTCTGGGCGAGCAGACGCTGAGGGTCACGGTTGTCACCGGCGATGATGAGCCTGCGTCCGGGATCGGAGGGGCCCAGCACCTGCTCCGGTTGAACGAGTGAGCCGTCCTCCGCGTGCACCGCTTCTCCTGCTTTCAGTCGTCCGAAGGCCGGTCCCTCGGGAACGCCCAGCGCGCGCGCACGCGCCACGTCGAGGGAGCCGGGTCGATCCGCCTCGCGTATGCACCAAGCGTAACAGGTGACCCGGTGATCCACGGGCACCGCTTCGACCACGCAATCGCCGTCGTCGAAGACCACCCCGCCTTCCTCAGATAACTCCATGATCGAGAGCTCGAACTTGAGGTGCATCCGGCTGCCGTCGAGGACCGCTCGGACCATCGCCTCGAGGCCTGGCGGTCCGAGAAGACGAATCGGCGCATCGATCCGCGCGATCGAGCGGCTGCCGAGGAGACCGAAGAGACCAAAGACGTGGTCACCGTGCAGATGGCTGATGAAAATCGTCGAGAGACGGCTCGGTGCCAAGGAGGTTCGTAGCAGCTGGTGCTGGGTCCCTTCGCCGCAGTCAAAAAGGAACCAGTCGCGGGCGCGTCGGAGGGCGAGCCCGGTCACATTGCGCTCGCGCGTGGGTGCCCCCGCGGAGGTCCCCAAGAAGATGAGCTCCATGGAAACCCTATAACACGCTTCCGGCGAGCGAGGCCGAGCGAGCATCGTCGCCCGGCCCCGCTCGACTGCGATCACATCGGTTCGACGAAATCGACGAAATCGCTCAGGATACTCAGGTCCTGGATCCGTCGGTCTTGCGCCGGCGGAGTCTCCGCGATGTCGAAGGCATGTCCGCGGTGAGGTTGCCGAGATCGGTCTCCTGCGTCCGTACACTTTCGCGACGCCCGTCGAGGAAGACATCCGTGTGACCGATGACGTTCTCACATTGGACCGTGATCACCGCTTGAACCGCATCGCGAACTGCGACGACATTGGCGTTCGCGGTACCTCCGGACAGCGTCACGTTGGCCGCAGTGGAGGCCCATGCACCGCTCTCCGACTCATCCACGGTTGCGGGGAGCAGCACGCCATTGGCGTCAAAGCCCACCACCAAGCGGCCGAGATACTTGTAGTCCGCGTCCACATTCACGATGAGGAGTGGAACACCGTCCGCGTTGCTGGTCTCGAAGGGATAGTCCTCGGTGAACGCACTGTCGCCGGGGAAGAGTGTGTCGTTGCTGTCGCCCATGCGAGTGTTCGATCCGGCGGCCACGATGATCTTGTCGACGCCGTGTCGTCGTCCGTGCTGAAGTCCACGTTCGCGGCAAGGTAGGGGAAGGTCGTGCCGGGGAACGACACTGAGCGCGAGTGCGCCGACGCGCATGAATCTGTATTCGCCAGAAGACGACACGCCTCTTGCGCCAACGCTGGAGGGGCGATAGCTGCATGGCCCATGCGTATTTCTCTCTCGCCGATCGTGCTCGCCGTGGTTCTTTTAGCCTCGTGCGCGAGCACTCCGAACATCGTCTCCCTTCGAAACGACGAAGCGGAGCTCGGCATCTATAAGACGATTGCCTACGCCGGCTCCGAAGACCCGCCGGCGAGCTATAAACGCACGGAGCTGCCGGAACCCTACCGCAAGCCATTGGCCGACCTCATTCGCGCCGAGCTCCTAGAGAAGCGCCGCTATGAAGAGGTGCCAGCGGAGGACGCGGACCTGCTTCTCTGGAGCGGCGTCGGCACGCGCGTTGACCAGAAGTCGAAAACAGCAGCGGTACCCACGAGCCTCGTCCTCGATGTCCCAGACCGGATGGTCGACGTCGAAAGGGACGTGGACGTTGGCACGCTCGTCTTCGTCGCTGTCGACCGCAAACGCGGCATCATCGTCTGGCGCGGTCAGGCGACCGCGACGGTCGAGAAGCAGCCGGATGGGATCAACCGAGCCCGACTCCAGAAAACCATCGAAGGGATCTTCGAGGCGTTTCCCCCAGCCGCCGAGACACCGTGACGCGAATCGTGCGAGGCTCTTGGAACGTCCACTCGCCATCAAGGCGATGCCTCGCTGGTTGCAGACGGTTCCATCGCCTTTCGTCCCGGTCCTCGGCGAAATGAAGGAGATGCGATTCCAGTGGGACGCCCCATACCTCGTCGACAGCGCGAAGCTCGAGGCACGCTTCTGGTCTGACCCCACCCCGTTCGAGCGAGGAATCGAGCAAACTCTCGACGCCTATCGGGAGGCGGCTCGATGATCGCCAGTCTTCGGAAATGCGGAACCTTCTGAGTCGCGTACGCCCATGACGAATACCCGCGATGCGCTGCGTCCCCTGATTCGCCTGGCCGGGTGGACCGCCCTCGCCCAGGCCCCGCTCGTCACCGCAGCGGTCATCGCCTATTTCATGGTACCGCCTGGCTCGTCAGTATCCTGGCCGGAGGCCTTGCGGGGTTGGTTTTCGCCTCCACCTAGACCGTCCCACGCGTTCGGCCCCGGAACTCTCGCCGCTGCCCTAAGCACTTTGGCGCGTTCACGAAAACGATCGTCGCTCTCGCCAACGCACGGTCCGCCTCCGAGGTCCAATATGGATTCACAAGAAGGAGGAAAGACATGTCGTCTCAATCTCGTCACATCGTTTTGGTTCACGGAAACTTCGTTAACAACCGCGCCTGGTCCGCATGGAAAGAGCGCTATGAAGCGCGCGGCTATACGGTCCATACTCCGGCGAATCCGGGCCACGAGGGTGCCCCCTCGGAGCTGCGCGCGAGCGTCCATCCGGACCTCGCCGACACCGGTTTCGCCGAAGTGGTCGATAGCCTCGAGCGGCTCATCGACACCCTCCCGGAAAAGCCCTTGGTCGTCGGTCACTCCATGGGCGGCGCGGCGGTGATGAAATTGGTGGAGCGCGACAAAGCCGTCGCCGGCGTGAGCCTGCACGGCGCTCCCCCGAAGAACGTCTTCCCGGCGCCGTTTCAAACGCTGCGCACCGTGTTTCCGGCCCTCGGTTTGTTCAGCCTCGGGAAGACCTGGCTCGGAAGCCCGAAGTGGTTCAACTATGCGTTTTTTAATACGCTGAACGAGGAGCAACAGGCTGCGGCCTACGAGGCCTATGCGGTCCCCGAAAGCTACAAGATCAACCGGACCCTGCTACTCAACTCGTTTTCGCGGGTCGACTTCAAGAAGCCCCACGCACCGCTCCTGTTCCTCGGCGGAACCCGCGACCACATCTTCCCGGTGAGCTTAACCCGTCGTATCGCGGGCAGCTACCGCGACGCGGACAGCCGAGTCGACGTGAAGATCTATGACGGACGCAGCCACTTCACTGCGGGCGAGCCCGGTTGGGAGCAGGTCGCCGACGACATCCTGAATTGGTACGAGAGCCTGCCCTTTGCTCGCAGCGACGGGGCCGGAGCGAAGTCAATAGGAAGCGTCGAAAAGCTTCGTGCAGGTTGACGCAGACACCAGACACGCTGGTCGATGGCCTTGCATGCTGTTTCAGTAGCCCTGCCTCTACGGCTAGACTCAGCGTCATGCCGACACCGCTGCCCGACGAATTGGTCCATGCTCTCGAGCACAGTCGGGCGGCGGTGTTCTGTCACGACATCGTCATGGACGCGATCGACTTGTCGATAGCGCTCGACCGCCACGTTCTACTCTACGGGCTCGAGGGCCTATTTCTTCTCGAGACGGATACGGCGTCCTGGCGGCTGCCACCGACGAAAGCGGCGTGGGTTCCGGCCGGCGCGCACGTCGCGGCCACGACTATCAAAGAGGTGCGGTGCACGTCGTTGTTCTTTGAGCGGCCCTTCGCACGCGGCCTTCCTGATGAGCTCGTCGTCTTCAACGTTACGCCGGTGCTCCGGGAGATGATCAAGTATGCCCGGCGCTGGGATGCGGAGGCCAACCGCCACGACCCGGAGCTCGAGCCGTACTTCATGACGCTGCTCATGTTGTGCCGAGAGCACATCGGCGAGCGCGGTCACTTTTCCTTACCGAAGGCGCGTTCAACGGAACTCAAACGAGCGCTCGAGTTCACCCGCCAGAATCTGGCTGAGCCCCTGCGGGTAGAAGATGTCGCACGCGTGGCCGCCATGAGTCCCCGCACGCTCATGCGCCAGTTGAGCGGCGAGATTCACATGAGCTGGGGTCAGTACTTGCTGACAGCACGCATGATTCGGGCCATGGAGTGCTTGGCGCGCGGGATGCCCGTCACCGAAACGGCTCTCGAAGTAGGCTACTCGAACATGTCCGCGTTCAGCACGGCGTTCCGGAAGTTCACTGACCTGACGCCATCGGAGTATCGGGCGCAGTTCTAAAAGGGGCTTTGCTCATGGCTCCCCATCCGCGGAGCCATGGGCCTCCCGCGATTCATCTTCGAGGTATCCGGAAACAAAGCGTGCTGCCAAGCCCAGGGCCCGGCAGGCCTCCATGAGAAGCGCCGCATAGTCGCGGCAAG
>CAYXVF010000017.1:21318-71980 GCA_964468125.1 uncultured Bdellovibrionales bacterium | reverse complement strand
CGATGATCGACGGCAAGATGCAGGACGACGCCACCTGGAAGCAGGCCAAGGTGATCGTCGACCTCGCCCGTCTGGTCGCGAAGAAGGACCCTGATCTCGCGGAAGCTTACGGAGTCTAGCCCATGAGCACCAAGACACTGCCTGGCAACTACTTCGAGGACTTCGTGGTAGGTCAGGAGCTCCGCCACGCGACGCCACGAACTGTCACCGACGGTGACGTGGCGGTGTATGCGTCTTTGTTCGGCCCGCGCTTTGCGCTCCAATCGGCGAACACCTTTGCGGCACACCTCGGTCTTGCGCGCTCCCCAGTAGACGACCTCTTGGCCTTTCACGTGGTGTTCGGAAAGACGGTTCCGGATGTGTCGTTGAACGCCATCGCTAACCTCGGCTACGCCCGCGGCGGTTTTGGTGCATTGGTGTACCCGGGAGATACGCTGTCGACACGCTCGGTGGTCACCGGTGTGAAGCAGAACAGCAACGGCAAGACCGGAGTCGTCTATGTGCGATCTACGGGCTTCAACCAGCACGGCGAGATGGTGGTCGAGTACGACCGCTGGGTAATGGTGCGCAAACGCGACCTCGATGCACCGGCGCCCGAAGTCGTGATCCCCGAGCTCCCGGATGCGGTCGCACCCGAGCAGCTTCACGTCCCCTATGCGGTCTCCGCCGGATACGACGACGCGCTGGCGGGAGGTCGTTTTCGTTTCGGCGACTACGATGTGGGCGAGAAGATCGACCATATTGACGGGCTGACGATCGAAGAGGCGGACCACATGGCAGCGTGTCGCCTGTTCCAGAACACCGCCAAGGTTCACTTCAACCTGCACGTGGAACGGGAAGGCCGCTTTCAGAAGCGCATCATCTACGGCGGCTACATCATCAGCCTGGCGCGGGCCTTGTCTTTCAATGGCCTCGCAAACGCGCAGACGATCGCCGCGATCAACGGCGGCAGCCATACGGCGCCCACGTTTGCGGGCGATACGATCTATGCCTGGAGCGAGGTGCTCGAGAAGCACGAGCTCCCAGCACACCCCACGCTCGGCGCCTTGCGGCTCCGAACCGTCGCTACCAAGGATCGCCCCTGCCACGATTTCCCCTACCGGGGAGGCGACGGAAAATACGACCCATCCGTCGTCCTCGACTTCGACTACACGGTGCTGATGCTGCGATAGAACGGGAACGGCGGATGGCTTGTCGATCGCACTTGGCACTGTTGCTCCCGTTGTTCTTTCTTCTCACGCCGTCGAGCGCGTGGGGCTGGGGGCGGGTCGGGCATCGGGTGGTCTGCGAGATCGCCTACGCCAATCTGAGCGACGAGGCCCGACGCGAGGTGGATCGTTTGATCGCGCTCGATCCGGAGTTCGAGCGTTTCTCGGAGAGCTGCAGCTGGGCGGATACGCCGCGAAAACGTGCCAAGGAGCACTATCTGAACGTACCCCGACGCTTCACATACGTGCCGAGCGCAGCGCGCCAGGGTGAGAACGTCGTTGGTGCGATCGAGCGCGACCGAGCCGGATTGCGCAACCGCAACGCGAGCGACGACGCCAAGCTGCGCCATCTGAAGTTCTTGGCTCATTTCATCGGGGATGTGCACCAACCGCTCCACGTCAGCTTCTCCGATGACCGTGGAGCCAACGACATTCGTGTGCGTGGGGAGTGCTCGGGAACCCTTCATGGGGCTTGGGACGGCTGTGTTCTCGAGAAGGCGCTCGGAGCTGAGCCGGAGTCGATCGTTCGAGCGTTAGCGCGCGTACGGCCGCGAAAGGCGCTCCAATCGGTCGCGCGCTGGGCGACGGAGAGCCTCGAGCTCGCGCGCGACCCGCGCCTGGGCTACTGCACCCGTCGTGGGCGCACGTGCGTGTACTCCCCGACCGCGGACGTCTACTCCGACGGAGACCAGAAGCGGGTCGTGACGATCGACCAAGCGTACATCGACTGGGCGGCGCCGCAGATTCAAAAACAGCTCGCTACGGCCGGTCACCGTCTCGCCGCCACATTGAACGATGCCTTCGACTGAGGTGCTTCTGCCCTAGCTACGAAGCGTCAAGGTGGCCTTGGTGTAGTCGCGGTGCATCTGCGCGATGTACTTCACGCTGATGCCCTTCGGGCACGCTGCCTCGCACTCGTAATGGTTGCGGCACATGCCGAAACCTTCCTTGTCGGCTTGGTCGACCATCGCCTTGGCGCGGGAGAGACGCTCGGGCTGTCCCTGCGGCACCTCCGCCAGGTGAGCGAGCTTCGCGGAGACGAAGAGCGACGCCGAGGCGTTCGGGCAGGCGGCAACGCACGCGCCGCAGCCGATGCACGCCGCCGCGGCGAAGGCCTCGTCGGCGTGGGTCTTTCCGATCGGAATCGCGTTGGCGTCGGGCGCATTGCCGGTGGCGACGCTGATGTACCCTCCCGCCTGGATCACGCGATCGAAGGCGCTGCGGTCAACCACCAGGTCCTTCACCACCGGGAAGGCGGTCGCGCGCCAGGGCTCGACCGTGATCTCGTCGCCGTCATTGAAGGTGCGCATGTGCAGCTGACAGGCGGTCGTGAGCTTTTGCGGGCCATGTGCCATGCCGTTGATCATCATCGCGCACGAGCCGCAGATCCCCTCGCGGCAGTCGTGCTCGAACGCGATCGGCTCTTCGTTCTTTTCCTGAAGCTGCTCATTGAGGACATCGAGCATTTCAAGAAAAGACATGTGCTCGGAGACGTCGTCGAGCTGGTAACGGACCATTTTGCCCGCGTCGTTGCGGCTCTTTTGACGCCAAACGTTGAGAGTGATCTTCACTTGTAGCTCCGTTGGGTCAGCTTGACGTTCTCGAAGTCGAGTTGCTCGGTGTGGCGCAGCGGTATCTGAGTGACTCCTTGGTACTCCCAGACCGCGGCGTGCGCGAAGTTCTCGTCGTCGCGCTTTGCCTCGCCTTCGTCGGTTTGATGCTCCTCGCGGAAGTGACCGCCGCAAGACTCCTCGCGAGCGAGGGCGTCGCGGCACATGAGCTCACCGAACTCGAGGAAGTCGGCGACGCGTCCCGCCTTCTCCAGCGCCTCGTTCAAGTCTCCGTGGGTTCCAGGAACGGTGACGTTCTCCCAAAACTCGGAGCGCAAGGCGGGGATCTTCTTGAGCGCCGCCTCGAGGCCTTCCTTGCTTCGAGCCATGCCGCACTGGTTCCACATGATGCGTCCGAGCTCCTTGTGGAAAGAGTCGACGGTGCGGTTACCCTTGATCGAAAGGAGATGCTCAACCTTCTTGTTCACCGCAGCTTCAGCCTCTGCGAAGGCGTCGTCGTCGGTGGTCACCTTGTCGAGCTTGGTCGAGCCAAAGTAGTTTCCGAGGGTATAGGGGATCACGAAGTAGCCATCGGCGAGCCCCTGCATCAGCGCCGAGGCGCCGAGACGGTTGGCGCCGTGATCGGAGAAGTTCGCCTCACCCAACACGTGCAGCCCGGGAATGGTGCTCATCAGGTTGTAGTCCACCCAGAGTCCGCCCATCGTATAGTGCGGCGCCGGGAAGATGCGCATCGGAACCTCGTAGGGGTTTTCACCGGTGATGCGCTCGTACATCTCGAAGAGATTGCCGTAGCGTTGCTCGATGGCGTCGCGGCTATCGCGCTGGATGGCGTCGCGAAAGTCGAGATAGACGCCCAGGCCACCGGGACCGACACCGCGGCCTTCGTCCGTCACTTCCTTGGCCGACCGCGAGGCGATGTCCCGTGGTGAAAGGTTACCGAAGCTCGGGTATTTGCGCTCGAGGTAGTAGTCGCGCTCCTCTTCTCCGATCTCGCCAGGTTTCTTGGCCACGTCGGAGGCGTCCTTCGGAACCCAGACGCGCCCGTCGTTGCGCAACGACTCGCTCATCAGGGTGAGCTTCGATTGGTAGTCGCCGGAGACCGGAATGCAGGTCGGGTGGATCTGCGTGTAGCACGGGTTCGCAAATCCTGCGCCCCGCTTGTATGCCCGCCAGGTCGCCGTGACGTTGCAGGCCTTCGCGTTCGTCGAGAGATAGAAAACGTTCGAATAGCCGCCGGTGCACAAGAGCACCGCGTCGCCGGCCCAGCGCTCGACCTTTCCGGTCTGCATGTTACGGGTGACGATGCCACGCGCTTTGCCGTCGATGACGACCACGTCGAGCATCTCGGTCTTGGCGTGCATCTTCACGTTGCCCGCCGCGACCTGGCGGGAGAGCGCGGAGTAAGCGCCGAGCAGAAGCTGCTGCCCGGTTTGGCCACGTGCATAGAAGGTGCGGCTCACTTGCGCGCCACCGAAGGAGCGGTTCGCGAGGTAGCCACCGTACTCGCGCGCGAAGGGCACGCCTTGCGCGACGCACTGGTCGATGATGTTGACACTCACCTCCGCCAGGCGGTGAACGTTTGCCTCGCGCGAGCGGAAGTCACCACCTTTCACCGTGTCGTAGAACAAGCGGTAAACGCTGTCGCCGTCGTTCTGATAGTTCTTTGCCGCGTTGATCCCGCCTTGAGCCGCAATGGAGTGTGCCCGCCGGGGGCTGTCGTGGTGGGTGAACGCGTGCACGTTGTAGCCGAGCTCGGCCAAGGTCGCCGCAGCGGAGGCCCCCGCGAGTCCCGTTCCGACGACGAGCACGTCAAACTTCCGCTTGTTCGCTGGATTGACGAGCTTCATCTCGAACTTGTGGCGCTGCCACTTTTCCCCGATGGGGCCGGAAGGGATCTTCGAGTCCAGATGCATCTAGAACACTCCTACTGAGGCACGCTTACGCCTTCTGGCAGACCGACGAAGCCCGCCAGAACAGCCAGTGGCATGATGATGTTCCCGACGACGATCAGCATGGCGAGGCCAGGGACGAACACCGTGAACAGCTTGTTGTATTTCGGGTGGTTGAGGCCGAGCGACTGGAACATGCTCTTGGTTCCGTGCGCCAGGTGAAAACCGAGCAGCACCATGCAAACCACATACACCGCGCTGATCAACGGATTCTGAAACCCGAGCACGAACATCGAGTAGACGTCGTGGCGGCCTGCTTCATCCACCAACTGATAATACTCCGGGTGAATGCGGCCGAAGGTGAAGTGGGCGAGGTGGAAGATGATGAAAGCGAGAATCACCATCCCCGACCCCGCCATGCTTCGGGAAAAGACCGTCGAGCGCAGCGAAGCCTTCTTCACGTAGGCCGCAGGTCGCGCCTTCTTGTTGAGCGCCGAGAGTCGTATGCCGCTCCAGATGTGCAGCAGCACTATCACCAGGAGGCCGAGGCGAACCGGCCACACAATCTCCGGATTGCTCTTCAGAAAATGCGCGTAGGCGTTGATGTGCTCCGGTGGCAAAAAGATCTGCAGGTTCCCGGCAATGTGACCGATGAGGAACCCGAACATGCCGAGCCCGGTGATTCCCATGACCACCTTGGCCCCTACGGAAGACCGGATGAAGTGGACGAGCCAGCCTCGATTCGAGCTGGCAGCTGCGCTCGCGACGCTCGACATGTCTTACAACCTCTTGTTCGCTTCTTCGACCAGAGCGGTCACCGCGTCTGCGCTGACCTGAAGGGCCTTCTTGTCCTCATCGCTCAAGCGGACCTCGAGCACTTTTTCCACGCCGCCTTTGCCAATGATAGTCGGGACGCCCACGTAGAGCCCGTCGATGCCGTATTCGCCGTTGCAGTAAGCGGCGGCGGGGAACACGCGTTTGCGATCCTTGATGTAGGATTCTGCCATGGCGATCGCGCTCGCCGCCGGTGCGTAGAACGCGCTGCCGGTCTTGAGCAAAGCGACGATTTCTCCGCCGCCTTTGCGGGTGCGATCCACGATGGCGTCGATCTCCGATCGGTCCATCAATTGCTCCAGCGGAACCCCGCCCACGCTGCAGTACTCGACGACGGGCACCATCGTGTCGCCGTGGCCTCCGAGCACGAAGGCGGTGACGTCCTCGATGGAAACGCCGAGCTTCTCCGCGACGAACCAGCGGAATCGGCTCGAGTCGAGCACGCCCGCCATTCCGACCACCTGGTGCTTCGGCGCGCCCATGACCCGCTGCATGGTGTAGACCATCGCGTCGAGGGGATTGGAGACCACGATCACGAAGGCGTCCGGGCAGACTTTCTTCAAGTTGCCGGCGACGTCCGCCATGATCTTGACGTTGGTGTCGAGAAGGTCGTCTCGGCTCATGCCTGGCTTCCGGGGCAGGCCCGCCGTCACGATGACCACATCGGCGCCCTCGAGGTCGCCGTAGTCGTTGGTGCCGCAGATGTGGCTGTCGAAGCCCTCCACCGCCGAGAGCTGGCACAGGTCGAGGGCTTTGCCCTGGGGCATGCCATCGACGATGTCGAAGAGCATTACATCGCCCAGGTGATGCTGTCCCGCCAAGAGGGCCAGGTTACCGCCGATTTGGCCTGCGCCGATGAGGCCGATTTTGGGTCGAGAAAAGTCACGCGCCATGATGAAACTCCGGTGTTGAGGCGTATCTCACGCCTCTGCTCCGACGCACGCTTTGAGATGCCGTTCTCGTCGGAGGGATGCATGTGTTGAAATTGGGGCCGCGTCGCTCACATGTTTTCGACGATGGCACGACCGAAGCCGCGGCAGGAAACGAGTTTCGCGCCCTCCATCTGTCGCTCGAGATCGTAGGTGACGGTCTTTGCGCCGATCGCCCCTTCGATCCCCTTTTCGATCAGGTCCGCTGCCTCCACCCAGCCCATGTGCCGGAACATGAGGACGCCGGAGAGAATCACGCTCGAAGGATTGACCTTGTCCTGTCCAGCGTATTTCGGCGCGGTTCCGTGGGTCGCCTCGAAGAGCGCGGCCTCATCGCCGATGTTGGCGCCAGGAGCCAAGCCCAGGCCCCCGACCTGAGCCGCGCACGCATCCGACAGATAGTCGCCGTTCAGGTTCATGGTGGCGAGCACCGAATACTCATCGGGGCGCAGGAGAAGCTGTTGGAACATCGCGTCTGCGATGCGGTCCTTCACCAGGACCTTGCCTTCGGGCATTTTTCCGCCGTGGTCGTCCCACAGCTCCGCTTCCGTGACGATTTGATCCCTGAACTCGTCTTTGGCGAGCTCATACCCCCATTCGGAGAAGGCGCCTTCGGTGAACTTCATGATGTTGCCCTTGTGCACCAAGGTCACCGAGGGGAGCCCATTGTCGATCGCGTAGCGAATCGCGCGGCGCACGAGGCGCTTTGAGCCTGTGACACTGATCGGCTTGATGCCAATGCCCGAATCCTCGCGGATTCGCTTGTTGAGCGCTTTCACCGGCCCGCTGTTCAAGTACTCGATGAGCTCCGCGGTCTGCGGCTCGCCTTGTTTCCACTCCAAGCCCGAGTAGACGTCTTCCGTGTTCTCGCGGAAAATCGTCACGTCGAGCTTGCCCGGCTCCTTCATCGGCGATGGGACCCCGTTGAACCAACGAACGGGACGCACGCAGGCGTAGAGATCGAGGTGCTGGCGCAGGGCGACGTTCAGTGACCGAATGCCGCCGCCGACCGGGGTCGTGAGGGGGCCTTTGATGGCGATCTTGTAGTCGCGAATGGCCTGGAGTGTGTCCTGCGGGAGCCATTCATCGTCGCCGTAGAACTCGAGAGATTTCTCGCCGGCGTAGATCTCGAACCAAGTGATCTTCTTTGCGCCGCCGTAGGCTTTCTCCACCGCCGCGTCGAAAACCGGCTGGCTCGCCGCCCAGATGTCGACGCCGATCCCGTCGCCTTCAATGAAGGGAAGGATGGGATTGTCCGGAACGTTCGCCGTTCCGTCGGAGTTGAGAGTGATTTTTTCGCCGTCGGTGGGCGGGGTGAGTTTTTCGTACGCCATGGATCGTTCCTCCCCGAACGTGCGGCCCTGGGGGCCAGGTGGCGGATTTCGCATGAATTCTAAGACGAGCCTGTCTTACCTTCGCGACCCGGTGCGGGCAAGACGCGCGGGCGCCATCCTAGCGAATGTGCCGGGCGAATCGATCGGTGAGTTGGATTTCGCCCAATCGTTCGCTATGCGCCAGGGGTGATGAGCGTACTTCAGGGAAAACGCGGAGTGGTGGTCGGAATCGCGAATCAGCGATCGATTGCCTACGGGATCGCTAAGGCAGCTCACGAAGCCGGCGCCCAGCTCGTTCTTACCTACCAGGGGGAAAAGCTCGAAGGACGGGTGCGCGAGATCGCCTCCGAGCTCGGCGGCGCGCCCTGCCATCCTCTCGACCTGACCGACGGGGAGCAGCTCGCCGGCGTGGTCGAACGCGTACGCGAGCACTTCGGTGCCGTCGACTTCCTGGTCCACGCGGTCGCATTCGCCGAGCGCAGCGACTTGGAGGGGCGATTTCTCGATACCAGTCGCGATGGCTTTCTCACGGCCATGGACATCTCGGTCTTCTCGCTCGTGTCTCTGACTCGGGCCTTTGAGCCACTCTTTGCGCCCGAGGGGGCGAGCGTTTTGACCCTGAGCTACTACGGAGCAGAGAAAGCGGTGCCTAATTACAACGTCATGGGCGTGGCGAAAGCCGCCTTAGAGGCGACCGTGCGCTACCTCGCGGTCGATCTCGGACGCAAGTCCGTGCGGGTCAACGCCATTTCCGCGGGACCGATCAAGACGCTGTCGGCGGCGGGGATCAGAGGTCTGCGCTCGATGTTGGCTCACCTCGAGGCGACCGCTCCTTTGCGACGCAACGTCACCATTGAAGACATCGGGCGAGCAGCCCTCTATCCCCTGAGCGCGCTTGGCTCGGGCATGACCGGTGAGGTGATCCACGTCGACGCCGGCTACCACGCGCTCGGAGCGCCAGGAGTCGAATGACGCGATTGCCCGCTCCAAAGGATCGGACCGGGCTGCTATTTCCTTCGTCATGCACGTCTCAATTCAACCTCTTCATCCTGAGCTCGGGAAATCAGTGGCGCTGCCGGAGCGCAAGAGTCCTGAAGCGGCAGGGCTCGATGTCTGTGCGGTCGAGTCCGTGACCCTCGCCCCCGGTGGGCGAGCGCTCGTGCCCTGTGGCTTCGCGATGGCGCTTCCCCACGGGTACGAAGCGCAGATCCGGCCGCGCAGTGGCCTCGCGCTGAAGCACGGGGTGACCGTGCTGAATTCCCCGGGCACGATCGACTCGGATTATCGAGGCGAGGTGAAGGTGCTCTTGATCAATCACGGCGAGGCCCCCTTTGAGATCGAGGCCGGCATGCGCATTGCGCAGATGGTCATCGCCGAGGTGGCGATGGCGGGGGTCGAGCTGGTGAGCGCTCTGCCGGATAGCGAACGAGGCGCCGGTGGCTTTGGCTCCACCGGGACGGGCTGACGGCAGCGGGCCCCGGTGGCAGACTGGGGACCTGATGCGTCGCGAGGTTCAAGCGCCGGTCACCGTGTCCGGCTCGAGCAATCTGTTTTGGTATATCCGCCTGCGCTGGGTGGCCGCGGCCCTGCAGGCTGCGATGTTGGTGCTGGGGCAGGCCGGCGTAGTACCCATTGGGTCGGTGCGCGTCTACGTGCTCGTGTCGTGTCTGACGGTGATGACGAATGTGGCGGCCCGTGAGTTCTATCGCTTCACGCCGCTCACGGACGTGGTCACCTTCGTGCTTCTCGCGCTCGACGTCGTGCTGCTGACCTGGCTGTTGAGCTACGCCGGCGGGCCCTCCAATCCTTTGATTCTCCTCTATGTCGTCCACGTGGCCCTCGGGGCGGTCATGGTTCCTCCGGCGCTCGGCTGGACCGTGGGGGCGCTGGTGCTGTTTTGCTACGGCGCGCTCTTCGTGCTCCCGATGCCGGACGATGCGGCGCTCGCGGTCGCGCCGGAGCTGCTGCAAAATCCGCAGTTTCGCGACCATTTACTGAATCAATGGTGGGCCTTTACCGCGGTGGCGATGCTCCTCGCCTACTTCGTCACGCGCGTCACCTCCGCGCTGATCATGCGCGAGCGCGAGGTCGCGCGATTCGCCCAGGTCGCCGCCCGGGGGGAGAAGATGGCGTCGCTCGCCACGCTGGCGACCGGGGCCGCCCACGAGCTCGGCACGCCGCTCGGGACGATCGGACTCGTGGCCAAGGAGCTCGAGCGCGCCCTCGGCCGCGACAGACCGAAGGCCGATCTGATCGCCGACGCACAGCTCATCGCTTCCCAGGTAGAGCGCTGTCGCGCGATCATCGACTCCATGCGCTCGGAAGCGGGAGAGGGCTACGAAGCACCGCAGCAGATGCAATTCGACTCGGTCCTCAACGAGGCGCGAGAGAATCTCCCCCCCGGCTACGCGGGACGCATCGAAGTCTGTGGCGATTTCCAGGCGACGGTCTATGGGCCGCGCCAAAGCCTCTCTCAGGCGATGCGCAATCTGATGAAGAACGGCCTGGACGCGAGCGAGAAGGGTGAATCGATCGAGGTGCGCGGGGCGGTCCGAGACGGGGTGCTCGAAGTGGTCTTCGAGGACCGAGGACGAGGAATCGAAAAAGAGGCACTGGACCGTGTCGGTGAGCCATTCTTTACTACGAAGGAGGCCGGCAAAGGGATGGGGCTGGGGTTGTTCGTCACCCAGGCGGTGATAGAGCGACTGGGTGGCCGCATCGAGATCGACTCGGAGGTGGGCCGCGGCACGACGGTGAGGGTGTCGCTCCCGACGATAAAAGGAGGTCAGGAATGAATCACGGCGATGAGCCGCAGGCGATGCTGGTGGTCGAGGATGACGAGATCTACCGCGAACGCCTGATGCGCGCTTTTCGTGAACGGGGCATGGAGGTCTTCGGGGCCGAAGACGGTGAGCGCGCGGTCGCCGTGGCGGCGGAGGAGTCCCCGGACATGGTCGTCGTAGACCTCAAGATGCCCAAGAAGAGCGGCTTGGACGTGCTCAAAGAGCTCCGAAAGCTCGATGACGACGTGAAGGTCGTCGTATTGACCGGCTACGGCAGTATCGCCACCGCGATGGAGGCCGTTCGTCTCGGTGCTACGCATTACCTGACCAAGCCCGCCGACGCGGACGAGATCCTTGCAGCCTTTGACCGGGAGAACCACGAGCCCTACAGCGGAACCGATGCGCCGCAGCAGGCGCCCTCCCTGGCCCGCGCCGAATGGGAACACATCAACCGCGTGTTGGCGGATTGCGGAGGAAACATCTCGCAAGCGGCCCGGGTCTTGGGGCTTCACCGGCGCTCGCTTCAGCGCAAGCTCGCCAAGTATCCCCCCCGGCGCTGACCGCTCCGGCGGTCTTCTCTCGTACGTGTGCGGGGTTCGGGTGGCGACCGAGCGTTGCTCGGCCGGTCGTTTTTGCGCAGCGCGCAGGTAAGTAAACCTGCTACATTTTGGGCTGGTGGAACACGGCCGGGGTGCGCTATGGCGCAGGCCGCGAGCATGGGCGCTCGTGCTGTTTCCATTCGCAGTACGCCGATCGGTCCCCCGGAGGCCGGCGGTTTTTGGCATTCTCGCCTTCCATGCCCGGTTTCGGGCGGGACGGCGAACGCCCTGGTGTGGTGTGGAGGTGAAGAGCTTTGCTCTGTTATCGCTGTGGGAGCTACAACGCGGATGACGCGCGCAAATGCACGGTGTGCAGCGCTCCGCTGTCAGCACCGCGGCGTAAGGCTGCGCGTTCGGCGCGCTCCAAGCGCAGCGGCGTTCGCGCTCCCTTCGAGTCGGGACACGTGCTGCAGGGCCGCTACCGTCTGATCGACGCGGTCGCCCAAGGCACCACAGGCTGGGTCTTTCGCGCCCACGACGACGAAGAATGGGGCGACGTCGCCGTCAAGGTGATCGCCTCGAACGTCCTTCAGACCGACTCCGAGCGCGCGAGCTTCGCGAAGACACTCAAGAGCGCCAAGCGCGTGCACCACGGCAACGTGGCGCGAATTCTCGAGCACGGGCGAGAGCGCGGTCATTCGTTCTACGTGATGCCCTATCTCGAGGGACTCACGCTTCGGAAGATCATCGATTTGCGCATCGAAAAGAAGCAGGTCTTCGCCGTCTCGGAGGTCATGCCGCTCATTTCGCAGATCGCACAGGCATGCGACGCTTGGGGACGCTTTGCCTATCATGGCGCGATTCGCCCCACGAGCGTCATGGTCCTGCCTGACGTGCTCAAGGTGACCGGCTTACCCCATTTGCAGGGTTTGCCGCGCAAACCGTTCGTGGTGTTTCAGCAGCAGTCGGGCAACGTGCACTATCTCGCCCCTGAATGTCGGCGTGATGATGCCGTCGTCGACAAACGCGCGGACGTCTACACGGTGGCGGTCATCGTCGGAGAGATGCTCACGGGCGTCGTCTACGGCAGCGACGAGCGCAACTGGCAACGGGCCGAAGCGACGCTGCCCGCGGCCATGGTGGCGGTGCTGCAGACCGCGCTCGCGGAAAACCCGGCGGCGCGGTTCGAGTCGGGGCAGGGCTTCTTTGAGGCCTTGGCGAACATCGTAGACGGCTTTGCGGAGACGGTCCCAGAGGCACCGAGTCTTCCGGTCGTCGACGACGGGGGCGACGACGTTTCCTTTGGGCCCACGCAGCTGCGAATCACCGGTCATAAGCCGCAGAAGGTGATCTCCTCCCGGGACCGGGCGCCGGCGCGAGGTCGACGAGGCGGAGGCCTGCTCAACGCTGCAGCGGTCTTGATCCTGGCCGCGGGAGCGGTGGCGGGGGCGCGCTGGTACAGCTACCTGCAGCGCGAGCCGGTTGCCGAGGCACCACCGGAGCTCGTCATGCCCCTGCCCGAGCCCGAGCAGAACAAGCCCGCCGCCGACGCTCGCGCGGAACGTGAGCTCCCCCGCGAATCTCCCTCGATCGCTTCGCGCGATGAGCTGGAGCCAGAACCACCGCCGGAGCCCACCGGCAAGCCCGCCCGCGATCGCGCGCCGGAGCCACGCCGCAAGACGGTCTCTGTGGCCGCGAAGAAACCCGCGCCGCGTCGGGAGTCGCCGACGCCTCCCGCCAGGGAAAGGGCAAAGGAGAAGCGCGAGGAGCCTGCGCCGGTGGTTGCCGCTTTGGCACCCGTGGAAGAGCCGCCCCTCGCGCCGCCGCCACCGCCCACACCCGCCAAGCGTCAGGGTTGTCCGAGTGACATGATCCTGATCGAGAGCGGACGCTTCCTGATGGGCACCCAACCCAACGACCCGATGCGCGGTTTCGGCGACCTTCAGGTGCGCTATCGCAACACCGGCGCGTATTGCATCGACCGGTACGAATTTCCGAACAAGCAGGGCGTTCGGCCGCTCACGGGCGTGAGCTTCGGCCAGGCTAAACGCGCGTGCGAGGCGCAGGGGAAGCGCTTGTGCAGCGAGGTCGAGTGGGAACGGGCGTGCAAAGGGCCGAGCAACGCGCGCTTTCCCTTTGGTAACGCCTTTCGTTCCGGCGCCTGCAATGTCGAAAACGGTGGAAAGCCTGGGCTGACCGGATCGTACAAAGGTTGCACCAGCGGCTATGGGGTCGTGGACATGTCGGGGAACGTTGCCGAGTGGACCGCGTCTCGTTGGTCTTCGGAGATCCCGGACCGGGTGGTAAAAGGGGGAGCGGCCGACCAGGCGATGCACGCATCGCGTTGCTCGGCGAGGATCAACGAGGTTTCGAGCGCTCGGGGGGGGCAGCTGGGGTTCCGCTGCTGCGCCGGCGCCGATTGAGGAGAGCAATGTCCACCTGGACGATGCAGTGTTTTTCCTGCCGAAACACCAACGAGATGGAAGACAAGGTCCGTCGTGCGGACACCTGCATTCACTGCGGCGCCGACCTGCGCGTGTGTAAGAACTGCGTCTACTACGATCCCGGTGCGCACAATGAGTGTCGCGAGACGATCTCCGAGTACGTCCCAGATAAAGAACGCTCCAATTTCTGCGGCATGTTCAAACCCTTCACCGGCGAGCGCGAGGCGGGTGAGGACGTGGATGCGGCAAAAGCCGCCCTCGAGGCGTTGTTCAAGAAATGAGTTGTCAGACCTCCCGGGTTAACACGTTCTCATGAGCTCCCGACGTCATGACCGCCGGCGTTTTCGGCGACGGCGCGCGGACCTGCCGGTGCGCGAGGTAGAGCCGAACGACCGTGTCTATCGGGCGACGGTGGTGAGCGGGAACGGAATTTTCTGCCCCTACGCGGGGCCGCGCAACGTCGGCGAGCAGGTGGTCCTGGAAATCGACCTCATGACGTCCGACGTCCCCATTCGTGTCCTGGCGCGGGTTGTGAGCACGGGTCTCGGACCGAGTAGACTGGGCGTTGGTTTTGCTTTCGATTCGGCGGTGCCATCGCTCGAACGGTTTGTCGAGCGAGCGCCTGGGTTTCTGAGTGTCTCGAGCGCTGGCTAGTGGCCGTCGTCGACCGCGAGCCTGTCCCGGTAGTCCCGGACGTCGACCCTCGGGACATCGTCACGGAGACGGCCTTCAAGGTTCGCCCGGAGCTTCTCGGGGTCCCCATTGCTTCACCATGGCGCCGATTGGCCGCCTTTGGGATCGATAGCTTTCTCGCCACCGTGGTGAATGGGCTCGGCGGAGCGGGGATTGCGTCCGCGGTCCTCGCGTTCCTCGCATTTCGCCTCATGACCCGAGGCTCCCAGGGATGCTTCGGCGTGTTGCTGAAGGGCACGGTCGCGCTGCCGTTGTCACTCCTCGTCTTCGCCCTGAGCTTTTCGCTCCTCGAAGAGCGCGACATTGAAGTCAACCTCGATTCGTCCGACGTGGCGACGATCGTGCCAGGGGAGTCAGACCGCGACGAGGATCGCTTTGTGCCGGATGCGATCAGCTACGGCGAGATCGAAGACGGAAAGCGCGCGGAGCTCGCACCGTTGAAGCCTTCGTCGCCGCGCGATCGAACCGCCGAGTCGATCGAAGCTGCTCTCGAAGCCTTCGACATAGGAAGCGAGAATCCAGCCGGACGGGAAGCGCTCGCACGGACTCTCAGTGGACTTGGCGAGAAGCTCTCGAGTGACGACGCGCGTCGTATCCGACGGCTGGAATCCGAAAACGAGCGCCTGAGGGAGGAGCTCGAATCGCCGAGTCTCTTGCGTTTCATCGAAGGGGCGAGCGCGGATGTGGGACTCACGTTTGGATGGATCGGGGTCTACTTCACGCTCTTCACTGTGTTCTGGAACGGATACACCCCTGGCAAACGGATCTTTGGCATTCGTGCGCGCCGACTCGACGGCAAGCCTTTCACACTCTGGTCGTCCTTTGAGCGGTTTGGTGGCTATGCGGCGGGGGTGGCCACTGGATTGCTCGGATTCGCGCAGGTGTTCTGGGACGCTAACCGGCAGGCGATCCACGACAAGATCTCCGGTACGGTCGTGGTGCAGGAACGCGCAGCCGCACTCGCCCTCGCCAAGGGCGCTGACGATGCGTCTGAGACTGGCGCGGAGTCCCCGGTGGATGCGGTCAGCGCGCCTGAGCCCGAGCCCGCACCCGCACCCGAGCCCGAGCCCGACCCCGCACCCGAACCGGAGCCGGGGGAGGGGGCCGACGGTGAGGTCGACGAGGACGGGGAGAAGCCGAAGGAGGCCTGAGTCAGGGCACGGTCACGGTCGTCGAGGTTCCGCCACCATTGCTCATCGCGGGATCGATCGCGAAGAGCTCGAGCTGATCTCCACTCACCGCTTCGACACTGATCGAAAGGGAGCCATCGGTGGCGCTGATGCCGGATGCCGCCGCCCCGGCGGTGAGGTTCGCGACGACGAATTCGATGCCGGGATCTACCGATCCCGGAGGAAGGCTCACCGCTGAGAACCCGTTGCCGCCGGGGGCGGACGCGGCGGGCGCCATCAACTCGGCGATCGACGAGGATGCATCCTCGCTCGAGCGCCCTGCGGCTTCACTCGCACCAAAGAGGACGAGCGACGTCGCATCGATCGGGGGATCGTTTTCGAGCGCATCGGCGGCGAAGAGCTCGAGTCCGAGGGTCTCTCCCGCGACCGCATCGAAGCTGGCGCTGAAGGAGCCGTCCGCCGCAGGTGCCTTCGAGAGAAGCCCTGCGTCGGGACGGCTGAGATTGCGGAGCCGGTAGGTCGCGGCCGAGTCACCGATGGTTCCGGGAAGCCCGACGATCAGGCGCGGGCTCGTGCCATCGTTCTCGCCGCTGTGAAAAATGCCGACGGCGCTCAGGAATTCGCCCGCGCCCTCGGAGAAGTCGGGGGCGTCGCTGCTCGCCCCGTTGCCGGGCGATGGGCTGTTGGTATTGCGGTCTTCGCCCTCCGGTTGAGGCTGCGTGTCGATGACGCACCCCGGTGCCAGCGTCACCGCAAACAGCAGGATCCGGAGGGACCGATGGAGCCATGACATCATCACGGACTCAGTGGTAGCACGACCGATGCCAACTCCCTCGACAAAGAAGTCTCCATGATTTCAGGGGCTTGTGGGGAGGTTCGCACCGCTGGGGTGTAACCTTGGTTGACAGGCGAGGGGCTGTGTCAGCGTTTGTCGACATGAAGACCGTACTTGTGGAGCTTCTTGTAGAGGCCGGCCCGGGTGAGACCGAGCGCGCGGGCGGCCGGGGCGACTTTGCCGCCTTGGGCCGCGAGTGCATGGGTGATCAGCTCGCGCTCGAATGCTTCCACCTGCGATTTGAGGTCTTCGTTTCCGCTCGACCCCGTGCGGGGGCCCGCCGGGCGCCGGAGTCGTTCGGACAGGTCGTCGAGGGTGATGCGGTCCTCGGCGAGGGCCGCAGCCCGCTGAACCTCGTTTTCGAGCTCACGAATGTTCCCGGGCCAATCATAGTCCAGAAGGGCGGCTCTGGCGTCGCGGTTGACGCGGTCCGCAAAGCCCACCTGGGCAAAGAAGTGGTCGATGAGCAAAGCGAGGTCCGCTCGGCGCTCGCGCAGAGGGGGCACACGGATTTCGACCACGTTGAGCCGGTACCACAGGTCTTCTCGGAATAGCCCCTCGCGGACCCGCGCTTCGAGGTCGCGGTGTGTCGCCGAAACGACGCGAGCGTTCGTCGAGTAGGACTCCGTGCCACCGACGCGCCGAAACTCGCGCTGCTGCAAGACGCGCAGGAGCTTGACCTGCATGCTCATCGGCATGTCGCCGATCTCATCGAGAAAGAGCGTGCCGTCGGCAGCCACCTCGAAAAGCCCGGGTTTGCTGCGGACCGCCCCGGTGAACGCACCCCGTTCGTGTCCGAACAACTCGCTCTCGAGGAGCTGCTCGGGGATGGCGCCGCAATTGACGGGGACAAAGGGGCCGCTTCGCTCGGTGCTATGGTTGTGAAGCGCCCGCGCGACGAGCTCCTTTCCCGTGCCCGACTCGCCGAGAATCGTGACGGTGACGTCCTTGTCGGCAACGCGGTCCACAATGCGATAGATGCGCTGCATGGCCTCGGTTCGGCCGATCATTCCGTGCCGTTGCCTGGGGCCGGTCTCTTCGCTGCCCAGGCGCGCGTGCCGCAGCTCTTCGTGACGCGCGTCGAGCTCGCGCTCCAAGCGCTGATTGAGGACCTCGACCTCGGCTTTCATGCGTTCGAGCTCTCGAGCGTTTCGATCGAGCTCGGAGACCAGCCGCGCGTTCGCGAGCGCGATCGCGGCTTGGTCGCCGAAGGCGGACAGTAGGGAAACATCGGCGTCACTGAAGGCATGGGCTCGGTAGCGATTGTCGAGGTAGAGCGCGCCGAGGACACCGCGGTTGGTGCGCAAGGGAAGGCACAGGACGCTTCGAAGGCGCAGCTCGTGAACGGACAGGGCTTCCTTGAAGCGCGTATCCCCGCTTGCGTCGACCGTCGTAACTGGCGCGCGGCTTTCGATCGCGCGCGCGGCGATCGACCGGCTGAGTCGTTCGCCCGAAAGTGATTCTCGGTCGAGATTGCGACCGCTGTGGATCTCGAGAGTCGACTCGTCGAGTGGACCCTCCGAGCTGGGGCACAGCACGATGAATCCTCGCTCCGCACCGCTCAACGCGATCGCCGCGTCGATGACCCGGTCGAGAAGACGCTCAGGGTCGTGGTCGCGGGCGAGCTCGCGGTTGATGGCGAGCAGCCGATCGAAATCCCGAGTTACCTCCGCGGGTGCGGACGGCATGCTGCGCAGGGCGGTCCAGAAGTCGGAGCGAAACCAGACCGCCGAGTAGCCACGTTCTTGCTCAGCGCTCAAGCGCGCCCGGGCATCGGAGGCGAGCGCGCGCGCGTTGGCCAAGAGCGCATCCTTGTCGCGAGGCGAAGCGAATTCGCTCCGGGCCATCGCGATCAGCCAGCCCGCATCGGGATCTGCGCGCTTGGCTGCGAGGGCTTGGGCCTCGGCGCCGAGCCGTTCGAGCTCCAGGTCCCGGGTTTCTGTCTGGGCAGCCATCAGCCACCAGGTGGCGGCCATCAGCTGGAGCGCATCGCGCTGCGCCGCCCGGGCCACCGCATGGGTAGATCGCGCGAGATTCCTCGCCTGCTCGTGGTTTCCGGCGCGAAGTGCTGCTTGAGCCTCGACGAGATCACACTCAGCGGCCCCGAGCGCGGTCTCTCCGAGCCGTTCCCGCGCGGCGTCGAGTAACGCTCGCGCCTCCGTTCCCCGCGCAATTCGCTGCTCCGCTTCGAGCAGATAGAGATAGCCCGCATCGGTACGCATCCCCAGAGCGGCCGCCCGTTCTCGCGCGGCGCTAGCGATCTCCTGCGCACGTTCGTGGTCACCGAGCCAACCGAGCAGATTGCTCCAGTTCAGAGCGTTTCTGATCGCTGCGCGCTCATCCCCCACGATACGCGCGAGCTCGCCGGCGCGTTCGTAGCTATCGAGCGCCTCTGTCCACTTGCCTCGTTCGTGGAGGAGGGTTGCGAGATTGATCTGGCGCAGGAGTTGCGCCTGAAAGTCGCCGCTTCGGCGCGCGCCGTCGAGTGCGGCGCGGTAGGCGTCCTCCGCCTCTGCGAACGCGCCGGTTTTGTGGAGTACGAGGGCGTAGTCGCTTCGTATCTTTCCCACGCGGCGCTCGTCCTCGAACGTCTCTGCGATCGCAAGGGCGTCGCGCAGTAGCGCGAGCGCTTGGCGACTGTCGCCCCGGTAGAACCTGACCATGGCGAGCGTGTCGAGAAGCTCGGCGCGGAAGTGGTGCCCCGGACCGTCCGCGAGCGCTTCGCTGCACAATTCCTCGGCGGCATCGTGGTCGCGCGCGAGCAACAAGGCGCGTGCACGCAAGGCCTGCGCTTCCTCACGGGTTTCCTCCGCATTCATCGGGTAGTGATCCGCCGCCTCACGGTAGCGCGCACACGAGTAGAAGTGCGTTGCACGTGCGAGGGCTGCGCGGGGACTCTGAGCGCCGTCGAGTGCCGCGATCGCGTCCTCGTGACGGCCTCGGGCGCCGAGGAGAGCGGCGAGTTCGATCTTCGCGGCTTCGTCGGTGCCTCGGCTCGCAGCGAGACCGTAGAGCTCGATCGCGTCTTCGTCCCGCCGTTCGCGAGCGGCTACGCGCGCAGCGTCGAGCAACACCTCGGGACTCGATGAAGGAGCGAGAACCGCGCGGCTCAGCCGCAGGGCCGGATGGCTCCGAAGCAGCTCCGTGAGCTCGGAAGGGGGCGATCCGCGATGCTGACGGAGGCGACGCGCGGTGCGGGCCCCAGTGTCGATGCCCTGAATCACCAGCCCCGCGCTCAGGAGCAGCTCGAGTGCCTCGGAGTCGACACCGAGGGCGTCGAGAAGCTTCGGCGTCAGCGGATCAAAGACATGGGCGAGTAGAGCGGCAGCCCGCTCAGTTCCTGGAGGGAGGCTCAGAACCCGTTGTGCATGCTCGAGAGTTCCGCGGCTCGCCGCATCGAGGAGCGCGTCGCCGGGATAGCGATTGAGAAGGTCGACCAGGGGGCCGATGCGCCCGCCGCTTGCCCGCTGCAGCTCGGGCGCCGCGTTCACGTCGGCGGGTCGCAGAGGCCGCACGTGGCGCAGGAGGCCCTCGATCTCGTCGATCGTGGCGCTGCGCGTGGCGATGTCCGCGGGCCGCTCGTCGCTGACCGCGAGCACGAGCACCGGAGGGGCGGTGTCACCGAGGCGAATCAGGTAGTCGACGAATGCGCTCGCCCGTCGGTCCTGGTCGAGGTCATCGAGGGCCAGGAGTCCAGGGGTGTCTCGGCGCGTGAGCTCTGCTCGGATTGCCTCGAATTGGTCGAGGTCGTTCACACGGGTGGTGACCTGCAGGTCCGCGAGAAGCATCGGGAGAGCACGCTCAGCGGGAAGCGGCTCGCGGCCTAGGACCCGCAGCCCTCGGCCAACCGCCTGGGCCACGGCGCCGCGGAGCAGAGCGCTTCGGCCGCTCCCCGGAGCACCGCCGATGCACAGGATTCGCGGCCATTGGCCCTCTGCGAGGGCGCGGGTGAGTGCGGGGTGTTCACTCCTCGTCACGCGAAGCGAGCGATCGCGCAGGTCACGCAAGCGCTCGCGGGTGCCAGCGTCCTGCAGCAGCTCGGTGAAGCGCTCAAAACAGCTTTCCGGGGGCGGACGCCGTTCGGGGCTGTGATGGCTCATGTCGCGAAGCAGCGTCGAGAGGCCGTCGTCCTCGTTGCCGCCGACGGTGGCTCCGTAGGCGCCACTCGGCGCGGTGCCGCTCCTGAGGTGTGCCAGCGTCGCCGCAAGCCCGTAGACGTCGGACGCTGGCACCGGTCGACCGGCCATCGACTCCGGTGCCATGTAGCGCAAGGTGCCCGCGACGCCTCCCGGCCCGGCGCCGGCGAGGCCAAAATCGATCAGCTTCGCCTCGTCGCCAAGAAGCAAATTCGCAGGGGTCACGTCGTTGTGCCGTATGCCCCAGGCGTGGAGTGCCGCGAGGGCAGACGCGAGCTGAGCACCGATCGTGGCCACCTCCGAGTCGTCCAGTCTGCGCTCGAGCGTCCTGCCGGACACTCCTGCACAGAGTTCCTGGACGAGAAACGGAGCTCCACGAGCAAATCCAGGCAGCTCCCCGGCTTCGAGCTCGCCGAGTGCCAGCGTGGCGAGCAGGTGAGGGTGTTGGCGGCCATAGAGGAGCGCGTGCTCGCGGTAGAAGGCGCGATGAACGTCGCCGTCGGCCCCTTTGGCGACCTTGAGAGCCACCCGGCGCCGAATCGCGAAACGGTCGGTCGCCTCGTAGACCACCGCCGTGCCCCCGCTGCCGATTTCACGGAGGAGGTGCCAGCGTCCCGAGACGTGCTGCGATGCGTCGCCCATTGTAGACATCCTTTGTCTACGAGCGTTGACGAAATCGAGAGGGGATTCAAGGATTGGTGGCGAAGGGGAGACTCGAACTCCCGACACTACGGTTATGAGCCGTATGCTCTAACCACCTGAGCTACTTCGCCACGCAGGGAGCGCGTGAATGCTTTAGAATTTGGCTTCTGTCAAGCGGTGCGGCGGTTTCTGCCTAAGGCGTTTCGCCACCGTCTTTCGCTTCCGCCGCGTCCGTGGCTTCTTCGCCAGCGTCTTCCTCATCCGCGGCGGGGGCGGCCTGGACAGCAGTGGCCGGTGTCGGGACCGACGGTTTTTCGGGGGTCGGCATCAGCAGCAGCCACATCGCCGCCCCGGCGAGGGCTGCGACCACCAGACCGATGATCACGTATTGAGTCGTACGTTCGTCTTTCTGCAGGTTCTTGACGATGTACTCGGTGTTGTACTTCTCCTGCACCGGCGCTTCGCTGAAACCGAACGCTTCATTCTGCGGTGATGCCATTGATTGGCCTTGAGGCTGCGGAGCGACTGGTTGGCTCGTGGCCGGGTCGATCTGCGGCTGAGCGGCGATGGGTAAGCCGGTGGCTGGATCGATCTGCGGCTGCGCGGCGACGGGCTGGCCGGTCGCAGGGTCTATTTGAGGATGAGCCCCGGGCTGGCCGGTCTGAGGATCGATGTACACCTGTCCGCCCGGGTTTTGCGGGTTGTTGCCGTCGGTCATCGCGTACACCTCCTCTTCTCCAATGAAAAGGCGATGGCGCCTCTGGAGTCAAGCAAGCTTCGTTGCGCCGACCTGGCGCGCTCCGCTACCATTCAGGTGTCGGGTGCTCAGGGCGCCCGCCCTGGATAGGAGTCGACGATGGATAGCGCAGAAACCGCATCTGCTCCGCCTGATGGCCGCCAGAAGCGCCGATTGGTGCCGGTCGTCGATGCGCGTTTTCAGTGGAAATACACGCTGCTGATCACCAGTCTGGGTGTGGGAATCACCGCGGTCATGGGGGCCTTTCTCTACAGCAAGTACGTGGAAGCGACCCGGCTGCTCGAGCTCAGCGAGCGTTTTCGCGGAGAGGTCGCCCGCAGTGACCAGATTTTTCTCTTCTACTTGATTGTTCTCGTGCTGTTGATGGCCACAGCCCTGACCGTAGGTGGCATCATCGTGACCCACCGGATCAGCGGGCCCCTGTTTCTTGTAGCGCGCTACCTCGATTCCATCGCCGATGGGCACTATCCGGACATGCGCCCCTTGCGGAAAGGCGACGAGCTCCACGAATTCTTTGCAGCTTTCGAGGGCGCGGTTGATGTCATGAAGGCACGGGATCGCGAGTGGGCGCGGGAGCTCAAAGAAGCGCTCGATTCGGAAGACTCAGAGGCACTCAAGGCGCTCGCCGCGCGCTACCGGACGGAGCTCGAAAAGCGTGTGAGCTAGACGCCTGGGTCAGAATTCAGCGTTGTTGTAGGAACCGCCGACTTTGCCCTTGAGCGAATCATTCAGGAATATCGTGTCGTAGTCGCCCTGGGGCGCACCGATTTGGGAGTCCACCTTCTTGCGTCCGTACTCGAAGCGCATGTCCGCCCAGCGACCGGTCTCTCCGACCCGCATCAAGAGCCTGTTGCCTCGGAAGCGGTATTCACCCGTGACGCGCGCTTTTCGACCTTCGAGGAGCGGCTCGTAGAGCCACTCCCACGTGCCATCGAGCGCAAAGGTGATGAATTTCTCCGGGGCGCCAAACGGCTCTCCGCTCCAGCGCCCCAGCACTTTGTCTCGTACCGGGTCGTAGCGCAGTTTGTCTTCGGGAAGGCGCCCTCCGAAGAGTCGCTTGCCGAGGTAGAGGAGCACGTCTCCGAGACACGCCACGTCATCGTTCAAGTCGCTGCCACTGTTGGGCCCGCCGACTTGCTCGATGGTGATCGTGTAAGTCTTTCCTCGCATCGGGCGGCGAAGCGGTTGCTCAACGATGGCGTCGGAAATGGGTATCTTGACTGAGTTGACTCCATCGCTAACGCGAACGACCTGAATCTTCCGTCCGGTGGCCAGAGCCGGTGCGATCACGATGCGGTCGATGCGTTGGGAGCGTTTGAAGAAGAAGCGAACCTCCTGTCCTTCTCCGACGCCTTCCGCGCCTTCGCACCAAATAGTCTCCGGATCGTCATCGAGCAGGTTGAGAGGGTGATGTAGCTTCGCGGACTTGGCGCGGGCGTTTTGCGAGGATGCACGCACGTAGGCGAGTGGTTCGGCTGCTTCCGCTTGAAAGGGCACAACGAGCAGCGCGGCGAGGATGCCGGTCAGTGTCAGGCGCCCAACCCGCGCTCTAGACGTCCGCATCGAGAACATCGTCGTCAAATACCCCAAAAGGAGTTTACCTACCGTGCCTATCGGCCGCAAAACAGCCGCTGGTGCGTCGATTTCTTTGATTTTACAAACCCTAGCCGTCCCGCGGTGTTTTCCGTTTACGGACGACCATCGTCGATTCGGGGCCTTCTTTCTCTGGCGTCTTTCGCTCTTCACCCGCCAGGCGAGAAGCGGGGGCCTCTCCGAGCGCAGCGGAGCGTTCGATTGGAATGGTCTCGCCATGGGCCATTGGATCGGGCGCGTGCAGCGAGCGGTTGCGTACGTCGATCCGCGGCATCGTTCGGTCGCTGCTCGGAGCGGAGAGGCCTGCCATACCGGGGGCCGTGACGACGTGGTCCGTGGGCAGGACGTCGCCGCTCTCCGGATCGACCGCGTCGGGGTGCAAGCGTCGACGTCGGATGACCTCGGTGCGCTCGCTCTTGGTCACTCGCTGCAATCCCGCCGTGCCGGGCGCCGTCCCAACATGGTCGGTAGGGAGAACCTCACCGGGTTTGCGGACCGAGACATTGGGCATCGGGCGGGCATCGAGGCCAACCAGGGTCTCGCCGGTGGGATCGACCTTGCCGCCGCCTGCCCCGGGGAGCGTGGCTACGTGGTCGGTGGGCGGAACCGGTGCCTGCAGGGATCGGGAGTTGTGGTGTTGCGACCCGAGTTCCCTCTTTTCCATCCCGGCGGTTCCCGGCGCGGTGACAATGTGATCGGTAGGGACGACTTCTCCCCGGTCGTTGATCGCCTCTTTCGGGATCTTCCGCTCGCGCATCACGAGGGTCTCCGTCGGTGCGCCTTCCAGTGGCGCAGGAGCGTTCCCGCGAAGGGCTCCGGCCTTGCGTCGTCGAACAACTAGTGTCGTTTCCAGATCGTTGGCTTCGAGTTGGATCGGCGCCTGCTTCTCCCGGATCCTGGGCATTTCCGCTTCGGCGGCGGGCTCGCTCTTGGATTCTTCTGCGGCGGCAGGCCGTTGGATCGACTTGATCGGTTGGGGACGCAGTCCGGCGCCGATCCCGGTGGCGCCCGGGCCCAGAATCGCTGGGGGCTTGTTGCGGTTTCGGCTGAACGCTTCCGGCGACGCAAAATGCGCGGCGGCGAGGTTGCGGGCGTAGGCGCTCTCCGTGTCGACGGTCGTGCGGGCGGAACGCCGTTGGGCTCCCCCTGGGCCCATGAGGTCCGAAGCGCTGCGCAGGGGGCGGTCGGGGTCGGTACCCTCGTGCTCGGCTCGGCTGACCGCGAGGATGTCGTCGAGCTCGCTCGCCTGGTCGATCGCTCCTTCAGCGCTCTTTTTTTGCCGCTCCTGAAGCTTGCGGATCTTGTTCAAGCGCTCGTTGAGCTGTTTCTTCTTGCTCATGAAATACGCGTCACCTTCCCGGCGTCATATTCTTTGGCACCCTAGCACGAGCACTTCCCATTTCTGGGTGTCTGGTACGACGAAGTAGTAGACACGTGGTGAGCCTGATACGGCTAGAAAACTGAGGAGCTCGATGACGCGCGTATACGTCACTACATCGCTGATTTCGTTAGCTTTTGTTCTGATGGCGCCGTCGGTCGCCTCAGCGGTCGAGGTGACCGCGCAGGGCGAAGCCGTACTTCGGGGCGACCCGAAAGAGGCCTACGACCTCGCTCTGGGACGGGCGATGGTGGCCGCGATCGACAAGGTGGTGGGCATCACGCTGCAGAGTGAGTTTACCCAGCGCTCGAGCGAGTGGGTTCGCGACAACGAGAGCCGCTTCCGAGCCGAGGTCAAGGATCAGCTCGAGAAGCGCTCGAGCGGGTTCGTTTCGCGCTACGAGGTGCTCCGTCGCGAAGAGCCGGTGGTGATGGGGCAGACCCTGGTACGAGTGACCATCACGGCCGACGTCTACGAATCGAAGGTGAAGGCGGAGGTGAAGCGCTTGGCGGAGCTTCTCGACGCGGCGGACAATCCACGGGTCATGGTGGTCGTCCAGGAGGTGCTCCGCGCGCTCGATGGGACCGAGAGCGTCAATGAAACCGGACAGCTCGGTGCCTATCTCGAGGAGGCATTCCAGCGCGAGGGATTCCAGATTCATGGCGCGACGAAGGCCAAAGTGCTCGCCGCCTCATCGGTCAACCAGTTCAAGGCCTTTCACGAAAACATCGCGGGCGCGCTCGAGGTCGCTCGTGCCGAGGGCGCCGACCTTTTAGTCGCGGGTCGGATCGTCCTGAGCGACCGGGGCAAGCTCGGTGACGCATCCCCCTATCCAGCGCTCGCGAACCGGGTGAAAGTCGAAGTCAATGCGAACGTGCGGGTTTTGATGACCGCCACCGGTGAGGTGCTGAGCCCCGCTCCCGTGCAACACAAAGAGCTCGGCTCCGATTTTCCACGCGCGGTTCACCGCGTCTACCGAGGGAGCCAAGGAAGAGGGTTTAACGTCGTCGAGAGAATGACCGACCGATTCCTGCCAGACGTGAAGGCACGGTTGGAAAGGATCGCCACCGACGGCCGGGTCTGGATGGTCGAGCTCGTGGGGGTGAAGAATTTTCGGCGCCAGGGACGGCCGTTTCTGCGCGTGCTCGAGGGTCTAGCGGGTGTCACCTCCGCCAAGCAACGTTCCTTCGCCGGGGGGCGTCTGGAGGTCGAGGTCGAATGCAAATGCTCGGCTTCCGAGCTGCAGGAGCGCGTGTTTCGCGCGGTAGAGGCGAACGCGGCGCTGCAGACGCTCGACTTGGCCGAATCAGGCGCGGGCCGCTTGGCGTTCCAGCTCTAACCGTCAGACCGCTCGGCTAAATCAGGATGGTGAGCGGGATCATCGGATACGACCGGGGGATCCACCTTCGGGGAACGCCCCTGTGGTTCGATCCGGGACGCCTCAAGGCGTTGGCGGTGCTGACCGGGGTTCCGCGGCGTCCACCGCCCCCTCATCCACGCGTGGTCATACCCGAAGGGCTCGCCGAGCGGCTCGCCGTGCTCCAGCACTTCGAGTCGATGCTGCCGACACCGTTCGGCCGCTGGGTGGGGGTCGGCGGGCAGCAACTCCAATTCTGGCCCACGGGAGCCCCGCTCTCGGCGGCGGCTTTGATCGTCGCTCAGGGAAGTCGCATACTCATCAGCGCATCTCCGCGCGTCGGTGCCGTCGAGTGGCCACGGGCCGCTCATCTCGTTCTCCCCGCGCCAAGCGTTGGTTTTCGGGGGGCCTCGCTCGAGCGAGTGCTCCGCGCACTCGCGCTCTTCATCGATACCGCCGCATCCGAGAACAAAGACGCACGCATCCAGGTCGACGATGTCGAGGCCGCGCTTACCCTTTCGGAGGAGCTTCTCGCTGCCGGGGTGGAGCACCGACGGGTGGGCTGGCTCGGCAAGCTCGCGCCGCTCGCCGGCTCGAGACGGGTGGTGATCGCTGCGGATGGCCGGCCTGGTCGGCGTTCACGTTTGGCGCTGGTTCAGACTCGGAGAGTCGAGCTGCGGACGGCGGCTGATGCGACCTTCCGGCTCGATTGGTTCGGTACGATGGCCGAGATTTCGCGGTTTGCGCGTGCGATCGGGGCTTCGAGGGTGACACTCGTGTCCACGGTTCCCCTCCCTCGGCCCTCGAGCTGGCCCGCGGGGGTTGCTTTGGATTTCGCGGGCGGGGCGCAACAACTGTTATTTAGAGATCGTGTAGGTCTCCACAGCGCGGCCACACATTGAGACGTGCGGCGTCGGCGTGCTAAGGAGCATGCGGATGTCCGACGATTCACAACGAGAATTTCGCGTGGCAAAAACTCGACTCTCCACGAAACAATGGATTGTGCGCATCGTGCTCTTCGGCGCAGTGGTCTCGGTGGTGCTCGGAGTGCTCGCGGCGGCAACAGTCTATGCGATGTACGCCCCAACGGTGCCGGTCTTCGACTCTCTCGACGACTACGAGCCCAAAATCGGTTCCAGGATCTACTCCGCTGACAATCAGTTGATCGGGGAATTTGCCGCGGAACGGCGGGTTCTCGTCGCCTATGAAGATGTCCCCGCGAAGCTCTACAACGCGTTCATCGCGGCAGAAGACAAACGTTTTTGGACTCACGGTGGCGTCGATGTCATCGGCGTGATGCAGGCCATTTTCGACAAGATTCGAAACCCGGGCTCCAAGCTTCGTGGTGCATCGACGATCACCCAGCAGGTCGCCAAGAGCATCCTCGTCGAGAAGGAGAGCTACGAACAAGCCACGGCTCGATCGATGGAGCGCAAGATCCGCGAAGCGATTCTCGCGCGACGTCTGGAGCAAAGTCTGAGCAAGGAGGAGATCCTCTACCTCTACGCCAATCAAATCTTCCTGGGGCACAAGGCCTACGGTGTTCAAGCTGCGGCCGAGCACTATTTCCGGAAGAACGTCTGGGAGCTGACCTTGGCTGAGGCTGCGACACTGGCTGGTCTTCCTCAGCGCCCAAGCGATTACTCGCCATTCTCTCGGCCGGAAAAGGCCTACGCGCGCCGCAAGTATGTCCTGCGCAGAATGCTTGCGGAGGGCTTCATCACGCAAGAGGAGCACGACGAAGCGGTCGACGAAGAGATCACTGTCTACCCGCGCAACGAGCTCTACCTACGCCGCGCACCCTATTTTACAGAGCAGGTTCGCCGTGAGTTCATCGAACGCTACGGTGAGCGCGCGCTGTTGGAGGAGGGATTTGAGGTCTACACGGCGGTGAACCTCGAAGAACAGTGGGTGGCGCAGCGCGCGCTCGAGAGCGGACTCTTCGCGCTCGACCGTCGCCAAGGATTCAGAGGTCCTCTCGCTCAGCTCGACTCGAAGGCGCTGCGAGCAAAGTTTGACGCGGCCTATCGGAAGCATTTGGAGGTCGCCGAAGAAGGCCCCATCGATCTGCGCTCCGGTCGTGAGTACCTCGCGGTGGTAGAGGCGGTCGCGTCCGACCACGCGAGGGTGGGTGTTCTCGGGAACTCGGCGATCTTGCCCTTGGCGGGAATGCGCTGGGCCCGGAAACCCGATCCCACCGAGCGCGTTGATCTCCATTATCTAAGGGATATTCGGGAGGTTCTAAAGAAGGGCGATGTAATCGCTGTCGAGACGACGACGCGCAACGCGCTCAAGCGCGACAGTCATGGGTGGGAAGCCGTAAAGCTGATTCCGAAGGACGCTAAGCTGCTCGTTCGCTTGGAGCAAAAGCCCGCCGCCCAGTCGGCGATCATGTCCGTCGACGCTGAGACTGGATACGTCGTCACTCAAGTCGGAGGTTTCAACTTCGAGGACTCGACCTTCAACCGGGCGGTCCAAGCGTGTCGCGAGCCTGGAAGCAGCTTCAAGCCGTTTGTCTACTCGGCGGCGATCGACAAGCTCGATTACACGGCGTCGACGATGATCGACGACAAGCCGCTGGTTTTCGACGACCCGGACAACGAAGTACGCTGGAAACCGGGTAACGCGGAGATGGCATTCCGCGGCGAATTGCCTCTGCGTACCGCTCTGCAGGACTCGATCAACACTCCGGCGATTCGCGTCGCCGAAGCGGTGGGGATCGACGACATCATCAAGAACGCGCGGCGCATGGGGATCAGCACGCCCATGAAGCGCGAGCTGGGGACTGCGATCGGTTCATCATGCACCACGCTCTACGACATGATGACGGCCTATACGGCGTTGAACCGCTATGGCACCCGCAAAGAGCTCAAATTCATCCGACGGGTCGTCGATCGCTACGGCAACGTGATCGAAGATCACAGCGCGCCGTCTGATCCGGCCGTCGACCTCGGCAGTCGAATCGACCGTGCCTACCAGGAGTTCATCGCGCCACAACGCCAAGCAATGGAGCCGCAGACCGCTTTCCTCACGATCAGCCTGCTGCAGAACGTGGTGCAAAATGGCACCGGCGTCCGGGCCCGGAAGCTCGGCGTTCCCATCGCGGGAAAGACCGGAACGACCAACGACGCCTACGACGCGTGGTTTATGGCTTTCACACGCAAGCGGGTTACCGGGGTCTGGGTCGGTCACGACAAGAAGGAGCGGCCACTCGGTGTTAACGAGCAGGGCGGGCGAACCGCTGCCCCAATTTGGGTGCAGTATATGAAATCGGTTCTCAGTGATCACACGACGAGCAAGAAAGAGGCTCCTACGATCGATCACGGACCCTTTCCTTCGCCTCCGGGGGTCGTTCGGATTTCGATCGATCCTGAGACGGGGTTGTTGGCGCGCCCGGGCGGACGCTCGGTGAGCGAGTACTTCCGGAGGGGCAGCGAGCCTACCGAGTACACGCCTGACACCCGTTTCGTGCAGCCGGACTCGGCAACGATCTTCGACGTCGATATGTAGGCCCTGGCGCGCGAATCTCGGCCATTGAGGCGTATTGACTCAATGCGTTAATGCTTCGTACTGTCTCCGCCCGGAGGCCGCAGCCCTGCGGCCGTGTCACGGGAGGAGGCCCCATGTCATTCGTCAACCACGGTCCTCGCGGCCGGGCGGTCATCGTTGGAGGACTCAGGACTCCGTTTCTCAAGTCGGGAACTGAGTTTCGGTACCTTTCGGCGCTCGACCTCGCAAAGGGGTGCGTGGTCGAGATGCTGAGTCGCCTCGATCTGCGCGCCGAAGAAGTGGATCGGGTGGTCTTCGGCCAGGTCGTGCCGAGCATTCAGGCGCCGAACGTCGCCCGAGAGATCGTTCTCGGCACGGGCATGAATCGTTCGATCGACGCCTATAGCGTCACGCGGGCCTGCGCAACGGGCACCCAGGCGATCGTTGATGCCGCGACGGCGATTCTCCTGGGCGACGCGGATGTGGTGGTCGCTGGCGGGACCGATTCTCTCTCCCGACCGCCCATCACCGTCAGCGACAGACTCGCCGATGCGCTCATGCAGGCGAGCTCGGCCCGAGAGCCCTTGGCCAAGGCGAAGGCCTTTCTCGACGTAAAAGCGAAGGATCTCATTCCAGTTCCGCCGGCGATCGCCGAACTGGCGACCGGCGAAACGATGGGCCAGAGCGCCGAGAAGATGGCCAAAGCAAACGGGATCTCACGGGAGGAACAAGATCGTCTCGCCCTCGCGTCCCATCAGAAGGCGGCCCGAGGATGGGAAGTCGGTGTTTACGGCGACGAGGTCATGCCGTTCAATGTCGGGCCCGACTACAGAACGACGGTGAGCAAGGATGGTTTGATCCGAGCCGACACGTCGATGGAGAAGCTGGCGAAGCTCAAACCCGCCTTCGACCGACGTTTTGGCACAGTCACCGCGGGGAACTCGTCACCCCTCACCGACGGGGCGGCGGCCTTGGTGCTCATGAGCGAGGAGAAGGCGAAATCGCTGGGCTACGAGGCGAAGGCTTGGGTGCGGTCCTGGGCCTTTGCGGCACTCGACCCCTCCTGGCAATTGTTGATGGGGCCCGCGTTTTCCTCACCCCTGGCGGTCGATCGCGCGGGACTCTCGGTGTCCGATCTCGATATCATCGACATGCACGAAGCCTTCGCGGCGCAGGTCGCCAGCAATCTCGACGCTTTTGGATCGGCAGAGTGGGCGAAGAAGCGCCTGGGACGCGATGATGCAATCGGCGCGATCGATGAGTCGAAGCTGAATCTCTACGGCGGCTCCATGAGTCTCGGCCACCCGTTCGCGGCGACCGGCGCGAGGCAGGCTTTGACCGTTGCCAATGAGCTCGCACGGCGTGGTGCAGGGACCGCGCTGATCACCCAATGCGCGGCCGGTGGACTCGGTGCGGCGCTCGTCTTGGAACGTTGAGGAGTAAGAAATGAGTAGGGATCGCAGCGAAGAGCTCGGCTTGGAGAATTTCCGGTTCTCACTCTACGACGACGGCGTTGCGGTAGCCACGCTCGACGTGCCGGGCGAGACGCACAATACGCTCTCGGCGCGGTTGATTTCCGAGCTCGAGACTTTGCTCGCGGTGTGTGAACAAGACACCGGCGTTCGAGCCCTAGTGCTTGCCTCAGGCAAACCGAAGAGCTTCATCGTTGGGGCAGACATCAAGGAGCTCGACGACGTCACCACGGTGACTGACGCCACAGAGCTATCGAAGCGATCACACGTGCTGATGGACCGCATCGAAGGGTTGTATCTGAACTTCGACAAGCCGGTCGTTGCGGCCATTCACGGGCCCGCCCTCGGCGGCGGATTGGAGGTTGCGCTCGCCTGCACGATGCGAGTGTGCAGCGACTCGAAAGAGACCACCCTTGGGTTGCCGGAGGTTCAGCTTGGGCTGATCCCCGGGGCGGGGGGAACGCAACGAACGCCGAAGCTCGTTGGGATCAGCAATGCGCTCGACATGATCCTGACCGGGCGCAACATACGTCCGCACAAGGCGCTCAAGATGGGGCTAGTGGACGAGCTGTGTCCGGCGCCGATTGTCGTCGAGGTCGCGTGCGGTCTGGTACTCAAGTCCGCCAACGGAGAGCTTTCGCAGCCGAAGGCCCCGGTGGACCGGCTTGCGGAGATCGCTCAAGAGGTAACGGACGCTGAGTTTTTGCAGCAGTTGGCGCTCGAGGAAAACCCGGTCGGCCAAAGGATCTTGTTTCGCAAGGCCCGTGAGAGGTTGTTGGAGAAGACCAAGGGCAATTATCCGGCACCGGAAGCGGCGCTCGATGCGGTCCGCATCGGTGTACAGGAGGGGCGCGAGGCGGGATACGCGGCGGAAGCGGATCGCTTTGGTCGACTCGTCATGTCGCCGGAATCCGCAGCGCTGCGTTCGATCTTCTTTGCGCAGACTGCGCTCAAGAAGGACAGCGGAGTAGACAGCGACACCGTGCCGAGACCGGTGAAGGAGATCGCGGTCCTCGGTGGGGGGCTGATGGGGGGAGGGATCGCCTACGTGTCCGTCGCCAAGGCTGGGGTTCCGGCGCGGATCAAGGAGATCGATGATGCGGGCATGCGTCGTGGTCTTTCCTACGTCCGGAGGATCTTGGCCAAGGGCGTTGAGCGTCGGCGTCTGAGCGCGTTTGAGGCGGACCGTACGATGGCGACAGTTACCGCCACGACGGAGTGGAAGGGGTTTGGTCGCGCGGACATCGTCATCGAGGCGGTTTTTGAGGACCTCGAGCTCAAGCGCGAAATGGTGCGCAAGGTCGAGGAACACGGGCACGAGCATACGATCTTCGCCTCGAATACTTCTTCGATTCCGATCGCCGCGATCGCCGCAGAGGCGGAGCATCCGGAGCGCGTGATCGGAATGCACTACTTCTCGCCCGTGGAGAAGATGCCACTCCTTGAGGTGATCGTAACCGACCAGACGGCGGATTGGGTGACCGCAACGTGCGTCGCCGCGGGTAAGGCTCAGGGAAAAACTGTGATCGTCGTTCGGGATGGGACGGGCTTCTACACGTCGCGCATTTTGGCCCCCTACATGAATGAGGCGGCTTGGTTGTTCGCGGAGGGAGCTCCACTCGACCTGTTGGATCGTGCGCTCGTGGAGTTCGGGTTTCCGGTGGGGCCCATCACGCTGTTGGACGAGGTGGGGATCGATGTCGGAGCGAAGGTAGCGAAGATCATGCACTCGGAGTTTGGCGACCGTTTGCTGGCACCGGCTGCGATGCAGGCGCTCATTGATGACGGTCGCCAGGGCCGGAAGAACGGCCGCGGCTTCTTCAAATACGAGAACGGCAAGAGGAAGGGGCTGGACGAGTCGGTCTATACCCTCGTCGGCAGCGCACCGCGCGGTGCCAGCGTCTCAAAGGAAGAGGTGCAAGAGCGGCTGACCCTGCAGATGGTGAACGAGGCGGCGAGGTGTTTGGAGGAGGGGATCCTGCGGAGCGCTCGTGACGGCGACATTGGGGCCGTTTTTGGGCTCGGATTCCCGCCCTTCTTCGGCGGACCGCTTTCGTACATCGATCGTTTTGGCGCCAAGGATGTCGTGGAGCGTCTCCGTCGGCTGGAGGAGCGCCATGGCGAGCGATTCACACCGGCGAAGATCCTGGTGTCCCACGCTGAATCCGCCCAGCGCTTCCGGTGACCTCCACACCGGTGCCACACCGGTGCCAGCGTCGAGCGTTGTTGCGGTCCGCGGCTGCCGCACGAGAGCTGTTCGAGGAAACCGGCCTCCTCGTTTCTCCGGTTGGTGCCAGCGTCCCGGACATGAGCGAGCTTCGACGGGCGCTCAATGCCAACGCGCTTAGCTTCTCAGCTGTTCTCGCCCGAAGCGGTGCCAGCGTAGCGCTCGACCGACTGGTCCCTGCTCCGTGCCCATCTGCAGGGGGCGGTCGGGCTTGCTCCGCCAACGGTTCGCATCGTCGAGGATCTGCGTTCTTGGGGTACTCCTGGTGCTACTCCTGGTGCCAGCGTTGCCGCAGCAAGTGCTAGGGAGATGGTGCCGATCCTGCCGCGCATCGTACCTGATCGCGCTCCCACACAAGTGCTTCTGCCTTGGGACCGAGAGTACGCGACCGAGAGTACGCTGGCACCGCCGGCAGCACCGCCGGCAGCACCGCCGGCAAGGGTGTGAGCTGGAAGCGAGCCAGAATCGAGGAGCATTATGGTCCGTCGCGCCAAGTCTTCCGGGATGGGAGCTGGTGTTCCGAGAATGGACGACATGGGTCACCGACCGGGGAATAGCCGCAACCAACCGCGCACCTATTGCGAAAAAGCTCTTCGGAGGGCCGTCCGCAAACGCCGAAGCTTGGGTGTCTGCCCAAAACTAGCGTCTATGGAATGCCCGGATAGGATGGTGTCGCCATGGTTTCAATTGCGGGCACCCTCAAGAACGCACGGTCAGAGCGGCGACACGAGCTTGCGCTCGAGGTGTCGCGACCGGGCTCCGGTTCAATGGGTTGGACCCGGGACGTTTCGGGCGGTGGGCTCAAGGTCGAATGCGCTGTGCCCCTGCAGCCCGGAAAGCGGGTTCGACTCGAGCTTTCTTTTCCGCAGTTCTTGGAGCCCTTTGCGGTCGAAGGGGCTGTGATCTGGACAGGCACTATCGACGAATGTGGTCGCCGAGGGTGCGGCGTTAGGGTCTTCCGGGAAATCGACCGACAACGACTCGACGCCCTCGCTCAAACGCCCCGAGCGCCGCGTCGATCCCACCGGGTACTGGTGGCTGATCCGAGGGCTTTTCACCACCCGCAATGGCGTTTCCTAGGCGAGCGAGTGCCTGAGCTCGACGTTACAGTGGTTCCGACCGTCGACGATGCCGTCGCGCTTCGCGACCGAGCTCCCTACGACACAGTCCTGCTCGACGCAGAGCTGCGTGATCGAACCGGGGCTCACATCCTCAGCGAGTTGCTCATCGGTGACGGTAGCCAATACGATGGATTGGTGTTCGCTTGCTCGCGCAACCCGAGCGCGCTGAAACTTGCGGAGCATCTCGGTGCTGCCGCCTGCCTTACCGCTCCCGTCCAATACGAGCGAGTCATGGGCACCCTCGATCGCCTCTTGCGTCGACGCTCCTCATCGGCGGCACGTCGCGTTGATTTCGTCTAGCCCAGCTCAGATCGAGATATTGCGGCGAAGATCGGGATAGAGCGATTCCGCCGCCTCCAACGCTTCCTCGAGCTCGTTGCTCCGCGCTTCGGGCATGCGAATATCCACCACGGCGTACAGGTCTCCCGTCTTGCTTCCACGCGTGAGCCCCTTGCCCCTCAAGCGCAACTTGGAACCGGCCTGGGTGCCAGCGGGTACTCTCAGCTTCACCCGACCCGAAGGGGTGGGAACCTCGATCGTCGTCCCGCGGTAGGCCTCCGCGAGGGTTACTGGGAGCTTCAAATAGAGGTCGAGCGCCTTACGTTCAAAGTGCGGATGAGGCTGCATCCGCGTTTCTATGACCAAATCCCCTGCGGGGCCCCCTTGAGTACCCGGTACTCCTTGCCCCTCCACGCGTAGTCGTGAGCCATCATCGGCGCCCTTGGGGATCCGCACTTTGACCGGGGTCTCTCGACCACTGACGGATACTTGGATGTCGGCGCCGTGAATGGCCTGTTCGAGTGTGATGGTCGCGCGAACCATCACGTCTTGACCACGTCGTGGGCGGGTCGCTGCACCACCAAACATGTCGCCAAACAAGTCGCCAAAGTCGAAACCCGCAGCGCCGCCCCGTGGGTCAAAGTCCACGCGGTACCCACCGCCGGGCGCTCCACCGAATCCACCACCACCGAACCCGCCAGCCCATTGTTGATACTGGCGGGCCTGCTGGGGATCGAAGCCGCTCCTCAATCCGTCTTCACCGAACTCATCGAATAGCTCTCGCCGCTTCTTGTCCGAGAGTACGTCATAGGCGGCCGAGACTTCTTTGAAGCGCTCTTCAGCCTTCGTATCGCCGGGGTTCACGTCCGGATGCAGCTCCCGAGCCAGCTTGCGGTAGGCGGTTCGGATCTCTTCATCCGTCGCTGAGCGCTGCACGCCCAAAACGCTATATGGATCTCGCATCACTGCTCGTCACTCTCTCACGCAGGATATAACTCGTCCCAACAACAGCCTAGGGGCCTATGTTCGAGGGTCAACCAGCCACCGCCTCCTTCGTGACGGTGTCCTCTCGTGTTGGAAGAGGCGGCTGCCCCGCGGACGAAATCCTACGAGTGATAGCCCGGCCCCTAGGACCAGCAGACCACCGGCCAAGGTGTAGGGTCCGGGTACCTCGCCCCAGAAGAGGAAACCGATGGCGACTCCAAAAAGGACGTTGGTGTATCCGGAGGCAGAAACCACGGGCGCTTCTTCGACAGCATAGGCGTGCGTCATGAAGAGTTGCCCCGCGGTTGCTCCCGTCGCCACCGCAGTCAGGTAGAGCCACTCGAGTGGGGTGGGTAGGAGTCCGACCGTGGCCACGACGGGGGTCGTGATCGCTCCGGTCAGGATGCAAAACCACAGGACAATAGTCATGGACGAGTCGGTGGTTGAAAGACGCCGCAACACCATGTGAGCCAAGGCACTGAGAAGGGCTGAGAGCAAGACGGCGGCTCCAGCGATGTCTCCAATCGCGAGCGTCGGTCGTAGAATCAGCGCACAACCGAGCAGCGCCGAAAAGACCGCGACCAAGGTTCCTGGACCTGCTCGCTCCGAGAGCAACAGCGGGGACAGAGCGGCGATCCAGAGAGGACCGGTCTTGCTCAGCATCAACTGGTCGGCGAGCTCCAGCTGCGTGAGCCCGTAGAAGCTCAAACTCATTGCGCCAAGCCCGAGTAGGCTGCGGCCAACCAAGAGAAGTCGGTTTGTAGGACGCCATGGCTTGCGGTATCGCCATAATAGAGCTGCGATCATTGGAATCGCGAGCACGCAGCGCATCCAAACCAGTTGGATCGCTGGCAATCGTGCCCCGGCGGCTTTCACAAAGGCTGCCATGATCGCGAAACAGACCGAAGCGATCACCATCGCCGTGACGCCAGCGAGCCGGGGGAAAAGAAGTGCGGGCCGTTCTTTCACGCGCCAATTCTCCGCAGATGACTGTAAGGAGTTCGCAATTCTTATCGACCCGCGTCTGTTCCTGTGTCAGGGGCGGAGCGTAAACGCCACCGCCCAGACCTTAATCACCACACCGCGCCGCGGCTAGGGTGGGTGACGGCGCTACACTTTCCTCGGTTTGGTGGGAACGAGCGATGACTCAGCCTTTAGATCTTCAGAGGGGGGGCCAGCGGTGCCGGAGGGGGTGCCAGCGTTCTCGCTATACATCGGCGCTCGTGTTGCTTTTGCTGACGCCTGAGACCGGACCTGGGCAGTCGCCCGTCGAGGTCTCGAATCCGAAGGTCACGATGAGTGAAGAGGGCGGACTCGAAATCGGTATAGACGTAGAAAACCGTATGACAGTCGCAATGACTACGGTCGTGTTGCAATTGAGGTGGGAAGATCAGACCATGACAGTTGAGCTGTCGGAACCCGTATACGCTGGCACCTCGAGACACTTGGAAGCCTCTACGCAGGTCCCCTCGGGAGTCGGGTCATCGCTCGAGATCCAGTTGTTCGACTATGCATTTGCGCCGATGACCTGGAATGACGCGCGTCGTTTGCTCGATGCGCGCGACGCCCCGGGGGAACGGAGCTTTCTCAGACAGCTTCGATTCAGTGAAAGCACGCGTGACCCAGGGCTTCGTGCGGAGCTCGACGCCACGATTCCGGAACAACCGGATGTCAGCGATGCACGACTTTGGACAGCCCGGGTCCTATGGGCCAAGTGTCGTGAAGACGAGGGCGTTCTGGAAACACTGAAGGCACGGCAGGAAGTTGGGCTATTGGAGGAAAGCTACAGTCTGTTGCGCGGGGCTTGGCTCGTCGAGGGCCTCAGTAATGCACCGCTATCGGGGGCAATGCCACGAGAACAGCGAAGATTTTCGGACCTCCTGGACGCTGGTGAATGCCCGATTCGAGCCCCCGCCCAATCAAATGCGGCTGTTAGTCCACTGCCCTCAGATGCAAACGCAGATGGGACGCTGGCACCGTTCGAGCCGACGGAATCCGGCCGCAACGGCACAATCGCCATTTGGATTCTCGTCGCTAGCACTATCTTTCTTGTGGGACTGTTGATCGGGAGGCGAAATTCCAGTGGATGATTGGAAGGCAAAGATCGCTTGTTGTGAAGTGACGATGAAAGGCGAGGACGCGTTGGACTTGCTCCATCGGCTTTCGACGAACAAACTAGACGATCTTGCCCTAAACGAGACACGTGACACGCTCTTGACGACAAATCAGGGCAAGCTCGTCGATTGGATTAGGGTCACACGAGTCGAGGAATGTAGCCTTCGGCTCATCGGCTCCGCGGGCCGCGCGCAGATAGTCTCTGATTGGCTCGAGAATTTCACGGTGATGGAAGACTCTGCGACACACGTCGTCGAGGAATCGAGAATCGTTTGGCGTTGTTCGGGAGTTCACGCCTCAAAGAGTGCTGAATCCGCAGGCCTGGAGTTCATTAACGGCCCTCCGGGATTCTCCGCGACGATCGACGTGCTCCAACGCGACCTCCCTGAGCATTTCAACGTGCTGGCGACACTCACCGAGGCTGAATATGAAGCGGTTCGCATCGCTGCTGGCGTGCCTTCTCCTGATCGTGAATTCGCTGCCCAAGTGAATCCTCTCGAGCTGCACCTCGGTGCATTTGCAGTGAGCTTCGCCAAGGGGTGCTACGTTGGGCAAGAGGTTCTTTCTCGCATGGACTCGTACGACAAAGTTTCCCGGCATCTGAAGGGATGGCGCAGCTCTGTGGAAGTCCAGATCGACGACACTTCACGTATCGTCGCGGAGGGTAAGAGCTTAGGCAGGATCACATCAATCTCGCCCGAAGGTCGACGAGGCTTGGCCAATCTCAAGCGCGGCTCCCCTGTCCACGCGTTCTTACAAACCGGCGACTCCCGGTGGGAGGTCGAATTGCTCGACCTCCCCTTCTGGAATGGCTCCTAGCTACTGGAGAGAACTCTCCCGCCGTCTCTTCTGCCATAGGTCGATGTGGTGTCTCACTACGGGTCGCCGCAATCCAAGAACCTTAGCTGTTTCCACGGCGGAGCCGTGCTTCAGGTAGGTTTCGATTACGACCTCATGAATGAGGTCGCCAATGGGGGTCGCAGTCGTCTCTCCCTTTTTCAACTCGAAGTCGGTTACTTCGAGAATCAGTTTGTCTGAAATGACGGCCGCGCGAGTGAGTGCGTTTGATAGCTCCCGAACATTGCCAGGCCATGAGTGCTTCTGAAGAGTTTCGAGAGCCTTCAAGCTGAGCCGTCTGGGCACGTCCATCCGTTCGAGGAAATGCTCGACGAGGGCCAAGATATCCTCCGGACGCTCCCTAAGAGGAGGAATCTCGATTGGGATCACTGCCAGCCGGTGATAGAGGTCCTCTCGAAATTCGCCACGGCGCACCATTTGAGCGAGGTTTCGATTGGTGGCGGCAATGATTCTCACGTCGACATCGAAGGTCTGGGCGGAACCAACCGGTCGAATCGTTTTTGATTCCACGGCGCGGAGGACATCGGCTTGAAGGTTGAGTGGCATATCACCGATTTCGTCCAGGAAAAGAGTCCCACCATCGGCTTCTCGAAAGGCTCCGAGATGGTCGTTAACCGCGCCCGTGTAAGAGCCTTTCACGTGACCAAAAAGCTCGCTTGAAGAGAGTGAGCTCGTGATTGCGGCAGCATTCATCGCGACGAATCTGCCAGTGCGACCACTCTCCTCGTGCAGGCGTTGGGCAATGACGTCTTTGCCGGTACCGCTTTCGCCGAGGATGACTACGGATACGTCGCTATATGCGATCCTCGAAACTGTCCCGTAGATTTTGCGCATCGACCGAGATGGGAGGTCTACTGGTCGTGGCGTCTGACATACCCGTCCGATGCCGAGCAGCGAGTTGCCAACGGCAACTCTTCCCGCCAAGATTCTGGCGAGTTGGATTCGGTTTCCGTTGAGCAATGTCCCATTGACGCTCCCGAGGTCTTGGACGACGACATGCGACTTCGTCGCCAGGAGAGCAGCATGGAAGCGAGACACAGAGTCGTCTTCGAGAACGACGTCGCAGCTGGGATCGCGCCCAACCAGAACTACATGGTCCTGCAGAGGAAGCGCCGGGCCGTCGGCCGGTCGGACCTCAAAGCAATGGCTCTTCGTTTTCGCTCGTGGCAGCCTCCTGGTTATTCTCCCGGGTGTTTCTTCTCCCCGAGCTCGAATGCCTTCAACTGACGTCACCTGCAGAGTTAGGCCGTCGAGCGCGACATGCTTCGGCCCATTCCATCGGTGAATGCCGGAATGGCCAAGCAGCACCCGGTGCCGACCGAGGACGATGAGTTGCTCGTACCCGGTTGCTCGCTGCAATTCTCCGGGTAGTACGAAGAGACCCTCATGAGCCATGAGGTCGATTTCTGCGTGTCTGCTACTGTTCGAAATGTTGATCTTAAACATCTGTCACCCCTTCTCGGATTGACCTAAAGCGATGGCGGCGAAGTGGCTGAAAAAATCTCAGTCCAAGAACTGTGCCGGGCACAGATCGCGCGCAGGTGTCGGGATTCAACAACTTGAGTTTCAGAAAATTCTCCTTCGATCTGTGAATTCTTGTGTGGACGGCGTTCGGCCGCTATTGCATGGCCGTGAGAAGAGGATGAAGGGGCTTCGCTTTGCTGGAAGAACTTCCCATCGACTTAGTCGAGACATTGATGGTCGAGCTCGCCCGCGGTTCCGATTGCGAGAAAACCGGCGAAATCGTGGAAGAGCATCTCGCGACGGGCGGCAAGAGACTCCGCGCTCGCTTAGCTTTAGCGGCCGCCCAAGCCTTGGGTGCCAGCGTCGAGTCAGCTGTACCGTGGGCAGCGGCCTGTGAGCTTCTGCATAACGCCACCCTCGTTCACGATGACCTGCAAGACGGCGACGAGCTACGTCGCGGTCACCCTACGACTTGGGTCCGCCATGGCATGCCAAGCGCCATAAACGCCGGCGACTTGCTGCTCGTACTGCCGACCCTCGCCATCGAAAAGGTGCCAGCGTCCGATTCCGTACGTTGGCACTTGAGTCGAGCGCTCGCGTTCGATGCGACGCGTGTGATTCGCGGCCAAGTCGCTGAGTTCGAGATGACTCGACTGAAGAACCCGACGCTCGCCGGATACAACGCCGCGATTGAGGGCAAGACCTCACCACTGTTCGAGCTTCCTGTCGTAGGGGCTGCGATGATCGCTGGACGTTCGGTCGAGGAATCGCGAGCGCTCGGATTGCCGTTCAATACGTTGGGGACGCTCTTTCAAATCCAGGACGACACACTCGATTTGTACGGGGAGAAGGGACGCGACGCCCCCGGCGCAGATATTAGAGAGGGTAAGCCTAGCGCCCTAGTCGTAACTCATCTCGAGCACTTTCCAGCAGAGCGGGAAGAGATCCTCGCTATTCTCGACTTGCCCAGGGAACAAACGCCCGCGAGCGCCGTGTCGGAGCTCATCGCGCGCTTCCGGGACGCTGGCACCCTCGACCGGGTGTTAAAGAGAATGAAGCGCGAAGCTGCCGAAGCGAGCGAGCAGATGGCGATGATGGGAGAGCCCGAGCTGGGCCAGCTACTCGATGAGCTGATCGGTCGTGTCGTGGTTCCAATAGGTCATCTGATGGTTCCTGGGTGACTCGTTTTGGGTCACCCAGGATGCTCTATTTTGGGTCGTTTAACGGCGTTCCTTATACAAAAGCCCTGTGATTTCGGTCTTCCCCGATTTGGCACGTCGGCTGCAACGCTAGTTGCAATCATGGGACGACCACTCCGCAGATTCGACGACGGCGCACGGTACTTCGTGACCTCGCGTACTTTTCAAGGACGCTACCTCATGCATCCCACACCGGAGATTCGAGCGCTCGTCGGGGGGCTTCTCGCCCGAGCCGCGCGCAAGTACTCCATTGAGGTTTTTGGTTACGTGTTCATGAGCAACCACTTCCATCTGATCATCCAAGGAACTCCGACTAACATTCCTTTGTTCGTAGGTTGGCTGAAGCGCGAGATCTCGGTTCGAGTAGGTCGCAATATGCGAGATTGGAGTGGCGGCTTCTGGGGCAGACGATACGACGCGGAACCGATCCTGGATGATGACGCGCTGGAACAAAAGCTCCAGTACATTGCCGCACATGGAGTCAAAGAGGGGCTGGTCTCGAAATGCACTGACTGGCCGGGGCTTCATTGCATCCATCAGATCGGTTCAGACGATGAGCTCGAGTTCGAGATTTCAATCTCACGGAAGAAGGTCACTGAACGCTTGCGACTGACTCGGCTCCCACATTGGCAGTCGCTTTCGGAGGCCGAATACAGAGCCCTTGGTGGAAACCTCCGAAAAGACATAGAGGTAGTCGGAAGCGAGTTGCTCGTTAATCGGAAGCCACTTGAACTCGACGAATTGCTAACTCGTCCCTTCGATTTTCGTCCGGAAGCACCGCCGCGAAAGCCGAAACCGAAATGTCATACGACCTTGAAATTGCTAGAGGTGATCTTCGAGTTTCAGACCCAGTTGTTTCGTCACGATTTTTTCAGAGCATCGCTAGAGTATCGGGCAGGCAATATGACCGTGGAGTTTCCGCCTGGAGCGTTTCGCCCGCCGTTGCCACCTCGCGACTAATTGCGACAACCTGATTTCTCTGACGCTGCTCGCGCCTTCATGTTTACAGGTGAGGTCTGCTTCGTTGTCGCCAGGACTTCGCGGATGAGTGCGCAATTCGTGGAAGAGCTAGATTTGAGATCGGCCAAGACCCGGTCACCTTGCTCTTCCAGCAGGCGCAATCCGTTCCCGATATCGCGGTTATTGGGGTCGAGGCGGGCGCCCTGGCCCCAGAAGTGAAAAGCATCGGTCTGCATTCCGCGTTTAAACGCCGATGCGCCTAGTGCGTAGAGATTCTTACCCAATTTCTGTTGCAGCTCGTTTCGCACCACACTGTTCAAGGACGCTGGCACCAAACGTCCGTGGAGATTGAGTGCGTTCTTCCAGTGTTTGACAGCGCTCCGGATGTCGCCGTTCTCTTCTGCACTGGACGCAGCATCGATCTCTCGCTTCAGGAGCGACAACGTTGGCACCAATGCGCGGGCGGTTGGGGTGTCGAGCAGCGTGACTCGTTGAAGAGCGTCGCTAATTTCACCCTCAAGCAACATGGCGATCGCACTGCGAAGCTCCGGCTCCTGGTATTTCCTCAGAAGGTCATAATCCGAGTCAGGAGGCGGGGGGTCGAAAGCCGGAAACTCAATCTCTCTTGCGCGCATCGCTGTCGCAGCCTCCTGGATGAGACCGCGAACCTGAGCGGACTGCGGTTGCAGCCGGGAGTACTCGACCGCCGACAGGTAGCAAGTCATCCACTCCTGCTTCGAGCAGGCGAGTCGCGCTCGCGAAGCAGCCCGATCAGCAAGCCTTTCCCGCGCTTCGTTCACAACTGTAGCTGCTGCAGTCGCGTAGTAGGCAGTCGATGGGATTTGGCTCCCGATTGAAATCGCGTTGCGATAGTCACGTGTTTCGAGCTCCCTCTTTGCACGCTCGAGCAATTTCTCATGTCTTGCGTTGACGCTGGCACTTTCTAAACCGTCGCGGGCGCGGACGTGGATCGGGTCATCTTTGAGGACTTCGCGAAACTTCCTCTGAGCCTCGACCCAGTCTTCTTTCTGCAGTGCGAACTCCGCCTGCTTGAGTGAGTTGTCCAGGCCGCGTTCGAATTGCAGCTCCGCCTCAGAAATCCTCATCTCCGGAGCAGAGCTGCCTGGCCAGATCAGGTAGATCAGGACCCCGAGCAAGACCAGAACGGTGGCACCTGCCAAACCCACCGCAAGGTTGCCAGCGGTGCGCCCTCCAAGGACCGAGCCCAAGACTGGCAAGGGTCCAGCTTCACCGGTTACCGCGAACTCGAACTCCACGTTTCCAAAAGAGATGAGGTCACCATTCGACAGGGTTCGATTCGAAATGCGATCGCCGTTGACAAACGTTCCGTTGCTGCTGCTCAGATCCCGAATCTCAACCGCATTGTCTGTCACTGTCACGATGGCGTGACGCCGTGACACGGAGGTATCTGGAATCACGATCGCGTTCCCATCAACGCGCCCCACCTCGAGATCTCCCTGCGGAAGCAAGAACTCCTGACCTGCGAAAGGCGGCGTCCGTCCTGTGAACGTAAATGTGAGCTGGCCACCAGCTCGCTCGGCCATGACCGTGATGATAAAGCCACCAACATCGAGCTCGACCCCGGGCGTGAGCTTGCGTGGACTTTGAATGGCCGCTCCGCCAACGAGAACGCCATTAACGCTTCCCAAATCCTCGATGTAGTAGGTGGACCCCTTCAAGAAGATCCGGGCGTGCTGACGTGACACTTTCCGGTCGCGCAGAGGGATTGAGACCGTTGGGTCGCGACCCAAGATGTATTCATCGCGGTCGAGCGCGATTCTCTGCTCGCTACCACTCGGCTCCAAGATGATGAGCTCGATCACGGCTCAGTACCGCCTCAGCCAAAGATTGAACGATCCGCGCGAATCCCCATCGCTCCTAGGTCGTCGTAGAAACGCGGAACAAACCCTGTCGGTGCGAAGCTTCCCTGAACTCGGCCCTCTCCGTCAAAGCCCTGTTGGTCGAATTCGAAGATGTCCTGCATCGTGATCACGTCGCCTTCGAGCCCCGTGACTTCGGAAATGTGTGTGACCTTGCGCGAGCCATCAGGGAACCGAGTCTGTTGAATCACGACGTCGATTGCGCTGGAGATTTGCTCGCGGATCGCTCTCACTGGTAACTCCATTCCACTCATGAGCACCATCGTCTCGAGCCTTGCCAGCGCATCCCTAGGCGAATTCGCGTGTACCGTGGTCAACGAGCCTTCATGCCCGGTGTTCATGGCCTGAAGCATGTCGAGCGCCTCGCCACCGCGACACTCGCCGATTACGATTCGATCTGGCCTCATCCGCAGTGCGTTCCGGACGAGGTCACGAATCGATATCTCACCACGACCTTCAATGTTTGAGGGACGAGCTTCCAAGCGTACGACGTGCGCCTGGTCGAGCTTGAGCTCGGCGGCGTCTTCAATCGTAATGATGCGCTCCCTCTCAGGAATGAAACCCGAGAGGACGTTGAGTGTCGTCGTCTTTCCAGAACCGGTTCCACCAGAGATCAGAATATTCTTGCGCGCCTTGACAGCCACCTCAAGGAACTGAGCCATATCTGCGGTCATCGTGGCATGTGCGACCAGATCGTCCACCTGCAGAGGCTCGCGCGTGAATTTGCGGATTGTGATGGTCGGACCGTTGAGTGAGAGGGGAGGGATGATGGCATTCACCCGAGAGCCGTCTCGCAGGCGCGCGTCCACCATCGGGGAGCTCTCGTCGATGCGTCTTCCGAGAGGCGCGATGATTCGCTCGATGACCCCGAGCACGGCCTGATCGCTGGAGAAGCTCCGATCCGTGAGACGCAAACGGCCGCTGGTCTCAACGTAGACCTGACGCGCGCCATTGACCAAGATCTCGGTCACAGCATCGTCGGCCAAGAACTCCTCGAGGGGACCAAGACCGAGCGCTTCGTCGAGTACCTGTTCGGTGAGACTCTCCGGGTCGACTCCCGGTGGCAATCGCCCATCCCGATCCATGTTGCGGACGATCTCCTCAACGGACGTGCGCGTCTGCCGTCGAAGCTCATCGTCATCCATCGCCTCAACATCCATCCGGCGAAGGTCGAGAGACCTCAGCAGCTTCTCGTGCACCTCTTTGAGCGCCTGCGACGCCTCGTCATCGAGCGGTTGAGAAACGGCGCGAGGCTCGGGACGCGGTCGCGGCCGCTCCGGGCGTCGCTCCTTCTCCCTCGGCGGTGGAGCAGGCTTGTCGAGCTCCTCGTTCGCGTTCAGCTCGTCCGACAGATGCGTGGAGCTCCCCTGGTTGCCACGCGGCCGCGGATCGTCCCAGTCGTCGGCCCAGTCGTCGTCGAGGTCGCCCCCCGCGCCCCACGAGTCGTCGTCGAGGACGTCCGACGACGCTCCCGAGTCGATCGGAGCCTCAGGCTCCTCGAAGCTCTCTTCGACCTTCGGCTCTTCGAATTCGGCTTCGATTTCGAGCGTGAAGTCGCCGACATAAATCTTGTCGCCTCGTCCCAGGTCGTAGGGTGCGTCGATGCGTTTGCCGTTGATGTACGTACCGTTTGTGCTCTTGCTGTCGATGATGACGAATGAGCCGCTATTGTTGATGATGCGGGCGTGGCGCTTCGAGATGTTGCTCTTCGGTAGCACGATATCGTTGCCCTGAATGCGGCCGATCGTGATCTCCGGCTTGTCGAACCGCTTCGAGTTGGTGGCCCCGCCTTTTTCCGTGATGTGTACGGTGAACATGTGGAGCTCCTTCGGTCAGTCGAACAGACTGAATCCGACATCATCCTCTGCGCGCTTGTAGTTCTTTAGGATTTGAGAGCTGAGCTCCTTCAAATGCTTCGACACGGGATCCACCAATCTCGGTGTAACGAATACTACGAGTTCCGTTTGCTGTTGGCGAAATTGTCGACTCTTGAACAGCTCGCCGATGATGGGAAGATGCCCGAAGAAGGGGACCTTCGTGATGTCTTTGCCCTCGGTCAGCTGCAACAAACCAGAGAGTACGATGGTCTCCCCATCCCTGACAGTGACCTCCGTATCGACCCGCCGAGTCACAAACCCGGGGATCCCCATCACGGACACGGAGTTGTCCACCGAGCTGATCTCCGTGAGGACCTTGGTCTGAATGTTTCCGTTGGGGTCCGCGTAGGGCGTGATCTGCAGTCGAATTCCATACTCCTTGTATTCGACGTAGATGCGCTCGTCCGTGATCAGCGGAATGGGCACCTCCCCACCAGCAAGAAATGAGGCCTGCTGGCTGCTCGCCGTGATCAGGCGCGGACGCGCGAGCGTTCTCGTGATGCCGTCGTTGAATTGAAGGGCGAGACCGAGGGACGCCTGAATCCCCGCCTGCGTCGTCAAGATCTGCTGGTCGGGTCGGAGTCCCCGAAGAACATCCGCGCGGTTGTACTCAAAGGTTGCGTTGCCGCTGATGTCGGAGGGCCAGCGGACTCCAATGCGGTCGAGCGAGTTCTTGGCAATTTCGACAAATTCCACGTCGAGCTCAACCATCCGTGAGCTCCCGACGCGAAGGACGCTTTCAACCGCCTGACCGATTCCCGAAGTGATGATACTGGCCTTTTTCAGGTCGGCTTCTGAGTCGACCATGCCTTCGAGAAAGATCGTGGATCCAACCACCGTCGCTCGCGCGTTCTTGAGCCCAGCCCGTTGGAGTTGCTTGTTCAGCGACTCGGCGATCAACGCGTGAGCGGATGGATCGAGCTTGACCAAGTTTTGCACCTGCGGGAAGAGGTTCGCGACTTCCTCGGACTTCTCCAAGTCGGCGAGGGTGAGGACTTTGCCCTCGATGAAGATGCGGTCGCGCGATATTCGAACGCTGATCTCCTCTCGGTCGCCCAGTAGTTTCACCACTTCGCGCCGAAGCTCGCGAGGATCCATGCGCGTGACGAACACGCCGTACTTCGTGAGCCGATTGCCTCGCCACACGGTCAGCTCGGTCTCGCCCGCTCCGACCGCGGTCACGAGGACCTGGTCCGCCGAGATCACTTTGACGTCGGCCACCGATGGATTGCCGACCGCGATGCGACTGACGCCGGGGGCCGAGATGACCTTCTGCTGGCCGATCACCAGCTCGAGGTCTTGCTCCCCACGCGCACGGGCGCTAGGTGCGAGCAACGTGGTCGCGAGCATGAGCGTGATCATCGAGCGCACGGAAGCCATCCGGAAAACGGCCAAGGTTCTAGAAATACTAATGAAAGTCTCCCCCTGACGGGTAGGGCGTGTCAACGTCGCCCCCCCGCTCAGTGAATGTCCACGGCGGGCGCGTCAACGCCATCCGGTTCAGTGGATGTGGGAGCGCTCGGCGCGGCGTGCGGGGGATGGGTTCGAGCGAGGCTCGCGAAGTCTACTTCTTCCAGGAGGGAACGGCCGTGGGCTTTCGAGAGCAGCTCGCGTAGCTGCTGGGTAGCGTCGTCTGCGGGGAGCTCGACGGCTTGCCCTTGACCTTCCCGCAAGCTGACGACCAGGTCCTCGACGGTGACCGTGGCCGCATCTCGCGCGGGCACGAGGCCGCCGAACTCCAACGCATGGGTGAATCCGGCCTCGCGGAGCACGGAGCAGACGTCGTCGACGAATCGGCGCGCCAACCCCAAGCGCTCGGAGAGCTCCGCGGGTGTGGGTGGCGCGGTGCCAAATGTGAAGGAGCGCGTGATGTCCAAAAAAATCCGGGTCGCCATCAATTCGCGGCTGCTCGGCGACGGATGAGTCGTATCCCGCTCCCGCCAAAAAGTGGTGGCGTTTTCGTAGGCGAAGGTCAGTTGTGCGCCGTAGAGCACGAGGATCCAGGACAACCAGATCCAGAGCATGAAGAGGGGGATCGCCGCGAGTGACCCATAAATGTTCTGCACTGTCACCGCGTGGGAGGCGTAGAGTGCGTAGAGATACTTCAAGATATTCCAAGCGGTGCCGGCTACGAGTGCGGCGAAAAACGCCGAGCGTATGCGAACTCGCGTGTTGGGGACCACCACGTAGAGGGCGGTGAAACCCAACCATGAGATCAGTAGTGGCGTCGCCGAGATCAACAGCTGCGATACACCTGGCAGAGCATCGATGGCCGCGCGCACCGCACCCACTTGCAGAGCGCCCGTGAGTGTCAATGATGCGCCGAGCACCAGGGGACCGAGCGTTAGGATCGCCCAATAGGTCACAAAACGAAGAGCAAGAGGTCGCCTCTGTGTCACTCCGAACACCGCATTCACCGAGTCTTCGATGTGGCTGAGGAGCGAAAGGACCGAGAATACCAGAATTACGACCGAGACCGGGCCGAGTTGGCCGCCTTCAACGTTCGAGAGAAAGTTGCCGAGGTGCTCATGCACCACGGCGCGTAGCTGTTCCGACGCCGCAAGATTGTGAAGGATGAGCTCTTCGAGGTCGCTCTGCACGGACTCGAGACCACCGAAGCCTTTGAAGATGGCGAAGACAACTGCGAACAGTGGAACCACCGCTAGCAACGTTTTCAGTGACAAGGCCTGCGCATGCAGTCGAACGCGTTGGTAGACGTCGGAGCGCGAAACGAGCAGGGCAACGCGCACGTTTTGAATGGCGATGCGCTTGGCCCGCGATAGCGAGGCAAGGTCACGGCGAGCGAGCCCGGTGACCGCATCGGTCAGCCGGGTCCAAACAGGTTTATGCGTCGGTTCATTTCCCATCGGTCAACCCGCTGGATTCTAGCGGAACCGACGCATCTCCACACGAATGTGGCTCAGAAGGGCACGTCGTCGTCGGTCATCGGAGGAGGACCGTAATCGTATCCACCGCCGTTGTTGCCACCGCCGGAGCCGCTTCCACTCGGTGCGTCATAGCCGCCACCGCCTCCTTCGTCATAATTGCGACGGCCGCCGCCTGTGCTCGCCTCGCCTCTCCCTCCGAGGAAGGTCACTTGGTTCGCGATGATCTCAGTGGTGTAGCGTTTGTTGCCGTCGCGGTCTTCCCAGTTGCGTGTCTGCAGGCGTCCTTCGACATAAACCTGCCTGCCCTTGGCGAGATACTCACCGCAAAGCTCCGCAAGCTTGCCCCACGCGACGATGCGGTGCCATTCCGTGCGCTCCTGGCGCTGACCGTTCTTGTCGTTCCAGCTCTCGCTCGTGGCGATGCTAAAATTCGCGACGGGGCTGCCGCTGGCGCTGTAGCGCACCTCGGGGTCTTGCCCGAGATTTCCGATCAGAATCACTTTGTTCACACCGGCCATACCTTGGCTCCTGTATTGCGTCCCTCTCTTGTGGAGATGGTCCGGTACCATTTGGAGCAACCTCGGCGCGGGCGACCATCGCCCGCCGGCTGCAGTGTCGTCCTATCCCTCAGCGATCCGACATTTTCCAGGCTCGGCGCTGCTTGGCGCCTCCACTTGCGACTTTTTTGGGGGATGTAACGCCATGTCGTACTTTTCAGCAGGTATTGACCAGCGGAGGTTGGCGTGGAGCACCGTTCAGAAAATCGTCCTGTCGTGGATTTCGACTCTTGGCTGGGCCAGACACCCATTGAGCTCACCCCCTCTGGGCCTGAGCAATGGTCAGACTTGGAGGAGAGCTCGATTCCCGTGCCAGCGTCGGAGGAAGAGGACGCTGGCACCCATGCTTCTAGTTTGGCCGAAGCCGCAATGAGCGCGGAAGAACAGCTGCGCGAGGCACTCGACGTCATCAACGCGTCCTTGGACGCTGGCACCAGCGCCTGGGACTCGGGCCAGATGGACGAAGCGGCTGAGCTCGAACTGCCCGAGTTGCCAAGCGAAGCGACCCCAATGGCGACGACGCCGGCGGTAGACGCGGGACATGGGCAGCCGCTGATGACGGTCGAAGAGCTACCCTCGGCCCGGGTGTGGTTCACGATGCCCGCGGAGCTTCAGGTCGAAGGGGTTGAAGGCCAAGTTGGGGGAGCGATTCTGAACCTCTCCGTTGGTGGCGTTGCCATGACTGCCGAATGTGACCTGACCCCAGGACAGCGCATTTGGGTGCGTTTTCGCCTCGGGTTTCTCGACGAGCCCAATCCCTACCTGTGCGTCGTTGCCTGGCGGCGTAGCGACGGCCACGGAAACGCTCTCTATGGCTGCGAGTTCGTCGGCTTGAGCGAGGAAGAGCGCGCCTCGCTGCGCGAGGTCGTGGATTCACGCTCGAGCGGAACGGTCGCGAGTTGGTCGCTCCCCGAGGTTGACCTCGAACCCGCTGCCCCAGAGGCCCCGCCGGTGAAAGCGCCGCCCCGTCCACGAGGAAGCCATTTGCCCGGGATTCTAGGACTTGCCGCGGGATTGCTCGTGGCTGCGGCGATCACCTCAGCGCTTACCGTGAACGAACGAGGCGTTGGCACCCCCGAGCCCGCGGAGGCGCCGAAGATCCACGTCGCGAGCGATGACGGCGACTGGCGCGATGTCCTGCCGGAGGCACCGGAGGCATCGACGGCCACCGGGGGTGGGGCACGAGAAGACGCTGGCACCGCCGACGGCACCGCCGACG
>CAYXVF010000017.1:0-21218 GCA_964468125.1 uncultured Bdellovibrionales bacterium | reverse complement strand
GGCACCGCCGACGGCACCGCCGACGCTGGCACAATTGAAGCTGCGCCTGAAGGCAGCGAGTCGGCCGCCGTGGCGTCGGGGAACGCCTCCGAATCGGACGCTGGCACGAGCGCGCGGGCGCTCGCTCCGGAGCTTCGTCAACTCGACGGTCGTGTCGAGCTCCTGCTCGAAGTCGACGGGCCGGCCAGCGAGCACAGCACCTTCTGGCTCGAGAACCCGAAGCGCTACGTCATCGATGTTCACGGTCGGCAGAGTGCCTTTGCCCAGGCCAGCTACGAGCTCGCTAATCCATTGATCCACCGCGTCCGCGTCGGGCGTCACCCTGACAAGGTACGTTTCGTCCTCGACGTCGATGGCGATGCCACGCTCGCGGAAGAACCCCGCCCCGATGGGAATGCACTCGTCGTTAGTCTCGAAAGCGAAGACTGAGAACTCAGGGCGAAAGCAGTCGGTTGTCGATCAAACGCGTCGTGCCCGCCCGGGCTGCGACCGCGATCACCGCGCTTCGCTCGACCGTGAGCTGAGGCCTGAGAGACTCCGCATCGACGATGCGGACATACTCGATGTCCAGGGGGGCTTCTTCGAGCGTTCCGACCGCGGTTCGAATCAAACTCGCAACGTCGCGGTCTCCTTTTGCAAACTGAGTGGCTACCCGATCGAGAGCCCGGGGTATTGCGCGTGCCCACTCGCGCTCGGCTGCTGATAGGTAGCTGTTGCGCGAGCTCAGTGCGAGCCCGTCGGATTCTCGCACCGTGGGGCCAGACATCACCTCCACGTCGAGCCATAAGTCTGCCACCATTCGTCGAACGATCTGCAGCTGCTGAAAGTCCTTTTCGCCCAAGACCAACAGATTCGCAGCGCTCATGCGCAGGAGAAGGGCAACCACAGTACACACCCCTCGGAAGTGGCCCGGCCGCGCCGCGCCGCAGAGGTCATCGCCAAGAGTCGCCGGTTCGATGTAGGTGTCGAAGCCGTCCGGATAGATCGCCTCGGGTTCCGGGACAAAAGCGACGTCAACCCCGGCGGAGCGCAGCTTGTTCAGGTCGCCTTCGAGGTCTCGCGGGTAGCGTTCGAGGTCCTCCGTAGGACCGAATTGTGTGGGGTTCACAAAGATCGAAACGATCACCTTGTCCGCGTGTGCACGCGCGAGCCGAACGAGACTCAGGTGGCCGTCGTGCAAGAATCCCATCGTAGGGACGATTGCCACTCTGTGGCCCGCGAGTTGCTGCGCTTCGGACCAGGCCTTCAAATCGCGTGGTTCGGAGGTGATTCTCATCGCATGCGACAGTCGCAAGTAGGGGGTATCGACCGAAAAGCTCCAAGCCAGCATCGCTCACATCCTATTCAGGGGAGAGCGGATTGATTAGGCGCCTATTGCTCGGCGCTGCGGGGACCCTCATAGGGGACCGCGTCCTCCGCTTCCACCACCTCGAGGGGTGTAGCTCGGAAGCTGTGCTCCGTGCCAGGGAATACGCCGTCGCGAACATCTCGGGCGTAGTTTCCTATCGCCTCGGATACCTCTCTTGCCAGGTTCGCATAACGATGAACGAATCGCGGCTTGAAACTCGGATTGAGTCCCAGAAGGTCATAGCTGACGAGAACTTGACCGTCGCAATGGACGCCCGCGCCGATCCCGATTGTCGGGATTTCCAGGGTTTCCGTGACTCGTTGCGCCAGCTCCAACGGTACCATTTCGAGAACCAAGGCGTAGGCGCCCGCGTCTTGTAGCGCGAGTGCGTCTTCGAGAAGAGCGTCCGCTGCATCGCGGCCCCGTCCCTGTACCTTGAAACCGCCGAGTTGATGGACACTCTGTGGCGTTAGTCCCACGTGTCCCATCACCGGGATTCCCGCGCGTACGAGTCGCTCCACAGTCGGTGCAATGTCGCGGCCGCCTTCGAGCTTGACGGAGTGCGCGGAGCCCTCGGCCATCAGTCGACCCGCGGACTCGAGCGCCTGCTCGGCGGAAATTTGATAGGTCATGAACGGTAGATCGCCGACGACATGCGCGTGTTTGCAGACCCGCGCGACAGCGGCGGTATGGTAGATCACGTGCTCGAGTGTGACCTTGAGCGTGTTTTCGTGCCCTTGGACGACCATCCCGAGCGAGTCTCCGACCAGAATCGCGTCGACGGCCGGATCGAGAAGGGCCGCCAAGGTCGCGTCGTAGGCCGTGGTCATCACAATCCGCGAAGCGGGTGCTTTGCGCGCGCGCAAATCGAGGGCGGTGATCGGGGAATTCCTCATGATCGATATCTATCCGTCTCGGTCCCTCTCGGGATCCAAGCTTCAACGAGTTGCACCTACCATAGGGTCGGGACCACATCGGTAAACGCATCCGCGGTATACGTAATGGGGAGCAGATTCTTCAAGGGGTGCGGCGCCGCCAGTCGCCAGAAGCAATGAGGGGAAGACCCTCGGGACGACGGTAGAAGTAGGCCTGCGGATGTCTTCCAGATGCGAGAGGGATCGCTGTTCGCTCATAAAATTCGGGACAGTCTTCGTAGGCATCGAGCGTCGCCCAGCGAGATGTGGGCACCTCGTAGACCTCGCCGAAGACGGTGCCCCCGGCGTGCGGCACCAGGCCTGGATACCAGGTGACGTGCACGAGACCGTAACCGCTCACCGTCTGGTCTTCGCAAACGAATCGGCACCCGGCCATGTGATGGTGCCCCGGCTCGCCCCGCATCAGGGTTCCGTAAACAAACAACGTTTCAATCCTTTCGCTCATGACCGCCAGGGTGCCAGCGTGCGGTCATAGGTGCCAGCGTCTCGAGGGGGCCTCGAAGGTCCGAATCCGGTTCGGTAGTTGTTGCGTGGTGCCAACGTCCTTTGTAGGCTGCCGGTCCCTGACGCACTGAGACAAAGTGAACGGTGCGAACAAACGGTGCCAGCGTCGCGCCGGGGTAAGGAATCAAAGGAAAAAAAGGGAATCCAACCATGGCTCAACCGATCAAGACCGCCGCCGTACTCGGAGCTGGCTACATGGGAAGTCACATCGCGGCCCACCTCTCCGGGGTCGGCGTCAAAGTGCACCTTCTCGATATCGTGCCACCGAAGCTCGAGGGCGAGCAGCTCAAAGACCCCGCGGCTCGCAACGGCTTCGCCGCGAAGGGCCTCCAGGCGGCGCTCGATTTCAAGCCCGCTGCCTTCTACGACAAAGACTCCGCGCGCCTCGTCGAGGTCGGCAACTTCGACGACCACATCGACCGCATCAAAGACGCGGACCTGATCATCGAAGCCGTCGTCGAGCGTCTGGACATCAAGCTCGACCTCTTCAAGAAGGTCGCCCCCCACGTGAAGGACGATGCGCTGCTCGCAAGCAACACGAGCGGCTTGTCGATCGCCTCCATGTCCGACGCAATCCCCGCCGAGCTGCAGAAGCGCTTTCTCGGCATGCACTTCTTCTCGCCGGTGCGCTACATGCGCTTGCTCGAGATCATCCCCGGACCGCAGACCGAAGGCTCAGCCCTCACAAAGGCCTCCGCCATCGGTGACATGCTCGGCAAAGGCGTCGTTTACGCCAAGGATACGCCCAACTTCATCGCCAACCGCATTGGCATTCACGCCGCCATGCTCGCGATCCACACCGCGGACGAGATGGGCCTCTCTATCGAAGATGTCGACGCGATCACCGGGGCCCCCATGGGCCGGCCAAAGAGTGGCACCTATCGACTCGGCGACATGGTCGGCATCGACGTGATCGGTCACGTCTCGAATACCTGTCACGAGCTCGTGAAAGACGATCCGGAGCGCGAGGTGTTCAAAGCTCCGAAGTGGGTTCACGACCTCGTGGAGAGCGGTCGCGTCGGCCAAAAGGCAGGAGCGGGCTTTTACAAGAAAGAGGGCAAGACGATCTTCGTTCTCGACAAGGAAACCCTCGAGTACCGAGAGCAGAACAAGAATCGGTACGACTCCATCGGCGCTACAAAGGGGAAGGACGACCCGGGCGAGCGTATCAAGATCATGGTCAACGGCGACGACACAGCCAGTGAGTTTGCGTGGAAGATTCTCTCACGAAGCCTGTGCTACTCGGCCCGTCTGATGGGTGAGATCGCTGATGACGTGGTCAACGTCGACCGGGCCATGCGCTGGGGCTTCAACTGGGATCTCGGGCCGTTTCAGATCTGGGACGCCATCGGCGTGAAGGAATCGGTCGCGCGCATGCAGAAAGAGGGCATGGAGGTGCCGGCTTGGGTCATCGACATGGTCGAGAGCGGCATTGATACTTTCTATAGCCCGCAGGAGGCCGACAAGACCTTCTTCGACTACAAGGCCAAGTCTCAGAGCAAGGTGCCCTTCGATCCCCGTTACATTCGCCTCGATGCGCTCAAAGAGGACAAGAAAAACGTCGTGATCGATAAGCTCGGCGCCAGCCTGATCGACATCGGCGACGGCGTGGTGTGCCTCGAAGTGCACACGAAGATGAACACGATCGACCAAGACGTCATCGACATGCTCTGGGAGGCCTGCGACGAGGCCGAAAAGAACTTCGAGGCGATGGTCATCGGCAACGACGGTCAGCATTTCGGCGCCGGCGCAAATCTGATGATGATCATGATGGCCGCGCAACAGAAGGCTTTTGACCAGATCGAGCCGATGATCAAACGGCTGCAGCATGGCCTTCAGCGCGTGCGCTACGCGGGCGTCCCAGTGGTGAGCGCCCCGCACGGACTGACCCTTGGTGGCGGCGCGGAGATCGCGATGGCGGCTGACGCCACCGAAGCATTCGCCGAGACCTATATGGGGCTCGTCGAGGTCGGTGTCGGCCTCGTTCCTGCCGGTGGCGGGTGTCTGCGGATGGTCGAGCGTTGGACCGAAGAAGAATCTCGGGTGGAAGGGGTGGACGTGCTGCCGTTCATCGCGCAGCCGAGCCTGAACATCGCCATGGCCAAGGTCGCTACCGGCGCCGAAGAGGCGCGCGCGTTGCGCTACATTCGCGCAACCGACTCGATGGTGCTCAACCGTGACCTCTTGCTCTACAACGCGAAGCAGCGGGCACTCGGTATGGCACGTGCCGGCTACCGGCCCGCCAGGCCGAGGGTTTTGCGCGCCGCGGGCTACGACGCCAAGGAGACTATCCTGATGCGTGTCGAAGGCTTGAAGGAGGGTGGATACGCCAGCGAGCACGACGGGCTCGTTGCGAGCAAGGTCGCCCACATTTTGTGCGGCGGCAATGTGCGCCCAGGCACCGAGCTCACCGAGGAATACTACCTCGACCTCGAACGCGAAGCGTTCATGTCACTCTGTGGCGAGGAGAAGACGGTCGCCCGAATTCAGCACATGCTGATGAAGAACAAGCCACTTCGAAACTAAAAGGCTCTGGTGACCGCGGCGGCCTCTCGGCTGCTGCTGTCACCGCTAAACGACGAGACGATTGCAAAGCGAACCCGAGCGGCCAAGCGCCCTCAGCAGGAGCAGGACATGCCGAATTTTCCGATGAACGTTGCCATAGCGAGCACCAAGCGCACCGCCGTAGGCCGCGCGGTAAAAGGAACACTCAAAGACACACGGCCCGACGATTTCGCCGCCGCGGTTACGAAGGCCGCAGTGGAGGACGTGGACGGGTTGAAGGGCGAAGACGTCGAGGACCTGATTCTCGGCTGCGCGATGCCAGAAGCGGAGCAGGGGCTCAACGTCGCGCGCAACGTGGTGTTTCTTGCCGGGTTGCCGCACACTGTGAGTGCCGAAACGATCAACCGCTTTTGCTCCTCTGGCTTGCAGGCGATCGCCCACGGAGCGCTCTACGTGCATGGGGGAATGCGCGACGTCGTGGTTGGAGGTGGACTTGAGTCGATGTCGCTCGTGCCGATGAGCGGCAACAAGGTGCGCCTGAACCCCAAGCTCGTTGAGGAGTATCCGGAAGCGTACATCGCCATGGGCCATACGGCCGAGCGAGTGGCGAAACAGTTCGACGTCAGCGCCGAGCAGCAAAACGCCTTTGCGGTGAGCTCGCACCAGAAGGCGGTCGCCGCGGTGGAGGCCCATCGATTTGACGACGAAATCGTTCCGGTTCAGGCGCGTGTTTTCGAGAACGGCAAGCCGGGTGAGCTCGAATTCGACCGGGACGAGCTGATCCGTCCGGATACGAGCCTCGAAGGTCTCGCCAAGCTCAGGCCTGCGTTCAGCGCGGATGGAAGCGTGACAGCGGGCAACTCGTCGCCTCTGAGTGACGGCGCGGCGGCGAGTGTGCTCTTGAGCGATGCAAAGGTGAGCGAGCTCGGCGTCACGCCCCTCGCCCGCATGCGTGCGTTCACGACCGTGGGCGTTCCGCCGGAGATCATGGGGATCGGACCCAAACCCGCGATCGAGAAGCTCTTGAGGATGGTGGGCATGTGTGTCGAAGACATCGACCTCTTCGAGATCAACGAGGCCTTTGCCGCGCAGGCTGTCTACTGTCAGCGCGAGCTCGGAATCCCGGACGAAAAACTCAACGTCAACGGGGGAGCGATCGCGCTCGGTCACCCGCTCGGAGCGACTGGAGCGAAGCTGACCGCGACCCTCATTCACGAGCTTCGGCGCCGTAAGAAGCAATTCGGCATTGTTTCGATGTGCATTGGCGGCGGCATGGGCGCGGCCGGCCTCTTCGAAATTGAGGGGTGAGTTTTTTGGGCATTCGGAGCTATGCTCTAGAGCATGACGCTCAGTAGCTCTTTGTTGACGCTGCTAGTCCTCGGCGCAGGGAAACCCGTTGCGGTGGAGGAGAAGCCGGCTCCGGCGGTGCAGGCGAGTACCGCCGTCGAGCTGGAGAAACTCGGCGGACTTCCCATAGAGGTCGTTTTGAAGCCCGACGACGACGCGCTGAAGTCGCCGGAATTCGGAGCCCACTGCGAAAAGCTCCTGATCGAAGCCTTGGCGAAACACGGGGTCAAGGCTCGGAGCGCTGACGCGAAGAAGAAGCCCCCTTTGCTCTTGAGGGTCGAGGTGAGCGGTGGAGTGACCGACCAAGATGCGGTGGTTTCAGGTCGTCGGGTCGCGGTCACCCTGAAAGCAGCCGCCACGCTGAGGCATCAAAAGCTCGATCTGCGTCGCTTCACCGTCAGGAGCCGCTATACCCGCGACAGCGTCGAAAACGCCGGCGCCTACGCCATGAAACACGCGGCCAGCGAGATCGGCCCACAGCTCGTCACTGCTCTAGACGCGTGGGCGAAGAAGTGAGCCATTTGAGTTGAAGATCGAGTGGGTACTCACTAACTTTGCTCTGTGACCGCATCGCGCCGAAAACTCGATTCCGAAGATCGTCGTCACGCGATCATCGCCGCGGTGGCACCGCTGGTGGCGGAACATGGTCTCGAGTCGGTCACCACGAAGGCGATGGCCGCGGCGGCCGGAGTCTCCGAGGCGCTGCTCTATAAGCACTTCCCGAGCAAGAACGACATTCACGCCGCGATCCAGGAGAGCTGTATCGAGCACGCGACGAGCGATGCACGGCAGCTGCAGGCGCTGCCGGACTCGACCGAGTGCCTGGTGCTGATCGTGTGGCTGCTCGTGCGCAACATCGTCGGTGGCAATGCGAGGGAAGAGCGCATGATCGGCGGCAAACGGCCGCTCACGCGGATGGTGATGCGAAGTCTTCTCGAGGACGGCGAGTTCGCGCACAACTTCCTCCAGGGCGCCGCCGCCGGTTGGGTGGGAAAGGTGCGAGCCTGCGCCGAGGCGGCCCACGGGGCCGGAGACTTGCTAGACGACTCGAAACAGGCCGGGCTCGGGGTGTGGTTCTCTCACCATCTGGCGATGGCCTTGGTCATGACCTCGCTCCCGGAGGAGCGGGAAATCGTGGACTACAGCGCGGCGGACGACGCTGGCACCCCGCTCGCCGAGGGGGAGCTGATCGAGCGGGCGGTGCGCTTTGCGCTCCGGGGCCTCGGACTGACGCCGGAGGCCTTCGAGCGCTATTATCGTCCGGAAACATTCGAGTTTTTACTTCGAGGAGCGCCGCTCGAGCGCTCCGAGCCCTAGAAAACTTCCCACTGCGCATTTTGGACCTTGCAACTTAGTGAGCACATACTTACTACTGCGGGAGGCGAACGCCGGACCTCGACGCTGCTGGGTCGGCGTGAGAGCGAAAAGTGCAAAGCGAAGAGGCAAAAAGGGAGCAGGGAAAATGTTGAAGCACGTGTTCGTGGCAGCCGCGTTGATTCTGTTGGGGGCCTCTAGCGCTTTCGCCGACGCGAAGGGCCTGGAGATCGCCAAGAAGGTCGACAAAGCCAACGAAGGCTTCGAGGGCGAGCGCTCCGAGATGGAAATGATCCTGGTCAACGCCTACGGCGACGAGACCACGCGCAAGATGACCAGCATCATCTACGAGATGAAGAACGACGGGGATAAGTCGAAGATCGAGTTTCTCTGGCCCGCCGATGTCAAGGGCACGCGCATGCTCACCTGGAGCCACAAAACCGACGACGACGATCAGTGGCTGTACCTCCCGGCGATCAAGCGGGTGAAGCGGATCAGCTCCCGCAACAAGTCCGGCTCCTTCATGGGGAGCGAGTTCTCCTATGAGGACCTCGCGAGCCAGGAGGTCGAAAAATTCACCCACAAACATCTCCGCGAAGAGAAGGTGGATGGTCGAGACTGCTGGGCGAATGAGCGCATTCCCACGGACCCACGCAGCGGCTACAGCCGGCAGGTCGTCTGGATCGACAAGGGCTACATGAATGCGGTCAAGATCGAGTACTACGACCGCAAAGGTGAGCTGCTGAAAACCGGCACTTTCAGCGACTACGAGAAGATCGACGGCTTCTGGCGCGCGGCTCGCATCGACATGGTGAACCACCAGACCAAGAAGAAGTCTTCGCTGACCTGGAAGAAGCGCGAGCTCCAGGTCGAGCTAGACGAGGACGCCTTTGACAGCGACGAGCTCGACTTCTAAACCCGAACGATCGCGAGGCGCCCCCACCGTGCGTCACCTTCCCCATGTCGCCCTCGTCGGGTTCTGCCTGATGGCGAGCGCGCGCCCCGCGTCGGCCCTCGATTTCAAGCTGAAGTCGCGAGGAGAGCTGCGCAGCGAAACTCGCCACTTCCTGATCGACGACCAGGAGCCCCTCACTGTCGAAACGAACAGCGCCTTGGCGGCCCGGCTGGAGCTGAAGGGAAAGCTCGGTGACGTCCGGCTGATGGCTCGCGGCTTTGCGCGCTACGATCCCACCGATTTGGACCGGAGCGCTGTCTTCGCCGAGGACGTGTTCGCCGAATTCCGTCTCGATGATTTCCGCTTGCGGGTGGGGGCGATGCTCCTGAACTGGACCGCGACCGAAGCATTCCACCCGGCCGACATCATCAACTCACGCTACCTCGACAGCAACGTAGAAAATCCGGAGAAGCGGGGCGAGCCGATGGTGGCTCTGCGCTACAAATTCCTCGACGGCAACATCGAGCTCTATTACATGCCATTCTTTGTCGAGCCCTTCTTCCCATCGGCCTTCTCGCGGCAGAGCTTCGCTCCTCCCGGCGTCGCGGTGGACAACATTCTCGCGGTCCAGCGTGGCGGTCGGGTGATCGACGATTGGGAGCTGACCTATCAGATGGGCGGCCGCGTTCAGCAAACCATCGGCGACGCCGACGTCAGCCTTCACGTGATCAGCCACATCGACCGCACGACTCCGTCCCTGATCTTCCTCGACGAACAAACCCCGGCAGTCGTCTACCAGCCGGTGATTCAATACGGCGGCACGTACACCCACCTGATCGCGGGGCTCATCGCCAAGGTCGAGGCCGCCTACCGCCAGTTCTATCGGCCGCCGGAGGGGCGCATCGAGGTCGGCATTCTTCCGGACCGCCCCGACTATGGGCAGGTCGCCGTCGGCCTCGAATACGGCGTACCGCGCGACGATGGCTCGGAGATCACCTGGCTCCTCGAAGCGCAGACCGTGCTCGGCGTGGAAGGGGAGAGCTTCTTCGGTCTGCCCGGCGGCAACACGGGGCTGCAGCTGCCGCTCTTTCAGCGCGACGCGCTCGTGGGCATGCGCTACGCAGCGAATGACGTCAACGGCACGGAGTTTCTGCTCACGGCGATCAAGGACCTCACCAACAGCGACCAGTTCTTGGTCAACGCGAGCTACAGCCGGCGGATCGGGGAGACGTTTGGCCTGAAGACCGGCCTTCGCATCATTCGAATCCCCCCGGAGCCGGGTGAGCCGCCGGTCGGCTTCACCGCCTTGAACGACGAGCACCAGATCTACTTGGAAGTCAGCAAGTACTTCTAGACCCACGGGAGTGAAGACATGGGTGGAACGGACAACTCAGCGGGCGCGCGCCTTTCACGATTCGTCGTAGAGAAGTGGTTCATCGCCTTGCCCATCGCGGTGCTCCTCACTCTTGCCAGCGCGACCGGCTTTCCGTACCTGAAGCCCAACTTCACCCATACGTCGTTCTTCTGGGAGAGCGACGAGCTGTTGCAGCGCTTCAATCAGTTTGAACGGCAATTCGGAAACGACGACGCCGTGATCCTGGTGGTCGAGAGTCCTTCGGGGATTTTCGATGTGGAGTCCGCGGAGCTCATGCGGACCTTGACCGCGGAGATGTGGCAGATCCCTGACGTGATCCAGGTCGAGTCGATCTCGAACTTCAGCTGGGTACACGCCAAGGGCGATGACATCGTGGTTGAGCCCCTCCTGCCGGAGCTCGAAGAGCTGACTCCGGAGCTTCTGGCCGAGCGCAAGAAGGTCGCTCTCGAGCACGAACTCTTGCCGGACTACCTGGTGAGCCAAGACGGCACCATCGGACTGATCTTCGGTAAGCTAAAGCCCGGGATCGACGCCCCTCCGAATACCGAAGTGATCATCGGCGCGACCCGCGACCTGATCGAGAAGTACCAGGGCGGCGACCACAGCTTTCACATCACCGGTGGCCCCGCGATCAACAACAGCTTTCGTGAAGCCTCCGTTTCGGACCAGCAGCGTCTTCTGCCGATCGTCTTTCTGATCGTCGCGCTATTTCTCGCCTTCTCTTTTCGGACCATCGGTGGCGTCGTGATGCCCTTCGTCGTCATTTTTTTTAGCGTCGTGGCGGCGTTCGCCCTGTTTGGGTGGTTGCACTTCAGCCCACTCAAGACCGAGATCAACACGATCACGACGGTGCTGCCTCAGATCCTCGTCGCGATCGGGGTCGCAGACTCGGTACACATTCTCGCCTATTTCTTCCGTGCCCGACGCCGAGGCATGAAAAAACGCGCCGCGGCCATCTACGCCCTCGAAAAGAATTTTCTGCCGACGCTGCTGACCTCCGTGAGTACCGCGATTGGCTTCTTCGCTTTTTCTACCGCCGACCTGAAGCCGATCTCGGGTCTCGGATTCGTCGCAGGCGTTGGGACCTTGTACGCCTGGTTCATCACGTACTTCGTGCTCGGGCCATTCCTCGCGGTGGCGCCGTCGTGGGTCAAACTATCGAAAGAGGAAGAGCAAGAAGCCGAGTCCGTGCAGCACCCCAGCGAATTCGGCTGGAAGGTCACTCGAGTGCTCGACCGCTATAAGTATCCGATCATTGCGGTCTACTCGGTGGCGACGATCGCCGCCGTAGTGCTCGCGAGCCAGGTGCGAATCAACTCCGACCCGTACAAGTACTTCGCCTTGGGGGTTCCGTTGCGCGAAGCGCAGGACTTCGTGCTCGAGCACTTGGGCGGCGTACCGAACTTCGAGACGGTCGTCGATTCGGGCAAGGACGATGGGATCAAGGACCCGGAGTTTCTGAAGAAGGTCGAAGAGCTCGAAAAGACCGTCATCGCCGAGGTCGACGGCATCAATCGCTCCGTGTCCATCGTCGATATTCTGCGACAAACCAATCGATCTCTGAATGGCGGATCCGACGAGTTCTATCGTCTGCCGGATGACCGCGAGCTGATCGCCCAGGAGAAGTTCCTCTACGAGATGAGCTTGCCGCAGGGACGGGACATCAACGCGCAGGTCACGATAAAGAACGACGCACTGCGGATCAGCTTTGTCTCGACCATTTCCGATTCGGAGACCTGGACCGAGACGGCGGCGTGGATCGAAGGTAAGGCGGCCGAGCTCGGCCTCGATGCCCAGGTCACGGGCAAGAGCATGCTCTACCAGAGCATGAACGGTTACGTGGTCGAGTCCTTCGTGTCTTCGCTCACGATTGCGGTCGTTCTCATCAGCCTGCTCTTGGTCGTGTTCTTCCGCTCCTTCCGGATCGGCGGCATTGCCCTGTTGCCCAATCTGATTCCGCTCGTGATCGGCGGTGCCGTGTTGCGGCTGATCGGCGCGGATCTCGACATCGGCACCGTGCTCGTTGCGTCGGTATGTCTCGGTATTGCTGTAGACGACACGATCCACATCATGGCGAACTTCAACCGCTACCTGCGCGAAGGGCGCCCGGTGAACGAGTCCGTGGCGATGATCGTGACCAACACCGGACCGGCGCTGATCACGACCACCATCGTGCTCGTGTGCGGCTTTGGCACGCTCACCTTTGGCACCTTCGTGCCGCTCATCTACTTCGGTCTGATGACCGCCGTCGTGCTCACGACCGCTCTGCTGACCGATCTGACGTTCCTTCCGGCGCTGCTCATGCTCTTCCCGCCAGCGAGCAAGGCGGAGATCGCCCGCGCCGAGGAGAACGCGCCTGCGCCTCAGGCCGCGGCGGGCTGAAGTCGTTTCGAGCGATTCGCGTCGATAGAGCGAAACTCCGGAAGCGTCGAAGAGACTTCGGCCCCTGGCTGTATTGGCGCTCTTCGTGGCGTGCTCCGACTCGGAAGACGAAACCAATGACAACATGGACAACGGAAACGCGAGCGCAGCCCTCTGCGACCCTGCGTGTGATGAGAACATGTGCTCCTAGTGCGACGTGAGCGGTGGCACGCCGACCTGCGTGTCGGTCTGAGCGTACAGAGCTGCGGTTCCTGTCACTTCACCGCCGGTGGCGGCGACAACGTGAAGAAGGGCGACCTCGGCTCGGCGCTTCTTACCGCGACGCGCGATTCGGATGTGCACATGGGTGGCAACCCCCCGGCAAATCGCTGTGCAGCCTGCCACACGGGCCCCGATCACACGATCACCGGTCAGGGGATTCACCTGCCGACGCAAGAGGGCAGGGCGAGCTGCACCGATGCCACAAGGGCCAGGTGCACGAGAACGGCGCGCTCACGCTCCACGTCGAAAAGGTCGCCTGCCAGACCTGCCCCATTCAGGCGTTCAGTCGGCATCAGGAAACCAAGATGGCCTGGGACTGGAGCCAGGCCGGCGACAAGACCCGTTCGGGAGACATGTCCCTCGGTGGCAACAGCGACTACAACTGGATGAAGGGCGAGTTCGCTTGGGAACAAAACGTGACTCCGCGCTTTGCCTGGTATGACGGTCGCGTCTACCACACGCTGACCCGCGAAGGTTTCCGCGCGGGCCTCGGCACCATGGACAACCCGGTCCTGATCTCGACGCCAACCGCCGACTTCCGCGAAGGCAAGATCTTCCCGTTCAAAGTGATGGAAGGCATTCAGTTCGTCGACGTCACGGGAATGACCGCCGTCAACGATACGGTGAACCCTGGCACGCCCGATGGCACGCCCGATGCGGACGGCTGCGGCGAGACCGGTACGGATATCTGCCCGACGCCCCCCTTCCTGATCGCTCCGGACCTGTTCGGCCCCGGCGGCTTCTGGGGCGCGGTGGGGTCGCGTGACGACGACAACACGCCGGCCGCCAAACCCACCGAGTGGGACATCTGGCTCGGCACCGGCGCTGAAGCGGGTGGTCAGATCTCCGGCGTAGACGACTATTCGACGGGCGAGCGCAGCTGGGACTTCGCGTACACCGAGATGTGGATGGGCATCAATCACGAGGTCGCGCCGAAGGAAGACGCGCTTCAGTGCGGTGCTTGCCACTCTCCGGACAACGACGATTTCTTGCCCTGACTCAAAAACCCCGCGCGGGCTGCTCGCGCTTCACTCTGGCGAGCAGCCCGCGCAACACGTTCGAATCCCCGCCGAAAAGCTCTGGAGTCTCGATCTGGAGCCAGCGATGCATCTTGACCCCACCGGCCGCGAATCTCCCTACGTCCCGCCGAGCGACGCCGCCGAGCGGCGCGTCCGAACCGAAAGCGAGCCGGTAAAGAAACCCCTCTCGACCCCCGACCCACAAAGCTCGGGCGTGCGGGCCGCCCTCGAGACGAGCCCCTTCGTCAACGCCCTGCGCTACGGCGCGGCGCAGGCGACTCAAAAAGGCATCTACTTCGTCACCGCGGCCCAAGCCGCCGTGCGATCGCTGGTTCGCAACACCCTGAACCTGTTCAGGCCCGCCGCCTGGAAGCGCTTCGAGGAGAAACCAGTGGAGCTGCCAGCGAGCTTTCCCACGCCCGCGCGCCGGGCGCCTCCGGCGGACCTTCCTGAGGCGGTCCGCGACCTCGCCTTCAGCGAGATCCATGACATTCACTACGACGGTCAGTGGTGCATCCCCGGTCGCGACGACGCCGTGGTCGACTTCGACGCGGTGTTGCGGCGGGACGACTGGCCCGACTTCATTCGCGAGCACCTGACTGAGGGGGACAGCAAGCCGGGCGACCCCCTGCGCGTCTTCTTCCCCGGTCTCAACACCCCTCTGGCGGACGCCCAGCCCCGTATTCCCTACTACGTCGAGGTCACCGGGCTGCCGATGGCGCAGGTCGCAAACGGTGCAACGACCGACTTGGGCGATCTCACGCTCCGGATCCCCGGACGCAAGGATCCGATCGTGATCCCAGGCAACAAGCGCGACTGGATCCAGGCGATGGTCCAACGCTTCAACTACTCGCCGGGGGCGCTCACTGCCTCGATCGCCCAGGTGCTCGGGGCCAAGCGCAACGAGGATGGCAAGTTCACGCTGTTCTCCTCCGGCGACGGGGCCGCGGTCACGGTCGACCCGCAGGAGCTCACGAGTCTCGCAATCGCCCTGAAAGAGCTCGGCGAGCCGAACCAGCAGCTCATGGACAACATGAGCCGGCTCCTGATGTCCCACATCGACAAAGACGATGCGCCTCCGCTCGAGCTCATGGCCTACAGCGAGTCGACTATCGTCCTCGGTCGCGTTCTCGACGATCTCGAGGGGCGCTACATCGCGAAAGAGGTGGCGGCAAACCCTGAGGCGCGGCCGCAGGAGATCGCGCGCGTCGCAAAGGAGCGCTTCCGGGAGCGCCTCGACCGCATCACCTTTCTGACGATCGGCACCGGCTGGCGCGACTTCCCGCCGGGCTACAAGACCCTGCACCTCTACGGTTGGGGGGAGAACCCGGACAAGCTCACCGCGATGGCGGGCCCTTGGCGCATTCGCGCGCCGCGCGATTTCGGCCTCTTGCCCTTCAACCTGTTCACCGGCGGAGACGAAGGCCTTTTGCCCTACGAGCATCCGTTCCCGGGCTTCGACGCCCACAACTTCCTCGCCACCGGCAGCCACGCACTGCGCGAGTACCTCGAGCACAATCGCTCCACCACGCTCCGTGAGCTCTGGGACCGACACCACGATCGCGCGGTCGTTCGTCCGAGCTTCGAGGATGTGACCCGTCGCATCGCAAAAAACGACGGCGAGTCTCACCGCTGGCACACCGGCCCGCTCGGCTAGCGCAGGCCCGCGGCCGGTGCTCATGATGAGGGAAAAATTCTCCGGCTCGGCTCGAGCGATGTCCCACCGTTTCTCGGGGACTCCGAGGACCGGAAAGTTGAGCGGGGGAGATATTCGACCGGGTTGGGGTAGCACGTGCGAGCTCCTTTTCTCGGGACGCCACTGAAGGGCGCCCGGATCTCAGTGTGGCAATCCGCCTCACGTCGACCGAGGGTCGACGCATACGCATCATTCAACGCCAGTCGGGCTCGAAAGGAGTCGTCTCGTGAAGAAGCGTCTGATCGAAATCCTCTGCGTCGGGCTCGCCCTCGGGGTAACCGGCTGCGAAAAGCGGAAGACCGTATCGAAGAACATGAACCGGGAGACCCAGGAGGCTCCCATTCCGGACCAACGACAGGTCGAAGAGGGCAAAGGTGAAAGCGGCGGCGGGTGAGCTCGCCTTCGTGCCGAGGCAAAGGTGGACATCGGGGCAACGGCTACACCGTTGCACTCGGAATCTTGGCCGACCCCGGCAGGCACGCGACTTGCTCCCCTCATGGGTCTGAAGAACGAAATCCTATTGTCAGTCCTGACCCTCGGCTTCTTCGTGACAGCGCCGCTGGCGGTGCACGGGAAAGAGTCGACCCTCACCACCGGAAAGAAGCGAAGGATTGAATTCGTACATGGCGGAGTCGGCAAGGCCGCGATGAAGGCCATCGAAAAGCAGGCGGAGGACTACGACGTCCAGCTGGTCTTCACCGACAGACGCGAGCGCTACCTCGCCGACGTGCAGGTCGCGATCGAGCAACTCGATGGTGTGCTGGAGGTGACATTCACCACGTCGGGGCCGGTGCTCTTGCTGAAACTCCCCGATGGTCGCTATCGGGCGACGGCGAGCCAGCCGGGCCGCTCCGACGCGGTTCAATCGTTCACCAGTCGCGGTGAGGATCGAACCAAAATCATCATGCGTCTTCCTGACGCGTAGAGGGCGTGAACCAACGCCCCACTAAGCGGCTGAGGCTCGGGCGCGCTGCACGTAGTTCTGCAGCATCGCCCGCGCCTTCGGGTCGAGCGGAATCTTGCGTGACTCGATGACATCTGCCACCTCGAGCACCACCCGAGGACGACCGAGCTTCAGCGCCGCCAGGCACGCGAAGAGATAGTCGCTGAGCTCCGGCGACCCCATGCGCACGCACTCGCGGTAAATGTTGAGTGCCTTGACGAGGTCTCCGCTGCGCAGCGCTTGGCGCGCGATTCGCTGTGCGGCTGGAAACTGACTGGGAAGCTTGCCGTGGGCCCGCTCCCAGAGCGCGAGCGCAGACGGTGCATCGCCCGCGTCGAGCGCGTCGTCCCCGGCGTAGACCATCCGCCAATACTCGGCGAGCTTCTTCTCGTGCCTCACCCACTCGGAGCGGTGTACGTCCGGCCTGCCCGGAAGAGGTTTGCTCAGGATGCGAAGACGCGCATCGATCCAGCGCGACCGCTGCGTGTGCGTGAGGTGCCCCGTCCCCACGGTCGTACGCTCGCCTTCGCGTTGCTCGCGGCGGTGGGCGGCCGTGGAAACCCCGTAGACGTGATACGGATAGGTCAAGCTCGCCATCCGCCGCCACATGTCCCAATCGATCAGCACCGGAAGCTCCGGGTCAAAGCGTCCCGCTTCCTCGAAGAGCGAGCGGTCGTGCACGACCGCGATCCCGGGGATGAAGTTCTGCAGCACCATCGCATCGAAGCTGGTCTGCCGCGGGTACTTGATTTCGCGCTGAACCTCCCGGAATCGCCCGTCCGCCTGGGCCTCGTGGGTGATCCAGGCCGTATCCCCATAGGCCATTCTAATGCTTGGAATGACGGTCAGTGGCAAGAGTAACTGCTCGAGATGGCCCGGATAGAACGTGTCATCGTCATCGAGGTACGCGATGAAATCACCGCGCGACCGATCGTAGGCCGCGTTCATAGCGTGGCCCTTGCCGCGGTTCTCCTCGAGCTCCGCGAGCCGGATACGCTCATCAGCGAAGGGCTCGACGATCTCGCGCACCGACGGCCCCCCGTCGTTGATCAGCAACAGCTCCCAGTGCGGATAGCTTTGGGCCCGAATCGATTCGATCGCGTCCGGAAGGAATCTCGGTCGGTCGTAGGTCGCCATCAGGACCGAGACCAACGGCCGATCCACGATCTCTACTCGACGATCGCCCCGGCGCTCGACCAGCGCAATCGCGGTTTCGAGGAGGGCGTCGGCGCGATGGTCAAAGCTGTGCTCGGCGAGAATGGTCTCTCGCGCGTCGGTTCCCGGTGGCTCGCGTAGGAGTGACTCCACCTTGCTGCGTAGATCCTGTTTGTTCGAGTAGGTCACCGCCCGCGGTAAAGCACCCAGTCCGGGGACCGCATCCGAGACCACGGCGGCGTTGCAGGCGAGGGCGTCGTAGGTTCGGTTGTTGATGAAGCCGTGCTGCTTCATCGTGAGATGGTGATCGTTCAAGACGATCCGACCCCGCGCGTAGACCTGCGGAAGCTCCTTCCAGGGGACGAAACGACCCTGCCAAACCCCCGGAGGGAGCCGGCCCTCCCAGCCTTCGCCCCAGACCGCGAGCGAATGGCAGGTCGGTAGCAGATCACGGATGATCGGCCGCATGTCGCCCCGGCTCTTGCCTTTGTTGTTTCCGACGAAGACCAGATCGAATTCCTTTTCCTGGTCCGGAGCCGGGACAAAATGCTTGGGATCGGTTGCTTGCGGCAGAAAGTACACCGGGGTCTGAAGGCGGCCTCTGAGTGTCGCGGCCCATTCTTCGGAAGCGACGAACACCGCGTCGTAGGCCTCGAGCTCCGCGTCTTCGTGCAGCTCCGGATGATTGATCATCCACATCAGGTTGACGTGGTAGGGCTTGAGCACGTAACGGCTGAGCCCCTTGATATGGATCACCACGTCGATGTGGCGGTCATCCTGCCCCCACTCGTTCAGGTAGTGGATCTCGCAGTGGTGGCCGGCACGGGAGATCGACTTGGCGAGACACTCTGCGAAGTAGATATCCCCCCAGTTGTCGAGGCTGCGATCCGGCACCCCGATCTTGAGTGCCACCGCCAGCGGGCGATCGAGGATGGGGCATTCGTGCTCCGGGAAGGCGTAGCGAAAATCGTCCTGGACCAGCCGTTCCCGCCACTTTTTGAAGGTGCGCGCGACATTGTGCGGGCGTTTGTCGAGCCGGCCTTCGCTCACGCTCTCGTGGTGGGTGACCACGCTGTCCGGTCGGTAGATCACATCCCGGCCCGCCTCGCGTAAGCGCAAGCACAGGTCGATGTCCTCGTGGCCATTGATGAATTGCTCGTCGAAGAGGCCGATGGCGAGGAACTCCTCCCGGCGGATCGCGACGCACGCGGCCGTGACGATGTTGAACGACCGGCGTTCGGTCACCCGCGGGTCGTCCGCGTCGACTTGGCTGTGCAGGTGATAGGGGATCTGGTCGCGCCCGATGGCGACGCCCGCGTGCTGAATCCGCCCGTCGGGGTAGAGCAGGCGGCTGCCTACCGCCGCGGTGTCCGGGTGCTGGTCGAGCTCATCCACCAGGGGCTCGAGCCAGCCCGCGTGCACCTCGGTGTCGTTGTTCAAGAACACGAGGATCCGGCCGCTCGCCAGGCGAGCGCCCTGGTTGCAGGCTTTGGCGAAGCCCAGGTTCTCTTCGTTGCGGTGGAGGACCACGTCGCCGGAGAGCTGAGCGAGGAGCTCCGGGGTGCCGTCTGAGCTCGCGTTGTCCACGACGACGAGCTCAAAGGAGAGGGACTCGGTGGCGTGCGCGGCCAGGGACTGGAGACACGCAGCGGTGTACTCGACCCGATTGAAGACGGGAATGATGATGCTCACGTCGTATCGATTCATGACACCGGCCGTTTCAATTCGGATCCCCCTGCGGATAACGGTCGCTTGACACCCCCCATTGAGCTTCTTATGTCCGCTCTTCGTCCGTTCTGACCCCCTGGAGTGAACCATGTCCGTTCGCGTTCGCATCGCGCCATCGCCCACCGGTGACCCACACGTCGGCACCGCCTACATCGCGCTCTTCAACTACGTCTGGGCCAAGAAGCACGGCGGCCAGTTCATCCTGCGCATCGAGGACACGGATCAGAGCCGCTCGCGCCCCGAATGGGAGCAGATGATCCTCGACTCCCTGCGCTGGACCGGCGTCGAGTGGGATGAGGGGCCGGACGTGGGGGGCGACTACGGTCCTTACCGCCAGAGCGAGCGCCGGGAGATCTACCGGGAGCACGCCCTGCAGTTGGTCGAGAAGGGCGCCGCCTACTACGCATTCGACACCCCCGAGCGGTTGGCCCAGCTTCGCAAGGAGCAGATGCAGCGGGGAGTCGCGCCGGGGTACGACGGCCGCTGGCGCGATCGGGATGAAAAAGATGTCAAAGAGATGCTCGACCGGGGCGAGCCCTACGTGATCCGACTCAAGACGCCCAACGAAGGCAAGACCAGCTTCGTCGATGAGCTTCGCGGCGAGATCACGATCGAAAACGTACAAGTCGACGATCAGATCCTACTGAAGAGCGACGGTTTCCCGACCTACCACCTCGCGAACATCGTCGACGACCACCTGATGAAGGTGACCCACGTGATTCGGGCCGAGGAGTGGATAAGCTCCGTGCCGAAGCACGTGATGCTCTACGACGCCTTCGGCTGGGAGAAGCCGAAGTTCATCCACATGCCGCTACTGCGCAACGCGGACAAATCGAAGATCTCGAAGCGCAAGAATCCCGTGAGCATCAACTACTACCGCCAGGCGGGGTATCTGCCGGAGGCGCTCCTCAATTATCTCGCGATGATGGGCTGGACCATGCCCGACGCCCGCGAGAAGTTCACCCTCGAGGAGATGGTCGAGAATTTTGACTTCGACCGCATGTCACTCGGTGGTCCCGTCTTCGATGTTCAAAAGCTCACTTGGCTCAATGGGCTCTACATTCGAGAGCAGGGGGCCGAGGCGTTGGTGAAGAAGCTGCGGGACGAGATCTTCACCGAGGAGCGGCTTCGGGAGCTCGTGCCACTGGTCTATGAGCGAATCGACAAGCTCGACGACTTCATCGATCACACCGCCTTCTTCTTCAACGGCGACGTGCCCTACGATGAGGACGCGACCACTAACCTGATCCCGAAGAAGCGCGAGAAGAAAGAAATCGTGAAGGCGTTGCAAGCGGTGGTGGAAAAGATCGATGCGCTGCCGGAGCTCACGCTCGAGAACATGGAGACGACCCTTCGCGGCCTGTGCGACGAGATCGAGTGGAAGCCGAAGGAGCTGTTCATGCCCGTGCGCGTGGCGGTGACCGGGCGCAAAGCGACGCCGCCGCTCTTTGAGACGATGGCAGCGCTCGGCAAGGAACGATGCCGACGCCGATTGCGCAATGCCATAGAGCACCTGAAGCGCGTCCAAAATTGAAGCCATGCCCAATTGGTTTTGCCTCGAACCGTTCACTGGCCACTCAGATTCGGCGGTCGGCCTCCAGTATCCCGCTCAACATAGGAGAGGGTTGCTACAGCCGGGGCGGCAATCAGTCTCGACGTGGTGCCCATTCCCGCCGCGACGAACGAGATGGGCTTCTTTCGCCGCACGTTCGAAGACGACAAGCCTTGGACTCCCTATGCACCCGATGCTGCGTTGGTGGTCATGGTGCTGGGTCGAGCGGCGTACACGCTAATCACGCTCTATCGCCACG
>CAYXVF010000016.1:72833-77720 GCA_964468125.1 uncultured Bdellovibrionales bacterium | reverse complement strand
CCACGCTTTAGCAGAACAACCCCCGCACCCGCTCATAGCGCGCGCGCTGCTCGTCGCGGACACCACCTCCGGCTTCGAGTACGTGGTCGAGAAGCTCGACCAGCTCCCGCCGCTCTTCCGGGTCCTCCGGCAACATCTCCGGAATTGACGCGAGGGCTGCTTCCCGATCGTAGCGAAGCATCAGGTATTGGTCGCGGCTGATTTGACGCTGCTTGACGACACTCAAATCCGCGTCGCTCGCGAGCTTGCGCTGCGCCCGTTTGAAAGCGTGAAATATGCGCTCGTCGTATGTGATCTTCTCGCCGCCGACGTAGAGGAGTGCGCGGAAAAACGCCGCCACCTTGCCACCCTGCTTCAGATAACCCATCAGCTCACGCTTCTTAAAAGCTCGATTCTCCCGCATGACGGGATCGTCACCTATCGAGCCGTGTTCGTAGTCCGCGTTCACCCCGACCAACGCCTGCACCACCGGCGACCCATAAATCGCAAAGAACGTCTTCTCGGCGAGCGTATCGCGCGCGACCCGGACTCCGTCGAGCGCACGCTCGCCCCATCGGACCGCGGTCTTCTCCCATCCGCGGAACCGATTGTCCTCGTTGACCCGATGTCGATTCGCACGGACCTCTTCCGCGACCGCCGTGATCCCCTTCGCCCATGGGTTCGCACTCGACCAAACCTCGTAAGGAAACCGGAGTGGACGCAAAACCCGCATGCCCTTGGCGACCACTCGCGGCACGCGCACGAAGGGCGCGACGAATTGGCGATAGAGCCCCACGTTGTTCTGGGAAAACCGCGCGACCGTCTCGAAGGCACGCTGCTCCGCGGGGTCCGGCTTCACGATCGCCCGCACGTCTTCGATGCTGCGCGGCTCAAAACGCGTCACGTAGTCACCGACCACGAAACCGGTGGACTTCGATGCGTCGTCCGCCTTCTTGAGCACAAGCTCGTAGATCCCCGGAGCTAGCATGTCGATCAGATCGACGTTACTCGTCATCTCCGAATACTCTTTTCGTGCGACCGACGACGATACGAAAATCCCCAGGTGCCCCACTTCGTCGTGGATCGCGTAGACGATGGTCTGTTGATGCTCGAGGACGCCTTCGTCGCCGTCGTAGAGATCGAGGATCCAGCCGAGGGCCTGCGGCGGCGGCGTGATATTATCCCCTTCCGAGCAGAAGCAGATGATCGGCGATCGAATCCGGCGAAGGTCGAGGCGGATGCCATCGTCGGTGACGATCTGCCCGCGGGCCAATCGGTTCCCAATGAAGAGCTGATCGACGATCCATTGGATCTCCGACGCGTTCAGGCTGACGTGTCCACCCCACCAGGTCTCGAAATTGAGAAAACGCTCCGCCTCATCGTCGACGTTGGAGTACAGACCATAGGGTTTCCCCAAGAGAGTGTTCGCTGGATTGAGGTTCTCGAAGTTCTGCACCAGCCATGCGCCGTCGAAGCGGCCACCTCCGAGCGCCGACGTCGCGGCGGTGAGCCACGAGCCACCGAGCAACCCACCGCTGTAGCGCATGGGATTTTGGCCGCGATGTCCTGCCCAGTACTCGAGCGGCGCCCCCGCCAAGAGCAACGGTCCGACTAGCTCGGGGCGAGAGGCCGCGACCATCATCAACGCCCATCCCGCCTGGCAGTTGCCGATCACAAAAGGCAACCCGTCGGCCTCCGGATGGGCGGCGATGACGTGCTCGAGAAAACGAATCTCCGCCCGGCGCACACTGTCGATCGTCTGCGTCGGTAAGGGCTCCGGGCGAAAGCCCACGAAGTAACAGGGCAAGCCATTGGCGAGCGCCACACCGATCTCACTGTCCGACTTGAACCCGGCGATACCCGGGCCATGCCCCGCCCTAGGGTCGACGATCACCACCGGTCGTGCGGCCAGGTGGCAGGGTTCCGGAGCTGTTATCCGAAGAAGGTAGTAGTTGCAGGGATCCGCGAGGTCGTGACCATCGATCACAACCTCCGACTCGAAGCCCAAGACACTCGGCTTTTCCTGCGAGCGATGCGCGCGATAACGGTCGCCGCGCTCGCGCATGACATCCCAGAACAGGACGCTGCGCTCCGCCCAGTCAAGGGTGTATTCGACTGCGTCACTGACGGGCTTCAATACGAACAGTTCCACCTCATCCCCCTTTCACCTCGGATACGGCGGCGCGAGCGATCACGAGCTCTTCATTGGTCGGCACAGAGAGCACTGCCGTATCGCTGCCCGGAGTCGAGATCCGTTCCCGCCCCTCCTGGTTTGCCTTTGCATCGAGCTCGATCCCCAGCCAGGCGAGTCCCTCACAAACCATCGCGCGGATCTTCGGAGAGTTCTCACCGATCCCCGCGGTGAACACGAACGCATCGAGTCCCCCGAGAACTGCGGTTAGTGCGCCGAGCTCGCGCTGAATTCGCGAGACGAAGTAGCTCACCGCGCCGGCGGCGTCCTCCGAGCTCGACGCGAGTAGCTCGCGCATGTCGTTGCTCACTCCGGACAGACCCTTCAGCCCCGACTCGCGGTACAGCAGATTGGTGACCTCGCTGACACTCATGCCCTGCTGGTCCATGAGGTAGAGGAGGACGCCCGGATCGATCTGACCGCAGCGCGTGCCCATTGGAAGTCCGTCGAGAGCGGTGAAGCCCATCGTAGAGTCGACGCTCTTCCCCGCCGCCATCGCACACATGGACGCGCCATTGCCGAGGTGAGCCACCACCACCCGCCCCTTCGCGAGCTCCGGATAACGTTCGGCGAGCGCGCCCGCGATGTACTGGTACGACAGACCGTGAAACCCGTAGCGGCGCACGCCTTCGTCGAAGTAGCGGCGCGGTAAGGCGAACGTATCCCGCACCCAGTTCTGGGTGCGATGGAATGCAGTATCGAAGCAGCCGACCTGCACCGCGTTCGGGAACGCCTTCATCGCGGCACGGACCCCTCCGAGGTTGTAGGGCTGATGCAACGGTGCGAACGGCACGAATGCTTCGAGATGAGCGATGAGCTCCTCGTCGATACGCTTGGGGCGGTCCAGGTTCGGGCCACCAAATACGATACGGTGCCCCACCGCGACGATCGAGTCGAAGGACCGAAGCTCAGGCAGAACCCGCAAAGCCTCCTTGAGAGCATGAGAGTGGGTCTTGGAATCGACCAGGTCACGCTCGACCAGCGTCTCGCCGGTTGGCCCCTTTACCTTCAAGAGCGCATCGCCGCCGATGCCGGAGACGAGCCCATTCAGCCACGGCTCGGGCTCAGCGCTGAAAAGACCGAATTTGAAGGACGACGAGCCGGCATTCAGGGTGAGGACCGCATCGCCGCTCATTTACGACCTCCCGTACTGCGCGTGGTAGAGCAGCGCGACGGCGCACGAGCCGAGACGGCACATTTCATCATCCGCGCGGCTGTTGACAATCACCGGCACCTTCGCACCGATCACCAGTCCCGCCGCTGACGCCATCGCCACGAAGGTGAGCTCCTTTGCCAACATATTTCCGGCCTCGAGGTTGGGGACAACGAGTATGTCCGCATGTCCCGCTACCAGCGAGTTGATCCCCTTCGAGCGCGCCGCACCAATGTCGATCGCGTTGTCCATCGCCAGCGGACCATCCACCTTGCCGTACTTGATCTGCCCGCGCTCACTCATTTTCGCGAGGGCGGCGGCGTCGATGGTTCCGGGGATCTTTGGATTGACCGTTTCCACCGCCGACAGGACCGCCGCCTTCGGAACCTCCACCCGAAGAGCCCGTGCCAGATCGATGGCGTTCTGGGTGATGTCGACCTTTTCCTCAAGCGTCGGTTGAATGTTGATCGCTGCGTCGGTGACAAAGAGCAGCCGGTTGAGCCCTGGTGTGTCCATGATGAACACGTGCGACAGGCGTCGCCCGATTCGCAGGCCACCGTCTTTTTTGATCACGTGCCGCAGCAGTTGATCCGTATGCAGGTGTCCCTTCATCACAGCCTGCGCGCGACCTTCGTGCACCAGCCGGACCGCGCAGGCCGCAGCTTCATGGTGATTGGGGACATCGATGATCTCGAAGGGGCTCACGTCCTCACCGATTTCGTCGGCAACGGCGCGAATCTTCTCTGCGTCCCCGACGAGGATCGGCACGATGAACTCGCGCTCGGCAGCAAGCAACGCACCGCCCAGGGAGTGCTCATCCTCGGGCGCGGCCACGGCCACGCGGAGCGCAGGAAGCTCGTCACACCACTCGAAGAGCCGTTGGAAATGCTCGTGTCGGCCGACGCGAAGCGTCGGAGGCTCGATGTCCTCAAAAACGAGCTTGTGCTCCGGAGCGATCACGAGAGCCTCGCCGCGCACGAGCACTGGTCCGTCTTTGAGACGTACCTCGGTGTCGAAGCGCACGACGCGCTCCGGCAGTTTTTCCTTCACTTCGACAAAGACCTCGAGCTCATCACCGATCTGTGCGCGGCCAAAGAACTCCAGGTGCTGGCGCTTGTAGAGCGTTCCCGGTCCGGGGATCACGTTTCCGAGCGCAGAGGAAATGAGCGAGCCCACCAGCATCGAGGGCGCCACGGCCTCGCGCGCACCGTCTCCGTCACCGTCATAGTCAGAAAGGTGCAGGGGGTTCATGTTCCCGCTCACCTGCGCGAAGACGTAAAAGTCGTTCTCGGTCACGACCCGCTTCAGCGCGCAGGACTGACCGACCTCCAGTTCGTCATAAGGAATGTTGCGCCAGGTGCGCTGGCGATTGTGATCGTGATTGTGTGCGGATTCAGCCACCACGGACTCCTCTGCTCGAGGTTCGACATTCAGGGACGTGCTGCGCGATGGGTTCGCACCGCCCCTGGGGCTAGCAGCCAGATAACACAGTGCGGCGAAGGAACCAATGACCGACGTCAAGCGCGTCAACCGACTCGGAGAATGGCAGCAGGTCGATTTCTCC
>CAYXVF010000016.1:0-72733 GCA_964468125.1 uncultured Bdellovibrionales bacterium | reverse complement strand
CAACCTAGCGCACTGTGATCTTCACCTTCTCCTCGCCCTCCGGATCGAGGACGTGGACGGCACAGGCGAGGCAGGGGTCGAAGCTGTGAACCGTGCGCTGAACCTCGAGCGGTTTCTCCAGGTCGGCCAGTGTATGGCGGTCCATCAACGCCGCCTCGTAGGGCCCGATCCCGCCTGAGCCGTCGCGCGGCCCGGCGTTCCAGGTGCTCGGCACCACCGCCTGGTAATTCTCGATCTTGCCGTCGTTGATCACGATGAAGTGCGAGAGCGCGCCGCGCGGCGCTTCCATGAAGCCCACCCCCTGTGCCCGCTTCGGCCAGGTTGACGGATCCCACTTCTCAGCGTTGTGCACGTCGAGCTCACCGGCTTTGATGTTGTCCATCAGTGCGGTGAGCCACCCCTCCATCTGGTCGACGAAGAGCTTGCACTCGAGGGTTCGGGCAGCGGTGCGGCCGAGGGTCGAGAACAGCGCTTCGAGCGGTAGCTCTAGCTTTTCGAGCGCCATCGTCGCGAGCTCCCGGGTCGGTTCGTGACCGCGAGCATAGAGCAAGAGCACGCGCGCGAGCGGCCCCACTTCCATCGGTTTGCCTTTCCAGCGCGGCGCTTTCAGCCACGAGTAGGCCTTGTCGACATCCAGAAAATCGTAGGGAGGCTGTGGCCCATCGTAGGCGAATTCCGTCTCGCCATCGTAGGGGTGAAGGCCTGTTCCGTCGCCTGCCGCGTAGCGATACCAGGAGTAGTCCACGAATTCCTGGATCTGCGCCGGATCGTTCAGGTCCACTTCTTGAATGTCTTCGAGGTTCCGATTCAGGATCACTCCACCAGGGATGAAGTAGCTGTCGCGGTCACGCATGCACGTAGAAGGGAAATCGCCGAACACCAGGAAGTTGCCCACACCTTCGCCGCGTTGAAACCAATCCTTGTAGAAGCTCGCGATCGCCAAGGTATCCGGTACGTAAACCTGCTCAACGAACTCCTTCATCTTGCGGATCGTGCTGCGCGCGTTTTGCAACGTGACGATGTTCACCGCCGTTGCTGCGGGGCCCGAAGAGGACCCGGTGCTGATCGGTGACGGAGAGCCCCCTACGAGAAAGTTCGGGTGCGGGTTCTTGCCGCCGAACATGGCGTGCAGCTGCACCACGTCGCGTTGCCACTCGAGGGCTTCGAGATAGTGAGCGACCGCCATCAGGTTCGCTTCCGGCGGAAGTTTGTACTCCGGGTGTCCCCAGAAGCCGTTCGAGAAGATGCCGAGCTGGCCGCTCTTCACCAGGCCTTCGATGCGCTTCCGCACGTCGCTGAAATAGCCCGGGCTCGACTTGGGCCAGGTGCTGATCGACTGGGCGAGCTCGGAGGTGGCCTTCGGATCCGCATTCAGCGCCGAGACGACGTCGACCCAATCGAGTGCGTGCAGGTGATAAAAGTGCATCACGTGATCGTGCACGTGCTGCGCGGAGATCATCAGGTTGCGGATGAGCTGCGCGTTCTGCGGAATTTCGTAGTCCAGCGCGTCTTCGACCGCGCGGATCGACGCCATCCCGTGAACCAGAGTACAGACCCCGCAGATCCGCTGAGCAAAGGCCCACGCATCCCGCGGATCTCGCCCTTGCAGAATGGTCTCGATCCCCCGGACCATCGTGCCCGAGCTGTACGCCTGCACGATGTTTCCGGCCTCGTCCGTCTCCGCTTCGATCCGCAGGTGACCTTCGATGCGCGTGATTGGATCGATGACGATGCGCTCGCTCATGATTCTCCTCCATCATCGAGCTGAGGCGCGATGAGGTCGACGAGGTTGACGAAGGGGGTGGGCCAGTTGAAGTGCTCTTTGCCCTGCTCGAAGGTGATGTGACACTGGTGGCAGGCAGAAGCGACCATCTCCGCGCCCGTGTCGTCCATCTGTTTCATTTTCAGTCGAAAGACTTCGCGCCTCAACGGTACATTGCGCGCATTGGCGAGTGCCCCACCTCCGCCACCGCAGCACCAATTGTAGAGCCCCGTGTTCTCGGCCTCGATGAGCTCGTAGCCGAGCTCGGCGAGCACGTCCCGGGGCTGTTGGAAGATGCCACCGCGCCGACCCGCTTGGCACGGGTCATGGTAGGTCACCTTGCCACTGGTTTTCTTCACCCGGATCTTCTTGGCGTTCACCATCGCCCCGAGAAACTCACTCATGTGCAGAATCTCGAACGGCAGTGGCTTGCCGTACCAATTGGCGGCGCGCCAACGCATCGCTCCGTAGGCGTGACCGCACTCCGGCAGCAACACCGTCCCCACTCCCGTGGAGAGTGCCGCATCGATCAGACGCATCGTGTAGCGCTTCTGCAGATCGATGTAGCCCGAAAGCAGGCCGAAATTCGTCGCCTCGTAGCCTTTGGTACTGAAGGTCCAGTCGATCCCGATGTGGTTTAGGATCTTCGCGGTGTTGGCGAGGGACTCGGTGTGCCCCTCGAGCTGGCCGGCGCTCACGGTCAAGAGCAGGTCGGCCTTCTCACGATCCACCGGCATGGTCACACCGTACTGCGCTGCGATTTCCGCGATCCGCGGACCGAACTCTTCCGGCGTCGCGCTTTGGCTTCCAACCTTTCGATCGGCGTTGTTCGCGATCTGATGCAACCGCGCGGGCACGAGCCCCGCCTTGTACATGCCGTGGCGTGCGAGCTCGATCAGCGAAGGAATGTCGATCCCCATCGGACAAGCGAGGGTGCAACGACCGCACATGGTGCACGAGTCGTAGATCAGCTCCTCCCACTCCTCGAGCTGCTTCGCTTTCACCGCTGGCTTGAGCAGCTTGTAGATCGGAGCGAAGGGCCCCACCTCACGCTGATAGGCCCGCTTGAACGGCTCGATCTTATAGATCGGCGTAAAACGCGGGTCGCCCGTCGTCTCGAAGAAGTGACAGGCTTCGGCGCACAGTCCGCAGCTCACGCAGGATTCCATGTACATCGCGGCGGCGCGGCCGAAGTCGCGGACGAAACTGCGCATTGCGTTCTCGACGCGCTGGTCGTCGGTGAGATCTCCGTGTTTGTCCATCACTTTGGGTTCGGCGGTGCTCATATCTCGACCCCCCGGTGCGCATAGCGGGCCCCCGTGCGAGCCCGTGAGAAGAACACGCTGAAGGCGTGCATCAGCTTGCTGAAGGGGAACCAGATCAGCAGGAGCTCGAAGCTCAGGATGTGAAGCGCCAAGAGCGTCTCGTAGCGTGCGCCGATTTTGAATGTGGCGAGAAGCCCGGTCAGTACCGGCAGAAAAGTCACGAGCCAGGAGAAGTAGTCGTCAAATCCCGACAGCAAGCGTGTGACTTTGTACTGCACCCGATACACGAGAATCGCGATGAGCGACGCCAGGGTCACGACGCTGATCACGTCGATCACCCCCTTCGGCAGGCCCGGCCAAGTGAATCCCAGGAAATCGCCGAGGAAGAGGATGTGCGGTGTGCCCAGCAGCACGATGAACAAGAGTCCGAAATGAAAGACCCAGGCGTTCAGGTTCACGAAGAGGCCTCGGTCCCGGAACGGCTTGTGCGGCAGAACCTGGAACATTTTTCGTACCGCGCCGCCGACCTCGCTCACCCCAGGTCGGCCGCTCGTGAGATCCTTCGAGCCGGGCAACAAGAAGATGGCGACCAAGCGCCAGGTCGCCGCGACCGCGAACACGATGAGCGACGCTTTCAACGCGGGTCCCCGGGCGAACGCCAACAGCTCGTGAGGTTCCATCACGCCTCTCCCTTCGCTTTTTGCTCTTCGATCGCGGCGTCTTCCGCGGCCACACGCTTCTGCTTCAAGCGCCCGAGGGCCGCTGCCCCCGCGCCGAGCACGATCCCGCCCCCCACAGCCTGAGCAAAGGTCTGCGTGCGCGTTCCGTCGTCCCAGGTGCCCGCCGCCAACGGTTTGTAGAACCCACCCATGTCCCAGAAGTTCGGCTCCGAGCAGCCCAGGCACCCGTGGCCCGACTCGATCGGGAAAGAGGCACCATTGTTCCACTTCAGGGTGGCGCAGGCGTTGTAGGCGATGGGTCCCTTGCAGCCGACGCGATAGAGGCAATAGCCCTTGCGCGCGCCTTCGTCGTCAAAGCTCTCGGCGAACTTGCCCTCGTTGTAGAACGGGCGGCGATAGCAGCGGTCGTGAATCGATTCGCCAAAAAAGGCGAGCGGTCGCTTCAGATGGTCGAGCTCCGGTGGTGTCCCAAACGCCAGCACGTGGCTCAGGACACCGGTGATCACCGTCGGCATCGGCGGGCAACCGGACACATTGATCAGGGGGATTCCCTCTGGGATGATCTCGCTGACCGGCACCGCGCCGGTGGGGTTCGGCTTGGCGTAGGGAATACCGCCGAACGCGGCGCAGGTGCCGAGCGCGATCACCGCGAACGCATCCTTCACCGTCTCCTCGAACATTTGAACATTCGTAACGCCGGCGATGGTCGAATAAACGCCGCCGTCCTTCAGCGGGATCGAGCCGTCGACGATCACCAGGTACCTGCCTTTGTGCTCACGGATCGCGTCTTCGCGCGCTTTCTCCGCGGCATGGCCGGAAACCGCTTGCAGCGCGTGGTGATAGTCGAGGGAAACGAAGTCGAAGATCAGCTCCTCGAGGGTCGGACTGTGCGAGCGCAGGATCGACTCGGTGCACCCAGTGCACTCTTGGAACGAGAGCCAGATCACCGATCGGCGCTTAGCGGCCGCCAGGGCCTGCGCGATCTCCGCCGCCGCGCTCGGAACGAGAGCGAGACTGCTCGCCACGAAAGAGCCGAGCTTGATGAAAGCGCGGCGTGATATTCCTCGACGGCGTAGTGCTTCCCCCGCGGTTTCATCATGTCGCATGCGTGTCTTCTCCTCCCTCGGCGAGAAAGCTGCGTAACTCCCGCGCCGAATCCCTGACGTCGTCTACGGGCGCGGAGAGCAGCTCCGGGCATCGCGTCACTTCGATCGCTTCGTACACGATCTCGTCCGTCGAACCCCGATGCCGGACCCACCACACGCCTGGGAACTGAGTTTCGAATATTTCCGTGTCCCCGGCGGCGCTGATCGAGGCTTTAACCTCTCCTCGGCCCAGCATTTCTTCGAGCTCTTCGCGGTCCTGCGGAGACATGGGTAGACTGCGAAGGTCGATGACCTCCGTGTGTTCGCGCTCGGCGAGGGTCTCGAGCGCCGCGAGAATCTCGGTCAACAAGGCTCGGGCCATCATGCGGCGCTCCTGTCTTCGAGAACGAAGCCCCATTCCTCGAGAATCTCGCGGATCGCGTCGCAGGCTTTGGGGATCGCCCGAGCGACCGTCTCCGTGGGCTCCGTACCCCACCCCGTATACTCCGGCTGAATGCACACGAGCGCGCGCCGCACCGGGAGCTGGCCAACGAGAGCGGCTGTGGCGAGGAGGTCGGTCAAGCTCACTTCGTGCGCGGTGCTGAGCTTGCCACGCGAGAGTAGCCGATCCATCTCCGGGCCCATCGCAACACTCACTGTCCCCGAAGGCTCTCCGAGGTCCGCGGCGTCAACCACGACGAGCGCATCGCGTCCACTGATCGATGGCAAGAGGGTGAAGCTGAGCGTTCCGCCGTCCATCCACTCCACCGCCTCTCCGTAGAGCTCGCGCTTAGAGCGCTCTACTGCGTGCGGGCCCGCGCCGTCATCTGTTCTGATCGAGTTGCCAATCGCCAATACGAGTGCGTCGTTCACCCAGCCCTCCCAGCGGCGCCATATGATTACATTCAAGCGATGCCTGCCTTGATGAATGTCATGCCACCGGGGCCCAAACTGTGCCTTAGTTGACGGCGGAGGAGTCGCCCCATGTGCTTTGCTGTGCCAATGAAGATTGAGTCGATCGACGGGTTCGTCGCACGGTGCGAAGCGCGCGGAACGGTGAGGGACGTGAGTCTCTTCATGCTCCAATTCGAGGAGATTCAGCCCGGCGACTACGTGGCGGTCCACCTCGGTCAGGCGATTGAAAAGCTCAGCGAAGCTCGCGCGCGCGAAGTCTGGGCGACCTACGACGAGATGCTCGCGAGCTTGCCTGATGAGACGGATGCTGACACCGACGACTCGCTCGTGCTCCACGCAAGAGCGGCGGACGGTCGGTGAAGCCCGACCGCCCGCCGCGAGGAAGCGCATTCGACGTCATCGCTCGTCTCAAACCGGATCAAACCCGGCGGAGACCGCAACGCTAGACGCGCCCCTTCAGCATTCCGTGCCAGTACATCTTGGGGAGGCCGTACGCCTTCAGAGCATACATCGAGTAGCGCTCCTCGGACTGATCGAACGGGAAGGACTCCATGATTTTCCCGTCGTAACCGAACTCGGCGAGGATCACCTTTCCACGACCCGTCACGAGCGGACAGGACGCATAGCCGTCATAGTGTGCGATAACCGGCTCATCGTTGCGTACCGCCAACAAGTTCTCCACCAACACCGGTGCTTGCTTTCGAATCGCCGCCCCGGTCTTGCTGGTCGGTAGGCTGCTGCAGTCGCCGAGCGAGAAGACGTTGGAAAAACGGGTGTGCTGCGTGGTGTGTTTGTCCACTTCGACCCAGCCACCTTCGCCGGCGAGGGCGGACTCGGAAATGAAGTCCGGCGCGCACTGGTGCGGGGTGACGTGAATCATCTCGTAGGACTTGACCGTTTCTTCGCCGCTTTCGAGGTGACGGAACACCGCCTCCTTTGCGTCCGCTCGGATCTCGACGAGGTCCTGCTTGAACTCGCAGCGAATGTCGCGCTCCTCGACGATCTTCTCGAGCGCCTTGCGATACTTCGGTACGCCAAAGATCGCTGCGCCCGCGCACATGTACGTCACATCCACCTGCGGGCGCACTCCAACCTTCCGCCAGTGCTCCTCGGCGAGGTACATGATCTTCTGCGGCGCTCCGGCGCACTTGATCGGGGTGCTAGGGAAGGTGAACAGGGCGTTTCCTGACTTGGTGGCCTGAATGAAATCCCAGGTCTTCTCGACCGTGTCGAAGGAGTAGTTCGAGCTCACGCCGTTCTTGCCCAGCGCGTCTCGCAAGCCCTTGACCCGATCCCAGTCGAGCTTGATGCCGGCGGCGACCACCAAGTAGTCGTAGCTCACCGGCTCTTTTCCGTCGGTGACGACCTCGTTCTTTTCCGGATTGAACGAAACGACGCGCTCTTTGATCCAGGTGCACTCCGGCGGCATGACCGACGCCTGGGGACGCTCGGAGCTGTAGCGATCGAAGACCCCAGCGCCGACCAGGGTCCAAATCGGCTGGTAGTAGTGCTTGTCCGATGGCTCGATCACCGCAATGTCGAGATTCGGCGCTTGATTCAACAGTTGAGACGCGACCGTGAGACCGGCGGTCCCAGCGCCGACGATGACGAGTTCATGATGTGACATTGAATGTTCCTCCCCAGGATTCGGCGTGTGCGAATCGTTTTGCCCGGAGGCTCGGTGAAGCGAGCCTCCGATCGTGCTAAGCCTTGTTCTCTTCCACGGCTCGGCGGATCGCCTTGCCGACGATCTTGCCGGTCTCGAGGGCGAAGCCGACCGCCAGCTGGATGTCCGGATCGCGCATGGCGCCCATCGCTCCGAACAGGCCCACCGGCTTCGGATCGCCGTTGAGGGTTGCCTTCGCGCCGTCCGCCAACGCCTCGAGAGGCACGAAGCTCTCGACGGTGAGAATTGAGCGCTCGAGCATGCAACGAAAGCGCTCGTTGGTGAGCAGACGCAGCACGACTATGGTGAAGTGGTTGAGCGATTCGGCGAGCTCGCCCACGTTGACGCCGTCCGCCGCCGCTTCCTTCATCCACTCGTCGACTACGTCGCCGGTGGTCGCGACCAGCTTCGGCATCTCCTCGAACTGGCGCACCGCGGTGTGTAGCTTTTCCAACGTCTCGGGCTCGGTGAGAAGCTCCACCAGCTCCGCCGCCTTTTCGAGGCGCTCGTCAAAGCGGCTGATCGCGGCCAGTTTTTCGTCGACGGTGTCGGTAAACGCGGCGATCCCCGCGTTAGCGTTGTCGACGACAGCAAAAACCGGCTCCAGGCGCGATTCCAACCGGTCGAGGCGACGCTCCAAGCGCGCAAGGATCTCGATCAAAGGGTCGTGGGACCCCGACTCTACTGTTTGCATTGTGCCCTCCCCAAGAAGCGGTGGGTGGTTTGATTGCGAAGTGCGTGCCAACGATGCTGACGCATGAATGTCGTCTTCGGCCGTGTCCTGCGCCATTATGTCGCAGAACGTCTGCGACCTGATTAATCGACTTGCAACTCTCAGCCGTGTCTGGAGCTGAAATCGACCATTTCGGTCACCAATGCTTCGACCGCATCCTGGGGCACCGCGTTATAGATCGACGCGCGAATGCCCCCCACTGAGCGGTGTCCTTTGACACTCAGTAGCCCACGCTCGGTGCAGGCATCGACGAAGCGTCGTTCCAGCTCCTCGGAGGGCAAACGAAAGGTGACATTCATTCGCGACCGCGATTCCGCGTCCGCGTGGGGGCGATAGAACTCGCCGTCGATCGCGTCGTAGAGGAGCCGCGCCTTTGTTTCGTTGCGCTCCGCCATCGCGCTGAGCCCGCCGCGTTCCAACAGCCAATCGGTGACCAACTTGACCATGTAGATCGGGAAGGTCGGCGGGGTGTTGAGCAGGGAGTTCTTGGCCGCGATCTTCGCGTAGCTCCACAGCTCCGGAATGTCCTCCGGAACCCGTTCGAGCAGATCACGCCGGACGATCACCACGGTCACTCCCGAGGGCCCCATGTTCTTCTGGGCGCCGGCGTAGATCAGCCCAAAACGAGAGACGTCGACCGGCCGGGATAGAATGTCGGACGACATGTCGCAAACCAGCGGAGCCTTCGAGACCTCGGGAACGTGAGGGAACTGAGTTCCGTAAATGGTGTTGTTGCTCGTGTAGTGCAGATAGGCGGCAGCGTCGCTCGCCTCGACCTCATCATCGCGAGGCACGTGACGGTAACCGCCGTCCGCCCCGCTCCAAACCGTCTTGGCCGCACCGAGCTTGCCCGCCTCGTGCGCCGCCCCTTCCGACCAGGTCCCGGTGAGAATGTAGTCGCTTGGACGATCCCGGAGGCCGAGGTTGTAGGGTACGAGAGCGAACTGCGTGCGAGCGCCACCGCCCATGAAGAGGACCGCGTAGTCCTCGGAGATGCCCATGAGAGTTCGGAGATTGGAGATCGCTCCATCGTGCACCGCTTCATAGGCGGGGCTGCGATGGCTCATTTCCATGATCGACATGCCGGACCCTTTGAAATCCAAGAGCTCGGCTTGGGCGCGCTTGAGCACCTCGGTGGGAAGAGCGCTCGGCCCGGGGGAGAAGTTGAAGGCGCGCTTGCTCATGGTCTGCACCGTTCCGTTCAAAGGCGTGCTCGTCTATTCGCGCTCGCGCTCCTGGGCCCGAATGCGCTCGACCTGCTCGGCGAACTGGTCGCAAGGGTCTTCATTGCTGATCCGAGGGGTAAAGAAAACCAGATCGAAGGCGGGAATCTCTCCGCCGACGTACGCCAGAGGATCGGTCTGATCGGGGCGAACCTCCGCCCATGTGACGACCAGAATGTCAGCGTCCTCGACCCCATCGTAAGCACGGAGATGAAAAGGAACCGCTCGATCGCGCCGTACGTGTCCGCCGCCGGCAATGAGTACCGCTCCCTCCCCGCGGTCGCTCTCGACCAGCTGTTTGGCCATGAACGCGTCCCGGGTCTGTTGGGCGGCAGCCATGGAATCGAGCATGGCGTCATCGCCAAAACCACAATGGCCCCGCGCGATATCCTCGCGCAGCGCGTCGAGTGCATCGCCACTCAAAGTCTGGCGTACACCCAAGCTCGTCGCACGCTCATCCGTGAGACCGTCGAGTCCTTCCTGGTAGGCGGTGCGCATGCCTTCGCGGCCGAGGTTTCCCGGGTGCTGCGGCAGGCCTTCGTCGATGGCGACCGCGGCGATCGGGCGATAAATCTCAAAGGGAGGCCAACCGCTGTGAGGCCAATCCAGCTGCGCCGCGAGCTGTTCCGGAGTTCCGGTGAAAACCGGCCCGTCGAAGCTCTGAGCGGCCGTGATCATTTCCCAAACCACTGCCGGACGCGCCACTTGGGCGCGTTCGGCGAGCAGTGCCGCCTGACCGCGATGATGGGCTGCATTGTCGTGCTTTTCGCCGAGCAGCAGGAAGCGCGCCGCCCGAACCCGCTCCATCGCTTCGTCTTCTTCGACGAAACGATCGGCGACGCTGTCGTAGATCTGGCCGTTCAAGGGGTGCGCTTCGCCGAGATCCCCGGGCGAGGGTTCTAGATTCGGCGGAAAATTCGTCGCCTCGCTTGCCGCACACCCGGAGAGCAGGAGGAACGAGAGGGTCAGGTATCGCATGATCAGTATCCCGTCATTTCGACAAAACCCCGCCCTGCGGGGTCGCCGTCTTCGCGGATGAGGACCGCACCTTCCCAATAAGCGAGGTCGTCGATCAACGTGCCGCGATTCTCTTGATCCGGAAAGGCGGCGCGGAGCTCGAGGTCGCGATCGCCCACCTGCAAACGCCAGGCGACCGGGTAGCGCCCCCCGCGCGGCGAGGTCCATCGTTCGAGCACCTCGAGTTGCCATCCCGACTCATCGAAATATTCCACGCGCGCGTCGGGGAAGACCCGGGTTCCGCTCGCGTGGTTCACCCCACCCTCGGGATTCCGCAAGACGTAGAGCATCAGCTCTTTTCCGTCGTCCAATTGCAGACTGAACCAATCCCACCCCACCTGCGATTCCGACAGCATGCTGGAGCCGATCTCCTTGTCCATCCAGCTCTGCCCGCGCACTTCGACGCGCTCGCCGTGACGCTCCACGACTCCCCGTGTCTCCAGTCGAGTGAAGCTGTAGTAGAGGCTCGCCTGCGCCTCGGTCTCGCCCTTGCGCGACAAACCGCCGGGTCCTTGGAAAATCAACGGCTTACCGGGCTCGGCGGTGAGCTCGAGGGCATACCCCGCTCGAGCGTCCCGAGCGGCCATGTGAAAGCCGTCGCCGGTCCACTCCAGGCTCCAGCGTCCGGGCGAGCCGGGGGGGGCCTTCACCCAGATCAGCGTCGGCTCGGGCTCCGTGCCAATCCCCGCGAGCCCCGGTGCCACCCGTTGGATCGACTCGGAGAAGACGTGCTGCTCGGTGACGAGGTCGCTGACCGCCACGTGGCCCATCACGAGCGAGTCGGTCGACCAATTCGAATCGTAGTCGGCGGCCTCGGGTGCCAACCCCACTTTGAAGAAGGTCACCTGATAGGCGAATCGGGGCTCGTCCGTTTTCGCGTCAGCGAGGTGGCCGGTGAAGTACCACCACTCGGTTTTGTAGCCGGCGTGTCCCCAATGGTCGCTCGGGAAGCTCCATCCGTAACCCGCCTCTGCCTTCTTCCAGCCCTCGTCGGACGAGCCCCGCAATGCGGCGGTGGTGGTGTCCTCGTCCTGGCGGCGTGCGGCCTCGCGCACCTCGCTGACCGGTCCCCGATCTTCGAACGAGGTGCTCCCCGAGGTGCACGAGCACGCGAGGGTCATTGCGATGAAGAAGCTACGTCGCATCACGGGTCAGCTCTCCCGCGGGGGTCTCACTCGCGCGAAGGGCCGGTACGGCCGCGGCGACGAGAGCCACCGCCCCGACGGTGACGATCTGCTCGGCCAGCGCCCACCAAGGCACGTAGACTTGGATCGTCCACCCGAACAGCTCGCGGTTGATGATGAACACCAGGATCCCCGCCAACAGTGTACCCCCCACCACGCCGATCCCCGTGCCCAAGCCGCCGAGGGCCACCCCCTTCCCGACGAAGAGGCGAAACACCTGCCGCCGCGTGGCTCCGAGCGCACGGTAGAGCGCGAGCTCCGCCCGACGCTCGCCGGCGATGACGAACAGGGTGAGGGTGATCCCGAACGCCGCGATCACGAGGCTCATGCCCTGCAGCAGTCGCGTGATGGCGAAAGTCTGCTCGAAGATTTCGAACACGCGCGTCCGCAGGGTTTGGTTGCTCCGCGCGTAGAGGCCGGGGACCGCGAGATTGGTTTGGAGATCCCGTACCACCGCCTCCGGGTCGACCCCGTCCTCGAGATAGAGAGCGAGTCCGATCGGTTGCCCCGCACCGAAGAGCTCGGCGTAGGTGTCCAGGTGCATGTAAACCACGCCGCGCTCCGTGCTGTAATCGTAGAAGACGCCGCTGACGCTGAGAGTCTTTTCTCCCGACGCAGTATCGAGAGTGACCGTGTCGCCGCTCCAGGTGCCGCTCTTGCGCGCGAAGGGTTCCGTGACCAGTACCGCATCACCGCGGACGAGAGCGTCCGCATCCGCGACTCCATCGAAGATCGGATAACGCTCCACCGCGTTGGGCACCGACAAGTCAACCGCGACGATCCGAACGCCGCGGCCGTTCGCCGTTCCCTCCCGCCGACGGATTCCGTCCGCGTAGCGCACACCGTCGCGCGACCGAACCTGTTCGATGACCTCCGCCGGGAAGCCGGCGGTTCGCGAGCCATGCTCTGAGGTGGCGGTGCTCACGAACACGTCGGCGATGACGACCTGGTCGATCCAAACCTCCAGGGTGGCGCGAAAACTTCCGATCATGAGGGTGATCGCAACCAGCATACTGAAGGCGATCCCGAGTGCCGCCACGGTCAACCCACTGCTCTGGGCCCGACCGCTCTGAAGGGTACGCACCGCGTAGCTCGCCCCGAGGCGCGAGGCCGGCGACCAGGACGCGACGGTTTGCAGGAGCCAAGGAGAGAGCGCCGGGATCACCAGCAACAACGAGACGGCGAGCACAAACCCCGCGTAGGAGATCCCCTGGCCGAAGAGCGCGTACCAGCCGAGAGTGAGCAGCGCGACCACGAAGCCGATGAGCGCCAGACGCGGCGCCAGACGACTCGAGCGCTCGCTCAGTTGCGCGCGCCCGAGCAGCTCCCGAGGCTCCCGGGCGACCGCATCCAGCGACGGAAGAAGCGATCCGAGCATCGCCCCACCCAGCCCGAGCGCCGCGGCGAGGAAGTAGATCCACACCGGCACCGCGAGCTGCTCGATCTCATCCAGCAGGTAGATGTCCCGGAGGGTTCCGCTGACCGCATCGACGTTGAACGTCGCCGCGAGATAGCCGACCGGAAGCCCGACCGCGGTTCCCACGAGCCCCACCGCGGCCGCTTCCGACAACAACAGGCGGAGCACCTGGCCCTTGGTGGCGCCCATGGAGCGCAAAACCCCGAGCTCGCGCCGCCGTCGGACCAACGAAGCCTGTACCGAGGTGTAGACCAGAAAGAGCCCCACCAGCAGACTGATCAAGCTCAGCGCCGTGAGATTCAAACGAAAGGCACTGAGAAGGCCGTCGGCCTGCTCTTCTCGTTCCCCCGGCGTGGTGACCGCCGCGCGCTCGCCGAGGGCCTCCCGCAAACGCGCCACCGTCGGGTCCAACTCGGCCCCCTCGACCAGAAACACGTTGATGTCGTCGATGACCCCGCGCTCGTCGAAGAGGTCCTGACTCTGCGCGATGTCCATCAGCAACACCCGCGAGCTGGCCAAGGGGGCCACCCGGCGAAAGTCGACGGTGGCCCCGGTGACGAGGGAGACGGCCTCGGTCCCGGCCACCACCTCGAAGGCGGTCCCCTCGGAAGCGCCCACACTGGGCGACGTGAGGTTCAGGTCGCGGGCGAGCTCTGGGGTCACCGCGGTCCAGCCGCGCACTGCGAGAATTTCGCCGAGGGAGTCCGGCGCGCCATTCAAGGGCAGACGCCCCGGCGCGGAGAGATCGACGCCGAGCACGTCCAGGAAGATCTTTTCGTCCGTTGCTTTGAAGTACGCGACTTCGACCCGATGCACCGGCCGGGCGTAGCGCACCGCCGGGTCCGACAAGACCTCGGCGAGAAGCCGCTCGTCTAGAGGAACCTCCGCGGTGCGCACGATGATGTCCGCGTCGAGCGACACCGCCCGGACCGAGGCGCCGAACGTCGCGAGCGCGTTTTGGTTGATGATCTGAATGCTCACCACCGCGGCGACGCCCAAGGCGACCCCCGCCGCGGTCAGGCCGTAGAGGATGCGCTGGTGTGCGAGCAGCCCGCGAAGCGAGCGCCAGAGCAGCTTCACGACGCCGCCTCCGTGGCCGCAGCCTCGCGGACCTCCAAGACGCCGCTGTGCATCTCCAGGATTCGATCCGCGCCGCCAGCGAGCTCGAGGCTGTGAGTGACAAAGAGGAGCGTCGCCCCCTCCTCACGCACGACCGAGGTGAGCAAGTCCATCACCGTCGCGCCGGTTTCGTCATCGAGGTTCCCGGTCGGCTCGTCCGCCAGCAGGAGCTGGGGGCGACGGAGGAGTCCGCGACAGATCGCGATGCGCTGCATCTCTCCGCCGGAGAGCTTCTCGGCCGAGTCGTTCGCGCGGTCGACGAGCCCCACGCGGTCGAGCAGCTCCATCGCCCGCTCCCTATAGCGGGCGATGTCGTCGGCGATCATCGCCGGCAGGAGCACGTTCTCGAGAACCGAGAGATGCGGAAGGAGGTGAAAGAACTGGAACACGAGCCCGACGTGGTCGCGGCGCAGCAGGGTTCGCTCCCGCTCGGAGAGCGCGCTGACCTCGCGCCCGTCGATCCACACCTGGCCGGAGGTGGGAACATCGATGGCGGCGGCAAGGTGCAAAAACGTCGACTTGCCGCTGCCGCTTCGGCCCACGAGCGCCACCTGACGAGCGGACTCGATGCGCACCGAGACGCCCTTCAGGGCATCGCGGGTCGCTCCCGGGTAGCGTTTGTGAACGTCTCGAAACTCGATCGCAGGTCCCGACATGCGAGCAACTTAAGCATTGGGCCCGGCTTTCAAAGAGCGAAGAGTTGCCGCAACATTTCGCAACTTTTCTCCACTTGGACGGTTTGCTTGCTCGAACCCGGCGATCACCGCCGGTGGGAACGAGGAGGCTCGAGATGAAGGCGTGGGCTGTCACACTGGCAATGGCAATGGTTCTGGCGACGGTGGGGAGCGCGGAAGCCGCGCGCGCGGACCGGCGGCAGGGCAAACAGGCGGCCCGGACGGCCGAGGGCGTTCGCTCCGGCGAGCTCACCCGGCACGAGACGCGCAAGATCGCGCGCCAACAACGCCACATTCAGCGGACCAAACGGCGTGCCCGGGCCGACGGGAAGGTCACCCGGGCCGAGCGAGCGAAGATCGAGCGCAAACAGGACCGCGCCTCCCGCAACATCGCCCGCAAGAAGCACAACGGACGCAGCCGCTGAGCGCGGTGGCCGGTCCCGGATTCGCCCGCCAACTCGGGGGGCTGCGGTCGTCGCACTGTCCTGCTAGAAGCCGACTTCCAAGCGCACCTCGGGCCCCCGTCACCGGCCCGGTAGTGACGCGGGTGGAGTTAGCCGATGGCTCAGACCGACCTGTCGGTCACCCGGGTGATCCAGCTGATCCTCGCTCCGGCGGTGATGATCAACGCGACCGGCTTGCTGTTACTGACGGTCAGCAACAAGTACTCGGTGATCCTCAATCGCATTCGAAATCTGACTGAGGAGCGCAGGCGCTTGCAGCACCGCTCGTCGGAGACGGATTTCATCCCACTCGACCGAATGCGAGTCGACAGCATCCACCGGCAGCTCGCTCGCCTCACCGAACGCGCCCGCTTCGTCCGCAACGCCAATGTCTGTTACTTCTCGGCGATCGGAATCTTCGTCGGGGTGTCGCTCCTGCTCGGCTTGGGCTTCACCGTTCCGCACGTCGACCTGCAGCCCTATCTGGTGCTGTTCTTTCTATTGGGAATGTCCCTCGATTTCCTCGGAGTGGTCTACTCTTGGTTTGACACGTTCAAAGCCTACGAAGTCGTCCGCGACGAGGTGCAGTCCGACGACCGCGCGGGCCCCACCGCGGATCAGGGACCGGCGAATTGAGCGCGACCGCAGCCTAGACCTCGATCACCCGATCGCCCGCGATCGCGAAGGCGCGTTCGCCGGGCTTGGGCGTGACCACCGCGCCGCCGGTGAAGGCGCTGAACGCGGGAAGCACCGCGAAGCTCGGCCCGATGTGAAAACAGGGAACGCGCAGGCCGTCCCCGCGGGTGCGTAGCCGCAAGGCCGGGTGCACGTGGCCGGCGAGTACGTAGCCGCCCGGATCGTCGCGTGGCACATGGGTGTAGACGAACGGCGGTTCGCATCGATCGAGGTGCTCCTCGATCCGCCAGCACGCAGGCAGACGCGGCAGGTGGCGGTCGTGGTTGCCGCGGATGAGCCACATCTCCGGTCCCCGGGCGCGAAACGCGGCGACCTGCTCCACCACCGCCTCCGTGATTCCCGCGCGGTTGTGAATCAGATCGCCTAGAACGACGACCCGCTCGACCGAATGCGCCTGAATCAGGTTCTCGAGCCGAGACAGGTCGTCGCGTAGTACCCCATCCGGAAGAGGGACGCCCTCCACGACGAACGCCTCGCGTTTGCCCCAGTGCAGGTCCGCAACGAACAGAACCCGCCGTTTCGGCCAGAACATCGCGCGCCCCGGCAACAACAGGACCTTCTCGGATGCGAGCTCGACCTCGACCGCTGCCTCAACCATGACGGATGGTTTAGCGAATCAGCTCGTCCCGCGCGACCCGTGGCTCACGCCGCAGCGGCGGTCGCGATGTCCCGGAGCGCCTGTTCCGCGGCCTTTTCCGCATTCGCGATACACTCGATCATCGCGACTCCGGTGTAGGAATTCCCGGCGATCACCAACCCCGGAAGCCCGTGCTCGAGCTCGCGCGCGGCCATCAGACGTGCCGAGTGCTCCGCGTCGTACTGCGGGATCCCTTCGGGCCAGCGGAAGATCGCTTGCATCGTCGGCAGCGCCTCCGGGTCGAGACCGATCATTTGCACCAGCTCCGTGCGGCAGCGATCGACCAGCTCCCCGTCGTCCAAGGTGGTGAGACCGGCGTTGCGCATGCCTCCCATCATGCAGCGCAACAGCACCTGTCCCTCCGGCGCATGTTGCGGGAACACGGAGTCACCCCACACGCATCCGAGCAGGTCCCGGCCCTCCGAATGCGGCGCCAAGTAACCAAAGCCATTGAGTTTCCGACGAATGTCCTTGGCGTTGAAACCGAGAACCACGACGTTCACCGGCGCAAAGCGGTGGTCGGTTGCCCGCTGGACGAGGGCTTGGGGACCCGCTCCCTCGAGCATCTTTCCGAGCGCGCTCGCGGGCACACAGGACACGACCGAGTCCGCGCGCAGGTTGCCGAAGCTGCCCATCAGCTCGAACCCGTCGCGAGTGGGCACGATGCGATCCACCGACGCGGAAGTCCGAACGTCCGGGACCGCACCGACGAGTCCATCGACCAAGGTCTGAAGACCATTGCGGAAGCTGTGCAGGTTTTGCCGCCTCTCCTTCTCGTCCTCGGTCTCGCCGCGCCGCTCTTTGGCGAGAGCGAATTGCGCGCGAATGAGCGAGCCGTAGTTTTCTTCGAGCTCCACCATGCGCGGGAACGCCGCTTCGAGTGCGAGGTCCTCCGGGTCGCCGCCGTAGATCCCCGTGACCATCGCGTCGACCATCACGTTCGCGGCTTCCTTGCCGATCCGCCGCTTCGCGAAGTCTGCGACGCTCTCGTGCGCCTTCGAGTCCGCCTTCACGAAGGCTTCCATCACGACCCGGAGACGTCCCCAGGGAGACAGCAACCCACTCGTCATGAAGCCGAAGGGCGACATCTTGACCTCGCGCAGCTTGCCGCGACTCACGAGGAAGCGTTTCGCACTCGCCGGGTCCGCGCGGACCATTTCGCCGTTGAGTCCCAAGCGCTCGATCAGCTCGAACACTTTGACCTCCCGGCCGAGAAACCCGTGGGGACCGGTTTCCACCACGAAGCCCCCCTGACGCTCGGAGCGGACCTTGCCGCCGGGCGCGGATTCCGCCTCGAGGACGATCGGCCGCACCGCCTCGCCCTGGGAACGGTGCTGAATGGCCTCCGCAATCGCGAGTCCGGACAATCCGCCGCCCACAATCGCGACCACGCGCTCCTTCGGATGCTGCATAGCTCCCCCTTTCATGGCTCGCGGCCCTTCTAGGTCGCCGAAGAGGGGGGTTGTTCTCCAATGCCCAGGTCACGGGTCCGCCTGATCTGGATCACGTGGCGTGTGGAGCCGATGCGCCCGCTCACGGCCCGGCGAGCGGTTCGTTTGCTCGATGGGCCGCGTCCGCTTATTGTGGAGCCATGCGCCGTATTCAGGTCTTTTCCAGCCACGACCTGGCCAGACGCGCCGACCGACGGTACTATCGGTCGCTGACCCCGGTGCAACGGCTCGACATTTTGCTCGAGCTGGTCGCCAGCCATCGCGGACAGGACGATGAAGCTCAGCAAGGATTTGCGCGAGTTTGTCGAGTTGTTGAACTCGGCCGGCGTTGAGTACGTCATCGTCGGCGCCCACGCGGTCGCCTACCACGGCTACCCCCGCTACACGGGCGATATCGATTTTTTTGTGCGGCCAACGGCCGAGAGTGGCCGGAAGATCGTCGACGTACTGAGCGCCTTCGGGTTTGAGGAGACGGGCCTCACCGCGGAAGACTTCGAAAAGCCCGACCAGATCATTCAGCTCGGTCTGCCCCCCCAGAGAATCGACCTGCTCACCGGAATCACCGCGGTGTCCTTCGACGATGCCATCAACGGAAGTGAAGCAGGCGTGCTCGACGGAATCCCCGTGCGGTTCCTCGGGCGGTCGGAGCTCCTTCGCAACAAAAAGGCGACTGGCCGAACCAAAGACGCAGCGGACGTCGAAGAGCTCGAAGAGTGACTTCGGATGCCGCATAGCTCCCCCTTTCGCGGTTTCCCGCCCGCACGCCTTCTATCCAGTAGACTTGACCGAGATCAGGCGCGGCGACGAGAGCGCTTGTCGTGATGAGGCTGCCCGAGTTATTCCCATTCTTGCGGGATGACACGACGACCCTCGACGCGCCGTCTAGGCTTTTTATTTGCGCTTGCGGCGGCTTTCGGCGCGGGCCACCTGGTGGCAAGCCCGCTCGCGCACGTGCTGACCCACGCGCTGCAGGGCCGGCATACCCACCTCCCGGATGGGCGCGTGGTGTATCACCGAGAGGCGCCACCGCCCGCCGATTCGCACGAGCCGCCGCCCGCGCATCGAAACGCGGCGCCGCGCGACCACCAACCGGACGCGGGTCGCAACTCCGCCACGCTCCCCGCTTCCGAGCCGAGGCCGGAGCAACGAGCCGCCCCGCCCGCGCCGACGGACACCGACCGGGAAGCGCACCCCGAGCACGACGCGCCTGAGACGGACGAGCGCTCGTCCACCGGTCATACCGGCGACAGCACCAGCCACTTCACGCTTCTCAGCTTCACGGCCGCGCCGTTCGTTCACGAGGCCGGCATCGCGACCCTGCTCGCCGAACCGCCGCGGCCGGTGGCTCGGTCGGCACCTCCGTTTGAGCTCGACTTGGCGACTGCGCCGCGCGCGCCGCCCGCCTCCTATGGCCTTAGAGGGTTGCCGCGGACGATTGGTTTCTCCTGATGAGAGCGTTAATCGCCCCTCCCGCAGGACGAGTCTTCGACTGCTCGCGCGATCCTCAGAGCGGCCGCGTCTCATTGACGCAGGCGCGTCTGCATCTGCCTAGACACTCATAGGCCCGATCGAAGGTCCTCGGCTTCGTGCGTGATGGTGCGCACGCTCTGGCGAGGCTTTGAATGGGGCCCGGTGGAGAATTGCGATGAAGAAGGGAAGGCATGCCGCCTTCCTCGCCGTGCTTTCGTGCGCGTGCGGGGGCGGCTCGGACGTCGCCGAGGTGACCGTACCGGTGCAGGCCGAATTGCTGAACTCGGTCGCATCGACCGATCTCGGGTTCAATGTCGAGCTCGAAGCGGTGACGATGAGCTTCAGTGACTTCGAGTTTCTGAGCTACGGGGCGCGCGAGACGGCGTGGCTCGAACAGGTCAGCGATTGGCTCGTGCCGAGCGCACACGCACATCCCGGTCACGTGCAGAGCGGCGATACGCTCGGCGTGCTGCCGGGTCGCTTCGTCGTGGATTTCCTGGCGGAGGAGTCGATCGGCGAAGCGGTCCTGCTCGCGACGACGTACGACGCCCTGGACGTCACGTTTTCCACCTTCGGGACGGAAGACGGGCTAGCCGGCGACGACGCGCGTCTCGGGCTTTCGATCCACCTCCGTGGACGCGCGACCCGTGATGGCCAGAGCGTGCCCTTCGAGGTGCACGTGGTGGCTCCCGCGGACCGCAAGCTCGTCGGGGTGCCCTTCGAGGTCGAGGTGGCGGAGAGCGGGGCGCGACGGGTCGTGCTTCGCTTTTCCACCACCGAGCCGTTCCGCCCCGAGCGGCACCTGTTTGACGGCGTCGACTTCGGTGCGATGCCCGATCCCTTGGTCTTGGAAGAGACCGCCGCAACGCCGGCGGTCGTCGTGTCTTTCTACACCGTGCAGCGGCGTCTGCTGTCGCACGACTATTTCGAGATGATTTTGGAGGAGTGAACGTGAAACGGAAAATCATACCCTTGGCGCTGGGCCTGGCTCTCGCGAGCGTGGCTGCCTGCGGCGACAGTGAAGGCGAGGTCGTGGTGACCGCCTACGGCGAGGACTTCATCGAGCTCGGCATTGCCGCCAGCGAGGTCGGCGATGGCTGGTCGGTCGATTTCTCGAGCTTTGAGGTCGAGGTGGAAGAGGTCGAGGTGGCCGGCCGGGTGTTCTCGGACCTCGGAACGGTCGAGCTCGCGGTGGCGAGCGACGGGGCCGGGCACGAATTGTCGCGAGGCTCGGTCGAGGCGGGCGAGTTCAACGCCCCGCGCTACGTCCTGGGCGGCATTCACGTCATTGGAACCGCGGAGCGGCAGGGCGTGACCAAGTCCTTCGACTGGCGCTTTCCCGCACGCGTGACCTACAGCAACTGCGAGACCACCACGGTGGTGGAGGGAGGTGGCACGGCAACGTTTCAAATCACCGTGCACGCGGACCACCTCCTCTACGACAGCCTGGTCGCCGAGGAGCCATCGCTCTTCTTCGACCCCATCGCCAACGCGGATGGGGATTCGGACGGGGTGATCACCGAAGCTGAGCTCGCGGCCGCCGACGTCGGTGCCTACGACCCCGGCAACAGCGGCGCCAACGACATGTGGGCATACCTCACTGCTCTGGTTGGGAATCTCGGACACGTCGATGGTGAAGGTCATTGCGACGCTAACTGAGTGGCCATGAGCCCGTTTTTTCTGCTCACCTGGGCGGTCGTCGCACCGGCGGCGACCGCCGACGACCCGCCGACGAACAACTTCGAGGACTTCGAGGGGTTCGAGACGACGGTGCGCGTCGAGGTGAAGCAGCCCGTCCCCGAAACCGCCTCGACCGTTCGCTTGCACGACGAAGAGCTCGCGACCGCGTCACTGCGCACCGCCGACGACGCGATTCGGCTCGTGCCGGGATTCGTGTTGGTCCAGCATGGGTCGGAAGGCAAAGGCTACCAGTTCTTCGTTCGTGGCTTTGATGCGTTGCACGGCGCCGACATCGAGGCGCGGGTCGCGGGGGTTCCGTTCAACGAGTGGTCGAATGTGCACGCGACGGGCTACATCGAATTGTCGCTCATTCCGCCGGAGATCATTTCCGAGGTCGAGGTCACGAAGGGACCCTTCAGCATCGCTCAAGGTCCATTCGCGGTCGCGGGCTCGATTGGCTACTCCCTCGGCGTCTCGGCCCGCAATCGCGGGGTGCGCGGGTGGTACACCGCGGGTACGACCAACCGTCACCGTTTGCTCGTCAGCTACGCCCCCCTCGCGGTCGACGACCCCACCTTCTTGACCGCCGAAGTGATGACGGACGCGGGTTTCGGAGAGCGGCGCGCCGCCCGACGTGCGGGGGCCACGGGACGCGCGCGCTTGTATTCCAGTGGTGCATCGCAGCTCGATTTGCTCGTCGCGGCGAACGCAGCTCGATTTGAGCTCCCGGGCATCGTTCGACTAGAAGACGTCGAGGCCGAACGCATTGCGCTGCGCGACAGCTACGGCGACGAGCGTTGGGGCGGCGAAAGCCGGCGCGCCTTGTTGAGTCTGAACTATGACCGACGCGACGCTGGTGCGAACACCGAGGCACAGCTCTACGCCATGGCGCGCAATCTTTCGCTGCTCGAGAATTTCACGGGATTTCTCGACGACCCCGTGAATGGCGATGCCCTGGAGCAGCGCCATGAGAGTGTGATGCTCGGTTTTTCATTGGATCACCTTCACGAGCTGGATGAAGCATGGGCGGTGCTCGTAAACGGCTCGGCACGGTCCGAGCGAGTGGCGCAGAATGAGTGGCAAGTCGGCCTGAACGGTGAGCGTCTCGCAGAGAATCGCAACCTCGCTGGCACCCAGGTGGCGTGGCACTCCGGCGCTTCGTTTCGTTATGCTCCGAATCGCGCGCTCCGGGTCGATTTCGGCGGTCGCGTCGATGGCGCCACGGTGACAAAGGTCGAGGACCGACTCGAAGGGCGGCGCGGTAACGGAACCCGTGTGGTCGTGTCGCCGCGGGCGTCAGTGCGTTATCGACCGGGGACGTTCGTCGAGCTCTTTGCCGCCTACGGACGCGGGCTTCGGCCGCCCGAGCTGGCCGCATTTGCGGGGATCGCGCGAGACGAGCTCGGCTTTGACGACGCCACCGCACCTCGGGCGGAGCCGACAGTCAACGACGCGGTGGAGGTTGGCTCGCGACTCACCTTCGGCCCCCTCGAGCTCTCCGCGGCCGGCTTTGCTACATTCATCGAGCGAGAGTCGATCTTCGACCACGTGTCCGGGGCGAGTGTCGAGCTCGGGGCAACCGAGCGGCTCGGTGTCGAGCTCGCGACGCTCTGGCGGGTGAGCGCAGCGATTGAGCTGCGGGCGGACGTCACTTGGGTGCGCGCTCGCCTGCGCGAATCCAACGACCCGGTACCGCTCGCACCCTCACTCGTCGCCGGCGCCCACGCGATCGTCCGGCCGCTGGGTGGCTTCTTCGGCGGACTACATGCGGTAACCGTCGGGCCGCGGAATCTCCCGTTTGGCGGCCAAAGCGACTGGCTTTGGATCACGAGCGCGGTCGCCGGCTATGACTGGGGGCGGTATCGTGTCGAGGCGGCAGCGGACAATCTGCTGAATCAAGCAAACTACGAAGGCGCCTATCAGTTTCCGAGCCGTTGGCCGACCTCGGGGAGCGCGTTGCCGAGTGCGCACGTGGCCCCCGGGCCGCCGCTCAGTGCTCGGCTGACGCTGAGTGCTGCATTCTAGATCGCTGTCGGCGCAGAGCTCACTCCCGAGCCGACGCTGATGAGGCCGATCACGAGGAGCAGCGAAGCGACGGTCGCCCCAGAATGTGGAGATCAAGCGATCTCCGCCCACTGGCGCTTCATGCGCGCGATCCGGTCCTCGATGGATTCGGTGGAGAGCTGGTTGCGCACGCGTTCGATCACGAGCGGCAAACCGAGCGGCGTCGGGTGCTGGACCTCGCGTACCACCCGCGAATCGCTCCGAAGTCGGCGCAGCGTCTCGCCCAGACGGCTCTGCTCGAAGTAGTGCTCGAGCACCTCGCGACGCGCCTGGGCCAGAAGCAGATTCTCAGGGTCGTAGCGCTCGAACACGTCGTAAATCAACGAGCTGCTCGCCTGTAGCTGCTTCAAGCTGCGCCGCGCCCCGGGGTAGGGCTGAACGATGAGACCCGCAACGCGGGCGATCTCACGAAACTGACGCTTCGCGAGCTGGCTCACGTTCATGCTCTGTAGTGCATCCTCCGCGAGCGTCTCCGGGTCAAAAAGGGCGTCCGTGAGTCGGCTCGAGTAGTCGTACTCGTCCGGGTGGAGGAGCTCCAATCCGTAGTCATTCACCGCGATGGAGAAGGTTCCGGGCGCTTCGCGCCCGAGCCGAAGCGCCAACACCGCCGCCAGGCCTTCGTGCACCGCCCGCCCGTCGAAAGGAAAGACGAAGAGATGCTGACCTTCGCGCGTGCGGCAGACCTCGAAGAGCACCTCGTTCAAGCGCGGTACGTGCGAGTGTCGAGCTTGCGTCTCGAGCAGCTCCCGCGCACGGTCCATTTCCACGCCCTCGAAGCCACCTCTAGAGGCCTCGTCGAGCGCCCGACGGACGGAGAACGACAACGTGTCGGACAACGGCAAGCGCCCCCCCGCCCACCGGGGCGTGAAAGTGACCTGCCCTCGAGCAGTCTTCACATAGGCGTCGAGGTTCTTCAGCTCCAAGAGCTCGAGCGCTTTTCCAGCAAAGAGGAACTTCTCACCCGGATTCAGCTTGGCGATGAAGTTCTCTTCGATCGTTCCGATCACCCGACCGCTCTTGTAACGCAACTGAATGGCAGCGTCGGCAACGATGGTTCCGATGGAGAGTCGGTGGCTGGTTGCAACCTTCTTGTCGCGGGCGAGATAGCGATCCTCGTACACGCGGACCCGCTGATACTCCTCATAGGCCCTAAGCGTGGGTCCGCCAACGGTCACGAGCTCGAGGGTCCACTCGAGCTCTTCGTCCGTGAGCGTACGAAACCCATAGGCACTCCGGACCTCCTCAGTGATCGACTCACGGGTGAATCCTCCGCCGAGCGCGCAGGTCACGAGATGTTGGGCCAGGACATCGAGTGGCTTGTTCTGAGGCTTTCGCCCCTCGATTTCACCGAGCGCGATCGCCATCTTCGCCGCGGCGACTTCAATCAGCTCAAACGCATGGGTCGGGACGCAAGCGACACGGGCCGTAGCGCCGGGGCGGTGAGCGCTGCGCCCCGCGCGCTGAAGGATTCGGGCCACCCCTTTGATCGAGCCGAGCTGAATCGTGCGCTCGATGGGTGCGAAGTCGACGCCGAGGTCGAGGGAGCTCGTACACACGACAATGCGAAGCGCGCCGCACTTCAGACCCTCCTCCACGCGCTCGCGCTCCTCCCGGTCGAGGGAGCCGTGGTGCAGGGCCAGCAGCTCGGACCACTCGGGTCGCGCTTCGACGATCGCTTGGTACCAACGCTCGGCCTGGGAACGCACGTTCGTGAACAGGAGCGTCGGGTGCTCCGGGTCCAGATAATCGAGGACGACGTCGAGCATGCTCAGACCCAGATGCCCGGCCCACGGCAGGCGTTCGCGATCGTCAGGGAGGAGGGTCTGCACGTCGATCGGGCGCTCGATCCGCCCGCGGATCACCCGCGGCTCGAGGCCCATACCCACCGCGGCCTGCGCCGCTTCCTCGAGATTTCGGAGTGTAGCCGAGAGCGCCCAGGTCTGAACCCGGGGAGCGTGCGCCCGCACCCGTGAGAGCGACAGCTCGAGTAAGGCGCCGCGCTTGGTTGCGAGGAGCTCATGCCACTCATCGACAATCACCGCTCGCAGCGCGGAGAAGCGCTCCACCCCGTCCCCGTAGGTCAGGAGCAGAGCGAGCGACTCCGGCGTAGTGACGAGCACGTCAGGCATGCGCATCTTCTGGCGCGCGCGCGTCGATTGGCTCGTATCGCCGGTGCGAGACTCGACGCGCAAGGGAAGCTCGAGCTCCTCCACGGGCCGTCGGAGGGCGAGCTCCACGTCACGGGTGACCGCACGCAGCGGCGTGATGTAGAGAATTTTCAGGCCCTCCTCTTCGGCCTCCAAGATCTCCGCGAGCGCGCCGAGATAGGCGGCGTAGGTCTTGCCGGAGCCCGTGGGGACCTGAATCAGTCCGCTCTCACCGCGCGCAAAAGCATCCCATGCCTCGACTTGAAAGGGATGGGGGGCGTAGCCAAGGCTCCGAAACCAACCCTCCACGACCGCTCGACCGTCCTTCGCGACGGGCGCGCGCACGGGCAGCGTCGGCTTGCGCTTTAGCCGGGCGCGGATCGCCGCGCGACGTGCCTCCTTCCCGCTCAACGCTCGGCCTCCAGGAACAGGTCGAGCTGCTCTGGGCCTCGAGGTTTTCGCCGACGTCGTTTGCCCGTCCGCGGCAGCTCCTCCCTCCCCTTCGCGGCCACCGCCGCCTCGCCCTCGATCTTCAAGAGCGCCTGGAGCTGCTCGAGCGTGTCCGCCTCTTCGATCCGCTTGTCCTGACGCCAGCGCGCGATACGCGGAAACCGCAGCGCCACCCCGGACTTGTGGCGGGACGAAGCCTGCAACCCCTCGAAGGCGATCTCGAAGACCTGCGCGGGCGTCACGCTTCGGACGGGACCGAACTTCTCGACGGTGTTCTTTCGGATCCAGCGGTCGAGCTTTCGGATCTCTTCGTTGTCGAGCCCCGAGTAGGCTTTGGCCACCGGGGTCAGCTCGCCGTCCTGCCAGACTGCGAAGGTGTAGTCCGTGTAGAGGTTCGCTCGCTTCCCGTGTCCCGCCTGGGCGTAGACCATGACCGCGTCGATGCTGAAGGGCTCGATCTTCCACTTCCACCAGTCGCCGCGTTTTCGGCCTGCTCGGTAGGGCGAGCTCCAGCGCTTGAGCATCAAGCCCTCCACCCGTCGCTCTCTCGACTCGGCCCTGAGGCGCGCGAGCTCTTCCCAGCCCTCGCCTGCCACCAGAGGCGAGAGCACAATCGCCGGGCCCGACGCCCCGACGATCGATTCGAGGACGCGGCGCCGGACATTCAACGGCTCTGCCCGAATGTCACGTCCCTCGTGCTCCAACACGTCGTAGGCCATGAAGGCGACGGGCACATCATCCAAGAGGGCGTCGCTGACCGTCTTGCGACCGATTCGCCGCTGCAGCTCGGCGAAGGGCAGGGGTCCGTCACGATAGGCGAGGATCTCGCCGTCGAGCACGGTCCCGTCCCGCACGCCATGTTCCTCGCTCACCTCCGGATAGCGCTCGGTGACGAGCTCTTCGCCGCGGGACCAGAAGAAAACCTGCCCGTCCCGGACCACCAGCTGCGAGCGAATTCCGTCCCACTTCCACTCGGCCGCCCAGTCCGCGCGGGGACCCAACTCTTCCACCTCCCGTTCCAGCGGTGAGGCAAGGAAGTACGGATAGGGCTTCGAGCTATCGACGTCGCTCGTGTCGTCAGAGAGTATGCGCAAAAAACCTTCCGCGCTCGGCGTCCAGCGTCCCATGAGACGGTGCTGAACCGTCGCAGGTTCCACCGAAGCCACCCGCGCGAGGGCGCGCACGACGAGGGTCTTCGACACCCCAACGCGAAAACCGCCGGTGAGGAGCTTGTTGAGGATGAAGATCTCTCGCGTAGGGAGTACGCGCCACCAACCGACGATGCACTCCTGCTGAAAGTGCTCATCCCGATGCCGCAAGGGCTCGATACGCTCTCGCATCCAGGCGTTGAGCGGCACGTCCTCGCCCGTGTCTCGGTCGTTCTCGAGCAGCAGAGCGACCGTCTCCGCGATGTCCCCCACCACCGAGTAACATTCATTGACGAGCCACTCGGGCAAATCGCAGGCGCCAACGACCCAGGCGCGAAGTTGTCGCGACCCGATCAGTCGCTTCATGCGGCGGCCCGTCAAAAAGAAAACAGTCCAAGCCGCGTCTTCCGGGGGAGTCGAGGAGAAGTAATCGACGAGGTGATCGACCTTCGCGTTGGTGGAGGTCGTCTGGTCCAAGGCCTCGAAGAGATGCGCCAGCCGCCTCATTGACCCCCCTCCCCTTCGCCCTCGAAGGCGGTCTCGAGGGCCTCGGCGTCGACACCCTCCTCCCGCAGATAGCGCACGATCGCGTCGGTGTAGCCATGGGTGGCGAGCACCTTGCGCGCGCCGGTCGCACGAATGGTGTCAACGAGTCCGGGCCAGTCTGCATGGTCGCTGAGGATGAAGCCCCGGTCGTAGCCGCGGCGTCGGCGCGAGCCCCGCAAACGCATCCAGCCGGACGCAAAGCCGAGCTGGTAGTCGCCAAAGCGGCGCAGCCAGGTCGACCCCGCCGCCGAGGGCGGAGCAACGACGAGCTCGCCACGAAACTTCTTGCGCTGGTCACGACCGTCGACCTTTTCGCTGTCGAGCATTGCAATCCCCGAGTCGCGATAGAGCTGAACGATCGAATCGACAGCGCCGTGCACGTGGACGCCACGGTCCGTGAGTTGCGAGAGCTCCGCGAGGACTCGCTGTGCTTTGCCGAGGGCGTAACACAAGAGCACGGAGTTGCGACCGCGCTTCGCATTTGCGTCCCACCAGGCGAGGATCTCGCGCGCGATCTCTTCGCCGGGCCGCCACTGATAGACCGGGAGAGCGAAGGTCGCCTCGCTGATGAAAACGTCGCAGGGCACCACCTCGAACGGCTGGCACGTCGGGTCCGGCGAGCGCTTGTAATCGCCGGAGACCACCCACACCTCCCGATCGGCCTCGAGGCGTACCTGCGCGGATCCCAAGACGTGGCCGGCGGGGTGAAAGGACACCTGCACACCCCCGAGCTCGAAGGCTTTCCCATAGTCCACGGGGGTGAGATCGATTTCGAGGAGACGTTGTCGAAGAATCGGTGCACCGGCGCTCGCAGCCCAGTAGTGGCGTGAGCCCGCGCGTGCATGGTCTGCGTGACCATGGGTGATCAGTGCGCGCTCCACCCCGCGCCAGGGGTCGACGTAAAAATCCCCGCGCGCGCAGTAGAGACCCGACTCGGTCACTTTCAAGAGCGGGTCACGCACCACGCATCCAGGAGAGCACACGACCGGCTAGAGCCACGCCGCTCGAGAACGCATCCTCGACCCGCGGACCGAGACACCCGTCGCCACAGACACCGAGCCCCGCGTCCGCGTCCCAAAGGCAGGGCTCACCGAGCGCCTGCTCTACGAGGGCATAGCGCCATCGATGCGCGCGCGCTTCCACCATCCGCGAGGGGGAGATTCCTGTGAGGGTCGAGACGGCCTCACACATGGCACCGGTAACAGACGTCTCATGGTCCTCGAGATGCTCGAGGCTGTAGCCCTGCTCCGCTTGTACGACGAGGCTCGGTGCATCCGCGCGGCCGGGCTTTTTGTGATTGCGCGCGATCCACGCAACGATCGAGCTCTCGACCTTGAGCGAGTCCCATTGGAGCTCGTCTGGCTCCTCATCGAGGGAGATCAGTGTCGTCCATGCGGGCCGGTAGCGCACCGACTCTAGGCGTTCGGCGAAGAGGGGTGCGAGCCGGGCGGTCTGTGGCGCGGGCGCACCAAAGAGCACGAGGTCAAAGGGGCCAGAGCGCTCGTCTCCGAGCACAACGTGAAAACCACCACCCTCGCGAACCATGGACGTTACTTCCGCGCCGAAGCGAACGTCTAGGTCCTCGGCGAGATGGGCCACCACCGCCGACATCCTGGGCGAGCCGACGAAACGCTCTTTCGGCCCGTCGTCAGAGTGGATGACGCCGTCGCTGAGGCGCGCGGGTCGACCGGCCCAGCGCTCCACGATTCCGTCCTCGAGCCAGCTCGTGACGTAGCGGCGAAACGTGCGGTCCCTGGCAACAAAGTACGGGGCGCCATGATCGAACGCCCTCGGCTCTGCCCGCCGCGTGGACATTCGCCCACCGGCTCCTCGCCCCTTGTCGAACACCACCACTGGGACGCCGTGGTCTTTCAGTGTCCGGGCACACATCATCCCGGCAACCCCAGCGCCAACCACGGCGACCTTTGGGGGGTTGTGCACCAGCGGCCGACCGGTCTTCGCCGAATAGGCGCGAACATCGAGGCGCCTGGCGTGCTGTTCCGTAGGACGCGGCCTCACCACCCCGATGATCGGCTGTGCGGGCGAGAAGGGACGATCGAACTGGCCAAAGCACCACAAGATACCGCCATAGGAGCTCGGATCCCGACCGTCCAGCGCATAGCGATGGTTGAGATCGAGCGCGAGCGCGAGCGCGCGCTCGACGTTTGGGGTCCACTGGGAGAAGGCTTTGCCCCAGGTCATGCGCACATTGTTGTGCAGCTCGCCATGGATCAGGAGCGAGCGTTGACACGCATCCCAGAGCGCGTCACCGGTTTGGGCGCGCGCCAAGGTCTCCCAGGAATAGAGCGCGGGACGCGGGTCGCACTCTCCAGCGCGAAAGGTCTCCCGAGCCCAGGACGGAAGCGCTTCCACGGTGTCCAGATCCGACTCGTAGTAGCAGTAGGTGTAGGCGAGCTCGCGCCAAGTTACGAGCTCATCAACGTACTTCTCCGCCTTCGCCGCGTGAGCCTCGCGCGCCAGACGCAGCGGAGAGACGTGTCCGTAGTGGAGATAGGCAGACATTCGGCTCACCCCATCCTTGAGCGGGTCGTTTCGCGTCCGCCCGTAGGCTTTGAGCCCTCGCGCCTTGAACCGCTCCCAGCGCGCATAACCCGCCGCAGAGCCGCCCCGCGTATGCGGCACCGGCGCCACCGAGTGGTCGATTCTGCATGCGGCAACGAGCTCATCCGCTGACGTCACTTCGAGGTCCACCGGGTCGAAGGGAAGCTCGACCGGGATCGTCGCGTCCCCAGGATCCTCCTGCTCCTGCCACTCACGGGCGATGCGATCGCGCCGAAAGCGCTTCACCGCATCGCGGTATTTGAAAGCGCGTGTGTAGGGCTTGCCGGGCAGAGTGACCGGGACGACGCACGCCGTATCAAAGGTCCAAACCGGTGCATCGATTGCAGCGGCGAGGGTTTCGGTCCACTCGCGGAGGGGGCTCACCGGCATTTCCTCCGAGATGACGACCGCCGCGCGGTGGCCGAGGGTTTTCAGGTGCGGCCCTCGATTTCCCTCCCGCTCGACGTGGAGCGCATAGGGAATGCCTCGCTCGGCGAGCTCACGGGAGACATCGCGTGCCCCTTCGAGAATGAAGTGGTGATGCCGGTCATTCGCGTAAGGATAGCGCTCGGAGACGGCGTGGTAGACGAGGAGCGGTACGCCCAGGGAACGGGCGGTCAGTAGGGCCGCGTCGAGAGCGGGATTTTCGTAGGCGCGCACGGCGGTGCGCATCCAATACAGGACGAGTGCGCCGTCGCGGGGCACCGTTTCCCGGCCGCGACACCAGCGCTCTTCGATCTCCGGAGATAAGGTCATGCAGGCAACCTAATCCGACGGCGCAGCGCCGCAAGCGACCGGGAGATCGAGGAATTTGACGGATCGTCCGCCCCGAGGGAGGGTGCATTTACTAGGTCTCGACAGTGTCCCCACTGAGGATTCCATGCGTCGCATCATCGTCCTGTTGCCATTGTTTCTCTTCGCCTGCCGCTCCGAGCCCGCAGCGGAGCCTGCGGGCGCCCCTGCGGGCGCCCCTGCAGCCGCCCCTGCGCCCGACGACGCCACAGCGGCCGCGGAGCCCGCGACCGAGCTGCCCTATCGACTCGTCGACCACATCGACGACGCGCAGGTTCACTCTCCCCTCGACGCGGTGAAGAGCGTCGCGACTCTCGCCGGCGAAGGCGATGTTCCCCACGAAACGAGCCTCGAGCTCGGCTTCGAGGGCACGGCCCCCTCTCTCCCGGGGAAGGGGTGCCGCGTAGGGCGTCGTCAGGATGGGCGGGGAAACGCGCTCGTGTACCGCGGACGCAACCCGCACGAGTGCGTGTTCATCGTGGAAGCGGAACCCTCGACCCACTACCGGGTGGCGCGCGCAAGTCGCACGGACGACCCCAACATCGATTTCCAGGTGATCGAATCGCGCTCGCGCCTCGCCCACCCAAAGAGCCTGAACCATCCGGCGGACCTCAGCGCCGCAATGAACGGGCGATTCGTCTCGATGAAACAGCTCCTGTTTGTGCACCACTTCGAGCGCCCGAAGCCCGGAGGCTGGGACGGCAGCGCCGTGAGCTTCTTCACGTCACCCTACACCCGTTCGCTCGTTCTGCTTCTCAATGACGCGGAAGGCTTGGTGAAGGGCAACGCAGGGACGAGGAGCCTCTTCGACGACATTCGAGTGGAGAAGGTGCTGCCGAGCTCCTCTCAGGAGCTCGCCCTCCTGAAGAGTGCCGACGCGCTGCGCGCAGAAGAAGAATCCGGGCTCGCCAAGCGCGGCCAGCTGTTGCCGGTGGGCCTGCTCAGCGACGCAAAGCCACCCTATGACCACAATTACGACTACCGCGAGGCGCTGTTCGTACCAAGCCCCACAACCCTGAAGTTCTCGCTCACCGCACTTCCCGCCGACGCCCGCTTTGTTTTCTCCTACGCCATGCACAAGGCGAGTCGCAGTGGGGAGAGCGTCACGTTTCGGGTTCGTGCATCGAAAGAGGACGGTGATCCGATCACCCTATTCGAGCAGACACTGACAGTCGGAGACGATTGGCGGTGGCACGAAGGCTCGGTCTCCCTTTCCGAACTCGTCGGTCGACATACCACACTCATCCTGGAGACGGAGTCTCCGGCGGGACAGCGGGGCTTGGGTCTTTGGGGCACGCCGGTCCTAGAAGCGAAACGAGAAGATGAGCGCCCGAACGTCATCGTCATCGCCGTAGACACCCTTCGAGCGGATCGTCTGTCGGCGTACGGCTACGAGCGGAAGACCAGCCCCAACATCGACCGACTCGCAGAGGATGGCGTGGTGTTTGATCGGGCGCTCTCGGCGAGCAACTGGACGAGCCCTTCGTTCGCGAGCATGTTCACCGGCCGCGCGGCCTCGCGCCACCAAGTGGTCCACCGCGCCCGCTCGATTCCTGATGCGCTACATACGCTACCGGAGTACTTTCGCGACGCGGGCTACGCCACCGAGGCGATCATGTACAAAGCCTACCTGTACAACATGGGATTCGAGCAGGGGTTTGAGCGCTGGTTCAACGTCCCTCTGCACCACGTGCATGCGCAATCGAACCTGGACAAGGCGATGGCCTGGCTCGAGCGCAACGAAGAGCGCAGGTTCTTTCTGTTTCTGCACTTCAACGACCCACACCAACCCTTCAATCAGCCCAAACCCTTCGACTCGAAGTATGCCGGCCGAGACGACCTCGGACGTTTTGCGCTCAACCTCCCGATCACGATCACCGGCGACAACCACGTGCTCGGATGCGGCGGCTGCGGGCAGGGCAAGGGAATGAAGCGCGACTTCAAACCCGTGGCGAAAGATCTCTACGACGGGGAGATCGCGTTTATTGATGATCGGCTCGGCGTGTTCCTTCAGGCCCTCCGCGACCGTGGGCTCTACGACGACACCCTCATCGTCTTCGTCGCGGACCACGGCGAAATGATGTGGGAGCACGCCAACACCTTCGGGCACGGGGGGCCCTGGCTCTACGACACGCTGACTCGCGTCCCACTGATCATCAAACCACACGCGCGTTTTGCGAAGGGAGACGTTAAACGGGTCACGCGCAGCGTGCAGGCCTACGACCTCATGCCCACGGTGCTCGAGATGGCGGGTCTCACACCCCGCGATGAGCCACGAAACGCGCGCTCCCTCTTGCCCCTTCTCGACGGCACCGCCGACCCGGACAGCGAGGACGCACCGGTGTTCACGGAGAACGTCAAACAGCACGTCATCGCCGTGAGCCACGGGGACTGGAAAATGATCGTCAACCACCCGACGTCGGCCTCGATGCGGACTCGGCTGTTCAACATTCGCGAGGACCCCCTCGAGCAGAACGACCTCGCGCGAAGTGCCCGTGTCGAGCGGAAGCGTCTCGAGCAGCAGCTCGCGGACTGGCTCGTGCAGAACCGGCGCGGACGTTGGCTCGGACTCGCGCTCCCGGAAGGCGCCAGGCGCGTGGCGATCGGCAGCGACACCCCCATGCGGAGTGCGCGTGCCTGGTTTGGGGCGACGGGACGCGGGAGCGGAGACCGGACGGTCGAGCTGAGAGTGAGCGGTAACGAGCGTTTCCTGTTCGCGGAGCTCGAGGTAGACGACACCGCACGTTTGGCGATCGACGTGTTGAACGGGAAAGGAACAGCGATCGCCACTGCCCGCATTGAGGCGAGCTCCGCGGTTGAGTATGAAGCGGGGGACATCGCGGGTCTCGTGCGCGCGACGGAGCCTCGGATCCTTCTGTATGAAGGGGCGCCGCCGGTGATCGAACAGGAGACTCGAGCGATGAACGCGCAGCGTCTCGAGGCGCTTCGTGCGCTCGGTTATATTCAATAGGGAAGTCGCCATGGGCACCCTCTTCCTAGTCCGCCATTGCGCCACTGAAGCGAGCAGCGACGGCCGCTACTGCGGCCATCTCGACCTCGGTCTCACCCGCGAAGGGCAAGCACAAGCGCAGGTGCTCGCGGCGTTCCTGTTCGAGCGTCGACCGAGCTCGCTGTTCACCTCTCCCCTCAAACGCGCTCGTCAGACCGCCAAGCCTCTCAGCAAGGTCGCGAAACTCGACGTGCAGGTTCTCGACGACATGTTGGAGCAAGACTTCGGAGCGTGGGACGGGCTGACCGAAGCGCAGATGCGCGAACGGGATGCAGAGCTCTACGAGCAATGGCGCGCGGCGCCGCAGGACGTGGCCCTTCCAGAAGGTGAGAACATCACCCACGTCGCCGAACGTGCCAAGCGCGTGCTCGAGCAGATCCGAAAGACCGACCCGAACGGGGTCGTGTGCGCGATCGGCCACAAGACCTTCAACCGCGTGCTGATCTCCCTCCTCGAAGATCTGCCCCTCGAGAGCTACCGGCGCTCGGTGCCGCAACCGGTCGGGGCGATCAACGTCATCGAGTGGGAAGGCCGCGGCGACGCGCGGGTCCGTGGCGTGGGTTTGACCGGGCATTTCGGCTGAAGCGCGGTTTTTTGCGTCGCGAGACTCAGGACACATCGAGAATGGGCCGTTGACCCGAGGGATGCAGGTGTCGTTTGAGCCTTCCAGCGAGTTGCGTGACCGCTTCGAGCGAATTCTCGATCTCGCTCCCCTTCCGGGCTCTTCGCCCAATGCGCTCCAACGCCTGCGCGATGCGCTCGAGCATTTGGGCTCCGATACGGAATTGCATGATCTCATCGAGCCTCTAGGACGCGACCCCGCCCTGAGCGCGCGCGTGATCGGTCTCGCCAACAGCGCATTCTTCGCCCGAGCCGTCCCCGTCGAGACGATCGAGCTCGCGGCGGCGCGGATCGGTGCACGGCGGGTACGCCAGCTGATCTTCATGCAACGCGTGAGCGAAGCGCTCCTCGACGGCACCGTGTCGCCGGTGATGGAGGAGGTCTGGCAGCGGTCGATAGCCGTCGGCTATCTGAGCGAATCCATCGCCGCGAAGGTCGGTCGCGTAGAGCCGCAGCGGGCCTTCGCCTCCGGTTTGCTCCACGATCTCGGCACCATGATCATCGCGGACCGAGCGCCCGAGCTTCTCAAGCTCATGCTCGAGGCGAGCTTCGGAGTCACCCTCCATCAGCTCTTCAAACGCATCCTCGGGGCCACCCCCACAGAGGTCGGACACTCCGCGGCGCACCAACACGACTTCCCGAGCCCTCTTGCCGAGGTCATGGTCGGGTACGCCAATCCTCGCCTTTCGGACCCGCCCATGGTCCTCGTGGTCCACGTGGCCCGGGCGCTCTGCGGGATCGAGGGGCGCTACCCACTTCTCGCTCCCGACCGGACCGAGCTTGCCTTCGATGTCTGCCAGGTGCTCGGGCTGAGCGCGAGCGCGCTCAACGAGCACAAAGAAGCGGCACGCCATTGGATCGAGGTGAGCCGCAGCCTGGTTTGAGCCCGACTTCTCCGTTCCAGACGCCCGGCGCTTTCTCCCGAGGGTCGAAGCTGTTAGCTAGGGGCTCGAGAATCGATCGAGGAGACCCCATGAGCGACCTTCCCATGCGCGCCGTCAACACCATCCGCACCCTTGCGATCGACGCGGTGCAAAATGCCAATTCCGGACACCCCGGCCTGCCCCTGGGCGCGGCGCCGATGGCCTATGTGCTCTGGAAGCACCACCTGAAGCACGCCCCGAGCCAGCCGAGCTGGCCAGACCGGGATCGTTTCATTCTCTCCGCGGGCCACGGCAGCATGCTCCTCTACTCGCTGCTGCACCTGAGCGGATACGAGCTGACCCTCGACGACCTCAAGAGCTTCCGAAAGCTCGGGAGCAAGACCCCCGGACACCCAGAGTCCTTTGAGACGGTCGGCGTCGAGGCCACGACCGGCCCCTTGGGGCAAGGCACCGCCAATGCGGTTGGCATGGCGATCGCAGAGCGTTTCCTCGCGCATCACTTCAATCGCCCTGGGCACACCCTCGTCGACCACATGACCTACGCCATCGTGTCCGACGGCGATCTCATGGAGGGACTCTCCGCAGAAGCGGCTTCCCTCGCTGGGCACCTGAAGCTCGGCCGTCTGGTCTACCTCTACGACGCCAACGACATCTCCCTCGACGGTCCTACGTCGATGACCTTCACCGAAGACGTGGCTGCACGCTACGAGGCCTATGGTTGGCATGTCTCTAGGGTGGAGAACGGCGACGAGGACCTCGACGCGTTGAACGCGGCGCTCGAAGACGCCAAGAGCGACGAGCGGCCGTCCTTCATCATCGTGCGCACCACGATCGGTTTTGGCTCGCCCAACAAGGCGGGCAGCAGCTCCTCCCACGGCTCACCCCTAGGGGAGGACGAGGTCGCACTCACAAAGGAAGCCCTCGGCTTCAACCCGAGCGAGCACTTCGCAATCGCTGACGACGTGCGCGAACACTTGAGCGCCAAGACAGAGGGCGAGCGCCTCGTGGAGGAGTGGAACCGACGCTTCGCGGCCTACGAGCGCGAGCATCCAGAGCTTGCCAAACAATGGACCACGATGAGCAGTGGCGAGCTCCCGAGCGACTGGGACAGCACGATCCCCAGCTGGGAAGCCGGTGAGAAGCTTGCGACCCGCAAGGCCTCCGGCGCTGTTCTAAACGCTCTGGCACAGAAGATCCCTTGGCTGTTCGGCGGCGATGCGGACCTCTCCGTTTCTACGAACACGGCGTTGAAGGACATGGGAAGCTTCGACGGGAGCACCGGCGCCGGACGCAACGTCCACTACGGCGTCCGTGAGCACGCGATGACCGCGATCGGTAACGGTATTTGCTACCACGGCGGTCCGCGCCACTATGTGTCGACCTTCTTTGTTTTTTCCGATTACATGCGGCCGTCGGTGCGCCTGGCGGCGCTCAGCGGCCTCCCGCTGATCTCCGTGTGGACCCACGACTCAGTCGGGCTCGGTGAGGATGGTCCCACGCACCAACCGGTGGAGCATCTTGCGTCGCTGCGCGCGATGCCGAATCTGCACGTGATACGGCCCGCGGATGCCAACGAGACCGCAGAGGCCTGGAAGCTGGCCCTTCTACGCTCCGGTGGGCCGAGTGGACTCGTCCTCTCCCGCCAGGATCTTCCCGCCCTCGACCGCGGCACGCTCGCCCCAGCCAGCGGCCTTCACAAGGGCGCCTACGTGCTCAAGGACTGCGACGGCACACCGGATGTGATCCTGATCGCCAGTGGCTCGGAGGTGAGTCTCGCCCTCGATGCAGCCAAGACGCTGAGCAGCGACGGAGTCAGCACGCGAGTCGTCTCGATGCCCTGTTGGGAGGCCTTCGCGGAGCAAGACCACGCCTACCGCGACGAGGTCCTGCCACCGAGCGTCCGAGCGCGCGTCGCGGTCGAAGCGGGGGCGACGATGGGCTGGGAGCGCTGGGTCGGGGACCACGGGGCGGTGATCGGCCTCGACCGCTTCGGAGCATCGGGACCGGGCGGCGAAGTGCTCGCACACTTCGGTTTTACCGTCGACAACATCGTAAAGGTCGCGAAGTCCTTGCTCAGCTGATTGCCATTCGATTTGTGATTCGCTAAGTAGAAATCGAGCCCGCTCGGGGGTGGGTGCGCTGCGCGCATCCTGGGAAGCCGGTGAGAATCCGGCGCGGACCCGCCACTGTGAGTGAGGAGAGCGACTGCTCTCCCGCCCCGTGAAGCCACTGGCTGGCAAAGGCTGGCTGGGAAGGCTGGGGCAGCGCAGATTACAGCTGCGTTCACGAGCCAGGAGACCGACCCACGAGCACAAACGCCGCTCCCTCGGGATTAGGGAGGTGAGGTGTGAGTGTGAGCGTCCCCAGCTGGGCTGCTCTGGTTGCGTGTCTTGCGGCCAGTGCCCCGCCCGACGATGACAAAGCGAGCGAGATCGAGCTCGGTACCGTCGTCCGTGCGACGCGCGATCGCGAAGCGGTCCCCGATAGCGTCGACGTTCTCGAGGCGGAGCGCTGGACCGACAGCGGTCGCGTCATCTCCGACGTGCTCCAATCCGTGCCTGGCGTGTCCCTGCGCCGAACGGGCTCGAACCAGAGCTTCACGAGCGTCAGTCTACGCGGTCTGAGCGGTCGTTCGGTCGCCGTCGTCCTCGACGAGGTTCCCCTCACCTCCGCCACGCTGGTTCCGATCGACCTCGCCTTCTTCGACCTCGACGAGCTCAACTCGATCGAAGTCTACCGCGGCTCGGGGCCCGTGCGCTTCCCCGCGCCGCTCGGCGGCATGATCCGCCTCCGCAGCAAACAGCCCGAGGGGCACCATCTTCGGGCTCACGCGGGCGTCGGCTCCTTTCTCGAGTATCGCCTGAACGGCACCTACGCGGACCAGCTCGGCCCCGGACAGCTCTCCCTCCGCCTCGGCGGAATCACGGGACGATTCGACTACCCGTATTACGACGACGGCGGCACGACCTTCACGGACGTCGACGACTCCGAACGTCGGCGGGAGAATAACCAGCAACGCCGCGTCAATGCTCGACTCTCCTACGAGCTCCCCCGCAGCAGCGGAAGCGCACGCGCCTGGGGATGGGTCGTCGACCGGGAGCAGGGTGTTCCAGGCCCCGGATCGGCAAATGGTGTCACTGCGACCTCCGAGGACGCGCAGGCACTCCTGCGCCTTTCCCGCGACCGGTGGGAGCTAGGCCCGACGACCCTGAACTTCGGCCTCGACTTGCTCACGGGAATGCGGCGCCTCGACGATCCCGACCAAAGCCTCGGGCTCGGTACCCAGTCGTCGACGCAGCGCCTCGCTCAACTCGCGGGAGATCTGCGTTTCGAGTATCGCCTGAACGACTCGAACGCGCTCGACGCCGCGCTACGCCTGAGCGCCTACCGCTATCGGATCGAATCTACGTCCGGGCTGATCTTGGACGAGGTGGCCGACGACCGAGACTCGCTGGCGTTGGGCTCTGGCATCGAATGGTCGACGAATCTCATCACCGGGGTCGATCTCTTTGCTCGGCTGCGGGGCGACGTGGAGCGACTCAGCGGGGACACGCTTGCGGAGCTCAGCCCCACGGGAGGGGCCACCGCGGTCGTCGGTCCCTGTCGATTTCACACCCTCGCCGGTCGACGGCACCGGCTGCCCACTCTTCTCGAACGCTTCGGCGACAACGTGCTCACCATCGCGAACGCAGACCTGCAGTCTGAGTCCGCCTTGACCGCCGACCTCGGGGCACGCTGCGGCGACCCGTCGGCATTTCTCGAGTTGACCGGCTTCACCCTGAACGCCCGCGATTTGATCGTCCTGGTGCAAAACAGCCAGCAGAGTGTACGCGCTGAGAACGTCGGGAGGGCACGGGTCGATGGGCTCGAGGCCCTCGGGTTCCTCGAACGCGGCCCCGCGTCTCTCCGTGTCGCCTACAGTCTCTCGGACGGGCGTGACGTGAGCACGGACAGCCGAATTCCAGGCCTCGCCACCCACCACGTGAACGGCACCGCCGAGCTCGCCTGGGGCCGTGCGCGATTCGGTTGGGTCGTCGACTTCGTTTCTCAACGCACTCTCGCGAGCAACGACTTACGGCCGGTTCCCGCGCGCGTGTTGCAAGACGCCTTCATCCGAGTAAACGCGGGCGCGCGTTTCGAGATTCACGCGGCGCTCTTCAACCTCACCGACACGATTCGAGACACACTCACCGTACCTGGCGCAGCTGCGCCGGTGACGGCGGGTCTGAGTGATTTTTCGGCCTACCCCATTTCCGGACGGACCGCCTTTCTCGGTCTGACCTATCGGAGTGATTCATGAAGAGAATTGCTGTCATTCTTCCACTACTCGCGCCGCCGCTCGTCGCCTGCTCGGACGACGACCCCGCGACCGAAGACCCCTGCATCGTGCGGGCGGTCGAAGAAGGTGTGCTCTTCGTGCTCGCAACGACCCTCGCTTTTGACGCGAGCTCGCTCGAAGCCGTGGGCCCCGAGTGTCCGAGCTCCACGAGCGGATTGGTGAGCGTGAGCGGGGATGCGCTGGTACGCGTGCGCGAGTCGGGTCCGGTGCAGATCATGAACCGGGGTGCCACGAGCTCACTCATCACCCTCAACGATGAGCTCCTGGTCACGACGGAAGTCCCCCTCAGCGGCTGCAACGCCCTCGAAGCACTGCCCCTCGACAACGGAGACTTCTTTGTCACCTGCGGAGCCGAGGCGCAGGCACGGCGCGTGACGCAGAGCACATCGATCCCGGCGACGGACCTGTCAGCCTTTGCGGGCCCGGATGGGATCCCGGACATGGCGGGGGCGGCGCGGATCGGCGATCGAATCTATGTCGCGATCCAACGCTTGGAGAGCTTCGTGCCGACCGGCAATGGCCAGCTCGTGATCGTCGACGCCGGGAGCCTCGCGATCGTCGACGCCGACGACACGACGCCCGAAGTCGATCCGATCGAGCTCCCCTGCATCAATCCGATCAGCCGAATTCTCGCCGCCGGCGACACGCTCTTCGTCGCCTGTGCCGGTGACTTCAGCGGCGACGGAGAGGGTGGCATCGTCGCCGTCGACAGCGGCGACAACAGCGCGACCCTAGTGGTGAGTGACGCGGCGTTGGGCGGCTATCCGAACGGGCTCGCCCTTGCGGGCTCGGACCCGATCACCCTCGTCGCGGTGCCCGGAAGCGAGCCGTTCTCCACCGAGGAAATGCGGGCGGTGCGGGTGAGCGCCGGTGCCCCCGAGATCCTCTTCGACTCACCCGGCTTCAGCCTTTCGGGCTTGGCAGTGAGTGGCGCGACGCTCTTTGTCGGCGACCGCTCAGCGGACGACAGCGCCGGCGTCTATCGCATCGACCTCGGCACCGGCGACGTCGAAGGTCCGATCGCCACGGACGTGCCGCCCTTTTCCCTCGGGGTGCGCTAGGATCAGTGCCCCGCGCCGGCGTGCTCGAGCTCGAGGCCCGGGGGCGGCTCGTCGAGGTCGTGAACGATACTGCGAACGAACGCATCAACGAAGAGAAGAACGAACGCGCCTGCTCCGAGGCCCACAAATTCGAGTGTCTTCGGATCCATTTCCCACTCCCCAGTGAGGTGGCTGATGCTCTTAGGGGAGTCGACGATCGGATGCCTTGAGCTAGGTCACGTGTCTGATTTCCACCGATCGGTGTATGACAAAGGCATGGCGAGATTCGGTGTGATCGGATGTGGCCTCATCGGAGGCTCTCTGGCGAAGGCGCTGCGCGAAAGCCACCCCACCTGCGAGCTGGTAGGGGTCGAGCCGTCGCGCGCTAACCGCGAGGCCGCGCTGGCCTGCGAGATCTTTCATCGCGTCAACGAGGGTGTCGACGAGTCCCTCTCCGGCTGCGATGTCGTGATCCTCTGCACCCCGCTTTCGGCTTTTGAAGAAACGCTCACCGCCCTGGACCCTCTTCTCGATGAGCAAACGGTGGTCACCGATGCGATCGGGGTAAAGGTGCCGGTGGTCGAGGCTGGGGAGCGACTGCTCAACCACGCGACCTTCGTCGGCGCCCATCCGATGGTGGGCGGTACCCGAGGCGGTTTCGAACAGTCCCGGGCGGACCTCTTCGAGGATGCCCGGGTCATCATCTGCCCAGAGGACGACGAGGACGCGACGGCTCGGGTGGAGGCCATGTGGGAGTCGATCGGCGCCCTGCCGGAGCGCATGAGCCCGCACGATCACGACCGCTCTGTGGCGACTACCTCGCATCTGCCCTATGTCGTGGCCCTGACCCTGGCCGAGCTCGGCACCGCCGATCCGGAGGCGCTCAAAGCCGCCGGTCCCCAATGGGTGGACGTGACCAAACGGGCGAGCTTCGATCCGCAGGTGATGGCGGACGTGAGCAGCAAAAATGCCTACCTGCCGGACCGCTTGCGCGAGCTCTCCGCTCGCCTGGTGGATTTGGCGGAGCAGATCGAAGGCGACGAAGACGCACTGCACCGCTTCGCCGCGCAGGTGTCCGAGCGGGTCCGCTGACCGGGTCTCAGTCGCTTTCGTCCGCCGCGATCAACGCAGCACCGAGAATGCCCGCGTCGTCGCCGAGCAGGGTCGTGCGGATCTCGGTGTTGGCTCGGAAGCTCTCCCAGGCAAAATCCGGAAGCAGCGCTTTTGCGCGCTCGGCCAGCGACGGTGCGGTCGAGAGCACGCCGCCACCGAGCACCAAGACCTTCGGGTTGAACGTCATGAGCACCGCCCCCATCGCCCAGGCGAGCTTGACCGCGCTGTCTTCCCACAAGGCGACCGCCGCCGGCTCCTCGGCCTGCGCCTCCTGCTCGATTACGGACGAGTTCAGATCGTCGCGCGACAGAAGAGGGCTTTCGATTCCGCGTGAGCGCGCGACCTCGCGCAGCCGTGCCGGCAGGTGCGTGCCGCCGAGGAAGGCCTCGATACACCCCTTCTGCCCGCAATTGCAGGCGCGCGCATCGGGACTCGCATCGAAACGCACGTGTCCAAATTCACTGGCGAGACCGTCCTGCCCCTCCACGAGCTTGCCGTGGGCTACGACGCCCAAACCGACGCCCGTGCCCACGAACAAACAGGCGACCTCGCCCGAGCCGTCGCCGGCACCGACGCGCGCTTCGCCGAGGCAGATCGCCGAGAGGTCGTTCACGAGCCGCACTGGCCGCTGGAGCTCGCGCTGGAGGGCCGCTCCGAAAGGCGCTTCACGCCAGCCGAGCTGCGGAGCCACGGCGACGATTCCTTCGGCGGCGCGCACCGACCCAGCGATCCCCACGCCGACCGGGCCTCGCTCCTCGTCGCCGCCGATCGCTTCCACGGCCTCACGGACGCTTTCGGCGAGCCCATCGACGGATCGATCGGAGACCTTCTGGCGATGGACCTCGTGGATTGCGCCGGAGCTATCGACGATGGCGGCGCGCAGGTTGGTCCCGCCAATGTCTACACCGATCGAACGCTTCATGCGCTCACCGCTCCCATCGCGTCGTCGATCGCCGCCTCGATTCGAGCGCGGATCTCGTCGAGGCGCGCCTCGGTCTCGGCCTCATAACGCAGAACGAGAAGCGGCGTGGTGTTGCTCGCCCGCACGAGCCCCCAGCCATCGGGCCACTGCACGCGCGCGCCGTCGATGTCGAGCACCTCAAAGCCTTCGCGCTCCGCCTCTTCTTTGAAGCGCGCCACGACCCGTTTCACGACTTCGAACTTGAGCTCATCCGGGCACTCGCGGCGAAGCTCCGGCGTCGAGTGCATTTCGGGTACGACCGACAGCAAATCCTTCACGCTCTGGTCGCTGCCACTCACGAGCTCGAGGAGCCGTCCACCCGCGTAGGTGGCGTCGTCAAAGCCGTAGTAGCGATGCTTGAAGAAGATGTGGCCACTCATTTCCCCTGCGAGAGCGGCACCGGTCTCCTTCATCTTTTCTTTGATCAGCGAATGACCGGTGATCCACATCACCGGGTGACCGCCGGCTTTCGCGATCTCGTCGTACATGGTCTTCGAGCATTTCACTTCCCCGATGATAGTCGCGCCCGGCTCCTCCTGAAGCACCGCTCGGGCGAGGAGGATCATCAATCGGTCCCCCCAAATCACCGTGCCGTCATGCGCCACGACCCCGATTCGATCACCGTCGCCATCGAGGCCGATGCCCAAATCCGCTCCGTGCTCAGCTACTGCCGCCTTCAAGGCGCTCAGATTCTCCTCCACGGTCGGATCAGCGTGGTGATTGGGAAATCGGCCGTCCACGTCGACGTAGAGGGGCACGACCTCGTGACCCATGCGCTCGAAGAGCGGGACCGCGCTGAGTCCTCCAACCCCGTTGCCCGCGTCCACGACGACCTTGAGCTTGCGCCTTGCGGGCGCGAGATTCTCGGCGAGCTCGTCGACGTAGCGCTCCAAGACGTCTCGGTCGCGGACCGTACCTTCGCCGCGCTCGAAGTCCTCTGATTCCACGAGCGCTCGCAGCCGTTGAATCCCATCGCCCCAGACCGACCGGCCGAGAAGGGTGATCTTGAAGCCGTTGTAGCTCGAAGGATTGTGACTGCCGGTGATCACGACGCCGCCGTCGGCCTCCAGATGCGGGATCGCCCAGTAGCCCACCGGGGACGGGACGACTCCGACACGGTCTACGTCGACCCCGGTGGAGAGCGCGCCGGACACGAACGCCTCCTGCAGCTCGGGACCAGAGATCCGGCCGTCGCGAGCGACGACGATTCGACCGCCACCGCCACGTCGAACCGTTGTACCGACGGCGCAACCGAGGGCCCGGGCGACTTCGGCGTTGAGTGTCTCGCCTACGATTCCACGAATGTCGTACTGGCGAAAGATGCCTTCGTTCACGTTCACTTCTTCAGGTCCTCTTCGATCTCACGATTTAGGGTGTCGAGGCGTTCGCGCGCGTTGTCGATGGTGATCTCGTCGTGGGCACGGTCGTAGGCTTCGCGGTAGGCCGAGCTTCCGGTGGATTCTCCGGGCTCCGTGCTCGGCTCCTTCAGTGTCACCGGGCCTTGGTCTGGCGTTGGGGCCGGACTCGACGGCGTCTCACCGCATCCCCCACACCCGGCGAGCAAGAACAGTCCTAGCAGCGTGAGAGTGCGCATCACTCGTCAAACCCCGCCACCCGACGCGCTTGGGCCTGGGCTCGAAAGTCGGTCATGACGCGACGAAAGCGCTGCACTTCCTTGCGCCGAACCGTGTCGGTGCGAGCGGCGAGGCTGTCGTCGTCGTTCTCCTCGGCGAGCTCCATGATGCGGTCCAAGACCGCCAGGCGCGCGTAGTGCTTGCGAAGCTCGGCCTCGAGAAAAGCCTCGTAGCGGCTGCGGACCTTGACTACCTCCGGGAGAGGCTTGTCTTTCGCGAGCCAAGAACCGTCGCGAACCTTCGGCCGTCGCGAACGATAACTCTTGCGCTCATCGTCCCCTTCTTCGACGGTCCCGATCTTCAGACCGATGTCGTCCTCGCTCGGGTCAACGTCTGGTGCCTCGTTTTGCGCCGCGGCAGTGGTCGCCACGAGGAAGATCGCGGTGGGCAGAATCCTCTTCACGGGTCGTCCTTTCATGGGCGACGAGTCCTTATCACGGTCGCGCGGAACCGTAAAAGGCGTCGAGCATTTCGACGAAACGACGGAGCATGAAGCCGGTCATTCCCCAGATTTCCTCGCCATCCCAGGGAAAATGCCAGACCTTCACCTCACCGCCGCGATGCAGATGGTTTCGCAGCTCCCAACGGTCGAGCTGCATCAGCTCGGAAACGGGGACGGTGAACACCCGCGCAACCTCTCCCGGGTTCGGCACAAAGGCGACCGCGGGGTCGACGATGCCCACGACCGGGGTCACGTGAAATCCGGTCACCGATGGAATGTGGTCGAGGGCGCCGACGAGCTCCACCCGCCGGGGATCGATCCCGAGCTCCTCTTGCGCTTCACGGAGCGCCGCGTCCTCGACCGTGGGGTCGTCCGGATCGACCTTGCCGCCGGGAAAGGCGACCTGTCCCGCGTGCGAGCCGAGGCCCTCCGCGCGCCGGGTGAGGACCAGCTCAGCGGTCGCGTCGCCGCGCTCACGCAGAGGCACGAGGACGGCCGCCGGTGCCATAGACCCACGTGCGAGCGGCCGCGGCTCGTAGGCACGCAGAGCGTCGATGATGATCTCCAGCTTCACCGGGCGAGGATAACGCCGGCGATCGAGACCGGCACGAGATAGATCGCGAACCAGTGGAGCTGGCCGCGGCGAACGAGGGGGAGAAGCACGACCAGCGCCACGAACCCGGTCGCGAGCGCCGCAACGAAGCCGACGCCGAGGGCGCTCCCGGAAATCGCCACCCCCGCCTCCAGGTCGCGCAGCTTCAGGACGAGTGCCCCAAGGATCGCGGGGACGGAAAGCAGGAAGGAAAAGCGCGCTGCGAGCTCACGGTCCAGTCCGAGGAGAAGGGCCGCGGCGATGGTCGAACCGCTGCGGGAAATTCCCGGGATGATCGCAAAACCCTGCACGAGCCCGATGATCAGTGCGTCGCGCAGGGTCATCTCCGCATCCTTGCGCCCGTCCGCCCGCGTGAAGCGCGTTGCAATGAGGAGCGCCGCGGTGACCATGAGCATGGCGCTCGCGGCAACCGGGATCTCAAAGAGAGACTCGAGGGCGTCCTTGAACACGACGCCGATGACTCCGGTGGGTACGGTGCCCGCGATGATGAGCAGAGAGAGCTTTGCGTCCGGCCGCTCCGCCAGCATCGCTCCTAGGGCGCAACCCCGCGCCACCTCGTTGGCGCCCGCGATCAGGTCGCCGGTCATCGATGCCACGGGGCGCGCATAGATAATCAGCGTGACGACCAGTGTCGCCACGTGCACCAGAATGTCGAAAAAGAGGTCCGGCTCGCCGATGCCCAACAGCTCGCGGCCGAGGACGAGGTGTCCTGAGCTCGAGACCGGCAGGTATTCGGTCAGTCCCTGGATGATCCCGAGGATCAGCGCTTCAAAGGTGCTGATGGCTCACTCCGCAAAGCCTCGAGGGGCAACGATGAGCCCTGCGCTTTACAACGCTCTGCTGCGGAGGTCTATGCCCCACTTCAGCCGACGAGGGACTTCAGGCGCTCGGCCGCGTCTGTCTTCTCCCACGTGAACTCGGGACGCCCGAAGTGGCCGTAGGCAGCGGTTTGGCGGTAGACGGGCTTCAGCAGGTCGAGGCGCCTGATCAACGCGGCGGGCCGCGCCGAGAACTCTTCGCGCACCGCGGCTTCGATCTTCTCCTCGGCGACCTGGCCGGTCCCGAAGGTGTCGACCATGATCGAGACCGGCTCCGCAACGCCGATCGCGTAGGCGAGCTGCACCTCGCACTTGTTGGCGAGACCGGCGGCGACGATGTTCTTCGCGATGTAGCGCGCATAGTAGGCCGCGCTTCGGTCCACCTTCGACGGGTCCTTACCGCTAAAAGCACCGCCGCCGTGACGGCCCATTCCGCCGTAGGTGTCTACGATGATCTTTCGGCCGGTCAGCCCCGCATCTCCCATCGGGCCACCGATGACGAACTTGCCCGTTGGGTTGACGTGGTATGCGATGTTGGAAGCGCGAAGCTCCTTCGGGATCACTTTTTCGATGACGTCGGCGATCACCGCGTCCTGCAGGGTCTTCTGCTCGACGTCCGGCGTGTGCTGTGTCGAGATCACGACGGTCGTCACCGCCTTCGGCCTACCATCCTCGTACTGGAACGTGACCTGACTCTTGCTGTCCGGCCGAAGGAATTTCAGGGTACCCGAGTGGCGGAGCTCCGCGAGCTTCCTCACCAGCCGGTGCGAATACTGGATCGGCGCGGGCATGAGCTCGTCGGTCTCGTCGCAGGCGTAACCGAACATCATGCCCTGGTCGCCCGCGCCCTGCTCTTCCGGGTCAGCGCGGTCGACGCCCTGGTTGATGTCTGGTGATTGCTTTTCAATGGCGGTGAGGACGGCACAAGTTTCGTAGTCGAAACCCATGTCGCTCGAGTTGTAGCCGATCTGTTTGAGCGTGTTTCGGACGATGTCGGGGATTTCGACGTAGGTCTTGGTCGTAATCTCCCCAGCCACCATCGCGTAGCCGGTCTTCACGAGCGTTTCGCAGGCCACCCGCGCCATCGGGTCGTCCGCGATGATGGCGTCGAGAATCGCGTCGGAGATCTGGTCCGCCACCTTGTCCGGATGGCCTTCGCTGACAGATTCGGAGGTAAACAGGAAGTTCTTCTTCATGGTGATGGCGTCTCCGTTGGCCTGATGGCTTTCGTGCTCGTGGTCTACTGGCGGCGGAAACTAGTCGTCCTGGGTGCAGGGAGTCAAACCGGGGCCAGAGCTGGGGAGGGCAAAAAACCGCGTCTTGGGAAAAATACCGGCGGGTTCCCCTGACCCCAACTTGCTGCCTAGAGTGGCAAAGAAGCGCCATGGTCCCTGAATCCCTCGCCAAGAGACTCGAAAGACGCCTGGGCGCCGATGCGATCCTGACCGACCTCTCCCAGCGGCAAACCGACATACCGCATCCGCCCAGGATTCAGCCGAGCGAGCTCTTGGCGCGATCCATCCAGAGAGCGGGTCGGTGAGACTCGACCTTCGCACCCTTGCGCTCGCGAGCCTCGCGAGTCTCGTCACCTTCGGGCTCTTCACCGCGTTTGGCGCCTTTGACTACGAGTACGAGGGCCATTCGCTGACGCCGGCCCTGTGGCTCGGCCAAGGCCGCGCAGTCTACGGTCCGGAGGTGTTCGGCCAGTGGCCCTGGATGTTCTCCTCCTACGGGCCCGCGTATTACGCCGCCACCGGCCTAGGGTTCGTGGTGTTCGGACCCGCGCTCTGGTTTGGTCGTCTCCTGAGCCTCGCTTCACTCCTCCTCGTCTGGTGGGCCATGCGACGGGTGCTGTCCCGCTTTGGGAGCGACGACGCGATTTGGATCGCGCTCATCACGTTGACGCTCAATGTAACCGTGTGGCGCTACTCGACGCTCATGCGCGTGGACATGTTTGGTGCGGCCTGTGGCTTTCTCGCCCTCGCCCTCGTCATGGGATCGCTCGAACGCGATCGCCCGGCCCCCTTCGTTCTCGCCGGCATGCTGAGCCTCACCGCCTTCGCCACGAAGGTGACCCTGATCGCGACCGCGCCGGCGATCGTTCTTCTCCTGCTCTCGACGCGACGCGTCCGGCCGACGGCGGCCTTTTTGGCCGGTCTGCTCCTGGTCGGTGGCGCATTTCTGGCCCTTCTCGCCGGCACCGGCAACCTCCACTACCTCACGAACGCGGGCTCCCAGGTCGGCGATTTCGGCGTCTCCTTCGTGCGTGCCCTCGGGCATTTTCGCGAGTTCTCGGGGCAGCCGTTGAGTGTCCTAGGCCTCCTCGCCGGCGGATCGCTCGCCTGGGACTGCATCACGGAGCGAAACCGCCGTCCCGAGCTCTGGGCTGCCCTCGCCTACTTCGCAGCAGCTCTCGCGATCGGCCTCGTGGGGGCAGGGCATTTGGGCGCCAACGTAAATCACTTCATGGAGCTCGCTTTGGCGATGGCGCTGTGTACCGGCTTGCAGGCACAGCGATGGCTCGAGGCGGGCCTCCCTCGAGCGGCGAGTGCCACGATGCTCGCGCTCGCGATGGGGCTGCAGATCGTGGTCTTCCACAGCAATACGGTGCGTGGTCGGGTGCTGGTCCCGCGCGCCGACGGACCGGAGCTCAAACGTGCGGTCGAGTTGCTTCGGGAACGGCTTCCGGCGGGCTCCGGGGTGCTTTCCTTCCGCCCGGAGCTGCCGCTCTACGCAGGCCACGTACCGCTCTTCAACGACGTCTACTACTACGAGGCGGGGAGCGCTGAAGTGCGCCGCATGCTCCGAGAGGCGGTGGCGGAGGGCAAACCCGATGCATTGGTCCGACGCACGGCGGGCAATCCGCCGGGTTATGTGCGGATCCATCCGGAGACGGGAGCGGGCCCGGTTCACGTCTATCTGCACGAGCGCCATCTGCGTTGAGCGCTACTTCGCGCTAAAGACCACCGAATCGACCCCCGTGTTCCCATCCCGTGGGTCATGGGCCACAAAGGTCACCTGATAGGAACCCGCTTTCTTCACCGGGACCTTGGCCTCGAAGTGATTGGCCTGCCCCGCGTAGCGTGCGGGCACGCGGGCGATCTCTCGACCGTCGCGGTAAACGAAGGCGAGAAATTTCATTTTGGAGGAATCCCAAAGCCCTCCGGGCTGCAAGGGACAGCCGCACATCATCACGACGTTCGCGTGGACCGTCACCGTCTTTCCGACGGCAACCGCCTCGGTCGCGACGGGCTGCACGACGTCGACCACGAAGCCAGGAAGCTCGAGCAGGACGGCGTCCCCCCCGGTGACCGGCATGCCCGGCGCGAGCCACAGCGTGGTGCTCGCCTCGGCCATTCCCTGCGGTTGGCCCAAGGGGCCGCGCGCGGTGACACGGAGCATTCGGGGAGTGTCGACGTCGAGCGTCGTCGCGAAAACCGCCGAGCCTTCGGTGGCCCGAGGTGCGAGGCGCGGCAGCTTTTCCGTCATGAGCTTGCCGGTGTCGCCCGTGGAGCCGGTTATCACCCCTTCGGCCAAGAGCTCACCGGTCGACGCATCCGCGATGGTGACTCGAACCCCGCCCATCCCGCTGCCGATGAATTTCGCACCCTTCGCTACGGTGCGCACTGCGATCGCCGTGGGCTCCGCGTGGGCCGCGAGCGGCAGGGCAAGAAGCAACGTCGCGACGCTCAACGCTTTCCACATGTGTGCTCCTGCCACTCAGAGTGCCTCCAGGACCCGGTCGAGGCGTCCCTTCACATCGTCTGCGAGGGGCGCGATTCCCGGGTGCTCCACGAGCCCCATGACCGCCCGCGGATCCATGAAGTCGACGTGCACATCGCCGGCCTCGTCTTGGCGGACCACGACGTTGCAGGGAAGCAAGAGTCCAATGTCCGGAACCTCGCTCACCGCGCGGTGCGCCAGGGGCGGGTTACAGGCCCCGAGAATCCGGTAGGGGGGCATGTCTTCGTCGAGCTTCTTTTTCATCGTGCCCGCGACATCGATGTCCGTCAGGACGCCGAAACCTTCCTTCGCGAGAGCGGCCGTAACCCGTTCCACGACGGCGTCGAAGGCCCCGTCTACTCTCTTGCCGAATCCGTAGTTGCTTCGCATCTGCTGCGTCTCCTTTCGATGTGCGCGTCTCGTCGGCCGATGATTCGTTTCACACGATTTTGGATGCGGAAACCGGTGGATCGAAGCGGTCCGGCGGCAAGCTCTGCGGTTTGCGACGCACCGGAATCTCCCCCTGTTCGCGCTCCAATATCGCGATCGAGCTGACTCCTCGGGGGAACGCGGGGTTTCCGCGGCCGATCGCCTCGGCCAATCCGTGACGCTCGTGCGCGAAGAGCGCCTCGAGCGCCGCATTCACGGGTTGCGGCGGGATGGAAAAATCGGTGTTCGCCCGTCCCGCGGCGAATCGCAGTCGCGAGGTCAGCGCGTGCACCGCGCGAACGGGAATGTAGAGATAAGCATTAAAGGGAGAAAAAAGACGCTCGCGGACCGGCGGACCGGTCCATACCGCGCGCAGGCGTGGGGCATCGTAGCGCCGGAAATGCGGCACCGCCTCGTCGTGGGGACTCCAGAGCGCTTCCTCCGCCGGCACGGTGAGCAGAAGTCGGCTGCCCGGGCGCATCGGGGCAAGAAGGCGCGACAGGAACTCGAAATCATCGCGAACGTGCTCCAGGACATCGGTCAAAAGCACGAGGTCCGCGTCCGCGAGCTCTGCTTCGATCCCTTCGGTAATGCGACGGTGCGAGAACCTCAGATTCGGAAAACGCTCGCACGCGAGCGCCACCGCGTCTGCAGACGCATCGACGCCCACGCCGTCGCGATCACCGGTGAGTGCCGCGAGATTTCCGCCGGTGCCACAGCCCACGTCCAATATGCGCGCCCTCGCTGAGCAGAGCTGGTCTGCGAGATGCGCAAAAAACCGGCGGCGTGCCGCAAACCACCAGTGGCGGTCTTCGATGTCACCGAAGAGAACGAGCTGCTCCCGTTTCACCGGTGCTCCTCGTCGAGACCCACGCGATCGCTCTCGAGATAGAGCGGCCGCTGTTTGACCTCCTCGAAGATCCTTCCGACGTACTCACCGAGAATCCCGAGGCTCAAGAGCTGTACCCCTCCTACGAACGCTCGTAGCTGAGCCCCACCTGTTTGAAGCCAGTCCAGGACCGCAGCCCTCGAACGAAGCGATTGCGTTCTGGCATCGCGTTCAGGGCGTCAACGACTCTGCGGTCCATCACACAGAAGTCCCCGGAGTCGAGAGGGATGTCGACGGTCGCGAGGACAGACAGGAGCCCGTAAAATAGGTAGTAGCTCGCCCGCTTGAGGAGCCCTTCCTTGCGTTGGGTCCTGACCGCGTAGATCACCTCGAATCCCTCGCGCCATTTCGCGAAGAACCGCGCGAGCTCCTCTGGCGGATCTTGCAGGTCGGCGTCGAGCACGGCCGCAACCTCGCCTCGAACGTGTTGAAGCCCCGCACTCACCGCGGCCTGGTGACCGAAATTGCGCGAGAGACGCAAACCACAGACGTGGGAGTCGCGGCGGTGGAGCGCCTCGATGAGCGCCCAGGTCCCGTCGGTGCTTCCGTCGTCGACGAGGATCAGCTCCCACTCATCACCCCAGGCTCCCGCAGCGGCAACGACGCGGCGGTGAAGCTCTTCGAGCGTCTGCTCCTCGTTGAGCGCGGGGATCACTACACTTATCATGGTTGCGCCGCAGCATCGGCCGCAGCGGCGCAGGAATCAATCCGCGAGCGAAGTCCTCTTGGAATGGCGACGCGCGGTGCATAGTTCTAGAATCTCATGCGGTTCGCTTCCTCTTTCGTAGGATTTCTCCTCGCGTGCGCCTGCGGGACCGGCGGCGCGCCAGCGCCCGTTTCGACTCCCCCACCCCCTTGGGACCCGGAGATGCTGGTCCTGGAGAGGTCCTTTCGAATCGACGAGTACTGTGCCGCCGCCGCGGTCACCCTGGGGCGAAACGGGGGTCGCTGCATTCAGACGCCCGACCTCACCTTCGAGCTCTTTCAACGACCGGCCGCGCCCGAGTGGACACGCCGCTCGACCTGGGTAGACCTGCAGGGCCGGCGATTCGCTGTCGGTAGCGCCCTACCGGAGGCGAAGCCGGAACACTCCATGCGTCTCGCCGTCCGCCGGGGATTCGGTCATCTGGTCCGGCCGCCCCCTTCGACCCGAAGTGGGTACCTCACGCCCGCCAGTGAATTCTCCGTGGTCCGCGCGATCGACTTCTACGTCGCCCCCGACGGCACGTCCTACGTCCTGCTCGTCCAGCGCTAGCCGCAACAGGCGGGTGAGCGCTCGTTGTACTCTCGCAAAATGCGACGGGCATCCGGATCGGCGCTGTTGCCGTAGTTGCCGGCCGCTACTTCCCCGCGCGTGACGAAATTTATCTGGAAATGCCGAAGCACCTCGGGTTCAAGTTCGTCGTCGTCGAAGGCGCGCGCGCCGCGATGGCCATGAACACCGGTCGCCTCACGCTCGCGATCACGCCAGACCTTGGATGGTTTAGCTTGCCGCGGATCGTCGATCTGAAGCAGCCCGCATCCTGAGGCCACGCGAGCTCGAGTCCGAGCAGGAGCTCGCAGGGCAGCCACCCGGCGGCCGCCCACCATCGGCCTTGGCGCCTCGACGCGTCATTGCTGTTTGAGCTGCTCGAGCATCTTTTGCTGTTGCGCTTGCTGCGCCATCTGCTGCTGGAGGCTCTTGCGCACCTCGGGCGGCAGGTTCTGAAGCGCGGCGGGGTCTAGGCCACTCATGGCACCGCCCGCAGGCGCGGCCTGCTTCTTGAAGCTATCGAGACCCTTGGTGGTGTTGTCGCGGACCCAAGTCGTCGTTTTGTACACCAGACCATCCCCATTGCCCGTCAGGTAGACGTGGTCGCGCTCGTTCTCGTCCTTAAACTGCGTTCCGAAGGCTAGTCTCGCGGTGGAGCCGTCTTCGAGAGTGACGACGACTTCCGCGCTGGGGCGGCTCAACCCGGCCGAGGCTAGAGTCATGTCGGTCACGACGCCGGTGGCGCGCGCGTTCTGCACCGCGCGTAGCCGACGCATCACCGAGGCCGGGTCGAACTCGTAATCATCGGGCTCCTTCTCGCTATGTGCCCCGAGGGTCCAGGCCCCGTCCTTCTTTTCCAGGTCGACGCGGTGCTCGCCGCGAATGGAAAGCTTCGTCGCCTTCGCCGGGTCGAAGTCCATCACCTTCAGGTCACGCAGGGCGTCGAGTCCGCGACGCAGATTCTGCGCCTGTGAGTCCAGGAGCGTGATGACCTCATCGGCGCGCGCATCGACCATCGCGTAGACCTGCCCCGGATCCTTCTCTTCCTCGCCCTGTGGCACCGCCGCGCCGAGGCGAAGGGTCACCGTCCCGGCATCGTTGCTCTCGCCCTTCGCGAAGGTGAGCGCGAACGCGTCCGCCCCTTCGCCGAGCCCCGTGTCGGCCACCACACCATCGAGTACGATGTCACGAGCCCGCAGGTTCACGAGCGTCGAAGCGACGTTGCGTGCGGCGTTCTTGTCGAAACGAAAACCCTCCGGGACCTGGACGCCGTCGCCTAAGGCCCAGACACCATCTTTTTTGACGAGATCGAAGGGCGGCTGTCCCTGAAGCGCAACGGTGAGCTTCTCCACATCGTCGATGCGACGACCGCGGAACACCCGTCGGTCGAGCCAAGAATCCGCTTCTCGGTCATAGGTGCCCTTGTAGATCCCCTCGGCGGCAAAGACCCGGTCGTCCACCCTCAGGTACGAGCCGCCAGACGCTCCGTTCCCTAGGATGAAAGACGCGAGCTCCTTGCCTCCATCCTTGGCGACGACCTTCACGCCCTTTTCCTCGGAGACACCGAGGTCCTCGAAGCGCTTTTCGGATTTGGTGACGAGGTCGCTCGTCTCGACCTTCATCAGCTGGTCCAGCGCACGCTCCACCATCGACGCGTCCGCGTCTTTCCCCACTCCATCGACCCGCCACTGACCATCGTTCTTGGTGAGCGTCACCTCGTTCGGACCTCGAATCTCGAGCACGTCCACCCGGTCTTTTTCGAGCGAGCTGAAGCTCACGCGCTCGATGCCACGCTCTGGCGTATCTCTCTGAGTGGCGAACACGCCTACCAACAGGAGCACAAACACTCCGACAGCGACCAACGTCGTACGATTCATTTCGATCTCTCCGTCGTCGAATGGATTCGAGTTAGAACGTCACGCTCGCGCGCTTGGACTCGCGCATGCGCCAGCGCACGAGCCCGAAGATCACGAACAATAGCGGCAGCCCTACCATGTTGCCGTAGCGAATGGTCGCGCGGGTGCTGTCGCTCAGCTCTTCGATCGGTGCCGAGGTCAGGCCCCGAGTGCGGATCTTCAAGAGCTGCTCGTCGAGCAGCATCCAGTCGATCATGTTCAGGGTGAGATTCTGATGCACCGGCGAGCGCATCAGGATTTCGTCGCGCATGAATCGCGAAGTTCCTGCCGCGATGATGCGAGAATCCGCGGAACGCTCCTGAACCTGCTCGGTCTGGAAGAACCCCGGAACGGCGCCTTTGACGGTCACCAAGAAGTTGTGGGTCCCCTGATTTTGCACCTGATCCGTGGTCAGGCGCTGAATCGCAAACGGGTCCGTGTTGAGTGGACCCTTCGTGAGCCAGGAATCCGGGGAGCTGTGGGCCAATACCGCGGTCTCGAGCTCGGCTCCCTCCGGAACCTCGAAGGTGAGCGCATTGGTGAACGGGAAGACCGATTGGCCGAGACCACGCGTGATCGGGTTCTCCGGATCCAACTGGCGAGGCGACGGAATGAGCGGATATTTGATCGGCTGAGGAATGGGGATCCCGCCGAGCATCGCTCCTCCCTGCACCTGAATGGTCTGACATTCACCGTCCAGAACGAGGCCTTCGCTGACCTTCACGCCGTAAGCGGCGAGCAGCGCGTCGAGACCATGGTCCACGTCCGTGGTCTGAAGATTGCTCAGGTTGACGTCGTAGTCGTCGAGGAAGAGCGCAGCCGCGCCACCGTCGACGACAAAGCGATCGATCTCGCGCTTGGCCTCGTCGCTGAAGCTCTGAGTCGGCCCCACGACCATGATGGCCCGCACGTCGTCCGGGATGGTCGGGTCCTGGCTCATATCCAGGGTCACCACATCGTATTGGCTCCGGAGGATTTGATAGAGCGCCTGAAGACCCTCTTGCTCCGTGGGTCCGCCAAAGCCGCTGACGATCGCCACCTTCGGAGTCGTGGGACGCGTGAGCTTGCGGATCATGGTGGTCAGCTCGTACTCGAGGGTCGTCGGATCCTGGACGACGGGGAGCACCTCCGTGTCATCGTCGTGTTTCACGACGATTCCCATGTAGACCTTTCGATTCTGGATCCCGTCGCCTTCCACCACCTGGTCGGTGACCGCGGCGATCCCCTGCTGCTCGAGCTCTTGCTCGACGCTGGTCTTCTCGCGGACGATCCGACCGAAGAGGTCACGCTTCAGGTCCTTCTTCTTCTCCTTGTCCTCTTCGGTCTCCTCCGCGACCGGGTCGATGAACTCGTAGACCACACGTCCATTCGAGGCCGCGTAGTACTCGTCCAGTATGTCCCGCACGTAGCGCCGGTTGTTCGAGAACCGCGGCGACATCTGCTCGGAGAAGTAGGCCCGAATGGTGACCGGGTCCTCGAGACGGTCGAGCATCGCGGTCGTCGCCGGGCTGAGGGTGAATCGTTGGTCCTCGGTGAGATCGAGTCGGCTGAAGGCATTCCAGCCGATGATGTTGAGCATCACGAGGATGCCGATCACGGCAGCGGTCAACACGAGCGAATTGGTCGTCTTGTTCATCTTATCCCTCCTCAGGCGTGCTGCCGGGCGACCGAGCGCTCAGCCAGGAACAGAGCGCCCGCGGTCAGAGTCACGTAGTAGAGGACGTTGCGCGAGTCGATCACGCCGCGCGCGAGCGCTTCGAGGTGGTAGCTGATCGACAGCACCTCGAAGAGCGCCGCGAACGCGGGCACGAACGGTTGCAGGAAGTAGATGAAATAGAGCAGCGCGCTCACCAAGAAAGCGATGATGAACGCAACGATTTGGTTGTCCGTCAGGGTCGAGCACAGAAGCCCAATCGCGACGAGCGACGCTGAGAACAAAAACATTCCTACGTAGCCAGCTATCACCGGCCCCCAGTCGAGGGGGCCGACGCCGGCGATGGTCAGCGGATACATGAAGGTCATCGCCAGAGCGATCGTGATGAGTAGCGTCGCGCCGAGAAACTTGCCGAGAACCACGTCCCAATCGCGGATGGGCAGAGTGCTCAGCATCTCGATCGTGCCGCTCTTTCGCTCTTCGGCGATCAACCGCATGGTCAGCGCCGGAATCATGATTGTGAGCAGGAACGCCGGGGAGAAGAGACTCGGCTGAAAAAAGCGCCGAAGCGAAGCTTCTCCATCGATGAAGACCGCGCTGAAATACATCCAGCCCACCACCAAGAGAAACACCGAGACGACGATGTAGGCGACGGGCGAGTCGAAGTAGCTGCGCAGCTCACGGCGCGCGATGATCCAAACGTTTCGCATCACTTGACCTCCCCGATGGTGAGGCGGCGGAAGGTATCCTCGAGGGATACGCTCTCCCGGTGCATGTCGAGTAGGATGAACTGATTGTTGACTGCGGCTTCGAAGACCGCGGCCCGCGGGTCTTGGTCGCTCCCGGTGCGAAGGTTGAACCCGAAGGTTCCCTTGCCCTCGCCGTCCACGACATCGAGACCGCGAACCCCAGGCAGATTGCTCAGCAGCGTCTTGATCGTCTCCCGGTCGGCGCCGCCCTCTTTCTCCCGCACGACCACGCGGACCATCGAGCCGGACTCGGACTCGTTGAGGCGGTCCGGCGTATCGTCGGCGACCAGAGTGCCTTCGTTGATGATGATGATCCGGTCACAGGTGGCCTGAACCTCCGGGAGGATGTGGGTCGAGAGGATGACGGTCTTCTCGCGACCGAGGTCCTTGATGAGCTCTCGGATCTCGACGATCTGGTTCGGGTCGAGACCGCTCGTCGGCTCGTCGAGGACCAATAGGTCCGGATCATGAACCATGGCCTGGGCCAAGCCGACGCGCTGTCGGAATCCTTTCGAGAGCTGGGAGATGTCCTTCCCGAGCACCGCCTTCAATCCGCAGCGCTCGGCGATGCGCGTGAGCTTTTCGCGGCGACCGGCGGCCGGCACCGCCCGCAAGTCCGCCACGAAGTTCAGAAAATCGACCACCATCATGTCTTCGTAGAGCGGCGCGCTCTCCGGCAGGTAGCCGAGCTTGTGCTGCGCGCTGATCGGGTCTTCGCCCACGTTGATTCCGCCGATGAAGGCGCTGCCGGCCGTGGGCTTCAGATAGCCGGTGATCATCTTCATCGTCGTCGATTTTCCCGCGCCGTTGGGGCCCAAAAAGCCCACGATTTCGCCGCGGTTGACTTTGAAAGACACGTCCTTGACCGCCAAAGTGGGGCCGTACTGCTTGCGCAGGCCCCGGGTCTCCACCATCGGAGTTTCGTTGAGGGCGGTAGGCGCCTGACCTTCCGATCCCTCCGTGAGTGCTCTCGCTTCCGTCATGGTGCTCCTCGAGCTCCCGCACCGAGCGCGCGCCACGGGGTGCTCCACGCGACCGGACCCGGTGCTTCGGAACTGCGTGTTAAACCCAAACCACCACCGGTGGGGAGGCGACCTCGGGGTCCCTCACCCACCGCGGTTCGTGGATATAGATCACTCGGGCCCTCGCTGAAAAGGGGGGGGGCGCGATTTCCCCGCAAAAAAAGCGCATTGATATCGGGGCATTGACTTCGATTACGAGCACCCCGAGGTGCCTAGTGCTAAGCGGTCGCGGCCGCGCGAAGATCGACGGCGGCAGCCTCCCGGGCCGTAGGATTCAAATAGAGCTGCCCGGTCCACTCGAGCCCCGCTCGCGTGATCAATCGCGGCAAGATCTCGACGTGCCATCGAAAGCTGTCCCGCTCAAGTGCATCGCGCTCGAAGGCGGTGTGAAGCAGGAGGTTGTAGGGCGCTCACCCTGGTCGAGCTCGGCCACGAGAACGTCGCCGATCTCCCGGATCTCCCAGTGGCGGCGCGCGCGATTCCGAAGGTCCTCTACTCCCGGCGGTACCACTTGCATCCCGTAGAGCTGCAGGTGCGGATGATGCCGTGACGCGCCCGCTTCAGGTCCGCGGTTCTCGAAGACGAGCACGTAATTGAACCGTTCCTCCCGGGATGCGACGGCGAGCCGATGCTGCAGGAGCGATAGAACTTGGTCGAGCTCGTCGATTTGCATGGCCGCGAGAGGACGCTCAGGGTCATACGTCGTGGGTCAATCCTCGCGCGCTTCGCGTGTCGCAGCGGCGGCAGCGTCTGCGGCCTGCTGAACGGTGGGTGCCTCTCGATTCTCGAAGCGACGCAGCATCACGGCGGCTTGGCTCGCAACACGCTCGGGCGCCGAGCGACGAAGCTCTTCAAAAATCGCGATGCCCTGCTCCGGGCTCGCGATCCGCGCGATGGCGAAGAGAGCCGCCACGCGCAGCTCTTCGTCCAAATCCGTGCGCGCAATCGCGTGCAAGGTGGGCACCGCGTCCCGGGCAGCGCCTTCCATCTTGCCTAGGGTCTGCACCGCGAGCAGCTGGGTTGTACGGTCGCGCTCGTCGAGCGCGTCGATGAGTGGCTCGACAGCCGGCGCCCCCAGGGCAACCAGCGCCGCTTGCGCCTCCGCGGCGAGCTCCGGTGCACCGTGCATGGTCAGGGTCTGGAGGAGCACGCGCATGGCGCTTTCGTTCTCCCGCTCGAGGGCGAGCACGCCGACCGCACCGTGGAACCGGAGATTGGCTTTCGGTCGGTCCATCGCCCGGAAAAGGAGGTCGCGTGCGGGTCCATCCACCGCCACGAGAGCGTCGCGCGCATACTCCTGAACGCCCGGGTTCGGATCGTCGAGCAGAGCGGCCACCTTCGGCAGCGCGTCGATGAAGGCTCGCGGCTTGGGCTTGCCTTCTCGCGCGATCCCGGTCACCGCGAGCAGCGCGTTTCGGCGCTTGTAGTCGTGCTCGTCGTCGAGCTCGCTCAACCAGGAGCTCAATGGCCGCCCCTGGTACTCCGTCGCATCGCAGCCGAACAAAGCGGCCACGACCGCCAACGCGATCGCTGCACTGCGCATCCCATCCTCCTCTACGAGGAGTGACGCTTTATCAAAGCGCTTCCGCGCCCGTAAACCGCTCGGAGGGAGATTGGGCAGGGGGAGCCCCTGAACCACTCAGAGACTCCCCCCGTCCTAGAGACATCCCTCACCCGGGGCGATTGAGCCGCCTTGTGCCCTGGATGAGTGATCGCCGGCCAAACTGAGAAGGGGTGACCGGCAGTTTCGCTTTCAATGGGACATACCCCCCAAAGCGATCATCGGTTGCAGGATCGAAGTAACCGACGGAAATAGCGACAATGTGAGACAAATGCGCACCCGGCCTCGCGGGCGGGCGGCGCTACTCCAACCCCAGGAGCCGCGTATCTTCACTGATCTGATGCGGTTTGGCTGCCGCCGCGGCGAGGTAGGCGAGCCCCGCCTCCACCGCCTCGCGCACCCCATCGCCCGTGGCGAGTCGCGTGGCGATCGCAGCGGAGAGTGAGCAGCCGCTGCCGTGCGTGTTGAGCGAGCGCCGTGTCGCAGGGAAACGATGCAGCTGCCCGTCGAGTGCCAAAACGTCGACGAGAGCACCTTCGCGATGGCCTCCTTTCACGAGGAACGGGACCCGGTGCTCGCGCGCCAGGTGCAGCGCCACATCCTCATGCTCGTCGTCCGCGATCCGCGTCCGCCCCATCAGCACCGCCGCTTCGTCGAGATTTGGCGTCACGAGGGCCGCGAGGGGAATGAGCTCCGTGCGATAACGCTCGATCGCGTCGTCTTGGAGCAGCTTCGCTCCGCTGCTCGCGACCATCACCGGGTCGACCACCCAGGGGAAGCGGGAGCGTTCCACCGCGCGCACGACCACCGCGATCGTTTCACCGGACCAGAGCATCCCGGTCTTTGCCGCGGCAACCGGAAAGCCGCCCATCACCGCGGCGAGCTGTGCACGCACGTGGTCCACGGGCATGCCGTGCACGTCACGCACCCCCTCGAGATTCTGAGCGGTCACGGCGGTGAGGACCGTGGTGCCGAAGCCCCCGTTGGCGCCGATCGCGCGCAGGTCCGCTTGGATCCCCGCTCCACCGCCGCTATCGCTCCCGGCAACGGTCATCACGACAGGTCTCATCCCGCCCTCCCCTTCCGCCGCTCGAGGCCCTCGGCGACGGCGACCGTCATCGCTCGTACCGCTGGAGCAGGCGAGCCACTGTCTGTCACCAGGGACACGAAGGCAACCCCGTCGGCACCGCTTGCGATGATCTCCGCTGCATTCCCCGGCTTTATTCCACCGATCGCGACGATCGGCGTGTCCGCAAAGGCCCTCCGCAACTCACGGACTCCGCCGAGGCCGGCGGGCTTCGGCGCGTCGGGCTTGCTCCCCGTGCCATACACCGGCGAGACGCTGAGATGAGATGCTCCGGCGTCTAGGGCTGCCCGTCCCTCCTGCGCCGTCGTGACGCTGACACCGATGGGAAAACCGGGGGCCCCGGCCGCCGCCGCGCGAGCGAGCACGCTCGCTACCGGTTCGTCTCCCTGACCGAGGTGCACTCCGTCGGCCTCGACACCAAGCGCGACATCGAGACGGTCGTTGACGATCAATGGCACTCGGGCGGAACGCAACTTGCCACGCAGCGCGGCTGCGACTCGCTCCACCTCACTCATCGTTCCTCGTTTGTCGCGAAGCTGCAGGCAGGTGATCCCGGCGGCCAGCGCTTCTTCAGCGAGCCACACGGCGCGGTCGCCCGCGCGCTCGAGGTCGAGGACGAGATAGACCCGCAAGGCCGCTCGGGTCACGGGAACGAGCGCGCTCACCCCTTGGCGGTCTCCGCTGCCTTGGCGAACGCGGGCCAGAACGGGTCGAAATCGGGGGGCACCAGAGGCTGTTCGCCCTTCTCACCAAAGATCGAGCGCTCGCTCGGATCTTCCGTACACTCGCCGACCGCGGCCGCGTCGATCCCTGCATCTCGCAAAGCAGCGAGCACATCTGGCGCCTTGCTTGCTGTCGCCGTCAACAACAGCGTGCCCTCGGAGATCGACGCGAGCGTCCCCATGTCAAAGGCATTGCAGACGGCTTCTACCTCCGGCCGCACGGGAATCGCGGACTCGTCGATGCTCATGCCGACCCCTGACGCCTCAGCGATCTCGCACAGACCACCGAGGATCCCCCCTTCCGTCGCGTCGTGCATCGCCGTCACGCCGTCGTCTCGAACCCCAACGGAAACAGCCGTCATCGCGTCGTGCACCGTCGTCATCTGCCAGAAGAGCTCCTGCGCGGCGTCTGCAAGCTCAGACCCCACGCGCTGTTCCACGAGCGCCGGGAAGGTCACCGCCATCAACGCAGTGGCTTCGATCGCCGGGCCCTTGGTCACGATCACGATGTCACCGGGCTTGGCCATCGTCGTCGAAACGTATTTGTCGTGGGGACCCCGCGCGAGCATCGTCGCGCCCCCCACCATGGGAAAGGAGCAGCCTTCGTAGCGACCGGTGTGACCGGTGACGATACTGACTTTCAGTTTCTCACAGGCCTCGTGTACCGCGGACCACATTTCGTCGAGGTCCTCGTTGCTCATGCTCGGCGGCAGATTCAGGTCCACGGAGAGAAAGCGCGGCGCCAGGCCAGAGGTGGAGACGTCCGAGGCGAGAATGTGAACCGCAAACCAGCCGGCCCTTTGCCATCCGTAGTCGGGCACGATGAAGAAGGGGTCGGTGGTGATCGCGATCACCTCCTCACCCATGTCGAGAATCGCCGAATCGACCCCATGTTGCGGGCCGATCAGAACGGCGGGGTCCGGATGGCCGAGGCGTTGGCGAATGCTGCCGTCGAAGACAGTTCGGTCGATCTTTCCGAGGGGGTTGTCGCTCATGCGCCGCCTCTACACGGCCAGCGCGAAGGGGTCAAAGCGCCTGTTAGAAGATCTGCTCGATTCCCAAGGACAGACCAAAGTTGGGCTCGAAGCCTTTGGTCCAGCCGACGGCTCCGTAGAGGCTGACGGCGAAGTTGTCGAGTAACCGCCCGTGGAGTCCCAACCCCGTTGCGGCGGCGGTCTTCGGTCCGTCGTTGAAGTACACCACGCCATTAGCGACCGGCCCCACCGCGATCCGATCGCGAGCGAATGCAATTCGGTACTCAGCCTGCACGCCGTACTGAGTGGCACTGTACAAGTTGTCGCCAAAGACTCCGAGCAGAAGGTCTGAAACCCGTCGCTCCTCGTTGATCGCCGGTTCGAGCTGAGCGAAGCTCGCGGAGACCTCGAGGAATATCGCATCCCAGCCGATGGCGAAGGCCTTCTCGTATTCGATGAGGCCGGTCACGAGTGACTGCTCTCCAAAGTAGTATTCGAGCTCGAAGTCGATCTCGTGGCGGAAGGGAGCGCGACGACTGAGGGAGCCTAGAATCAGCTCGCCCTCGAGCGCCGCGTAGGGACGCAGCTCCTCGGTGGGAGTGACGAAATCCCCGGCGTTCTCACCGGCGTCGAGCTCCAAGAGGTTGCGTTGCTGAACGCCTATCTGCGCTTCGAGCTCGAAGGTGCGCGTGATGTCGAGCTCCACACCGATGTTTGGGCGTAGTTCGTAGAAGAAGTAGCGATCGATGTCGAGATCGGGCCTCCCGCGCTGAATCACGCGCCACTCGCCACCCGCGCGCAGACGTAGGCCAGAATCGCCGAGGGTGCGCGAGTACCACTTGAGGGTGGCCCCTCCGCGGGAAAAGCGCCCGGAAGGCTCCGACGACCTCCGAAGCCCAAGATTGACCCCGATCTCGAATGCGTCGTCGGAAGCGAAGACGGGGTCCGTGCGGTAGAGCAAGGTCGTGACGAGACCATCCGGCGCCTCCGCGTCCACCCGAAGCCGAGGTCCGCGCGTGAAGCCCGTGTCTTTGATCATGATGCGCAGCTGAAAATCCCCGAAGTCGCCGCCGGGAACGAGCGACATGAGGGTCTCGTCCCGCGTTTCGAGCCAGCCGACCTCCTTCGCGCCACTCACCGGCACAATCTCCGTGCTGAGAACCTCGACCCCCAACACCTCTTCGAGACGCTCGAGCTCGCGAGCGATCAGGTGCTCGTTATAGACCTGCTGAGGCAGGTTGATGAGCGCGCGGGCGGCAAAGGCACGAAGACCGCTCTGGAGCGGAAAGACGATCCCGTCGAGCAGCCCTTCGTCGATCGCGATCACCCGCGTGTCATCGACGCGCTCGATCTTCACCGAGGCGAGGGAATAGCCGGTCTGCTGCAGGAACGTCTCGAGGGCCACCTTCAGTCGCTCATCGGGCGCGTCTCGCCAATCGCGCCCGACCTCCCGGTTTAGAACAAACTCATAGACCGGCACCGAAACGACACCCGCGGTCTCGAAGGAGACCGGCTCGGCCAGAAGCGAGAGAAGGAAGAGCGTTTCGAGCATCACGACGATGGCGGGGCCCGGAAGAGGGACCCGCCTGCTGCCACTATCGCGGATCGCGCCGGGGAGCGCACGTTTGAGCCCATGCACCGGCGTTTTTGGGGACCGTTCGCACTTGGGTTACGCTCACGGTCTGTGCCTCGAAAACGAACTCAACCCGGGCAGAGCTCCATGCGATTTGGCCTCGTCATCCTTCTTGCCGCCCTGGCCCTCCCGCCGAGCGCCGAAGCTGCCGAGGACGAGCGCCCGGTGAACGCGCCCCCGGAGACGCCTCCGCTGGCCGCGGAGGACGCTCCCCTCGAGACGAGCGCCTCCGGCCTCGAGGAAGAGGTCGAGCCCGAAGAGGGGGCCGGGCGAAAAACCGCGCGCGTGGCGCTCTATCCGGTCCGCGGCGTCTGGTGGGTGGCGCTGGCCCCCTTGCGCGGCCTGGCCTACGCATTCAATCGCTGGCAGCTCAAAGAGCGTTATCAGGCGGTCTTTTTCAGCGAGGATCTGACCCGGGGGCTCTTACCGACGGCGAGCTATCAGTCCGGTTTGGGGGTCACCGGCGGACTGTCCTTCAAGTGGAAGGACATCGAAGGCACCGATGCGAATCTGACCCTTCGCGCGAGCTACGGTGGCGAGTTTCTCCAAAACTACTCGGCGCTCATCGACTCCGGCAAAGCCTTCAGCGACCACATCAGCGTGGGGGCTTTCTTGCAGTTTAGAGAGCTGCCGAACGCACGGTTCTTCGGCCTCGGCAACGGAGACCAGGTCGATGTGGAGTCGCTCGACGGCAATCTCATCGACCCGATCACTGACGACACGGCCGTCGCGACCCGCTATAGCCACGACAGCTTGACCACCGGCGTCGGCGCGCGATTCACCTTCAGCGACTCGTTGACCCTGTTGGTTTCGAGCCTCTATCGCCTGCGCGACTTCGAGCGGGAGATTCGTTTTGGCGACGATTCGCGCATCTTCGACGTCTACGATCCCAACCGCCTCGTCGGTTTGGTCGACGGACTCTCCAACCTCTACACGGAAGCGAGCCTGACCTACGACCGGCGCAAACGCTACGCGCGCTACCACTCTTCCGCGTCACCCTCTACCGGGTATCTCTTGAATGGCTTCATCGCCTACCAAGCAGGCCTCGTCGAAGAAGACCGATCGGCTCACGGACGCTGGGGCATCGACCTTCAGCGCTACATCAGCCTCTATCGCGGCGACCGCACGCTCACTCTGCGACTCTACGTCGAGGGGGTCACCGGCGGTCTCGAAGAAGTGCCGTTCATTGACCTACCGGCCCTCGGAGGCCCGATCTTTCTGCGAGGATATCAGCGAGACCGCTTTCGCGAGCGAAACGTCGCCCTTGCGAGCGTCGAGTACGGCTACCCGATTTCACGCAACATCCGGGGCTATCTCTTCGTGGACGCGGGCGCTCCCTTCCGGGACCTGGACGCGTTGGCGGATTGGCCAAAGGCCCCGCGCATCGCTTTCGGCGGCGGGTTCCAGTTCAACACGATCAACAGTTTTCTCGGACGCCTGATCGTCGGGACGAGCATCGACGGTGAGTTCCAGCTCACCTTTAGCTTCGACCCGACCTTTGAAACGACAACGCGGGAGGACAACCAGTGAAACTCGTGCCTATCACCCTCGCTCTCTTCAGCGTCGCGTGCGGCCACGCCGCAGGCCCGGTCGGGCCCGCGCGGTTCTTGAATCGAGAGCCCGTATGGATCGTAAACGACCGCGAGGATGTCCCAGAGAAACCGGAAGAGCTCGAGTTCATGCCGGCGATCTACTTCTTTGACCGGTTGCTCTACGCCCGCTTCGACGATGCGATGGCGCTCGAGCCTCAGCGCCGAGCGATGAACGTCAACTCCATGGACGAGGTGCCAAACTCTACCTGGTGGAACAACCGCGTAGGCGCCCGGACACTCACCCGCGAGGATGTGCTCGTCGGTCCGAACGAGTTCCCGGAAGGCCCCGCGACCGACGCCCCTTGGACCGTCACTGGCGGAAAGGTCGGTGGCACCGCAGTTGGATTCGTCATCGAGGACTCGCGGGGCCATCGCTACCTCATGAAGTTCGACCAAAAGGGTTTCCCCGTAGTGGAAACCGCGAGCGACGTCGTAGCACAGCGAATTCTTTGGGCCCTTGGTTACAACGTACCTGAGAACTCAGTGGTCTATTTCACTCGCGAGCAGCTCCTCATCGGCGAGGGCGCTACGTCCAAAGACGCCTTTGGAAACCGAGAGCCGATCACCGAAGAGAACATCAACCTGGCCCTCAGCGAGGTGAATCAGCTCCCCGACGGGCGCTATCGAGCGCTCGCTAGCCGCTACGTCAGTGGCGTGCCACTCGGTGGTTTCTTGCAGGAAGGAGTGCGCGAGGACGATCCCAACGATCGCATCCCCCACGAGCATCGACGGGAAGTTCGCGCGCTGGGGATCTTTCTCGGCTGGCTCCTCCACACGGACCTCAAGCAAGACAACACGCTCGACATGTGGGTGGAGGACGGCGAGAAGCACTATGTGCGCCACTACCTCGTGGACTTCGGACGCGCCCTCGGTACGAGCGGTGTCTTGGACGCTCGCGTCGCCGAAGGCTATCGCCACTACTTCGATTTCGAGTACTTCGTGAAGTCGGTCTTCGCCTTTGGGCTGTACAAGCGACCCTGGGAAGGCGCGGAAATCGAAGCGGTCAAAGAGGTCGGAAACTACAACGTCGAGTACTACCGCCAAGAGAAGTGGCGCCCCCATGCGCCCTACGTCCCGTTGAATTTCCTCGATCCGCTCGACAGCTTCTGGGCCGCAAAGAAGGTGATCGCGCTCGATCGCAACGTCCTCGACGCAGCGGTGACCATGGCGAAATACGAGAACCCCGAGGCGCACCGCTTCGTGGTCGACACACTGCGCGGCCGCGCGGAGAAGCTCGCCCGCTGGGCCTTCGCAAAGGTGAGTCCCTTGGACCACTTCACGCTGGACGAGCGTGGACTGTGCTTTGCGGACCGCGAGCTCGCCCATCGACTCACGGAGGAGAAGGGCGAAATCGAAGCAACCGCCTTCGCCTACGACGGGAGCTCACTCGACTGGCAGACGACGACGACGTCCGACGACGACGGGCGGGCCTGTGTGAAGGGGTTTCCGCGCGGGGCGAGCGAGGACCAATACACGATCGTGCGCGTGGCTCTGCGTCGCGACGATGACCTCCGGCCGGCGCTGGAGGCCCACATCGCCCAGGGTCCCCGAGGTGCGCCTCGCCTCATCGGACTCTACCGACATTTTCGCGACTAAAGCTCAGGGGCACTCGAGCGAGAGAATCCATTCCCGCAGCAACTCGACAAAGGCGGCGTCGGGCAGATTACGGAACGGGTGCATCTTGCCGGGGCCTGTGGTGACCGAGCGCGTGTAGAGGATCGACCGATCGGGTTCACCGGGCGCGATCAATCGGGCGCCTTCGATCCCGAAATCGTTGACCGCTGGCGGCACGCCGCACAAGCCGGTGTCGGCGAGGGTTGCGAAACCCGGTGGCAAAGACCTCATTGCCAAACGGATTGTCCGCTGGAATCGAGTACCCGCGGCCATCTGAATCGAGTGCGAGACGCAACACCTTGCCGAAGAGGCTAGCCGGGTTCGCGCCAGAAGCCAACGCCCGTCTGCGAGACGCCGCGCATCCACCGGTTGCGTCCGCGGCTCACCGACCGGCTCGAGCGCGAGCGCGAGCAGGGGTTGGCGGGCCACTCGGGGCATGGGCGCTCCTCGATCGCGGGGGTGGCACACGCCGCCAGGAGCGCGGCGACGATCGGAAGAGAGCGATGGTCCATCGCGGCTTCCATGCCAAGAATTGACGACCCCGTCGACCATGCGCGAACAGTTGACCAAACGCGCGATCCCTGAGACGTCGAAGCACGCCAATGGCATCCTCTCGCAGCCTCACCGAAGGCCCGGTCTCCGGCGCACTGTTTCGACTCGCGGCACCGATGGTGGTGGGCGTGACCGCGGTGCTGTCCGTGTCTTTGGTGGACACGTACTTCGTCGGCCGGCTCGGTACAGAGGCGCTCGCCGCGCTCTCCTTCACCTTTCCCGTGACCTTCACCCTCTCCAGCCTCTCCGTAGGCCTCGGTGCGGGAGCGTCGTCGGTGCTCGCGCGGGTGCTCGGAGCGCAGGACGAGAGCCGGGCCAAACGGATCACCACCGACAGCCTCGTCCTCTCCCTGCTCGTCGTGACCATCGCCTGCACCGCCGGATACTTCACGATCCGCCCCCTCTTCGCGTTGCTCGGTGCCCAGGGCGAGGTCCTCGATCTGATCGAACGCTATATGCGGATCTGGTTCGTCTCGATGCCCTTCCTCGTCATTCCCATGGTGGCCAACGCGATGATTCGCGCCGCCGGCGACGGCTTCTGGCCGAGCGTCGTGATGGTGCAAGCGGCGCTCATCAACGTGATTCTCACGCCGATGTTCGTCTTCGGCTGGGGTCCCATTCCTCGCATGGAAATCGAGGGGGCGGCGGTCAGCAGTCTGATCGCGCGTGCGACGACCCTCCTCGTCTCCACCTATCTCATCGCGATCCGAGAGAAGCTTCTGACCTTGCGTCCGCCGTCTTTCGAGGACGCCGTCGACTCCTGGCGCGCTGTTCTGTCCGTCGCGATCCCGGCGGCGGCAGGCAACATGGTCAGCCCGATCGCCGTAGGCGTCGTCACAGCGATCGTGGCCCAATACGGTGAGCAGACCGTTGCCGCCTTCGGCGTCGGAACCCGCATCGAGGCGTTCGCGGCGATTCCCATGCTCGCCCTCTCCTCCGCGATCGGCCCGGTCGCGGGCCAAAACTGGGGCGCCGAGCTGCCGCATCGATCGACGCGGGCCCTGCGGGTGAGCTTTGTGGTCTGCATCCTATGGTCCGCGATGCTCGCGCTCACCTTCTTCTTCTTCGGTGAGTCTTTGGCGGGCCTCATCGCATCGGACGAGACGGTCCGCGCCGAGGCCGCGACCTACCTACGCGTCGTATCTCCGAGCCTTTGGGGCTACGGCCTGATCATTGTCGCCGCGGCGACCTTCAACGGCATCGGGCACGCGGAGCGTGGTTTCGCCTACTACGTGGTGCGTTGCGTCGTGTTTTACGTGCCCGCAGCGGCATTCGCGAGTCGGCTCGGTGGGGCATTCGAGATTTTTCTCGCGATCGCACTCTCCAATGCGCTAGCGGGAATCAGTGTCGCCGCATACGCTCTGCGCTGGCTTCGGCGTCGTTCGCATCGGCACCTGCAGACGGAACCGCTTCGGTCGTAACACGACGCGCCAGAGCGCGCAGCGACGCCTTCGGCCTAGGCCTGCGCATCTCAAGCACCTCAGGCGTCGTCCCTGAGAGCGTCGAATTCGTCGAGGTCCACGGTCTGCCGGGCGCGAAATACCCCGACCACGATCGCGAGACCGACCGCCACCTGTGCCCCCGCGATCAGCATGACGAGGAGCGCGAGCGCCTGCCCCTCCGCGTCGCCGTAGTGCTTGCCATAGGCCAAGAACAGCAAGCTCGAAGCATTGAGCATGACGGTGATGCTGACGAGCAAGGTAAACGCACTGCGCCGGAGGACAGCCCCTGCAGCCCCCAACGCGAACAGAAGAACGGCCAGAAGAACGAAGTGGCCCGGCTGGAGCTCACCCATCGGTCGCCTCCGCACGATAAACGCCAAAGGCACCGACCATCACGACCAGGACGACGATTCCGACCGCCTTCAGCGCGAAGAGCCAGTCGACGAAGAGCAGCCCCAAGATCGCGGTGACCGAAGCGTCAACGTTCCTCGTCGAAGCGGTCGCAAACGCGCCATTCACCGCGGCTCGCAGCAGAAGGAGTGCGAGTGCGACGACGCTCACAGCTCCCAGTAGCTTCGAGAGAGAAAAATAGCGGATCTTCGTTTGGCCGTCGTCCTGATGGAGCGAGAGAAACAAGAAGCGCATCGGCAGCGCGAGAGCTCCCGCGTAGACGAAGACCTGAATCGCTGCGACCGCGCCGGCAGCGAGCTGGACGTACAGAACCGCGAGGCCCAGCAGAAAGAGCACGAGCCAACGCGCACCGTGGGCGGGACGGCGATCGAGGAGCACCGCAAAGGCCGCCCCGAGCGCCATCATGCTCCCGGCGATGAAGACGAGCCAATCGATCACCGCTGTCGGCCCTCGCAGTCGATTTCCGTGCCCCTGTCGATGAGCCCGCTTCTAGCGCAGGGTGAGCCCGATGCGAAAGACCGTCCGAGTTTTTCGCGCGGAGAACCGCTCGAACGGTCGACCAAGGAACCGACATCGGTTTTGACCGCAACGGCGCGCGCTCCTCTCCGCCTTGGAGGGTGGCGAGGCTCTGCTCGTCTTCGCGAGCGATGTGATTTGGACCGCGGAGCTCGCGCACGCGGGCAAGGTCCTCGATCTCACCTCTTCTTACTCGGGCACCTTCGACGCGAGGGACTTCCTGGAGGCAGCGCGCAACTCCGCCAGCTACCGACTCCGCGTTTGGGGGGTCCCCTGGTACACGGATGTGAGCCTGCTCTCCTACCGCAAAGACCTATTGACCAAGAGTGGCTTTGACGCCCCTCCGAGAACGTGGGCCGAGCTGGCGACGACGGCCAAGAAGGTCATGGACGACTCAGCAGTCCAGCACGGTTTTGTGTTCCAGGCCGCAGACTACGAAGGGGGTGCGGCGAACGCTCTCGAATTAGTGCCCCTCGGCGGATATCCGGGGAATAGCGGAATTTTTTTTCCGGCACTGAGTGGCCTCTGGCGTGATCGGGGTCACCGCGGCGCGGGGCGAGACTGCGGTAGCCTGTGTGGGTGTAGGGGATCGTTTTGATCACCGCTCACCGCGGAAATACTTGATATTATGAAAGATGAGACGGTCTAATCATGAAAATGAGTCGTTCCTTCTCAAATGACCCGGATACCGGCTACCTCCTGCGAGAGCAGCTCCGACAGAAGAGTCGGGGCCGGCGCATCGTAATCGCACTCGTCGTGGTTGTCGCGGTGGGCGCGCTACTCACCTGGACGCTCCTTCTCGACTAGGAGCGAGCCCGTTGCTCGGGACGATGCAAAACCCCCAGGTCTCACGAAGCGGTTTGTCAAAGATCGCGGACGTCAGCTTTCCAATCCGGCTACGACGTTCTGGTCGGCAAGGTTTTGTCGCAGGCGAGACCATACGGCTCTCCGCGGAATCGCTCTTGGTACGCGCCGAAGAAAACTTCGAGGAGGGGGGGCAGGTCACCGTCGAAATCGTCGTAGCCCAAGACCGGCCAGCAAGTGTGATGCTCGTCGGTCCTCTTCGAGCGGGTACACAAGAGCTCTTCTTCATCGATCCACCGGAGCCCGTGAAGGCGCTTCTCGATCGACTGCTAACCGACCACAACGCCTTCGGAGACTTTGCGATCGAGGCGCTGATCGGCACCGGCGGAATGGCTGAGGTCTACCGTGTACTAGCAAAGCGGGGACCCCATAGCGGCTCCGTCCTCGCGCTCAAGCGCTTGGCGCCCGTGCTCGAGCTCGACCCGGTGCAAACGGACCTCTTCCTGAGCGAAGCGGACTTGCTGCGCATGCTCGAGCATCCGAACATCGTCGACATCAAACAAACCGGTGTCGTCGACAACACCTACTACATCGCGATGGAGTACCTCGCGCATGGCAGTATATCGGACCTCATGCGCGACTGCCGCGAGGCCCACGTCCAGCTCCCTGTCGACCTCTGCTGCTACATCGCTGGAATCGTCGCGAACGCGCTCGAGTACATTCACACCTTCGAGACCCAAGAAGGCCAGGTGGAGGAGATTGTTCACCGCGACGTCACGCCGAGCAACATCCTGATCGGCGAGAACGGAGAGGTGAAGCTCACCGATTTTGGCGTGGCCTACATGGGAACCCTTGCCGGCGAAGAAGAAGCCATCGTTGGAAAAGCTCTTTACCAGCCGCCGGAACAGGCGAATGGCGGCAGACTGAGTGCGGACTCGGACGTGTTCGCCCTCGCCGCAGTCTTGTACGAGATGCTCACGGGCAGACCGGCGTTCGACGGCGAGAACGTAGGCGAAGTTCAGAAGAGGATTCGGCGCTATCGCGTCACCCCGCCTCACGAGCTTAGACCAGAGGTCCCTCAGGCCTTGAGCGCTCTCGTCATGCTCGGCCTGTCGCCGGACCGGGCGATCGATCGGCTCGGAGTGCTCACCCGGCTGTGGCGAGCCACCTTCGGCCGGAGAATCCCCAAACGCATCGCGACAGCCGCGGAGTTCGGCGCCCGGGTGAGAGTGTTCAGCGAACCCCTCTACGCGTCACCGGAGGTGGTACGAGTCGTGGTGGAACGCGTTCGGGAAATCGGACGCCAGCGTCCGCTCTTCGCGCCGCTCGACGCACCGCCGCTGCCCTGATGCAGCAATTCGCGAACGGCCACGCACGTGCGACGATCTCGGTCGCGAGCGGGTCGTTTGTCGTAATCGGCTTTGGACTCGCCGGACGCTCGGTCGCGGAATACCTCGACTCACGGAACATTCCGCACGTCGTCGACGACGTGATCCGTGAGGAGGCCTTCCGAGTGGCGTCGACGCCCGGACTGCGACCACGACCGTCCGAGGAGCCGCGTCAGGACCGAGGGGCCAAAGTCCACGGAGCGTGATGATCATGCTGAGAATGGCGGCCACCAGCAGATGATGGGCGACCTCTTTGGGGAGAAGAAGCTCGCCGCCGGCGTTCAGCAAGACGAAGGAGAATTCGCCGACCTGGCACAAGGCGAGCGCAGTCATCGCAGCGACGCGGGTAGAAGCGCCGCTGAGACACGCCACGACAAACGCGCCGCCAAGAGCACGGCGGCGAGCAGCGCGGCCGCTCGGCCGAAGGACCAGCGAAGACGGCAATGACGCTTGCTCAACCTGAGCCAGACTAGGGTGCATCTCATTACCGATACCGGACAACACCGTTCGCCCCTTCGTCACC
>CAYXVF010000015.1:71578-79976 GCA_964468125.1 uncultured Bdellovibrionales bacterium | reverse complement strand
CGAGCGTAGACAGAACTGACATCCATGAGGCGACGCTCGAGCCTTGCGGAAATCCATGATCTCGCAGCAAAATTACCCGACAAGCCTTAGCTAGCACGTGTCACGCAAGGGGCGCAGGGGCTGAGCTCAATTCAGCGGCGGAGTGGGTCCCCGGCCTCTATACTCTCTGCGGATGCGCACCGCTTGGATGATACTCGCCCTGCTCTCCTCGGCAGCCTGCGGTCGTACGGGTTATGAGCCCGGGGCCCCGGAAGTCGTCTGCACCGTCGGGGGCGAGTGCGCCGAAACCCTAGACGAAAGCGGCGATGGACGCTCGACCTCCGGCGAGAGCTGCAGCGACCCGACGAGCTGTGTTGACACGCAGCCCTGTCCAGGCGGCGCCTGTGCTGCGCCCGACGGCGAGAGCTGCGCGGATGACGCGGAATGCGAGAATACCTGCATCGGCGGCGTCTGTGCCGAGCCGTCGCAGGCCGGCGCAGTGTGCGACGACGCGTTGGATTGTGTCTTTGCGCACGACTGTGTCGACGGCGTGTGTCTTGCTGAGAACGGTGAGGGCTGCGCTTCGAACAGCGACTGTCTGAGCACCTGTATCGCAGGGGTCTGCTCCGAGCCCGCGGGCGCAGGCGAAGCGTGTGAGGAGACCACGGACTGCTCAGGGTCGCTCGAGTGCGCTGCTGGGGCCTGTCTCTTCTCGAATGGCGAGAGCTGCACGGAGAACGCTGAGTGCGCGAACGCCTGTCTCGGTGGGGTGTGTTCCGATCTCTCTTTTCTCGACGGAGCCTGCGAGGAGCCCGAAGACTGCAGCTTTCGGCTCGAGTGTACGATGGGAACGTGCACGGCGAGAGACTGCGAGGTCGATCAACTCGATCAGTACTGCTTGTGCAACGGGACCTTTGCGGGAGCGGATGACCCCACTTGCACCTACTGCTTTCTCAACGAGTGCTTTGACTGAGGGGTGAGCTCACGGCTTCGAGAAGCTCGGGGCCGTCATTTCTGGGACTGTTGACGAGGGTAGAGACGGGTGTCGAGCGCAGGCCACTGTATGGCTTCAGCAACGTCTCTGGGTGTCCGTCCTCCTCGCCGAGCCAGGTCCCAAAATCGCCCTGCGATAGGATCACGGGCATCCGGTCGTGAATCGCCTTCGTATCGTCGCCTGCTTCCGTCGTGAGAATGGTGCACGTCAGGAGCGGGCGTTCCCCTTTGAGATTGCGCTCCCAGAGCCCCGCCATCGCAAACGTGGCCCCGTTGGGCAGAGTGATGTGGTAGGGCTGCTTCTTCTTGCCGCGCTCGTCGAGTTTCTGCCACTCATAGTAACCAGTCGCGGGGATCAGACAGCGTCGCTTGGCGAAGGCGTCGCGAAAGCTCGGCTTCTTGGCTGCGGTTTCCGAGCGAGCGTTGATCATCTTGTAGCCGATCTTTTCGTCCTTGGCCCAGAACGGCACGAGCCCCCAGCGCAGGAGCGAGAGCTCTCTTTCGCCTTCGTTGTTCAGGCGCAGCGCAGGGATCGGGGTACCTGGTGCGACGTTGTAGCGCGCCTCGAAGCGCTCTCCTTTGACCCACTGGAACAGGTCGAGAAGGGCGTCAGCGTCCGAGCCGAGACCGATGCTGTAGCGACCGCACATGGCGCGATCTCTTCTCATTCAGCGACCGGAAAGAAAACCGACCAGCGAAGAGGATGAGGAGCGCCAACAGGGCCTGCGATGAGCCTCGGGGAGGGAGGCCGGCATTACAGCCGCCGTCGAGACACTCGGGGTCACAGGTGCACTCCGTTCCGTCGCACACGGTCGTGACGTCACAGGGACAGGGGTCGATCGGTCCTGCGGGACGGCCCGGGCTTGGCGGCGGGCGGCTGCCGCTGCTCCCTCCCGGGCCAGGGTCGAGGGTCGTCAAGGGGGGATTCGCCTGGCAGATCGTGTCCGTGTTCGGGCCGGAATCGGTGCCGGCGTCCGGAGGCAGACACGCGCCCCCAGTCGCGTTTGAGTAGGGGAAACAAGCCGAGCCCTCTGGGCAGGTGGAGGGGTCGGAAGGCTCGCAGTCCTGAGCGCAGAAGGCGTCTTGGCCGATGGCCTGGCAGAACAAGGGCGGCGTGCAGCTCGTTTGATCAATGCAGGGCGCCCCGAGCCCCGACCCAACGCCGAGCTCGCCGCCGGGCACGCAGCTTCCCCGGTCACAGCTCAATTGCCCTACGTTGTTCTCCCGACCCAGCGTGTCCGTGCGCACGACCGTGGGACAGTCACAGTCCGCGCTGCAGCGGTAGGGCGTTGCCGGATAGAGAAAGCACGCACCGCTCGCGTCATCGACGGTCAGCGTGCGCATGGCGATTTCAGCAGCGGGCGACATCGTAGGAATCTCGGCGAGCGCGTTTCCTCCAAGGACGTGCTGAAGGCCGATCAAGTGTCCGAGCTCGTGAGTGGCGATCGCTTCGATATCGTTCGCTGTTCCGTCCGTGCTCCAGCTGCTGAATCGACCGTTGAAGGCGATGTCCGCCTCGACGATCTCGCCGTCTCGCGTGTCGTAGATCGGGGCGGTTACGCCGAGAACTTGCGAGCCAAAACTCCAGCGCGCGTCGTTGACCCACGTGACCCGATTGACGCCGTCGAGGGCGCCGTCGGTGACCGTTGTGTCGGTCTCCGATGTAGGAGCGCGCTCGTCGAGAAACAGCGTCGAGCACGAGACACTATTCCACTCATCGATGGCGCGGCGGAGGGCGGCGAGGTCCGACCCGTCGCTGATGTTCGGCGCTCCCGCCGAGTTGAGCTGAATGGGCACCTGCGCATCAAACCACTTGACCACCGCCCCTGCGCTCGGTTCCGCGCCCCCGACGGTCTCGACGGCGAAAGCGTGCGCGGGCGTCGCAACCGAGAGCATTGGCACGACGAGCAGCAATCGGCTCATCGAGCGAGCCTCCGTAGCTCTGTGAGCAACTGATCGAGTGAGTGTTTCGCCGGCAGCACGAGCGGGTCCGGTCCGCCGATGACGTGACCACCAAAGAGTGTCTGAGTCACGGCCCTTTGGCCGTCGTCGACTCTAAAAACCCCGAGGCCGAGATTCGTGAAGATGAGCGCACCGGCGGGTGTGCGCTCGAGGAGCAAGACCGTCTCGTCATGAACACCAAGCCGCGGCATGCCGGGGATGCGCATTTCGAGAGCCCCCATTGGCCCCCCGGGCACCGTGAAAGTGAGCGTGCTCGAACTGCCCTGGCCCTTGATGACCTCGAGGAGCTCCAAGGCATATCGCGTCGTGAAGGGGGCCGGGTGATCCTTTTGCATCACCCGCGCGTGCACCACCCAGTCCGAGCGGCGCACCCGTTCTTCGAGGTCCGCGTAACGCACGGTCGTTGCCGCGGCCTGGCCCATCCCGAGGAAGAGAACGCACAAACCGGTCCCAATCGATCGCAGAGTCCTGCCCATCGTCGATGGTTTTCGGCGCCAGGGGGGAAACGGTGCGCAATTGTGCGCAGAATGCTCACCTCGCGCCTCACTCTGGGCCCGGTTACTCTGTCACTGCGCGGAAGCTGCGCACGAGTGCAGATGCGGCGGCTGATTTTCACGACCATAATCGTGCTCGCCGGGTGCGAGAGCATGGTGGGAGCCCCCGAGGAGGTCCCCGAATGGGCCGCGTCTGATGGCGTGACGGGGGCGGCTGACCCGTGTGCGACAGCGAGCTACAGCGAGACTTCTCCCCGGCTGCTGACCCGCTACGAATACGACAACGCGGTCTTCGACCTGTTCGGCGTCGATGGGGCGCCGTCGAGCTCCCTGCCACGTGAGAACGCCGTTGCAGGCTTCAGGACGGACGCGGACGCGCACCGGGCCTCTGCGCTCCTCGTCGAGAGTCACGTGTCCGTCGCCCGCCTCGTCGCGGAAGCGGCGATTTCTCGCGACCTCGTGGGGCTCGCTCCCTGTGCGGCGACTGAGGAGCTTCTCGACTGCGGCGAGCACTTTATCGCCATTCAGGGGCGCCGCGTCTTTCGTCGACCGCTCGACGCCGACGAACGCGCGATCTTTGTTCGTCTCTTCGCGGAATCGCTTCCCCGGAATGGATACGCGGGCGCGGTGTCCCTGACCCTGCAAGCGATGCTGCAGTCGCCGCAGTTTCTCTATCGAATCGAACCGAGTCCCGAGGATGCTGGGCTCGATGCTTTTGCCCTGGCGAGTCGCCTGTCGTTCCTGTTGTGGCGCTCCACCCCGGACGATGCGCTTCTCGACGCTGCGGAGGAGGGCGCGCTCGGCACTGCAGGGGGAATCTTGGCTCAAGCGCGTCGCATGCGCGAGGACCCGAAGACGGAGCGCCTCCATCGTGATTTTGCGAGTCAGTGGTTGGGCCTCGAGCGTCTTGAAGGTTTCACGCGCGACGCCCTGAGCGACGAAGAGGAACGTCAGGTGGGCCCCGCCCTCGAGGCCTCTGCGGTCGAGCTGGTTGCCCGCGGTTTTCGCGAAGGCTTCGAGACGCTCATGACCAGCCCGGAGCTCGTCCTGGAGGATCCGGTGGAGCTCTACGATCCGACGGCGCCTCGGGCCGGGCTCCTCACCCATCCGGCGCTGCTGAGCCTCCTGTCTTCTGCCTACGGCTCGTCCCCAATTCGTCGCGGTGTCTACGTGCGGGAGCATCTGTTCTGCGAGCCGCTTCCCTCCCCGCCCGCCAATGTGAACATCGAAGCGCCGGACCCAGACCCGGAAGCGACGACCCGCGAGCGATTTGCGCAGCACACCGCGGACGCCGGTTGCGCCGCGTGCCACGTGCGAATCGATCCGATCGGCTTTGGTCTCGAGAACTACGACGAGCTCGGTCGCTATCGCGAGTGGGAGAACGGGGTTGCGGTAGACGCCCGCGGCGAGGTGGTGGATGCGGATGACCCGGCGCTCAACGGTGAATTCCATGGCGCCGTTGAGCTCGCCCAACGCCTCGCGGCGAGCTCTCGAGTTCGTGCGTGTGTCGCAAAGGAGTTCTATCGCTTTGCCATGGGTGGAGCACCGGGGACGGAAGATGCGTGCAGTGCTCACCGAGTGGCCCAGACCTTGGTTGAAACCGGCAGCTTCGAGCGAATGCTCGAAACTTTGGTCACGAGTGGTGCGTTCACGCTGCGCCAGCCAACGGAAGCGGCGGATGAAAGCGGCTTGGCCCCTGAATGGCGCGAGCTCCCGCAGTGGGTGGAGGATTCCCCGCCGTCGCTCACCGTCGACGCGCCTGCGAGCACGACCCTGTCAGGCTGGGCCGACGACCCGGACGCGCCCGAGACGCCCTTGCGCATCGAGGCCTATGCAGGAGCACCGATGGGAGTAGGGCGATTTGTGGGTGCGGCAGTGACCGAGCTCGACCGGCCCGACGCGCCAGCGCAACGAGGGTTCGAGCTCACTCTGGAGTCCGTGAGCGCGGGTGAGAGCGTGCATGTCGTGGTCTTTGATCCCCTAAACGCCGCGGCGGTGGCCGCGGAGGAGCTCATGTGGCCTTGATCGATCGCCGTCGTTTTCTCCGCGGAGCAGGCGGGGCCGTGGCGCTTCCGCTGCTCGCGAGCCTCATGCCTCGGCGCGCTCGAGGGGGCGGTTTCCCGAAACGCTTCATTACTTTCTATCGCCCGAATGGAACCAACCCGACTCTTTGGTTCCCGACGCCGGGCGCGAGCGACCGCGATTTCACCCTCGGCCCCATTCACCAACCGCTTGCCGCTCATCGCGACCGCTTGCTGATGCTCCGCGGGATCGACATGGATATCTGTGCGTTGGGGCCAGGTGAGCAGCATCAGCAAGGCATGGGTGCGTTGCTGACCGGGCGCGAGATTCTGCCGGGACCCTTCCTCGGCGGAGATGGCACGCGCGCCGGCTGGGCGAACGGCCGCTCGATCGACCAGTACATGGCGGATTCGCTCTGCAACGGGCTGCCGCTTCGCAGCCTCGAGCTCGCGGTACGCACCCTCGGCGACGACGTGCAGCATCGGTTGAGCTATCAGGGGCCGGAAAACCCAATCGCTCCTCTCGACGATCCGCGAGCGGTCTTCGAACGCATGTTTCCGAGCGATCGGCCCTCAGGGAATGGGGACGTGTCGGTCCTCGACGCGGTCATGGCCCAATATCGCGCCGTCCGCAGCCGGGTCAGCGTCTCCGATGCGGCGCGCTTGGATGAGCATTTCACGATGGTGCGAGAGCTCGAGCAGCGGTTGGCTGCCCAAGCGTCGATGAATTGCGATGTGCCGGCGCTTTCCGAACAGCTCGACCCTCGTGACGAGGACAACATCGCGGCGATCGCCCGTCTGCAGATCGACCTCTTGGTCACGGCGATGAAGTGTGACCTCACGCGCGTTGGCTCCTTCATGCTCTCCGGAAGCCTCAATCACGTGCGCTACCCGTTCATCGATAGCATGTATGAAGGACATTCGTTGTCGCATTCGTCGATGAACGATGAGACGCGACAGAGTGAGTGGATGCGTCGTCAGGTGTGGCACATGGAGCAGGTCGCTCATCTTCTCGACGGACTCGATGCGGTCCCAGAAGGCGACGGGACCATGCTCGACAACACCCTCGTCTTCGTGTGCAGCGAAATCGCTGTAGGCCCGACACACAGTCACCACGACATGCCCTTCATTCTCGCCGGCGGTGCGGGGGGAGCCCTCGACAGCGGCCGCTACGTCCAGCTCGCCTCTCGGCAGCACAACGACCTACTCGTCACCATGCTGAATGCGATGGGCTTCTCCGACACGAGCTACGGCCACCCAGACTTCAACGCTGGACCGATCGCGTCTCTGCTCGTCTAGCCATTGGCCTCGAACGAGCGCCGGGTTGGTGCGGAACGATGATTCGTGTTCAAATGCGGCAGCCGCTGAGGTCGAACGATCCTCGCTCGGCACGGGGGACATGCATGCGGTCTTTTGCTAGCGGGTTTATCCTGGTCCTCAGTACGCTCGGCGCGGGCTGTCTCTCGCCCACCGACGATAGCGGTGGCCGAGCGCTACCCAGCTCGTAGCTGATGTGCCTAGCCTCTCGGTTGCGCGGGTCGTCGGCAACGGTCTCGTCGAGCCCGGCGAAGGGTGCGACGATGGCAACACGACCGATGGTGATGGCTGCTCCGCGGCCGGCGACGTCGAGAGCGGCTTCTATTGTTGGGTCCGGGCAGCGCCTGCAGTCCGGTGAGCGCCTGCGGCAACGGTCAGCTCGACAGCGGCGAGGCGTGTGACCGCAGTAGCACGAGTAAAGAGGGCGGCGGTTGTAGCGACGAATGCGACTACTCCTCCTGCGGTGATGGCGTCCGTCAGATCAAATGGTGGCCGTCCAAGGAGAACGAGGTCTGCGACGATGGCAACCTGTTCACCTCCGACGGCTGCGAGCCGAAGTGTCGCGTGCGCTTTGGTTTCGAGTGCGTGGGGGCTCCCTCTACGTGTACGCCTCTCTGCGGTGGTCGGCCTTCGCGGCGAGCGCTCTTCTTCGTCGTCGACACTGTTTGTCGCACTCTCACTGGTCTGCCAGGAGCTCGATGTCGACGGAAGCGCTGGTGGGGCCAAGTCCGTGCTTTCTATTTCCGGCGGGGGAGGAGGTGAAATCCCCCAGAGTGTCGACTGCCCGGATGGTGACATCGCGCGCTTCTTTCAGACCCGCGCTGGGGCGGGGCAAGACGCCCTCGACGTGTTCTGCGGCGAGCCGCAAACCAGCTGCGCGGGCCAATCCTCCGTGTGTGGAAGCATCTGCGGGGATGGGGTGCGCGCTTCGGACGACATGTGCGACGACGGCAACCTGGTCGACGGCGACGGGTGCTCGCCGCTTTGTTTGCTGGACGCCGGCGAGCCGTGCACCGCGAGTGCGAATTGCGCAACGGGTATCTGCAACGATGGGTCGAACGGCAGCGATGAATGCCCGTTGCCCGATGTCTGCGGCAACGGCCTCGTTGAAGCGGGTGATGCCTGCGACGACGGCAACACCGCCGACGATGGCAATGGTTGCGGCGCGTCGTGCCTGCTCTCCAACGGCGAGGCATGCTCCGGCGACGGACAGTGCGACTCCGGAGTCTGCGACCAGCTCGAATCGAATACCTGCGAGCCCTCGAGCACCTGCGGTAACGGCAAGCGGGAGCCGGGCGAGGTCTGCGACGACGGGAATACTCGACCGGACGACGGCTGCTTGCTGATTTGCACTTCCGAGACAGGTGCGAGCTGCTCGGATAGCGCTGAGTGCGACCCCGTCTGCAACCCGGTGTCGGGGGTGTGCGAGCCTCTGTTCAAGTGCGGCAACGGCCTCCTCGATCCCGGAGAAGGTTGCGACGACGGCAATACGGTGTCCGGCGACGATTGCTCGAATGCGTGCGAATCCGAGATTCGGTCGAAGGCGATGAGCGCTGCGACGACGGCAGCATTCTCTCCGGAGATGGCTGCCACGCGTTGTGTGTTCGAGAAGACGGTGTCCAGTGCAATGCC
>CAYXVF010000015.1:12182-71478 GCA_964468125.1 uncultured Bdellovibrionales bacterium | reverse complement strand
GCCCAGCGAAGCAGCCTGCAGCACGAACGACGAGTGTGGCAGTGGGGCGTGTTTCGAGGGGAGCTGTGGGCTCCCGGCGGGTGAGGCCTGCTCGGTGGGACCATCCTGCCGCAGCGGCGTGTGTCTCGCTTCTGGAGTGTGTGCGGCGGGGCTCGGCGAGTCGTGCAGCGCGAGCGACGCATGTGTGGGTGGAATCTGCAGTGCGGACGGTCAGTGCGGGAGCCCGGATGGGATCGCCTGTAGCGCGGACTCGGACTGCCGGTCGGGGTATTGCGACCCGAGCGACAATCAGTGTGGCGCTTCGGTTGGCCGAACGTGCAGCGCCGACGCTGCATGCCGAAGCGGGGTCTGCAATCTGCTCGGTGCTCAACAACTCACCCTTTGGGCACTGGAGCTGGGTCTGGCGTGGGTCTTCCGGAGGACCCGTCGTCGTCGACTCGGATGCTTCGGCGCCTTTCTCGAAGGAGGGGCCTCGGTGACCTGCTCGTTGGTGCGCGTTTGAGCGCGTGGGAGAGCGGACCTTGGCTACTCGGAGCACAGCTCGGAGTGACCCTGCCCACCGCCGAGTGGGACCCCCGGGTACGGTGCTCCGGATATTCGCGTTTTGACGGTTCTCGGATATCGACTCGCCCAAGACGCGACCCCGCGCTCTAAAGCGCGTTGACCGACGCTAGAACCGCAGCGTCGCCGAGGACATCCAGCCGCCGTCGGGGCTCGGGGCGATGCCGACGGTCGCCGGTGCGGTGAGCGTGGGGTTGTAGATGTCGTAGGCGCCAGGCTCTGGGCCAGCGGTGTAGAGATAGACTCCAACCCCGAGAGCCACGACCCCGAGGGCCATGCTCGCAACGGAGATCGTGTCGAGCTGCTCGATCGAGTCTCTCCGACTCTGGAACTCGGCGGTGCAGTCGACCGTTGGAGCGCTCACACCATCTCGTGCGCATCCGGCGGCCCGAACGTCGGCATTGTACTCATCGGCACGTTGCGCGTTGTAGACCAGGTAGTTGTAGCCGCCGAAGGCGAGGGCGGCGACACCCACACCCCCGCTGATCCATGCCCAGGTGCGCCAACGACCGGCCTTCGACTCGTAGTCTTCGATGAATTCGAGGGACGGCACCAGTGAGGCGTCGACCACCAGCGCTTGTTCCGCGTCGACCGTGACGTCCCGGGACCAGGTGATGAAACCCTTCTTGCTGACGCGGACCCGATGGGGACCTCCGGGGAGCGCGAGCTTTCCGAGCGGGGAGACGCCGATGAGCTTGCCGTCCAGCTCGATGTCCGCGCCGGACTCGGAGACCCGCACGACGAGCTCGCCCTGCATGCCCTCGAGGAGCGAGCGCACGAGGAAGCGCCCGGCGCCTTCGACTTCACGGGTGAGGTCCTCGAGCGCGATTCCGCGTCGACTCTCTCGTGCGAGCTCGTTGCCGAGACGATCGGTCAGACGCAGCGAGAGAATGTATTCCTCGGCTACCTTCCCAACACTGCCGCTGACCAGGTTCGCGACGCCGAGCGCACCGCTGATCTCTGCGAGGCAATCGGTATCACTGCATCCCAACACCTGCTTTTGTGCCTCGAAGGAGAGGACCGCTTTCAAGTCTTCCTTGCTGAGCACCTCGAAGACTCCGAGCTCGGAGAGCTCGGCGGTTAGAATGTCAGTGACGCTCTGCACCGTCTTTTCGCCCGCACCCGCGTCACGCATGTTCAAGACCGCGAGCGTCGGCTTGCTCGCGTCGGCGGCGAGCAGAGAGGAGGGTGCTAGGAGCAGCAACGCGAAGACCCATCGAGTCATGGATCTGAAGTACCACGACTCTGAGAGCGGTGGCCCGTATTTTTCCCGAGTCAGGACGCTGCGTGGGGGCCGGTGCTCGGTTTTTCATCATCGCGCGATGCCCTCAAGCCTCGCTCTTCGAGCCAGCCATAGGCTTCCCGCTCGCGCTCACGATTCATCACGAGCCAGAGAGTGTCGTTTTTGCGAAGCGTGGTCCCTTCGCCAAATGCGCTGACCTGACCATCGCGCTCGATGGCGAGGGCGAGAAGAAGGGTGGCGTCGGGGGCGACAAACGCGGTCGATTCCTCGGGCGGCTCGGTGAGCGTCCAGCGCTCGACTCGGGCGGTGCCGCGACGCAGGCGCACGTCCCAAAGCTCGATGTCGACGGTGAGCCCGCCGAAGAGCCGCGCACGCGCGTCGTGAACCATGGCGGGCGTGATCCCGATTTCGTCGTCGCTGATCACAGTGTAGAGGGGCACGTCCGCACCCGCTTCCCGCCGCGCTTCACGGGAGAAGAGCAGGTTCACCTCTTCGTTCGCGGTCATGGCGACGACTCCGCGCCGCATGTCGACCGCGGCCTGCTGCAAAATGTCTTCGCGCAGCGCGTTGCCGTGAATCACCTCGAGTCCGTTTGCGCGCGCGTGACGCACCGCCTCGAGATTAGAGTCGAGCAGGACCACGGGCTCACGATTTCGTCCCAGGAGCAACGCGAGCTGCTGCGAGAGCTCGTGTGCTCCGAGGATTACCCATCCCTTCGGGCTTGCCCGGACACTGAGCGCGTCGGCGATAAATCCGCCGGTCAAACCCGCGATGAGCACGGTGAATGCGATCACCACGAACATGAACGCACGCAGCTCGCCGCCCTGAGCGACACCGGCGGCCTCCAGCTCGCCCGAAAAATAGGAGGCGACCGCAGCCGCGACGATGCCTCGGGGGCCGATCCATGCGAGGAACAGGCGTTTCCGCTTTCCGAGCGATGTTCCGAGTGTGCCGGTAAAGACACTGAGAGGCCTGACGATCAAGGTCATGGCCGCGACGCCGATCAGCGCCTTGGGCCCGAGATCTATGACGTCATCGATGCGGACGTCGGCAGCGAGCAGGACGAAGAGCATCCCCAAGAGCATGACCGTCAGCTGCTCTTTGAACTCGCGGAGCTCTCTCCCTACCGAGTTGCGAACGTTCCCGAGCACGATTCCGGCGACCGTGACGACCGCTAGGCCGCTTTCGTGCAGCAGGGCGTTCGAGACTTGAAACGCCGCCAGCACGAGCGTGAGGGTGAAGACGTTCTCCAGACCTTCGGGGATCAGGTGCTTTCTGCGCAGCGCCCAAGCGAGCGCAGCGCCGACCGCGAGCCCTAGCAGGAGTCCAAATACCAGCCGGGCGACGAGCTCAAAGAGTCCAACCGCGACCTCTGCGGTTTGACCCACGAGAATCTCGAAGGCGACCGCGGCTGCGATCGCCCCCACCGCGTCGATCAGCACGCCTTCCGCCTCCAGGATTTGGGCGGTCTCCGTTTCGATCTTGAATCGCTTCATGAGCGGGTTGATCACCGTTGGGCCCGTGACCATCGCCAGGACGCCAAAGAGGATCGACTGGCCCCAGTCCCAGCCTAGGACCACATGGGCGACTAGCGTGGCGATGCCCGCGCTGACCGGTGCTCCGACGAGAATCAACTGGCGAATTGGACGGGCTGCATGGAGAAGCTGGTCGAGGTCGAGATTCAGTCCACCCTCGAATAGGATCACCGCGACCGCAAAACCCACGAGAAGACGCAGCGCGCCGCCGAGGGCATCTGGCTGAACCAACGCCAAACCGTCCGGGCCCAGGGCGACCCCGGCGGCGAGCAGGAGAACGATCCCTGGGAGCCCGAGGTGCCGGGCAATGATCTGAACCACGAGCCCCACACAGAGGGCGATCGAAATCGCCAGGCTCGGGTCGTTGAATACCTCGATCACTCAGCGTCCTGGTCATCTTCACCGGAGGTGCCGGAGATCGCGAGCACCCCGGGATGGGTAATGCGCCGCTCGACCGAGATCGCGTAGAAGCGCTCGGTGATCCCTTCGAGCTCCGCGACGGGCTCGATCCCGTACTGGCGGGACACCTCTTCGAGCGCCACCGTGTGCACGAAGAATGCGCCGAGACCGCTCTGTCCAAAGGTCTTCATCAACGCGCTATCGTCGAATTCTCCGACGGTGCGGGGGTGCACGTCGTTGTCGTCGAACCAATCGCGCAGACTGTGGCGAAGCGACGTGTTTTCTCCTGGCAAGAGAACCGGTTGGCCGTCGAGACTCTCGGGGAACCCATCGCGTAGGCGCGTCGCGATCTCGGCGGAGGCCACACAGGTGACGGTGCTCTCGCCTAGGAGATGGTTGAAACCGCGGACGTTGTGATGTGGACCCACCGGTGCGTCCGCCAACACGACGTCGAGATGGTGAAGGGCGAGCTCGCTCAGCAGATTGTTGGGGTGGTCTTGGCGGCAGACCAGAACCATCTCATGGTCGAGGCTGAAGATCGGATCGAGAAGCTTGCGCGCGACGAGCTTGGGGAGCACGTCCGCCACCCCGACCTGAAGGCGGCCGGGTCGAGCGATCGAGGTGCCGCGGAGGGTTTCGAGCATCTCCTGCCCGACGGAGAAGATGTCGTCGGCGTAACCCAGCACCATGCGCCCTACGTCCGTGAGCGCGACTCCCCGGCCCTGACGCTCCACGAGCTTGTGCCCCAGAGACTCCTCGAGCTGGTGAAGCTGACCGCTGACGGTGGAGGGTGCGAGCTTGAGCTTTTCGCTCGCGCGGCTGACGCCGCCTTCGCGCGCGACGGTCCAGAAGTAGAAGAGATGGTGATAGTTCAGTGCTTCCATCTCTTTATTCTAATTAGCTCAAACCGAAGAGTTGAATCAAAATCGACTGTTCTGACGAAATTTTTGTTCTTCTCGCAAGGTCAGCGCGCATCGCTCTAAAGGCGTTTTACTGTTCAGAAGGTGCCGCCGACCTGAAACAGCGTGACATCTCCTGAGGGGCTGGAGGCCGATTGTGGAGCATCGTCGCGTTCGTGAAGCTTAGGGATCAGAAAGCCCACCGCGCTTCCGAGGACGACTCCCGCGATGACGTCGCTGTAGAAGTGGCGCCCCGCCGCCACTCGACCATACGCAGTGACACCCGTCCAGGCGACGGCGCTTCCGATGACTGCGAAGCGCCAGGGAGAGTCGGGGTGGCGCAAGGTGAAGGTGGTCGCCCAAGATGCCATTCCCGCCGCAGTGGCGGATGCGTGCCCCGAAGGAAAGGAATACTGCTCTTGAACCTTCGTGAGGTCTCGGCCTGAAACGTAGTGGGTCGGGCGCGGCCGGCGGAAGGCGGCCTTGGCGACGGTGGTGGCCAGGGCGTTGACGCCGATCGCTTGCGCCATGACCAGCGAGTCGCGTCCGAAGTCCTCGCCCCATTGGTCCGTATCGGACGCTGCGAGGTCGATGCCGTTCGCGGCAAAGGGGATGAGGAGACCGCCCAGCAAGCCGATGTCGCTGACCGTCTCCCAACCCGAGCTGTCGTTTCCGACCACCGTCGCATCGAGACTGTTCAGGACGGAGGGATCGCACCGATCACCGGCGAGCGTGGCGCAGGAGAGTCCTCCGGGAAGGCTCGGGTTGATCTCGCTCACCAAGAGCGTGAGGGCCAAGGCGCCGCCGGTGAGGGTGCCGTCGACCGCCCAGTCGACCTCGTAAGGTGACTCACTCGCCGCGACGAGGGCGGCGGAGACCCAGATCCAATTCAGCATACCCGTCTCCCCAGGGTGCCCTCGGCACCGCACGCTTGATCCGCGCCGGCGCGTCTCATACTCCCCGAGGAAGTCCGGGGAAGGAGGCGCCAAGAATGGCGCAAGCGCAGAACCCATTCAAACAGATCATCACGATCAAACGTCAGGAGTGGCCGCTCGCGCTGTCGTTCTCTGTCTACTTCTTCCTGGTGATCTCGACGTTCTGGATCCTGAAGCCTCTCAAGAAAGAGCTCTTGGTCGGCTTCTACAAAGAAGAGGGTCTCGACCTGCTGGGCTGGGTCTTGAACGGTTCACAGGCGGAGCAGCTCGCCAAAATTCTGAACATGTTCGTCGCGTTCGTGGCGGTCTTGGCATTCTCGAAGCTCTCGGACCGATTGCAGCGTGAAAAGCTCACGATCGCTTGGGCCTCCGCAATGGCTGTCGCGCTGCTCACCTTCAGCGGCGTAATCGGATCTCCCGGTGCGCCTACCGCCTGGGCCTTCTATCTGTTCGGTGACCTCTTCAACACGGTCATGGTCGCGAGCTTTTTCGCATTCGCCAACGACGCGATCGCCCCCGAAGCGGCGAAGCGCATGTACGGCGTCATCGGGCTAGGGGGGGTCGCCGGCGGAGCGTTCGGGACGACGGTCCTGCGTGTGACACTCGGTCGCGTCAGCGAGCCTACCTGGATGCTGATCTCCGCCGGAGCGATGGTCTTGATCTGTGTCGCCGCCATTCTCGCGGCGCGCTTCGCGGACCCGGGTGTCGATGAGCCTGCACTGGAAGAGGGGGCTGAGCCGCCACGCACGGGGGCGCTGGCCGCCGCGCGGCTCGTCTTTCGATCTCGCTATTTGCTTGGGTTGGTGGCGCTCGTGGGGATCTACGAGCTGGTCTCCACGGTCATGGACTTTCAATTCACCGCGACCGTCGAGCACTTCGCGTCCCGTGGTGAGCTCGATTTGAAGGAAGCGTTTCGCAATCTCTACGCCTTCACCAACGTGACCGCACTGCTGGTCCAACTGCTGGTCACGAGCTTCGTCATGCAGCGCTTTGGGGTCGCCGTTGCGCTCTTCGTTTTGCCGGTGTCAGCACTTGTGGGCTCCGTGGCGTTTCTCGCGATCCCCATTTACCTCACCGGCGCGGCGTTGAGCGCTTTGGACAACGCATTCAACTACTCGATCAACCAGTCCGCGCGCGAAACGCTCTACACCGTCACGAGCCGAGAAGAGAAGTACAAGGCGAAAGCCTTCATCGACATGTTCGTGCAGCGAACCGCGAAGTCGCTGGGGGTTGGGGTCAACTTGTTGATGACCGTGCTCGTCGCATCCTTTGCGGGCGTGCGTTACCTCTCGTTGGTCACGATACCGCTCCTGGTCGTGTGGCTCATGATTGTCCGCTACCTCGGGAAGAGCTTCGACGAGCGTGAGTCACAGCTCGAGCGGTCAAAGGGTCACTGATTACCGATGGCTACGGCCAATCCCGCAAGGGCCAAACCGGCAAGCACGGCGAGTGTGATCTTCACCCAGCTATAGGGGCGCTGCCCTTGCACTTCCCCGGTGCAAGCGTTCACGAAGACCCGGTAAGACTCTTTCTTATAGCGGTAGGCGAGGATCCAGACCGGGAGGAGCAGGTGCTTGTAGGTGAGCGCGCTCATCTGTGTGCTCAGCGAATGAATGCGTTGCTCATCCCCACCTATTCGGTTCTTAACGTCGCTGCGAAGTGCGCCGTCGATTTCCATTTTCGCCAGGGCGTAGGCTTCGGGCAGCTCGACGTCATAGGTGAGGGCCTTTTTGCCCGCAAGGACCGCGGGGTCAAACGGTCGAAGCTCCGGGAGGGGCCAGGGCTCTAGCGCATGAACGAATTTGCGCTCGATGGCGCGAGCACAGCAGATCAGGACATCGTCAAAGAAGCGCTGAAAGCGTCCCGAAGAGGGTGACCAACGCGTTCGCCGCTCCCGCCGTTTGTTGTCGCCGCTGCCGACGGTCACATAATAGTGCTCGCCCCGTTCTCCTCGGTAGACGGTGAACGTCATCGCGTCGAAGGTGAAGTAGGGGAGATATACCCCCTCGAATTGTCCCTTGGCCCCTCGACGTTTGAAGTCGTTGGGAGCAAACCAGCGTGATGCCACCCAGTTCTTGATCTCTTCGTTTGCTTTCGACTGCGCCACGAGAAAAGGGAGAACACCATCGACGGCGAGCCTGTCTTCCGCCTCATGCACGTCGCTGCGCTGCACGGGGGTGCCGCAGTAGGGGCATTCGCTGCTCGTCACCGCTCCTTCAAAGAGCACCTTAGCGCCGCAGCTACTGCAGTCGAGCTGCTCTGAGCCATCGCCTGCGCCCTCCCGAGGTCGAGTCCGGAGTTTCTCAATGGCGTTCTCGAGGTCGCGCTCGGCGATCTCCTCGTCTTTGACCTCGAGGGCCTTCTCAAAGGAGCAGTAGGGGCACTTGAGCGATTGGGCGCCAATGTGGAACTCGAGGTCGGCACCACAGGACTCGCAGGGAAAGGTTCGCACCTCCCCTGACTTTTCTGTCACACGGGTTTCTTCGATCGACATGTCAGCTTTCGATGGGAGGTAGGTCTCCAATGCTCTTTATCGCTTCCCAGGTTTTCGGCGCGCTGATGACGCCACGTTCCAGGAGCGCACGCAAGTTGACGAGGTCCTCGAGCGTATCGACGTCGAACCAGGGGCTCACGCGTTCGACGGTGAGCTCATAGCTGCGCAGCCGTTGCTCAGTGGCGGCCAAGGTGTGCGGGGTGCTCCACGGCAGCTCGACGAACACTCCAGGGGGACAGCGACGCAACCCGAGCAGGTAAAAGCCCCCGTCGCGCGCCGGGCCGAGTACCGCGTCGTTTTGCTGGAGAGAGTGCACCGCCTCGAGCATCATTTTTTCAGGCAAACCCGGTGTATCGGCTCCGAGCGCGATAGCCGTCTTCGTGGACTGGAGCGCTTTGAACATCACCCGCTCCAAGCGGTCTCCGAGGTCGCCTGGGCCCTGTTGCCACACTTCCATTCCCTCGGGCAGGGCCACGAGCTCCTCGGGCCAGGGCGCCGTCGTGGCGAGCACCGGTTTCAGGTTCCGGAAACGTCCGAGTTGATGAAGGCTGTCGTAGACGAATGCCCTGGCAAGCAGGCTCGCCTGCTCAGCGCCGATTCGTGTCGCGAGACGGGTCTTGCTCTCGCCCGGATGTGGCGGTTTTGCGAAGACGATGACTGTGAGCGGATCGTGGGTCAGCAACTGGTTTGCCTAGTTGAAAGTTGGAGGATCCTCATCCTCCGGATCCGATTCGGCAAAGTCTCGAACCATACGGATTGGCCCGGAGTGATGATGCGCGAGGAGCCACTCACCCTCTTCCTTGACGAATATATTCGTTGCTACGAGCTCGCTTCGCATCTCCGACACTCGCTCCACGCAGGTGACGAATGCGAGCTCGCCGTGGTCGAAGACCTCGATCCGCGCGCATTCAACCTTCGGGGGAGGGTGGTCGAGCATTACGGATCGCCAGCTTGCCATCACCCGTTCGCGCCCTCGAAGCGCAGGCCAGCCAGGGTGCGTGCAGGCGACGTCGGCGCGATGCGCCCAGAGTCGTTCCATGGCCTCCATGTCCGCCTCCCGAAAGGCACGGTAGAAGCGTTCGTTCGCATCGAGTACTGCATGGTCGCTGGCCATAGAAACGTGCTTACCTTGAATTTCGTTCGATGGGAAAGGCGAGCAAACGCAAAACCATCCTCGCCATCGTGGCGACGGACCGAACTTTCGTTCGGAAACACTTCCGTGGCGAGGAGCTCTGGGAAGGACGCTGTATCTTCAGCGGCCGCAAGCTCTATGTCGATCTGCAGGGGGAGCCCGTCAGTGACGTGACCATCGAGCACATCGTTCCGCGCTCACACGGTGGCACCGATGCGCTCGAAAACCTCGCGCTCGCCACCGGAAAGGCGAACGCACAAAAGGGGGCACGCCTAGACCGACGTCCGTTCGATGATCCCACGTTGCAACGCGTGATCGCCGAGCTGCAGCAGAAGCGACGTGCGCGGTGGCGCGACCCGGCGGAGGTCGGCGTCAGCTTGTCGACAGATTTCGAGGTGTAGGGTCTACCGGGTGTTGACGGTCACCTGCGTGCCGCCCGTGCCGCACGCACCGCCAATGGTGACCGTTCCAAATTCCGATGCAGTGAACTCGAAGTCCGAAGCGAGCTCATCCGAGTTCGTCCCCTGGCCAATGCAGATGACGATATCGATGAAATCGAAAGCAGCGCCGGTCGCTGATACTCCGACGACCCCGTTACCCCAGGGGTCTTCCGGAGGGGTCGTGAAGAAATTGTCTGGTCCTACGAGCTTGTTGATGTCGTTGAGGTGAGCAGGGCCCCCCGCGACCGAGTCGCAGTTGAAGGACGCGCCGCCGCACTGGCGCAAGGAGAAGCCCCGAGCCGCGTCACGGATCGCGCTCGTGAGCTGAAGCGTGCTGCCGAGCCGACCGTTGTCGATGAAGCCGCGAGCAGTGAAGACTATCGTGACCATGACCGCGATGACTCCGATCACGATACCGAGCTCGACGAGCGTAAAACCGATCTGACGACGTTCCGCGATGCCTCGACGCATGGTTACAAACCTCCGGGAAGTGCTCTGGCTCGTCATATTAATCCACCGGCGCCTTGATGGTCACCGGTCGATTTTTGCGCCTGACCCTTGGCTTGAGAAGCTGGACCGATTCGACCTCGTAAGCTTCCACGACGACCTTCTTCTCCATGCGGCCTTTCGTGGTTTGAACCTGTACGGTGTGCAGGCCTGGGGTGACCGGAACCACTTTGTCCGGGCAAAAGCCGACTTCGGCGCCATCGACCGTGATGATCGTCCCATCGCAGCGAATGGCGAGCTTTGCAGTCTTTGAGCCGAGGCGCGAGGGACGCCTGCGTCGGGTCGGCGCGGGAGCGGCCTCGCCGTCGACGTTGATGTTCGCGAGCTCATCGTCGATTGAGTCTTTCCCGAGGCTCTCGCTGATCCGCTCCAGACGCTCGGCAAAGGCATCGTGCTCCTCGTCCGAGTCCGACACAGCAGCAACGATGACGAACATCAGGAGCGTAGCGGCGGCCACGGCTCCGGCGCCGATCAGGAGCTTCTTATTGTCGAGCTCGCTCTCCTCGCCCTGCTTCTTGCCCTTATGCGCATCTCGTTTTCGTTTCGTGCGCTCTGCCCGCGGCGCTCGCTCCGCTGCGACATTCGCAGAGCGGGTCTTCTCGTCGACCCCGTCGTCTTGCTCGTACATGAGCGTCGCTGGCTCGCCTGCACTGGGGATCCGCATGCGAGTCGGATCGGGATCCATGTCTGCGGTGGCGGCGGCCGAGGAGCGTTCTTGCTTTTGAACCCATCCTCCCTCGGCCTTGGCCGACCCGAGCCGCTTGGGCTGCGACTTGGGCTTCGACGGCGATGCGCTCGAACCTTCGGCCTCTTCACCCACGATCTCCCGCAAGAAGCTCGCGAGGTTGCTCTGATTGACGTTGTGCCCGTTTTGGACGAGCCAACCCTCGAGCACGTTTTGAAGATCGGAGGCGCTATACCGCGAACGTTGCTCTTTCGAGATCGTCTTCATGACGATGTGCTCGAGGTCCGCAGGAATGTCTTCGTTGAACTGGCGCAGCGGCGGGATTTCGCTGTTCGTGATGTCCACGAGGAGCTTTGCGAGTCCCTCCGGACCGCTGCCCATCTCGAAGGGCGGACGCCCCGCGAGCATGACATAGAGTGTCATCCCGAGACTGTAGACGTCTCTCGCGGGCGATGCGGGGGAGCCGTTGAGACTCTCCGGCGGAAGATACAGCGGCTTGCCGATGACTTTGTCGCCCTGGGTGAGCTGAGTGCCATCGAGATCCTTGGCGACGCCAAAGTCGAGGAGCTTCACCTCGCCGGCGTAGGTCACCATCACGTTGTCCGGACTTATGTCGCGGTGAATGATCTGGTGGCGCTTACCATCCTCGTCCATGAAGTTGTGCGCGTAGCTGAGTGCGCTCGAGAGTCCGGCGGCGATGAACGCGGCCATCTCGGGAGGACAGCGTGTGCCCTGCTTGTTCAGCTTTTCGATCAGGTGCGAGACGTTCTTGCCATGGAGATACTCCATGACGATGTAGTAGGCGTCATCGAGGGTCACCAGCTCCAGAATCTCGACGATGTTCGGGTGGTGGAACTGCGACGTGAGGCTCGCCTCTCGGATGAAGCGCTCGACGAAGTCCTGCTCTTCCACTTTGTCGGGGCGGATGCGCTTGATGACGACCTTGCGCGAGAAACCCTTGGGCCCGGTGCGGTGAGCGAGATAAACCTCCGCCATTCCGCCGCGACCGAGCAGCTCGTCCAGCAGAAAGCCCGGTGGGGCATCACCGAGTTGCTCGTCGGTCTCCTCGCGGAAATCGTCCAGCCAGTCGTCTTCGCGTTCGGTTTGTTCGGACATCGTCGTCGGTCGGCAGCGAAGGCTCAATTACACCTTCAACCATCTCCTAGAGTGTAACGCATGACTCGCGCAATCGCCGTCAGGAAAATGCACGAACGGCAGATGTATTCAACTTGATTACCTCAGTCATTGCTCCGACCGGAGATCGAGCTCGACCAATTTGCCACTTTCCACGTCGATGGTTCGCTCGATGCGTTTGCTGCCGTCTCGAACCTCGATTCGATAGCGCCCGACGGAGGTGGGCATCGCCACCGTGGGACATTGTCCTAGCTGAATCCCATCGAGGAACACCCGTCCTGCTCTACAGCGGACGAGTACCCCGGTTTCTATATAGGTGCTTGGATCGATTTCCATCTCGTCGTCTGACTCCCGACTGCCGATCATCCAGAACATCGCCGCCGAGACCAAGACGAGGGCGACCACCCCCGCGGCGACGAGAGAAAGAGTCTTTCGGGACTCCTGTGCCTGAAGCGCTCGCGTATGTGCTCGGGGGCGCGACCGATTCGTCGCACTGATTCGCGAGGCGACGGGTCGGCGCTGGGGCTCACGCTTCGTCGCTTGGCCCAGCTGAACCCGTTGCGGGGTCTTCCCGTTTTCCTGGTAGAGCACGCGCATGAACGTCCGAACGTCCCCTCGTCCACCCACTTCCAATTCGAGCGCACGCTCGAGGGCGGCCAGGCAGTCGCTCATTGTCCGGTAGCGTTTCGCGGGATCCTTAGCCGTCGCCTTGTGTACGATCTTCGCAACCGAGTCCGGTACGCTCTCATTGAGACTTTGAATGTCCGCGAGCTCTTCCTCGACGATGCGTGCCATCAACTGAGAGCTACTCATCAAACCGCCAAAGGGGGCTTGCCCCGAGAGCAGCTCGAACATCAAGAGTCCGAGTGCGTAGACGTCCCACTGGGGCGAGGGTTTGCCGCCCTTGATGGCTTCTGGCGGCTGATACATCAGCTTGCCGACCATCTCGCCGCCGCCGGTCAGATCTGCGGTAGGGTCCTTAGCCAACCCGAAATCGAGCAGCTTGATCCGGCCGTCCCAGGTCACCATGACGTTTGCCGGGTTGACGTCTCGGTGGACGATCCGCGCACCTGTTTCGTCAACGATGCGCAAGGAGTGCACGTGTTGAAGCGCCTTGCTCACTGCGATCGCAACTTCGAGCACGATCTCTACTGGGCATTGGACGCGGAAGTGATGCAAGCGATTGAGTACATTCCCGAGGTCTCGACCCGGGAGATACTCCATGGCGATGTACCATTGCGCCTGATGTTGCGCGATTTCATATGTCTCGATGATGTGCGGATGCTGGAGGCCTGAAGTGACTTTCGCCTCGTTCTTGAAGCGCTCGACGAATGTCGGATCGTCAGAGAGCTCCTTTAGCAGCTTCTTCATCACGAAACGCTTCTTGTGGTCGGGACCACCGATGCGCCGCGCGTGGTAGAGCTCCGCCATGCCGCCACGAGCGAAACACTGACCGACCTCTATTGACTGAGTGGCACGGGGCGGGGCAGCGGCGATCACAGGGTCCGTCCGTCCGCTGGGCTCACCGCTGCCGAGCTCATTCGGGGATAGCTCCGAAATCGCCTTGAGGTCTACGGAGCTGCCCTCGAGCTCGCCCGTGGTGCTGAAGCCTGGAGGGACGTAGCGAATGTCCGTATCCCCGCCGAGCTCGCTCTCCGCTTCCTGCATGGAGATTCGGATGTCGAAGCGTGTTGCCTCGTCGATAGCAGCCTCGTCGACATCGGCGCCGGGGGAGGTATCCGTACGAGCCGAGGAGCTCAGCTCCTCCTCCAAAGAACCTTCGAGCGCGCTCTTGGCGGTATCCTCGTCTTCAAAAGGGGAAAGAGACCCGCCCTGTTGCGGTCGACCCGGCATTGGCCAGACGTTAGCACTATGGTTCCGGCGTCACAATTTACACCGGCCATCAGCCGAATTTTTCCCACCGTACATCGGGTTGAAGCCCTAGCGAGCCCCGCGCATAATGCTGGGCGAACCCCTCGTGAAAGAGAAGAGCTCATCGATGAAGCCGTTCACGCACGTATGCCTCGCCGCTGTGTTCATACTAATTTCCGCCGATGCGGGTGCCGCCAAAAAGAAGAGCGGAAGCTCCCCGTCCCCCGAGACCAGGCCCGAACCGGAGGGGGAGCAATACGAAGAGCAAATTGACCTCGGTACCGCCGACGTTCTCGAGCGCCTGAAGCTGCTTCGCGTGCAGATGGCTTTGGACCGGGAGGAGATCGCGGCGCTTCGACTTCGCATCGAAAAGATTCAGCTTCAGCGCGAGTTCGAGGCGCTGCTCGGCAGCGGTCAGAGCGATTCGCCCGCTGCACCTACCCGAGCGCGTCGACCCCGCACGGATCCAACGCAGAACATCTTGGTGAAAGCCATCACCCTGCAGCCTCGCAAGGAAGCCATCATCATGTTCCAAGGACGCATCTTCAACGTGCGTCCGGGCGACAACGTCGGCGGGGTGGTGATCAAAGACATCACCGAGGGCGGGCTTCGAATTCAACGCTCGCGCGGTGGCTCAGGAACAATTCGTTAAACGAAACCCGAGTACGCCTCGCTCGACAGCGATGGCGTCACTGGCCAGTGCAGAACAAGAACGCGTCCGCCGGGTCGACCGGAATTCCGCCTTCAGTGCAATTGTTGAACGGGCCAAGGAGTAGTGTGGTTGACGCGCTCAATTCGAGATTGCGGTCGCCGAAGACCGTCACGCGTGCGCGATAGAGCAGCGGTGGATCCGTAGGCGCGAGTTGCGTGCCAACCAGTTCCTTGTACTCGAACGGTACGATGGTGATTTGAGACGTCGTGATTTGAGTCGGGTTCACGACCGCTCGAAGGTTACCGCGATAGGTCGGCAAGTTTAGCCCGACCGTCTCGGCCGCAAACTCGACTTGATAGCTGTTGATCGTGTCGGTCACCGTGATGTTTTCTGGCGCCGTTTGGTCATTCCGGAGAGTGAGCCACGCAAAATGCGCCGTATAGTACTCGGAGCTGCACTCGTCGCCGATCAAGCACAGGTTCTGATCGGTGTCGGCCGCATTGTTCTCGGTCGCTGAGATGAATGCGGGGCTGATCAAGTTACGGTCGACGAGCCCATCGGAGCTGATCGGATCGCCTTCTTCCACTTCGGAGCGCGCCACACTAGGCCCGTCAAAAGGTACGAGTCGTTCGATGTAGAGAAGGTCACCATCGCCGCACGCGGCACAGGAGAAGAGCCCCAAGGCAAGCGCGAGTCTTTGCATGGGCTGAGATCTAGCACCAACGAGACGGAGGCTCCACTTCAATCAGTATTCTCGTCGTCGACATTCACTTCGATTTGACCGACCCCCGAACCGCGCGTAAACCTTTCTCCGAAGGGAGCCGCGTTACCTATGTCGAGCACGTTCTTCTGGCGCGCCATGTGCGCGGTGGCCGTCTTTCTGTCCTGCGCCATTTCCGAACCCGCCTTCGCCCAAGAGGAGACGCAGCGCCAGCGCAGACGAGGCAGCGGATGCTCGGAAGACGGTCCGGTCAGTCTCTTCGGCACGAGTTTGCGTTTGGGCACCGTTCTCGATCAGCTCGCGCGCAACCACAGTTGTCGCCTCGTCGTGCGCAAGGAGATTAACCTCAAGCGCGAGGTGGATATCCCTACCCTGAAGAACATCACGCTGCGCGACGCGCTTCGCGTCATCCTCTCGCCCATTGGGTACAGCTTCGCCTTTGAAGACCAGGACCTCGTCATCTTCGCGAGTTATACCCAAATCTTTCGAGTGAACGTTCCGATGCTCACTCAGTTCTGGATGACGAGCATCTCGAACGAAGGCGCACAAGGCGGTGGTGGTGGCGCCGGTGGCATGGGTGGCGGAATGGCCGGTGGCATGGGCGGCGGTGCCGGTGGCATGGGCGGCGGTATGGCCGGCGGCATGGGTGGCGGAATGCAGGGCGGCGGTGGCGGCGGTCAACAGGGTCTCGGTGGTGCAGTGTCGCTCACCAGCTTTTCGAGCTCGCGCGGGTTTTGGGAAGAGCTCGAAGAATCGATGGAGGCGCTCATTGGCGAAGGCGGAAAATCGTCGATCAACCGCAGCGCCGGGCTCGTGATCGTGAACGATTCGCCGGAAAACCTCGAAGCGGTCGGACGTTACATCGATACGGTCAACGAAGAAATGGCGCGGCAGGCGGTGGTTGAAGTACGCGTCGCCGAGTTCACCTCTCGCGATCGTTTGAACGCTGGGGTCGATTGGAACCAGCTGTTTCAGCGAGTGGGCGGACTCAACATCGGCGCCACGAGCGATTTCGCGTTCCAGAGCATCAATCAGGCCTCCGTGAACCCGGGCAACGCCGCCTTCACGCTCTCCGGTGTGACGGGCAGCGTCGTATTGAATGCGCTGCAGGATCAGGGAGAGATCAAGCTCGTGGCCCAGCCCAATCTGCTCGTCGGCAACAACCTGCCGGGGATCATTCAGGTGGGCCAGATCCAGGGCTATATCGCGCAGGTCTCGAACACGGTTGAGGATGGGGCGGTCGCCACGGAGGTCGAGCAGGGCATCCTGTCCGATGGCCTGACGATGTCGCTCTTGCCGCGCATCCAGGACGATACGAACATCACGCTGACGGTTTCCGTCGTGTTGCAGGAAATCCTCGCGATCGACACGCGGAGCTTTGGTGGCGGCTCCGCGGGAATCGTCGGACAAACGCCCATCCTCCAGCTCGACCTCCCCCAGCTCAACCGGCGTGGCTATTCGGGGACCGTGACCGCGGGATTTGGAGATACGCTGGTGATCGGAGGCCTGATCCAGCGCCGGAAAGAAGAAAACTCCGCGGGTCTACCTTGGCTCGCAAAGATTCCAATTCTCGGTATTCTATTCGGGGCCCAGGAAGCACGTGACGACAGCACGGAGCTGTTGATTCTCCTGACACCGAAGCGGCTCGCCGAGGGGGCGAAGCCCGATCCGGTGTACATGGAGCGGTTCCTCGATCCGCGAGATGACTGACGCGGTTTGCGGAAGACAACGGGCATTTTGAGAGGACACTGAATGGCAAAGGCGATACTCCTCGATCTCGAGACGGTACTGATCGGCGTAGACGGGGAGTTCAAGTCCGCGAAGATCGACGACCTCCCGAAGATCTTGAAGAGCCCCACCGATATTGCGGTGGTGCCGTGCGAGATGATGCGGATTGTCGCTCAAGGCGACAAAGAGGCGATCGATAAACAGATCATCGCGAAACTGCCCGCGGGTTCGGTCTACTGCCACGAGAAGCTCGACGGTCCGGATCTTCAGATCTTCTCCATCCCCGAAACGCTGCTGCAATCGCTTCGCATGTCCGAGCAGGTCATGGCGGTCGTTCCCTACGGAGTATCGGTTCGCGACAGCCGCCGCAGCTCGGACCTGTCCCTCGTCGATCGAATCTCTCGGGTCGTTGGCTTCGCGGAGCGTGAAGAGGACGCGGAGCTCGAGGACGTGGTCTGCATCGACCGAATGGGCAATCGAGTCGTGCTCACGGCGATCCAGGGAAACGAAATCAAGGCTGTTCGCACGCTCTATCCCGGCGACGACCTGGCGCGAGAGGTGTTTGTCACGCTGCAGGGCGCGGCCATGCCCGACAGCCGGTTGCTGACGGCCGATGACTGGATCGCAGAGCGTCTGCGCGAAGCAGGACAGGAGATCGTCCAGGTCCGAATCCCCGCTGAGGCACCGAGCTTTGCGCTCCACGGGCTTCAGGATCCGTCCGAGACTCGTTTCTACTTGCCGATCGAACGCGCACAAATGCGCAAGAAGGCGATCGCCAAGCAGGAGCGACGCTCACTGATTGGCTCGGTTTTCTTCGCTGCGGTGTGTGGGGTGGTCTACGGTGGAATGCTGATGTGGAACTCGTTGGTCGAATCGGAGATCGACAAGCTCAACGATCGCCTACGGGACTACAAGCCGCAACTCGAGACCCTCTACCAGGAACGCTACGCTGGGTTCGTCTCCGAGTTTCAGTACAACCTGCCGCAGGCCTGGGCCGAGCTCCTCATCATGATGCCTCCGCAGCTCGAAGTGCAGATGGTGACCATCTCACCCGGGAAGGTGGAGGCGGTGTTGCAGCGACGAAGCGTTCGGGAAGGGCCAGTGGACCCCCCCCTCTCCTACGACGAGCTTCGGGCCGCGATCGACCGGAGCGCGAGCTGGCGTGGGGCGAACATTCACTACCAGTTCCGCGGGCACGAGGTGGACTACCGAGTGGAGAAGGTACACATGAATACGGGTAGCCCGGCGCAGGCTGCTCGAGCGAGCGCGCGATAAATGCTCAGAATCTTCAGGCTCATATTCATCGTCGTCGGGTTGGGACTTCTCTTCATGGCCTACGAGGCTTACGGAGAGGTGGAACGCTCGGAGAGCACGAAACGCGGCGTGTTCTCGCAGGTGAAATCGGTTGCGAACGAGATCAACCAACTCAAGGCAGCGCCACCCAAACCGCTGAAGACGCGTCAGGAGTCAGTGCAGGACCTACTCGCGCGCATGGTAGACGACACGGAGCTGTTGGGATCGAGCGTTCGCTTCGACCTCGAACGGCAGCTCACCTGGACGCCCATCAAATACGGCGTGGAAAAAGCCCGGATTGAGATGAGCACTGCGGCTCTCCGCGAGTCCGCGATGGGCTTCTTCGCCATCCTGTGGGCGCTCATTCAAGAGCGGCCAGTCAACATCATTGATGGTAACATCGCGATGAGAGAAGAGACCGTATCGTTCAGCCTGACCCTCGAGTTGTTCGGACTCGAAGAGGGTGCGGTTCGCTGAGAGCGACTTTGGATCGGAGAGCTCAATGATGAAGCGGAAGCGTCTCGGGGAGATGCTGTTGGAAGGGGCACTCATCACCCCCGAAAAATTGGACCTCGCGCTCAATGTGCAGCGTCGGACGCAAGAGCGACTCGGTCAGATCATCGAGCGACTCGGCTTCATCAATCCCGACGACATCGCACGGACCGTCTCTACCCAATACGGCATTCCTTTTGTGAATCTTCAGGGTTTGCGTCAGGTGGAAGTCGATCGCGAGGCGATCGACAAACTGACACTGGATTTCTGCAAACGGCACACGGTCTTGCCCGTGCTTCGCAAGGGCAAGCCCTTCCTGATCACCCAAGACATTCTCAACACCCAGGGCAACGACCGCGCGATGCAGATGATCGGACGGCGCCCGCTGGTGCTGTCCACTTCGAGCGCGATTGCGACTCTGCTTGAGACGGTGGCCTTCGGCGGCGTTGACGGCGAGAAGATCGTCGAATCGACGCGCGGTCAGATCAGCAAGGGCGAGCTCAACGAGTTCCTGGGTTGGCTTCTGGGACGCGCCGTTCTCGCGGGCGCTTCGGACATCCATGTCGAGCCCGCCGGTCCCGTCTCTGTCGTTCGCTTCCGAGTCGACGGCGTGCTTCAGCCTGAGATTTCTCTTCCCCGTGAACGGCATGACAACCTCGTAAACGTGTTGTTTGGTCGCTCGGGGATCGATCTTTCAGACTTTCAGCGCCTGCGCGACGGCCGATTCTCGTTCAAGTTCGCGGGGCGAACACTAGATGTCCGTTTTGCCAGCTCGCCAACGGTGGAAGGACCCATGGTCGTCATGCGTATTCTCGCGGATACGCGCTCGATCACGAAGCTCGACGAGCTGGGGCATACGGACTGGAACTTGAGAGGGATGAAGGAGCTTATCCGGCACCCCTTCGGCGTCATCCTGATGGTGGGACCGACCGGTTCGGGTAAGACCACGACGCTCTACTCCTTGCTTGCGGCTCTGAATGACACCCAAAAGAAGATCCTCACCGTCGAGGATCCGGTCGAAATCAAGCTGCCCTCGATCCAGCAGATCCAGTGCAACGAAAAAGCTGGCGTGACCTTCGCTAAGGCGATTCGCGGCTTCCTCCGACAGGACCCGGACATCATTCTCGTTGGTGAGATTCGTGACGAAGAGACCGCACGCGAAGCCTTCCGTGCTGCGAATACGGGCCACTTGGTTCTTTCTACGCTTCACGCGAACAGCGCTGTCGAAGCCGTCGCCCGTCTCGTCGACCTCGGCCTCGAGCCCTACCGGGTTGCCGACACGATGATCGGCGTCATTGCTCAGCGATTGATCCGCGTGCTGTGTCCGAAGTGCGCTGTGCCCGCTCCCTTCGGCTCATTCGACAGAGTAAAGGAGCCCTTGGAAACAGGCTGCGAGCACTGCAACGGCAAGGGTTACACCGGCCGGCGCGTGGTGGCGGAAGTGCTACAATTCAGCGACGAATTCCGACTGATGGTTCACGCGATGAAACCCGCGACGGAAATGGTGGCCTTCGCGAAGGCCGAGGGCTTCAAGCCGATGCTCGAGAATGGAAAATGGCTCGTGACCGAGGGCCAGACGTCGGTCAAGGAATGTGAACGTGTCGTCGGGATCATTGATCTCGAAGAAGAAGAACGAGCGTTGCATCGCGCACGTTCGGCCTAGAACGAGCTTTTAGCAGGGAGAGAGTCTCGGCATGCAGTACATGGTGCAAGCGGTGTCGCGGAGCGGGCAGATCGTAGAGAACGTGATGATCGCCGATTCGGTGAACGAGATCCGAGCCAAGCTAAACGAAGAAGGCTACGAGATCATCGCCGCCAACATCGACTGGCGCGCGAGCATCAAAGGGATGTTCGAGCGTCGCGAGATCAAGCGAAAGGTCCTCGTCGAGTTCTTTCATCACCTCAAAGGCCTTCTCGAGCTAGGCCTCAACATCACCGCGGCGCTCAACACGGTGAAAGAGTCCATCGACGACCAAACACTCTACAAAGCGATCAGCGAGATCGAGGACTTGGTAACCAAGGGCTACAGCTTGTCCCAAGCGATGCGCCAGACCGGTGCGTTCCCGGGCCTCGCCGTGGCCAGTATCGCAGCCGCGGAGCGTACCAACCGTCTTGAGGCGGTCTTTGAAGAACTCGGGACCCACTATCAGAACATCGAGTCGCTGGTGGGGGACGCCAAGAAGGCCGCGACTTACCCGATCATCGCGCTCTGCGTTCTCGCCGCAGTCATGGCGCTGATGCTCTTCTTCGTCGTTCCGCAGCTGAAGACGATTCTGCCACCCGATCCGCCGATCCCGACCAAGATCCTCCTCTTCATGTCGGACATCATCGGCTGGGTCTGGTGGGTGCCCTTTGGCCTACCGGTGGCCATCGTGGCGATTCTCAAGTCGCTGTCGCTCGAGCAGAAGGCATTCATCATGGAGAAGTTCTATGGTGTGCCGCTGATTGGCCGGATCGCGCTCAACCTCGAGCTCTCCACAGTCTTCATGAATCTCGCGATGCTCAACGGCGGAGGGATTCCGCTTCTGGAGGCGCTGAAGATCGCCTCCGAGGGGTCTTCTTCGCCCTTCATCGCCGACAAGCTGATGCAGTGCTACAACACGGCACGCCAGGGCGGCTCGCTCTCTGATGGTTTCGCGGATCGGCGCTTTCCACGGGTCGTCTCCCGTGCGATTACCCACGGCGAAGCGACCGGTCGTTTCGACAAGCAGTTCGCAGGCCTATCCAAGTTCCTGCGCGAACGCACCGCAAATCAGATCGCTTTCATGTCGACCTTCATCGAACCTGCTTTGCTGGTTGTAGGTGGAGGTATGATGTTGATGATGGCTACCGCCATCTTCCTACCCATCTACGGTCAAATTCAGAACGTAAGATAATGTTTCGTTGAGAGCTTAGAGATACCCTGCTAACACTGGATAACCAAACACCCGGTCCGCGTTTAGCGGAGGAGAGAGTACGCATGTTTTCACGTGGCATTCGGAAGAGGGAGCGAGGGTTTACCCTCATCGAGCTAGGCATCGTCATCGGCGTCATCGCGGTCCTCGCGACGATCGTCATCGTCGGACGAGGCTTCTTGGTCCAGTCTCGTGTCTCGAAGGTGATCGAGGCGGTGGACAACACGCAGAAGGCGGCGAAAGTCTTCGCTGGTACTTCCGCTGGAATCATCCGAAACAGCGGCGCGGACATCCTCACGGACCTGTTCAACCGCAACCTCATCCCCTTCGATGCAGGCACCGAAGTCGTCCCAGACTTCACCTTCACCAGCGGCGACGTTGCAACCGATGGACGGGCATTCTCCATCAACATCGCTTGTGCGAACGACGCGGATGGCGCGCCCTGTGCGGACATCGTGCGCGGCAAGGTCGAAGACCGCTCGATGGTCGCGACCTATGCGGGTCTCACCGGTTGCGCGGATCCGGCTGCACCGCCCGCTACGGCAACCAACGTCACGCTCTGCTTCGTTCTTTAAGGAGAACCGAAGGTCGACGCTGAAGCAGGCTTTCGTCTGAAAGCCTGCTTCGGGCAGTTCTTGGGGACGTCACGTCGAGAGAGGGAGGTCACATTTGTTTGCCATGAGAGAGAGACGCTCAGGTCGCTGAAGTCTCACCCCGCCCGTTGTTGCTCGCGCTCCATGCGCTCGCGTTCTTCTTCCGCCTTTTTTGCGAGCACCCGATTCAGACGTTTGAAGGTACGCTCCTTGTCCCTGCACTTGTCACGGGCGAGGCTCACGTCGATCACGTCTTCTTCCACGAACTTCACGAGCGTGTCGTCCATGGTCAGCAGGTCTTCACCGCTCATCAGTGAGTAGATGCGCGACATCTGCCCGTCCCGAATGACGTTCGGTAGGGCAGGGGTGCGGCGGAGCACTTCGACGGCGGCGCGGCGGCCCTCGCCGTCTCGGAGCGGAACCAGGATCTGAGCGATCACACCCTGGAGCGTCTCCGCGAGAATCGAGCGGATCAGTCCATGCTGCTCCGTAGGATAGACACCGACGATACGGTCGACGGCGGCGGCGGCGTTGTTCGAGTGCAAGGACGAGAACACGAGGACGCCCATTTCCGCGGCCTGAAGCGCGAGCGAAATCGTTTCGGCGTCACGCATCTCTCCCACCAGGATGACGTCGGCGTCCTGACGAATGGCCGATCGCAGCGCGTTGCCAAAGGAGGCGCTCTGCAGGCCCACCTCGCGGTGGGAGATGATCGAGTTCTTGCTTTGGTGAATGAACTCGAGCGGGTCTTCGATGGTCACGATGTGTCTGGTGTAGGCGCGGTTGATGAGGTCGATGATCGCCGCCATCGTGGTCGACTTACCGGACCCGGTCGCGCCGGTCATGAGCACGAGACCCTTCTTGAGATGGGCAAATCGCTCGACCATCTTGGGGAGCAAGAGCTCGTGAAAGGGAATGATCGAGTCTGGGACGACTCGCATGACTCCGCCGCAGCCATTTTCCTGGTAGAAGAGGTTGACGCGATAGCGCGCGACTCCTGGGATCGCGTACGCGAAGTCGATGTCCCGCCGCTTGATGAAGTGCTTCCAACGATCCTCCGGACAGATCTCTTTGAAGACCTCGAGAAGCACCTTGTGCGACATCGGAGGCCAATCGGTGATCGCACGAAGCTTGCCGTGCAGCCGAATGCGCGGCTCGAGGCCCGCCACGAGGTGGAGGTCGGATGCGCCGCGCTCCTTGGTGTATTCGAGTAGCTCGTCGAGCTGAGACATGCGCTCCCTCCTAGACCGAGAATCCTTCCGGATTGTCGCTATGGCGCGTCGCTTCCGCAACCGAGATCAAACCCTGTCGGACGAGGCCCGCGAGTGATTGGTCAAAGAGACACATGCCGAGGTTGCCTCCGAGCTCCATCAGCGACTTGATCTGCAGGGTTTCCTGCTCGCGAATGAGCTGGGCGATAGAGGGCGTGTTGATCAGGATCTCGAACGCCGCGACCCGCGACTTGCCGTCGATCGTGCTGATCAGTTTCTGACAAACTACGGCGCGCAGCGTTTGACTGAGGGCGGTACGCACCCGGGATTGCTCGAGGGGCTGGAACGCGTTGATCAGCCGGTCGACGGTTTGAATCGCGTTGCTCGTGTGGAGGGTGGAAATGACCAAGTGGCCGGTCTCCGCGGCGGTCATGGCCAGTGAAATCGTTTCCTCGTCGCGAAGCTCGCCGACAGCGATGACGTCCGGGTCTTCACGCAGGGCGGCGCGCAGAGCGTTGGCGTAGGACTCGGTGTGTTTGCGGACCTGCCGTTGGTTCACCACCCCGCGCTTCGACGGGTGGATGTACTCGGTGGGCTCCTCGATCATGATGATGTGATCTTCTCGTTCGTTGTTGATCGAGTCGATCATCGCCGCCATCGTCGAGGATTTGCCGCTTCCGGACGGCCCGACGATGACGACGAGTCCGTCCTTATAGCGGGTGAACTCCTGAACGTGCTCGGGGAGACGCAGATCCTGAAAGCTCGGCGGGACGGTGGGGATGACGCGAAAAACCCCGTCCATTCCCGTGTTCTGGCGATAGATGTTGCAGCGAAAACGCCCGACTTCTTCGTCGGTGAACGAGAAGTCGACCTCGCCGGTCTCTTCGAAGCGGCGCTTCTGGTGGTCATTCAAGATGCTCTGGAGCATCTTGTTCGACTCCGCCGCCGGGATCGGTGAGCCCTTGATCACCAGGTTGCCGTTGACCCGAAGCCCGATGGGGGCACCGGCGTGCAAGTGAATGTCGCTAGCGCCGAGCGCGATGGCCCGGCGCAGGATCTCTAGGAACCGCGAATCGGACATGCCAGTATATAATGCGCGATGGCGCCGAGGGAATCCACTCCTTCCTGGAGTGGACAAGGGCGCCACGGTCGGGAAAATAGGGGAACGATGAAGAAGCGACGCACGGCGATTGGCGTGGTGATGCTACTGGTCTGCGCGGTCGTGCTCGTCGTCTGGTGGCAGGAAACTTCTACGCGGCTGCAGTACGAACCCTATCGGGTGGTTCACCCGGAGGTCACCAAGGATGCGCTCGCCGGCATCGAGGCCATCGCATCGGGAGAGTATCCTGCCGATGCGCCGGTCTACGACACGTTCTACGCCGCCATCTACGATCAGCTCTACGTCGAAGGACGCCAGTGGTTCCTGACCCAACACGTGATCGAGCGGTTGAGCCGCGAGGGACCGGGGCGACTGCGCGTGCTCGACGCTGGCTGCGGCACGGGCAACGAGGTCCGCATTCTCAGTCGACTCCATGAAATGAGCTGCGTCGACTCATCGCCGGCAATGCTGAGGATCGCCAGGCTCAAGTCTCCGACTGCGAGTTTCGTGGAGGGAGATTTTCGCGATGGCTCGCTGTTCCCGGAAGGCCGCTTTGACGCGCTGACGTCGTTCTACTCGCCGATCTTCTACACCGAGGACTATCGGGAACCGCTTCGGAACTTTCATCGCTGGCTCGTTCCTGGCGGGCTGCTCTTCATCGACCTCATGGATCGGCGCGCCTTTCCGAACCGAGAGGCGTGGTACTCCTCAGACAAACACTTTGGACTCGGCCCCTACCGAGTGGACCGCTATGGCGTCTGGGCAGTGCACGAGGGCGAGCACGTTACCTACGACGAGACGTTCTTCGTCGATGGTGAGGAAGTCTATCGCCAGAGCCATCACATGTTTTACCCGACCTACCAGGAGTTCGTAGCGACCGTGACCGCACTCGGCTTTGAGCTCGAAGCGAAACACTCCCTCGCGCGCGTCGACGACCAGGACGAGATTCTGTTTGTTTTCAGAAAGGCCGACAATCTGTCAGCGGCAAAATAACGCCGTAGAGCCATCGGAAAAAAACGCGTTGCGCGCCTCAGCTGCGTCAAACCCGAGCGTGCCCGTCGGACTCACGTCTTGCCCCCACTGGGAACAAAAGACTTCGCCCGAGTAAGTTGGGCTCCCCGAGTTTCGATCGCCGCAGCAGTAGTAGCGACGCATGGCGCGTAGCTCGCGCACCGCTTCTGAAAACGACACGAGCGACTGGTAGACGACGCGGACTTCGTCACCAGCGCAAAAGCCCCCGGGCGGTTGCACCAAAAAGCCCGAATGCCGCTGGTCGATGCCGCGCATTTCGTCGGGGATGCACGTGTCGATGGTGGCTACGTACATGTCGTGGGACCATCCGCCCGCACCGCCAAGAAACTGCTTTTGAATCGTCAAGAAATAAGGGTTGGCAGCCTGGAAGGGGTTCTGTCCATCGAAATAGGTAGGGAACACGTCCGCCGCTCCCCCGGGCATGCTGAGTCGGCCCGCCGGCGTGAGAGGGGTACGAGGAACCACCACACCGCCCGGATTGGTCGGGAAGCCGAGTTTTTCGATAATGGGCGCAGCCATCGCGTGGAGCTGCACGAGCTCTCGAGCCGTCGCGTCTTGTTTCGACGTATCGACCATACTGGAGAGGCGCGGCGCGATGGCGCCGAGTATGATGACCGTCACGGCGAGTACCATGCCGATCTCGATGAGGGTCATGCCCCGCTCACTTCTAGCCGCGCGTCTCGTCATGACAGCTCCTCAATGACCCAAAAGGTAGCATGGGCGCAGCCGCTGACAAGCTGATTTTGAATCATCGCATTTTTCGGTGGCGGGTGACGCTCTTCTGGCGCTACCATTCGATTGATTCTTTCCGAGCTGAGGTTTTGCCGTGAAACGAGCTGCGCGCGCTAGAAAGACGGTGGGCTTTACCCTGGTCGAGCTCGCGATCGTGTTGGCGGTCGTCTCGATCCTCGCTGCGGTCGTCGTCCCGGACTTCATCGAGGTCGCCCGCAACGACCTCGCCGAGCAGAGCGCGCGCGAGGTGGGCCTCATCCTCGACACGGCGAAGTGGTACTACTCGAACTCCGCGACGTGGAACGACCAGGGCGATTTCAGACCGGGCGCGATGCGCTGGCCGGGAGACCGTGTGTATCCGCCGGACTACGACGAAAACGGTGCGAATGCGGCCGAGGACTGTCTCAGAGGTTTGGGAACGGCTCTAGGTGCAGGGAATCTTCCAGACGGCACGACGGTGCGGATCAACTGTGACATCGCCTATCTGCCCGCAAGCGCGCTCGTCAATCCTTGGGACCAGCCCTACGAGATCAACCTCGTACCCCAAATGCAGGGGATCAACGTAGCGACCAACGTCCCTCGGTCCGTCGCGGGTGTGTTGCGCTCGTTCGTGCCCGGCGGCGAATGCGAGGCAGGCTTCAACGGCGGCACGGCGCCGCAGTATTGCTTTCCACTGACGCCGCGACCCGCCGGCTATGCGACTTGCTGCTCGACGATTCCGAGACCCGGGCGTGAGGCCTCTTTCGAGGAAATGGTCACAGAGGTTACCCCGGAGGCGAGCAGCGCCGCGACTTGCGAGAACGAGATGCTCGTCCCCGACGGCGGCGGTTGTGACGACGGCTACGTTGCCCGCGGTATCAAATGTGCGAGCAAAGAGTGCGGAGATCCGGATACGATCTGTTGCCAGGTGGTGGAGTGATGCTCAAACGAATGGAGTCCATGCGCGTGTGGCACTACCGATGTCGCGTGACACAGAGTGGCTTTACGCTGATCGAGCTCGCGGTCGTGCTCGCAGTGGTCGCGATCATGGCGACCGTCGTCGTCCCCGACTTCATCGAAGTCAATCGCAACGACCTGTCCCAGCAAGCAGCGTCTGAGGTGATGGTCCTCCTCGACAACGCGAAGTGGTACTTCACGAACTCGAGCCGCTGGACGCCCTACAACGCGAGCGCGGGGGACGATGGCAACCCCGACTACGATCCAACCATGTCGCATTGGCCCGGAGACACGGACCGGGATCTATACGAGGACAGCGCAAATGCCGCGGAGGATTGCCTCCGTGGCAACGGCATCGAGGACGACGGCAACGGTGGCCATCGCTGCCACGTTGCTCGCGTCTCGAATAGCGACCTCGAAAACCCTTGGAACGAACGCTACGTTCTCGAAATCGTTCGCGTCCCGGGCAACCCGCTGGCGAGTGGGTTCGCGGTCATGACCAACGTTCCGACCGGCTCGGCGGCTGTGTTTCGGTCACTCGTGCCCGGTGGATGGTGCGCCAACGAGGGCACCTTCGACGGCACGCTCTCCTGTCCCAACCTTGGCGCCCCTGTTGGGTTTGTCACCTGCTGCGCGCTCGTGCCCGAGCCCGGCAACGAGGCGTCTTACCAGGCGATGAAGGAGGAGCAGACCCCCGCTGGTAATTCTGGCGCTTGCGTGGCCGTCAGTCGCGATAGCAACAACCGCGCTTACTGTCCGGAAGGGTGGACGCTTGCAGGCATAGAGTGTTCCGGCAAGCAGTGCGGCAATCTTCGGCCGAGGTGTTGCCCCCCGGGAACCTGAGCCAGGGAGCCCCATCTGCTAGAGCTGTCGACGGAATCCGCGACCGCGCCACGACTCGAGCCAGGCATTCTCGGCGCTTACACGGTCGTCGTCGCGGCCTGCTCCATCGTCTACGAGCTCATCTACTCCCAGGCGCTGACGCTCGTCTATGGCCAGACCGTGACGCGCTACTCGCTCACCATTGGCCTGTTTCTCATGTCCCTCGGCGTTGGGGCGTTCCTCTTCGCGCGCCGCGAATGGCGGGATTTGACCCGCACCTTCTATGTCGTAGAGCTCGCGCTCGCGACGATCGGGCCTCTGGGAGTTCTGTTCATTCTCTACCTTCCTGCGGGTCCGCTCTGGAGCCTGGCTCTGAGCCACTTGCCGGTCATCCTCGTTGGACTTCTCTCCGGGATCGAGCTGCCGCTCCTCGCAAGCCTCGCCTCGCCGCACCGCCGGTCGATCTTCGAGGTTCTCGGCTGGGACTATTTTGGGAGTCTCGTCGGGACGGTCATCTATGGCCTTTGGCTCTACCCGGAGCATGGCCTGATCGCCGCTGCGATTGGGACCGGTGCGGTCAATGCCTTCGCCGCGGTGAGCTTTCTCACCCTCTACGGTCGGCGCACGCTCTGGGCTCTGGCGGCGAATGCGCTGATTTTCGTCGGGAGCGCCGTGGCGATCGCGTATGCGCCGGAGCTGCAGGCGGAGATGAGTCGCTGGTACGCCACGCGGCACGTGAGCGAGCGCTTCGAGCCGCTCTCTCATGCACTCGAAGGCATCGAGATCAAACACGTACAGACCACCCGCTATCAGGAGATATGGCGCTACGACCTGCACTGGTCTTTTGGCCGCGACCGCTGCCTGGATCTCGATGGGCTGTTGCAGATGTGCGAGAGCTGGATCGAGGAATACCATCATGCGCTCATCGACGTGCCCATCGCTCACCTCGATGCGGAACGGCCACTGAACGTCTTGCTCGTCGGCGGAGGTGACTTCATCTCGACCGCCTTCTTGATGCGCCACGAGAACGTTGCGCACGTGGATCAGGTCGACATCGACGCGGAGTTCATGGCTTACGCGAAAGAGTCAGATCTTCTTTCGGAATACCATCGTGGTGCTTACGACGATCCGCGGCTGCGGCTCATCGTGTCGGACGCGTTTAGCTTCATCCGTGAGGCGGAAGATCGCTACGATCTCGCGATTCTCGACCTTCCGGGCCTCGAGCACGACAAGCTGCTCCCTCTCTACTCGGTGGAGTTCTTTCGTACTCTGCGGTCGCGCCTGAAAGAAGATGGACTCGTCGCAACCTGGGTCTACGACGAGAAAACTCAGCCGATCCACACGAGCATTCTGCGCCAGACCCTGGCAGCCGCGGGCTTCCGGCACAGTCTGCGCTACAATTCTCTGACCGCCGCGCAGGGCAATCGACTCAATGCGCGATATGCGCTCTTGAGTGAGAGTCCAACGCCGCGGGTGCGCTTCGGGCACGTGCCCTATGTCGATCGTTGGCGCAGCTACCATGCAGCGCTCCGGTGGGAGGAGCTCAGGGGCACTGCCGAGTCGGAAAGCCTCTTCTCAGTCAACAGCGTCTTTCGCCCGAACCTCTCCATGTTGATCCGTCGTCTTCGGTAGACCGAGCGCACACCAGAGCACAACCCCCGCGGCGAGAACGAGCTCCTGCATCTCCTCCTCGACCCACAGGCATGGGTGAAGGTTCTGCTCCTGAATGAACGCCTCGACCCACGGACCCGGGTGATGGATCAGGTGCCAGCTCACCGTACGCAGAGTGGTCAGTAGGAACAGGAATCCGGGCAGTGCGTAAGGCGCGGTCTGAGCCAGCGAGCCCGTTCGGCGGTAGGCGACGATGGCGACGGCGGGGTAGAGCAGCAAAAAAAACGCGAGCTTGGCAATGCTCTCCGCCAGCCAAAAGGTCCGCTGGTCGGCGGCTTCCCATTGATTGTGGAGTGAGGAGCCTGTGTCGTAGTCGCCGAGAAGCGCGGAAATGTAGGGAACTCCGTAGTTGGCCTCCTCAAGGAACGCCGCGAAGCACAATAGCGCGAGTAAGCCCCAGGTGCGCGCCCGACCGGTGTAGGCCCGTTGAGCACAAATCGCGCTCGCCAGGAGCCAGCAGGCCGCGGACAGCACCTCCGAGGGAGACAGCTCCTCGAGTGCCGGGTCGTAGAACCAACAGCGCGCAACGCGATTGTTCGTTGGGAATTGATCTCCCAGAAGCCAGACCCAGGCGAGGGACAGGAGGGCGGCTGCGGCGAATTGCACCGGTGGACGGTTGGCGATTGATGCTAAACTGCGCAGCATCACGAGGACCCATGAAGGATGACCTGAGCAAGCCATGGCACCTGGGCGGGGCGCTCTATGACTCCCTGTTCATCGTGGGAGCGCCCCTCGTCGCCTGCGTCCTCGTTGGCACTCTGCTGCCCAACCGCGGGACCACGAGCACGTGGCTCTACCCCAATGTGCAGGGACACTGGCTGCCCTTTTGGGCGCTGGTCCTGACCTTCTTGCACGTCAACATCGGTTTCGCCCGGAGCCACTTCAACGAAAAGGTCTTCACTCAACACAAAGTACGATTCATCCTCGTGCCGATCTTGGTTGCGCTCGCGCTGTCGTTCTCTTCGGAGCTGTTTGTGCTGGCCGCCTTCTTCGCTCTCTTCTGGGACGAGCTGCACAGCGCCTTTCAAACCTTCGGCTTCGGCCGGCTCTACGATTCGAGGTTGGGCAATGACCCGCAGGTGGGTCGCACCCTCGACCGTTGGTTCTGCGTGATCATCGAGTGGATGCCGCACGTGGTGCTCGTGAGCTACATGACCGAGCTCGAGCTGCGCCAAACGGATCTCGACTACGGCTACCCTGAGTATCTCGTGGGGATCACCGCTGCCGTCGCTGGCTACATCCGCTACCCGATCATCATCGGCTCGCTCCTCTACGCCGCTTTTTACGTCTACAAGTACGTCGGCTTCGTACGAAACGGCTACCGCATCTCCGGGGCGAAGGTCGCCCTCTACGCGTCGACCTTCTTTGCGGCGATCTACGGAGTGACCTGCCATACGCTCGTGGGGATTGCGGTCCTGACGAACATTTCCCATGCGGTTCAATATATCGCCATCGTTTGGCTGACCGAGCGAAACAATCTGCAAACTCGTCTCTCGCTCGCGTCCTTCAAAGCGGGCGCCCTCATCACGCTGTTCATCCTTTTGAGCTCGAGTGGCGGGATCGCTTACATGCGGGCCTCTGGCGTGGGATTGCCCTGGTTTGCGGGCGTTTGGACGACCTTGACCTTGATGCACTTCTGGTACGACGGGTTCATTTGGTCCGTTCGCCGCTCCGAAGTGCGCACCTGATTCAGTCAGTGAGCTCCTGAGCGAGCTGTTTGATCGCTTCTTTGAAGGGGATCTCTTGGTAGCCGCTTGGAACCTCGAAGTAGGACCGAGGGTGTTCTTTGACTTCGATCTTGCGTGCGACGTCGCGCTCGCCCTCGTGCGGACGCTCCATTCGCACGAGCAAACCTTTGCGAAATAGCTTTACCCACTCCGGTCCATCCTCGAGGTGAGTATCACTGAAACGGCCATTAAGAAGCGTTGCGTAGCCGAATCCGCACTTGTTGAAACGGCGGAGCGCGTTCCAATCCACCGCTTCCGTGTACTTCCGGATCTTCTTCGAACGCGTGATGGAGAATGACGCGTAGAGCTCGCCGTCGATCAGTGCGTCATAGTTCTCGACAGCGTAGCCTGCGAGCTGCCGGCGGCCTTCGCCTGGCACCACTTCGGCGTCTTCGAGGGAGTCGTAGGTTCTGAACGTTACCGAGCGACTGCCGCCGTCGTAGGCGACGAAACCCTCCTCTGGCGCTCCCATCGCCGCTTCGTTTTGGGCCTTCGCCATCTCGAGCAGCCGTTTGGTCGCTCGGCACAGCTCGCTGAGCGTTCCGGTGGTGTAGACCTCATCCTTCTCCATGTAGACGGTGAGTCGCTTGTTGTTCGAGTCTAGCAGGATGACGGTCTTTTCCCCGTCGTCGAAGACCGCGCGCACGATCCCGTAGTCGATGGCGATCGAGCCATCGCCAAAATCCACCTCGGCGCCGGCGCGGGCACTGCTAGCACCCAGCGCGCAAGCGAGCGCTGCCGCAACGGAGCACAAACGCGACGTTCGATTCACTCGGGCTCTCCTCGCATTCGCAAAACGTGAGTGCCCCGAAGAATAGCCCACTCAGGCGCGCCGGCCACTGTATTCGATGTCCATTTGGCGCGGGCGCGGGCGCGGGCGGGGGCGCGGGAGTGGTTCCGGATGTAGGTGCTCGGCGCACCTCGGTTCTTTTCGGTTGACGCGCTGACGCCACCGGCTAACATCCGAAGAACCTAAGGGAGAGACTCATGCGCCTGATGCGTCGGACCTTCATCAAGTCTGCGGCCGCCGGAGTAGCGGCCTTGGCCAGTTCCCCTACCGCTTGGGCCGCCGCCAACCCTCGGGCCGGAAACGCCAGCGGGGCGACGGCGCGGGACATGTTCGAGCTCAATTGTTCCCGCTTCTTTGACTGGCGCGCCTACCTCGAGCCGAGCGAGCTCGCCTATGCCGAACGCTGCATGGAACTGATTGGCACCCGTTGGAGCGAGCCGGTCACGGGCAGCTTGACGTACAGTCTCTTCACCTTTAGCCACCGTATCACGAAGATCGGAATCAACTCGGCGCGTGCAGGTTTCGGCTCCATTCGCCACGCTGAGGCGCTTCGTCCCGCGGTTGCCGAGATGGTTCGTCGTCGCGGTGTGTCCCCTGCGTCGCTCGCGCACTTCGATTCCGTCGCAGGCGTCGCTTGGGATGGCCAGAGCGATGGCTTCAAGCTCTACTCGGTGGTCGACCTCGGGCGGCTCGAGGATGCGGAATTGAAAGCGCTTGCCGCGACTGTCGATGAGCCTCACTACACCACGGGGCTCGTGTCCCACTCGCTGCGCAACGGTAAGGTGGTCGAGAAACGCGTCTATGTTGCCTTGAAGATCCCGCTCGGGAGGTACGTGCTCGCGGACCCGAGCACGATCATCAACACCAACTACATGGTGACGAATATGCGGGGCATCGTTCCGCAGACCGACGTGAGAAAACCCTTCGATGCGTCCCTGCTCGGTGCAGAGGCGTCTCAGCTGTCGAGCGTCTACGAAACGACCTTGGGCGCGAGTCTGGACACCTATTCGATCGGTCCCAAGGTCGAATCTCTCACCGTCTACTTCGGCTGAGCCCGGGAGTTTTCCATGCGCTTGATGCGTCGTACCTTCATCAAGTCCGCCGCGGCGGGCGTTGCGACCTTGGCCACGGGCCGGATCGGATTGGCGAGCCCGACCTTGCCTCCGGAGGGCGGCATTCCAGCGCGCAGACTCTACGACGTGACCTGCGAGAACTTTTTCGACTGGCGTGCGTACTTCGATGAGCGCGAGCGCAAGCTCGCTGAGCGCTGCCTCGAGCTCGCCGGGGACACTTGGTACCAAGACATCGAGGGGTCTCTCACCTACAGCCTCTTCACTTTCAGCCACCGGATCAAAAACGGTAAGGTCAACTCGGCCCGGTCGGGCTTCGGCTCGATTCGTCACGGGGACGCCTTGCGCCCGGACATCGCCGAGATGACGCGCCGGCGCGGGGTCGATCCGAGCACACTGCCGAATTTCGAGCACGTCGCCGGCGTTGGATGGGACGTCGAGCAGGGGGCCTTCAAGCTCTACGCACTGCTCAACAACCTCGCCGATTTGCAGGATCCGGAGATGCGGGCCCTCGTGGCCGCGGTGGACGAGCCGAGCTACGAAACGGGCATGTTCTCCTATTCCATCGTCAACGGCCGCGTCGTTGAAAAGAAGGTCTACGTCGGCCTCAAAGAGCGCGTTGGCAAACGGATTACCCTACCAGCGGTTGCCGATTCGGTCATTCACACGAACTACATGGTGACCACCGACCGGGGCATCGTCCCGCAGATGGATGTGCTGAAGCCCTTCGACGCTTCGCGTTTGGGTCCGGAATCCGCGGAGATCGCCCGCGTCTACATGCGTGAGCTCGGTGCGAGTCTCGACACGTTTTCCTACGACCTAGCGACCTACAGTCTGACTCTCTACTTCAGCTGAGCTCAAGCGTCCTGCCGCTCGCGCAGGGCGTTGAAGTTGATCGCGCCCAGATAGAGAAGAATCAGCAGGTTGAAGAGGCTCGGCCGTCCTGCGCTTCGGATCACATAGAACACCGCGAGGCCCAAGAGGAGAACGATCGACACTCCGTGTCCAATCGTGATCCCGCGGCGACCAAAAAAACGCGTCAATCCGGCGGCCATCATTTGGCCGCCGTCGAGGGGCATCACCGGGACGAGGTTCAAGAGGGCCCATCCGAGGTTGGCCCAAAGGGTGGCGTAGAAGAAATAGCCGAGGAGCTCAGAGGCGTAGTAGCGCTCGCTCAGCAGCTCGAAGAGGCCGTTCCAGGAGGGAAACGGCAAATAGCGTTCGGGGGTGCTGGAGAGCGCGACCATGACGCCGATCGTCGTCAATCCCACGATGATCCCCACGAGGGGGCCTGCGAAGCTGATGAAGACCCGACGACCCGGGCTCAATGGAATCGGCTCACGCCAGGAAGTCAGTCCGCCCGCACCGTAGAGGCTGATCTCCGGGTTGAGGCCATAGCGCTTGCCGGCGAAGGCGTGTCCGAGCTCGTGAAATAGGACTGCCGCAAAGATCACTCCCACGCCGAGGAGTGTTTGCTCGACCTCGAGCTCACGGCTCGCCATCCCGTTGGCGAGGTAGGCGGCGATCAGCAGGAAGAAGAGCTCCACCCGCACCGGGATGCCGAAGACGCGAAAGCTGAACACGACGTATTACATAGGTGCGTGGCCGGGGGCGCGCCACGCTTTTGGCGCGGGGCGTTTACTTGCGGATGCCCTCCACCGCGAAGTCGATGTGGATCGTGTCACCGACGAGGTCGTTCGAGAGTCCATAGGTCATGCCGAACTCGCTGCGTTTGAGGTCGAAGGAGGTCTTGAAGCCCGCCCGGTAGCCACCCCAAGGGTCTTTCCCTTCTCCCGTGGATTCAACGATCACCGTCAACGGCTTCTTGACGCCCCGCAGGGTCAGCTGCCCTTTGACCTCGAAGCGCCCCTTGCTCAGGCGCTTCACCGAGGTGCTCTCGAAGGAGAACTCGCGAAATTGCTTCGTGCTGAGGAAATCGGGCCCCTTCAGGTGTCCGTCGCGCTTCTTCACCCCGGAATTCACACTCGCCGGATCGATCTCGATCTCCACGGAGCTCGCGCTCGGGTTCTTCTCGTTGAGCTCGAAGCTGCCGAAAACCTCGTCGAAGCGGCCGTAGGTCAAGCCAATGCCGATGTGCTCGGCACGGAAGATGGCAAACGCGTGGTCGCCGTCGATCTCGAAAGTTGCGGCCTTTACGCTCGTGGGCACGAGCAGGGCGGCGAGCGCTGCTCCAAAGAGGTGCTTTTTCATGCGCTTAGGGTGTGCCTGGGGACGTGGGCGTCAACACGGGGATCGCATCGCGACGATCGGTTTGCGTGTGCCTAAACTTGCGTTCAGGGGTGGGCGTTTGTACAGTGCTTTGCATGCCCGAAACACCTCCCGCAGTCCTCCAGTTGCCTGTATTCGTTGAAGAATCGAAAGTCGCCGGAGAGGTTGCGAGAGGACCCTCGTCGAGCGTGCCGACGCCTTCGTCGGCCGGGCAGCCGGCTGTGCGAGAGGCTTCGTTCGAGCTCATCCCCTCGGGCTCGGCCGCTCGGCCTTTCGCTTCGCGCCAGCCGGTCCCCTGGGACGGTCCCCGGGGACTCGACGAGGTCGTTCGACAGTGGGCCTCGAGCGCCCGGGTGCAGCGCAATGTGGTCCTCGAGCATCGCGTGCCACCTCGGGAGGCGCGCTGTGTGCCGCTGCCCCGAACCTTGTCTCCTGGCGTACGCGAGGCGCTCGCGCGGCGAGGCATCGAGGAGCTCTTTTCCCATCAGGCCGAAACGTTCGATCGCGTGCAGGCGGGGCAGGACACGGTCGTGGCCACGCCCACCGCATCGGGCAAGAGCCTGTGCTACAACCTGCCGGTCCTCGAGCGCTTTTCCCGGGCCCGAGACGCACGCGCGCTCTATCTGTTTCCCACCAAGGCGTTGTCGCGTGATCAAGAGGTCGCCTTGCGAGCGTTGATGAGCGACGCCTCGCTCGATCAGGGGGCCATCACCTATGACGGCGACACGCCGGGAGACGCGAGACGCGCGGCCCGAGAGCGCAGCGGCGTGCTTCTGACCAATCCGGACATGCTGCACACGGGGATTCTGCCGCACCACGCGACCTGGGCTCGCCTGTTTGCGAACCTCGAGGTCGTGGTGATCGACGAAGTGCACACCTATCGCGGCGTCTTCGGCTCCCATCTCGCGAACGTCTTGCGTCGCCTTCGTCGCATTGCCGCCTTTCACGGAGCGAATCCCACCTTCGTTTTTGCCTCCGCAACCATCGGCAATCCGCAGGAGCACGCCTCGCGCCTCCTTGGTCGCGAGGTGGCCCTCGTTGCTGAGAGCGGGGCGCCGAGCGGGGGCAAGCGCTTGGTCGTCTACAACCCGCCGGTGGTCAACGCGGAGCTCGGCATTCGCCAGAGCATGCTGAAGACCACGGTGCGTTTCGCCCACGAGCTCGTGCGCGCTGGTGTTTCAACCCTCGTGTTCGGCCAAAGTCGAAACGGCGTGGAGGTGATGCTCAAGTATCTCCGGGATCGGCTCAGTCGCGATCAGATCGATCCGATGGCGGTGCACGCCTATCGCGGCGGCTATCTGCCGGAGCAACGACGCCGCATCGAGCAGCAGCTGCGTGCCGGTGAGATCCGCTGCGTGGTCGCGACGAACGCCCTGGAGCTCGGGATCGACATCGGGAGTCTCGATGCGGTCGTGTGTGCGGGCTACCCGGGCTCCATCGCCGGACTGTGGCAGCGTTTTGGTCGGGCGGGTCGGCGGGGCGGCGAGAGCTTGGCGCTGCTCGTGCCCTCGAGCGCACCGCTCGATCAGTTCTTTGCCCGGCATCCGGATGCGTTGATCGGAGCGCCGGCGGAATACGCCCGGATTGATCCGGACAACGTCGAGATTCTCGTGCAGCATCTCAAGTGCGCGTCTTTTGAGCTGCCTTTCGAGTCCGGCGAAGCCTTCGGCGATCTTCCGGCGGAAGCGGCCGAGGAGGGCCTGCAGTTCCTGGCGGGCCACCGCGTGTTGCACGCGGCCCCGGGGCCCTCTGGAAAGACGGTCTATCACTGGGCCACCGACGCCTATCCGGCAAATCACGTCTCTCTGCGGAGCGTGAGCTGGGACAACTTCGTGATCATCGATCTCGCCGATGACCGGACGATCGCGGAAATGGACTGGCGCTCGGTGCACACGATGTTGCACGAGCAGGCGATCTATCAACATGCCGGAAGCCAATACCAGGTGGAGCGTCTCGACTACGACAATCACAAGGCCTACGTGCGGAAGGTCAAACCGGACTACTACACCGACGCGATGACGCACACGCGTATCCGTGTCACGAGCGAAGACGACATGGCCGAGCTGCCCGTTCATGGCGCTGAGACACGCGAGATCGAGCCCGTGACTATTTCAATGGGGGAAGTGAGTGTCGTCAGCAAAGTGGTGGGCTACAAGAAGATCAAATTCCACACCCACGAAAACGTCGGCTACGGAGACGTTCGCCTGCCGGAGATTCAGAAGCACACGACGTCACTGTGGTACGTGTTTTCTCGGGAGCTCGTCGAGTCGATGGGAGCGCCACGGCCGGTGGTCATGGATGCGCTGCGGGGCATTGCCAACGCGATGCACACGGTGGCGGCCGTTGGGCTGATGACCGATCCTCGCGACATCGGACGCCACGTGGGGGATCGCGACGGGGGCGAGGGCTCGGGACCGGATTTTGAGCCAACCCTCTTTCTCTACGACCAGACTCCCGGGGGCGTGGGTCTCGCGCCGCGGCTCTTCGAGGACCGCATCGAGCTGTGGCGCCGCGCAATGGAAGTGATCGCTGCGTGCGACTGCGAGCACGGTTGCCCCGCTTGCGTCGGGCCAGTGGTGGGAGGCGTAGAGGAGCCGTCCAGTAAGAGGCTCGCGCTGCAGATTCTCGAACGCGCGCCGCTCTTGCCCACGGTCGATATCACCGTCGGTGGCGGCGAAGGGTTCGACGCGTGAGTCTCCGCGCAAAGCTCGCACGCCTGAAGAGCGCGGGGCCGGGGTCGGTTTCGACAGCGCGTGCGCCGGGCGCATCGGCAACAGCTGAACGGGAGGAGCGCTCGTCGGTCGAGCGGGAGGTGCAAGGCGGCGGTTTCGAGGCGACGGAGCCCGAGGAGGTGGAGCCCGAGGAAGACAACGAGCTGCGCCGTGAGCTGCGGGAGCGCGTGGACGCGATCCGCCAGCGGCTCGAAGCGATGCAGCGTCGTCATCGCGCGAGCCAGCGCGTGTATTCGCCGGAGCCCGAGTACGAGGACGGGCCCCAGGATGCGACGTATTCGGCCACGAACATCTTCTCAGCCCCGACGCACGTAGAGGTGGACGGAAGCGAGCTCGCGAGCGCACTGCTCGGCGAAACGGTCGAGACGCCCCTCGGACGCATGCACCGGGTGCGCAAGCGGCTGCGCCCCTCTCATGTGCAGGGCAATACGCCGATCGCCCTCGCTCTGAGCGCTTCCTCCCGAGACTTCGCCCGGATCGCCCTCGATCCTACCCTCGAAGAGGTCGACCTCACGCGCGCGCTCTATTTTGACACGGAGACTACCGGGCTCGCCGGTGGCACCGGAACACTGCCGTTTCTCCTGGGGCTCGCCTGGTTTGAAGAGCGCGAGATGGTGGTCGAGCAGCTGGTGCTGCGTCAACCGGGTGAAGAGGGGCCTATTCTCGCGCGCCTTCGCGAGCGGATCGAGTGGGCGAGCTGCGTTGTCAGCTACAACGGGAAGAGCTTCGACTGGCCGCTCCTGCGCACCCGCTACATCATGAACCGCTCGGATCCGCCAAAGCTTCCACCCCATCTCGATCTGCTCCATTGTGCCCGCCGGGTGTTCAAGGCGCGGCTCGCGGAAGTGAGCCTCACGGCGGTCGAAGAGTCCGTGCTCGGCTTGGGGCGGGTGGACGACATCGGCGGCGGCCGGATCCCGGAGACGTACGCGCAATTTCTCGCGGGGGCTCCTGGTGCGGTGCTGAATCCGGTAATCGAGCACAACGCTCATGATCTGGTGTCGCTCGCGGCGCTCCTGGGCGACCTCGCACTTCGCTACCGTTGCGATCCGACAGTGGAGTGCGCGTCGGACCAGCTCGGACTCGCGCGCACGGCGCTCCGAGCGCGTGACCTCAGCTCCGCTAAGCTCTTGGCCGACCGCGCAACGCGCGCCACGGGTGAAACGGCTCGAGAAGCGCATCATCTCGCCGCCACCGTGGCGAAGAAAGAGCAACGCTACCGCGACGCGAAGGCGCATCTGCTGCAGGCTCTGTCGCATTCCGGCGATCGCCCGAGCGATGCGGCGATCGCCCTCGAGCTCGCAAAGCTCCTCGAGCACAAGCTGCGCTCGTTCGAGGAGGCGCTTCGCTACGCCGGGCGGGCGGTGGAGGCGGAAGAACCCGAGGCCCACGGGATTCGAATCGCCCGAATTCGCCGCAAGCTCGGTCGCGATTCAGAGCTTCAGAAGAATGATGTCGTCCTCGTGCACCCAGCCCTGCTGCCCGTTGGGCAGCGAAACGCGGACCCACTCGGCGGCACGCTCGCGCCAACGGAGCTCTGACCCCTCGTTGAGCTCGAAGCGAACGTCCGAGCGTCGGTCGGTGCTGGTGCGCACCGAAGCTCCGTCGCGGCTGACGACCGCCACCCGCCACGGACTCCAGAGTCGAATCGAGAAGGATGCAACGAGGGCGACCAGCACCGCCCCCCCGATGCCGACGAACCAGGGAGAGAGGTGCCCGCGGCTTCGGAAATAGATCGCTGCGCCCCAGAAGAGCGGGCTCGTGAGCAGCAGAATCCAGCCGAGCTCCGCGACGCTGAAGCCGTAATGCCAAAAGAAGAGGCCGCGAAGGATCGCGGGAGGAGCGGGAGGCTCGACGCGGTCTTTCACGTCGCGGCGTGCGTGGGCGAGGCTGTTCGCCACGCGCAAATCGCGCGGGGCTTTCGCTTCGGCGATCCGGAACGCAGCGATCGCACGGGCGAGCTCTCCAGCGCGATAGGCGGTATTTCCGAGATTCAGCCACGCTCCGGTGGCGTCCGGGTCCTCGGCCAGAAGCGCGCGATAGCGCGCGATCGCCTTCTCGAGTTGACCTTGCTCCGCGGCGGTGTTCGCCTCGCGCAGAAGCGTCGTCGAGTCAGCACCGACCAACGCGAGCACCATCAGGAGCGCAACCATCAGGTGTCCGCCTTGAGTTTCCGGTCGAGTCGACTCAACAGCTCGGCGAGATCCTCGGGACCCGAGGGCGGGGCGTTCGTGGTACCGCCAAAGCGCGAGGCTTCGGCCCATCGTAGCCAGCTCGCCATCGCTGCACCGTCCGCCGGCGCCACGCCGCACTCGGTCAAGCGCGTCTCGATCTCGGCGGCGGTGAGGGCGCGGAAACGCTCGCCACCGCGGCTCAAGACCTCGCGTACCACCCGTTCCACGGTCTCGGCACTTTGAGCGGACTCTTCACGGAGCGGCGCAAGAATGCGTCGAATCGGCGCGCGATTTCCGTCACGGCGCTGGCGCGTGCGAACGAACGAAGCGAGCAAGGCGAGCGGCGGCAGGAGTACGGCGAGCAGGACGACCCAGCTCGGCGGCGCACGCACTCCTAGCGTCGGTGCAGCGGCGTAAGGCATCAAAGTCGCGTCCGCCACCACGACGTCTTGCTTCTCCTCTCGTCCGGTGCCGTCGACCAAGCGAAGGGACTCCGCGTCCGGGTTGGGGGTGACTTGGAGTGTAAAGCCCGGAGCGCTCGCGCGTTCGTAGCGGCCTGACTCCGGGTTGAAATAGCTGAAGCGGATCTCCGGAATCGCGAGCGCGCCCTCGCGCACCGGAACAAAGGCGCGGTTCATCTGCATGAGCGACTCGAGTCGATTGCCCCGGTCACTCAAACGAACCTCCGCTTGGTCGTCGTAGATCTTCACCCCGTCCAGGCTCGGACGCGGTGGAACGAAGCCGCGGAGGTTGCCATCGCTTTGCACGTATAGGGTCTGAGTGGCTGAGCTGCCGGCCATCAGTCTTCGTTCGCTCATGTTGCTGTTGATCTGAACCCGCCCGACGATGTTGCTGAAGTCGTCCGGCGGCGTCGGCAACGCGCGGACCTCCAGGGTGATCGGCTCCGTCTCGAGAATCTTCGTCTCCGTGCGCTGATCGCCGAAGATCCCCCCAGGGAAGACGTTGCGGGTCGAAGGATAGGTTACCGTGCAGGTGAGCCTCGCTGCTGGGATGGTGATGGTACCGGGTTCGAGCGGATAGAGCGCTTTACGCAACTCGAGAACGCGAAAACGACGGCCGCCACGTACGGTCTCGAAGCGACGTTCCTGTCCGATGTCTTCGACGATGAACTGATCGAAGTCTGGCCATTCGACCTTGTTACAGGAAATGTTCAAAAGCTCGCCGTAGAGTTGAAGCGTGTAGACCACCTGCTGTGAGCGATAGGGGCGCGCCTGGCTGACTTCGGCGATCGCGAAGAATGGCCGAAGGCCGCCGGGACTGCTCTCGCCTACGATTTTTACGTTGATGGGCTCGGTCCGGTGGAGTCGCGTCCCGACAGGAATGGGGATGGACGGGATCCGTAGCGTTCCTACGCGTTTTGGCGACAGGGCGTAGCGAAAGGCGACCGTATCCACACGCACGCCATTGATACTCTGGCTGGTGCGAAAATGGCCACGACGTGCGACGCGCGCGCCGGGAATGCGCGGAAGCTCGGGCTCTCTCGCGCGCACATCATCGATCAGGACCGTCAGGATGATCTCATCTTCAAGGCTCGCCTGTGATCGGTCGACCACCGCGTGGACCGGTCCACTGGCAAGGGTCAGGATCACCTGCACGAGGAGGACGCTCACCAATCCTTCTCCTGCATGACGCCACTACGACGGCGGAGAGGGGGAACCGGCGGGCGCTCCTCCAAGGCTCGAAGATAACGATCGGCCTCCTCCGGCGACAGGCCGTCGCTCGGGGAGCGTTCAGGAAGCTGCTGGCTCGGGTCCGTGGGACGAGCGTCGCTACCGTCGGGGATCCCGTCGCCATCGCTGTCTGCTTTGGTGGGGTCGGTTTCGCCCCGATCGACTTTGCCGTTGCGGTTCTTGTCTTCTTCGCCGTCGGGGATCCCATCGCCGTCGCTATCTGGGTTTCTTGGATCGGACCCGTACTCGGAACGACGCTCGACCCGATTCGGAATTCCGTCTCCGTCGCGGTCTCGGGGACGAGCTCTGCCGGCGTTTACCTCACGCTCATCCTCGGGGTCACCCTGGCGTGCGTCGCTGTCCTGCGCCTTTGACTGTCCGCGTTGGCCCTTCGAGGATTCGCCGCGCTGTTGTTCCTCCCGCTGCCCGTCGCCGGATTCCGGCTGGGGTGGCGGAGTCTGCATCAGCTGCTGCACTACTCGCATGTTGTGTTGCGCGTCTTCGTTTGTTGGCTCCCGTTCGAGTACCTCTCGATAGTGCTGCAGAGCGCGCTCGAATTGGCCGTTTCGAGCCTCCGAATTCGCCAGGTTGTAGAGCACCTTCGCGCGTAGCTCCTGCGGCGCCCGGTCGAGAAACTGCGAGTACGCCCGTCGCGCCGCCTCGAAGTTCCCCATCCGGTAGTGGGAGCTTGCGATGTGGTCCAGGACGTCGAGGTCGGACGGATTCTGTGTCTGGAGCGCTTGGAAGCCCTGGAGGGCGGTGGCGTAATCGCCCCGTTCAAAAGCCGCGTAGGGATCCGCCGCGTTGGCCGTGCCGGGAAGGGCGAGCAGCAGCAGGCACAGGAGCTTCTTCATTCGCGCACCCCATCGCCGATGAGGGGCTCGAGGGCGAGTGCGACCAAGGCGAGCACCACCAACCATTGGAATCGATCGTACCATCGTTTGTCCCGTTTCGAGTCGAAGTCGCGCGACTTTACGGTTCTCCGAATACCTTCGAGATAGATTTGCTCGAGATCAACGTCACCAGTGACCGAACGCACGTATCGGCCGCCGGTGTCGAGGGCGAGGGCCTCGAGGGCGGATTCGTCGAGGCGACTGACCACGACCTCCCCCGCGCGATCCGTATGAAACCCGCCGCCGACGCCGGGGACCGGAGCCCCCTCCGGTTTTCCAACGCCGATCGCAAAGATCCGGACGCCTTGCGCCGAGGCTCGACTCGCTGCCCCTGCGACGTCGCCGAGGTGATCCTCGCCGTCGGTGATGAGCAGGATCGCCTGCGATTTCCCCGGTCCTCGCTTGAAGCCTTCGAGAGCGAGGTCGATCGACTCGCCGATGTTGGTCCCTTGCACCGCTACGAGGTCGCTGCTGACCCCCTCGAGGAGCAGCTCCACCGTTCGGTAGTCGCTCGTGAGCGGGCAGCGGATCACCGCCGTCCCCGCAAAGACGACGATACCCACACGGTCCCCCTGCAGCTTTCCGAGCAGGTCGATGATCTCCCGTTTCGCACGCACCAGGCGGCTCAGGTTGCCGGAGCCGTCGGCGTCTTTCGCATCCATGCTGCGCGAGACGTCGAGGACAATCATGATGTCGACGCCGCGACGGTACACGTTCTCCCAGCGATAGCCGATGCGCAGACCCGAGAGCGCAAGCACGATAGCGCCGAGCGCGATCGACAGGAGGACGAGACGGCTCGTTCGTCGCCACGGCGCGAGGTGGGTCACCAGACGCGACGCGGCCGATCCGGCAAAGCGCTCGAGAAGGACTGCTCGGCGTCTTTGCACCGCGTAGGCGGCGGCCACGAGGGCGGGGATGAGGAGCAAGAGGAACAAGCGATCCGGTCTTGCCACTGACAGGTCGCAAGCGCTCAGAAGGAGGCCCGAGGTGACGAACCCGAACGTGCTCCTCATGGAATGGACCTCAGGCGAGTTGCGAGAATAGCCAGCTCGAGGAGGACGAGAATCAACGCGGCACCCAAGTAGCGGGGGTAGAGGTCTACGTACTCGCGAAGCGCGTCGCGCTCGATCGTCGACTTCTCCATCTCGTCGATCTGCGCGTAGACCTCGGCGAGCGCGCGCACGTCCTCTGCGCGGAAGTATGACCCGCCGGTCGTATCGGCGATCTGCTGCAGTGCCTCATCGTCGATGCTCGACGTGACCATCGACACTCTCGGTCCCAGGAGTCCGTTGTCGATGACCGGCGCTTCTCCGCGAGTGCCCGCACCGATCGTGTAGATGCGAATCCCGAAGGTCTTGGCGATTTCCGCCGCCTTTTGTGGATCGAGCTTGCCCGAATTGTTCTCGCCGTCCGTGAGTAGGATGAGTACCCGCGACTCGGCAGTGCTGTCACGGAGCCGCTTGACGGCTATTCCTATCGCGTCACCAATGGCAGTCGAGCGCCCGGCAACTCCAATGCGAAGCTCTTCGATGAAGCGTCCAAGGATCGAATGGTCGAGAGTGAGCGGACATTGAGTGTAGGCCCAGGAGCCAAATACGACCATTCCGATTTGATCGGCGGGGCGGCGGGTAACGAAAGCCTCTACGACGTCCTTGACGACCTCGAGGCGCGAGCGGCGCTCACGGATGGGGCGATCAGCATCGAGGTCCACCGCGTTCATGCTGCCCGAGGTGTCGATGGCGAGCATGATGTCGATCCCTTCGGAATAGATCGGAGACTCGTCCGTGGCGATCTGCGGCCGAGCAAGAGCCACGATGAGCAGGCCCAGGGTCGCCACGCGCAGAGCGCGAGTTAGGAGCCGAAGGAACGTGAACGCATGGGAAGACGGAATTTCGAGCTCTTCCAGGGACGAGAATCGGATGACCGCCTCGCGTCGACCACGCAGCTGCACGACCAACCACGTCGACACCCAGAGCAGGTAGAGCGGGCCGGCGACCCAGAACACCCAACGTGCGCCGAACTCGATCATGACGCCTTCTCCTCGCCGGAATCGCTTCCGATGCTGGGGTCAGGCCGGGCACGGTCTACGAATCGTACGGCGAGTCGATGGAGACGCCGCAGCTCCGAAACATCCACCCGGTCGCCGGCGAATTTCACGCGGTCCGCGGCACGAAGGACTTGGACGAGCTCCGTGCGCACATCCGTGGCGAGCCAAGTCGTCTGAATGGCGGTAGAGATTTCTTGCGTCGTGAGATCAGAGGCGTTGACGTCGCACAGTGATTCTAGATGCGCCCGCAGGGCTTCGGTGAGCTCGAAACAAAACTCCCGTGCGCCGTCTCTCGTACTCACGTCGAAGGTCGCGAGCCGTTCGAGCCGTTGACGGACTAGCTCTTCGGGCGTGAGGGGAGCGACAACGTCCTCGCCGGCACCGTGAAGAAAACGCCAGAGAACCACCGCGACCAGCACGAGACCCAGGGCGCCGAGCGCAAACCACCACCAGGGTAGCTCCGTCAGGGCCGTTGGGCCCCAGATATCGCGAAGCTCCGATTCCGGATCGTTCTTCGGTGACGCGCTCACCGTCACATACACATTCTCCGTTGCGAGCGTTTGTTCGTCACCGGCCTCGTCCCGAAAGCGCGCCTCAAAGGAGGGGAGCTTCAGCAACCCCTCACGCGCGGGCTCGAGCGAGTACCATTGGGTGCGTCGAGCGCGACCGGCGAGGGGACGGGTTTCTTCGCGACCGCTCCTGACGATGGGGAGTGCGTCGAGCTCGTCGCTGGGCGCACGAAGCTCGACGTCGAGCGTGCTGCGATGCTCCAGAACGACGCGGAACATCACGCGCATGCCGACGACCGTCTGCGATCGATCAACGAATGCGTCGAGCTCGACAGGCTCGTAGCTGTCCGAGCTGACCGGTACGCTCCCTGAGCTCCACGCGGCGAGAACGAGTGCGGAAGAGAACAACAGTCGACGCATCAACGGGCTCGAAAATAGCGAAGGATGGGCTCGATTGTAGACCGGTCGGTGCGGACGGCGATGTGACCCACGCCGGAGGCACGTAGCTCCTGTGCCCGAAAGCGCTCGTGGCGCACCGCAGCACGCGTGAATTCGGTCCGCGAACGTCGCGAGAGCGTATCGACGAGGCGCTCCTCGCCGGTCTCCGCATCCATCAAGCGCACCAACCCGACGGGCGGCAACTCCCGTTCCCTCGGGTCCGTAATGGTCACCGCGGTGAGGTCGTGTCGTTTCGCGGCCAGGCGTAGCGCATGCCCGTATCCGTGGTCGAGGAAGTCGCTGATCAGAAACACGACCGCCGGACGACGAATCGTATGTGAAAGGTAGTCGAGAGCCGCACCGATATTGGTGCTTTTGCTCTCACCTCGCGCGGCGAGGACCTCGCGGATCACTCCCCACACGTGCGAACGGCCCTTCTTTGGCGGAACGAAATGCTCGATTTGATCGGAAAAGGTGATGAGACCCATCCGATCGTTGCTGCGGATTGCAGTGTAGGCGAGAAGCGCCGCGACCTCCGCGGTGACCTCGCTCTTGAGGCGGTCGCCGCTGCCAAAGTCCTTGCTGCCACTCAGATCTACCAGCAGCATCACTGTGAGCTCGCGTTCTTCGCGGAAGGTCTTTATGTGCGGAACCCCCGAGCGCGCGGTCACGTTCCAGTCGATGGTACGCACATCGTCACCGGCCTGGTACTCGCGCACCTCTTCGAATTCCATTCCTCGCCCTTTGAAGGTGCTCGTCCACTCGCCCGCGAGGTCTGCACTGGCGAGGCGTTGCGAACGCATCTGAATGGTCTTGATCTGCGCGAAGAGCTCGGAGGGGAGGGTCGTTCGCTGCGGGGAAGTCTCAGCCCGCTTTCGTCTTCGCCACCACATGCGTGTCGTTAGGGGACATCGACGCGGTTGAAGATCTCCCGAATCACGTCGTCCGCGTTGAGCTCCTGCGCCTCCGCTTCATAGGTGAGCAAGATGCGGTGCCGGAGAATGTCGGGGCCGATGTTCTTGATGTCCTGTGGGGTAACGTAGTGGCGTCCTTCAAGGAACGCCTGTACGCGGCTCGCCCGGGCTAGCGCGATCGTGGCTCGCGGCGAGGCGCCGAATTGGATGAGCCGCGAGAGGTGATCGAGTCCGTAGGAGCCGGGCTCGCGGGTCGCGAAGACGACGTCGACGATGTAATCCTCAATCTTCGGGTCGAGGTGCATTGCGGCGATGACCTCTCGGCTTCGGGCCAGCGTCACCGGATCGATGACGGGCTCGATCTTCGGCTGGGTCGCACGGGTCATGCGCCGCATGATTTCTCGTTCTTCATCTTTACTCGGGTAACCGACCTGGAGCTTCAGCATGAAGCGGTCGACCTGAGCTTCTGGCAATGGGTAAGTTCCCTCTTGTTCCAGCGGATTCTGAGTGGCGAGTACGAGGAAAGGACGCGGCAGCTCGTAGGTCTGGTCGCCGATGGTGACCTGTCGTTCCTGCATGGCCTCGAGCAATGCGCTTTGAACCTTCGCCGGCGCGCGGTTGATCTCGTCGGCGAGGACCAAGTTGCTGAAGATCGGTCCCCGTTTGACGGTGAACTCGCCACTGTGAGGCCGGTAGATCTCAGTACCGATCAGGTCCGCCGGGAGGAGGTCGGGGGTGAACTGGATTCGGGCAAAGCCCGTGTGGATCGAATCGGCCACAGCCTTGACCGCGGTGGTCTTTGCGAGGCCCGGTATGCCTTCGAGCAGAATGTGCCCATCGGCGAGCAGCCCCAACAGAAGGCGATCCACCATATAGCGCTGGCCGACGATAACCTTCGCGATCTCCTCGCGGACGCGGTGAAAGACCTGCGCGTGTTCTTCTACGAGGCGGGCGACGTCTTGCAGTGAGCTCATGATGGTCCGCCGCGTCTCGTGCGGCAGTCCTTGTTTTAGCCCTGGTGCTGACCTACCGCAACGACCCCTGGGCGTAGGACCTCGTCACCGATGACATAAAGCCCTTTGATCTCGCCGACTACGCGACTGTCTTGGCTCGGATCGGCAACTGGAACGTTAGAGACGGCCTCGTGTCGTGCGGGGTCGAACGGTTGTCCCACCGTGTCCAGGCGCTCAACGCCGACTTCGCTCAATGCGTGAAGAAACTGTTCGCGGACCATCTTCATGCCATGGCGTAGGGAGTCCTCGTCCGCCTTCGGATCCTCGGCTGCCTCGACCGCGCGGTCGAGATTGTCCATGACGTCGAGAAGCGACGTGAGGATCTGTCGCACACCGCGTTTGACCTCGACCTGTACCTCTCGCTGGAGGCGGGCGCGAGCATTCTCGAATTCACTCTTTGCGCTCTTCGCCTGGGCTCGGATCTCGGCTACCAGCTTCTCCTGAGCTTCGAGCTTGCTTTCGAGCTCGGCCACGTAGGTCGGTTTGCGCGGCTGACCGTCCTCGTCGTCCCCTTCGTCTTCGCGGGCCCAGTGGCGGCGGTCGTTTACGATGATGCGAGGTTTCTCCTCCGCCGGTGCGCTCTCCAGCGGAGCTTCGTTGTCATTGCGAACTTGCATGCTCGAGTCTTCTCCTGGTCTGTCGCTCGGCGACGTGCGCCCCCCAAACGGTAGGGCCTAGCGCGTGCAGAGCAAGGCCGCATCAATACGAGCCGCCTCATTAAATGCAAGAGGAGCACCTCAGAGCGCGAAGCTGGCGAAGAGAAGCCCGCCGAAGGTCGTCCGGTCATCGAGCCGAGCGAGCGCCATGAGTCGGATACGCACGGGACGATAGCGGACGGAGAGGCCCATTTGCCCGTGCAGCGTCACGCCCCAGTCGAGCTGTGTGCCGTTGCTCTCTCCGACGGTCGTCGAGATGCGTTCGAGGGAGAGCTCCGGTCCAAGACCGCCAGCCAGCGCAAAGAGACTCTCACTCGGCCAGCGGGCCGTGAGGAGAATGGGCGCCGCGAAGTAGGTATTGCGCACCGAGACGGAGCCGGCCGAATCACGTCCCCCCAGGGTCGCATGGAACTGCAGCTCGCCTCGAACGACCGAGGACCCGTCGCAACGCGCCTCGAGGCGAGCCGCCACCGTGGGATCGGCATCGAGTCCGGTTGGCTGGTCCAGGAGCTGCATGCCGCCGCCCAGACCGATCTGGCTGGCGCCGCACCCCGCGAGGACCAACGCGGCGAGAGCTCCGATCATGAGCAGGCGGGTGCTACGCGTGGGTAGGCGGCGCCGTAGCGTTCAAACACGTGGTCGCAGGCCGATGCGGCGTCACTCGGAAGGGCAGCGACCACCTCGCGCATCAGATCGCCGAACTCGAACTCGAAATCGTTTACGAGTGCGGGAGCGACCGCATCGAGCGCCGCCAGAAGCGCCGTTCGCGTGTCTTCGTGCCCGTAGTCCTCGGCGATCGCCCAGAGCGTCGAAGCAAACAGGACGCCGACGCCGTAGGGATCGTAGGCGTCTCCGTTCAGGGGCTCGAGACCGCTGAGCCAGGCATTCGGGAAGCGGCGGACGGGGATGAGATCCCGCTCCTCTCCGATGGAGGTCCCCGTGACACTCGCGTCGAGATAGCGCGGGTCGTTCATGAAGGACGCGGCGAAGAAATCGGCGACCCCCTCATCGACGGCCCGAATGCGGTTGAAGGTCGCCCGCACGCCGACCTGCCCATTGACACGACTCAGAGTCTCAAACAGCCGTGCGTCAAAGGCCCGATAATAAAACAGCCGATGGGATAGCTCGTGAATCAACACTCCGGGATTCATGGCGAGCGGAATGCCTTCGAGAATCTCTGTGGGCAAGAGCACGAAGGCGTCGAGCTCCGGTGAATAGGCCGCATTATCACTGGTTGGCAATCCGAGGGAGAATGCGTCCGTGAACTCAGGGTCGTAGTAGACCTGCACCTCCGCCGGAAAAGACACGCCGATCGATTCAAAGCGTGCGACGGCCCGGTCCACGTGTGCGAATCCGGTCAACAGCCCGAGCGAGTCTAGATCGCGGGCGACGGCCACGTCGCCGTCGAGCGTGGTGTGAGGATGAGCCTCGCGGGCGCCCGCTACGAGCCGCGCTCGGTCGACGCCGCGGTCGCGCGGGAAACGGTCCTCAAAGGTGATCCGTGCATCCACCAGGACGCGCGACGAACCGCCCGCGAGAGGAGTGAGACTCTGGAGGGTGCCCGCGGTAACGTCCCGCAAGGCGTAGCGCCCGGCGTCGAGGTCGACGACGCGAAGGGCCGCTGGGTCGCCGCCACACGCCGCGACCAAGAACGACAACGCGGGAGCTACAACACCTCGCATGAAAGCAGTGTACTCACCGCTCCGGTCGAGCACCACGGCCAGTACCCTGTCTTTCCGAAGGAAACAGGTATGTTTCTGCTTTGACAACACGACCACTGAACGCCGAACATCCTGTTATGAGCCCCTACTCGTACCTGGAAAAGCGGATCGCATCCCGTCACCCGGCTGACATTCGCTGCTGGGTCGGTGACGGTGGCGTCGAGCGCTATGCCCGCGTCGCGGACATCAACGAATACGGGATTCGCGTGGAGACCGCCGCCCCGCCTCCGGTGGGTTCTGTGCTGACCGTTCGGTTCAAGCTGCCGCCTCTCGGAAGCACCGTGAATGCCCAGGCCGAAGTGCGCTGGCGCTCCACCGGTCACGAGGGTCGAGCCGGGGCGATGGGGCTGCAGTTCACACGGGTGCTTGGCCGCGAGACGATCCAAGCCTACAGTCGGCGACTGGAACAGAGCGCCGACGGCGAGTGAGGGCGGCGCGCGGGATTTCAAGCATGCGCTACGCGATTTTCTCGGATGTACACGGCAACCTGGAGGCGCTGGAGTCGGCCCTTCGGTTCTTCGAAAACCAGCCCATCGACCGCTACGTGTTCCTGGGTGACGCCGTTGGCTACGGTGCATCGCCGAACGAGGTGTGTGACCTCATCCGACCGTTGGTGGCTCACACGGTCCTCGGCAACCACGACGCGGCAGTCGCGGGCCGCATGCCCTTCGACGAGTACTTTGAAGCTGCGAAGCAATCGCTCAACTGGTGCACCGAACGGCTCAGCTCGGAGAACATGGAATGGCTGCGCTCCATGCCGTACACGGACGAGGACGAAACGTTCGCCTATTGCCATGGCTCGCCGGGGGACCCAGAGGGGTTCGACTACCTGTTTTCACCGGATCAGGTGTCGGACATTCTTCAGCTCGGCATGGAGCTCCCCAAGGTGACTTTGATTGGCCACTCGCACCTGACGGTCGCCTTTCGTGCAAATGGGAATGAGGTCGAGTCGGTCATTCAGGACGAAATCGACCTGAACGACGACGCGCGCTACATCATCACTGTGGGCAGCGTCGGCCAGCCCCGTGACCGCGACCCACGCTGCTGTTGCTGCACCTATGATACGGAAGAGCGAGTATTCCGGTTTCATCGGTTGTACTACGACGTTCTAACGGCGCGTCAGCGGATTCACGACGCGGGACTTTCGCCTGTGTTTGGAGATCGGCTGCTGGTAGGAATGTAGCGTGCGACGGTCCATGCACATCGCGATCGGGGCCCTCATTCTGGTCGGTGGTTGCACGAAGAAGCCCGAGCCAGCGGTCGTGCAACGGGTTGTGCTGTCGCTGCCTAAGTCTATGGACGGGGACGCGGAGACGCGCGAGAAGCTCCGGGCGGACATCCGGGCTCAGCTCGAGCTGGATGATCTCACACAGGTGACCGAGAGCGATTCGGAAGCGACCCATCTCGTGCGCGTCGAAGTCGCACCGGTTCTAAACATGGAGACCGGAGAAGATGAACCGGGAGTCGTGGTGCAGCTACGCTCTTTTTCCAAAGGGGCGGTGCTTGAGGCGGTGGGGCGTTCTCAGAGCCAAGGGGCAGAGTTCGTCCTCGAGAGCTTCAAAGACGCATGGTCGATCATCACTACGCGACGTCACTTGCAGGTGGCGCGCGAATCCGACGTGCTCGCCGCCCTCGAGAGCGGAGATCTCCGTGTTCGCTCGGCGGCGATCACTCTGATCGGTGAGCGGAAAATCAAGGGCGGAGTGGAGCCCCTGTGCCGAATCCTAGAGGAAGAGGACAATGAGTTGCTCGTGCTACGGGCCGTTGGAGCACTGATCGCCCTGGGTGACCCCTCGGCCATCGATCCACTCATTGCCCTGGCGAAAAACAAGGATCCACGCTTCGTGCTTCAGGTCGTGTTTGCGGTAGGGGCGATTGGCGGTCAGACGGCCCGTGGTTATTTGGTCACGCTCGCCAGCGGCCACCCGGTGGAGCAGGTTCGTCGGGGGGCCGAAGATGCGCTCCAGGAGCTCGAGCGTCGCGCCTCCCGTTGACCTGAGCGCGAATGTGGTCAAAAGTCGCCCCGTTCGAGTGTGGACCGTCAGTTGCGACGTGTTACGCTTTTGCGCATCGATATTGGCATCGTCATTGAGGGTTCGACGAAAAGGGGCGTGATGATGAAGGTTGGCAAGTGGACTTGGATCGCAGGGTGCGCACTCGCGTTGGCGTACGGCTGCCAATCGGAACCCAAAGAACCCGAGGTGGCCGAGCCGCCTGCTGCGGAAGGCGAAACTGAACCTACCGCCGACGCCGATGAGCCCGAGCCTCCGAGCAAGTCCTCGCCGGACTGCATCGGGCCGGTCACCGCTGGAGAGCCCAAGATGGTCAAAGTGGCGGGGCAGAAGTGGGAGCTCAATGGATCGACTCTCACCGCCAAGTCCGGGCTCAAGAAGAAGAAGCTCGTGGTCGGCGCCATCACGGACGTGAAGGAAGACAGCCCGGAAAACCTCGCCAATCTGGATGTGATCCTGAAGCGCTTCAAGAAGGCCAAGGTCGATCTCGTCATGGTTGCTGGCGACACGGGACTCGACAAGGACCAGATTGTCGGCGTCCTCTCGAAGATCGCCGAATCGCAGGTGCCCGTGTTCAACATCTCGGGCAATCGCGAGGGAAAAGCGGATTACAATGCCGCCCTCGCGGAAGTCGCCAAGGCGCATCCGAACGTTTTCAATCTCAACCAGATCCGTCGCATCGACACGCCTATTGCGGATTTCATTTCCATGCCCGGCTACTTCAACGCGAGCTACATTCACGCGGAAGACGGGTGCCAGTACTTCCAAGCGGACGTGGATGCGCTCGACGAGCTGGTTGAGGCCTCGGACTCACCGGTGGTTCTGGTCTCCCACGGCGGCCCGAAACAGTCGGGCGAGCAAGCGATTGACCGAACCGCCGAGGGAGCGAACGTGGGTGATCCGATGTTGACCAAGGCAATCGAGAAGCACGCGATCAAGTTCGGGATCTTCGGTAACATCCACGAAGCGGGTGGACGTGCGACAGATTTCGCGGGCGAGAAGATCCTGCCGGAGGGCAAGCCTCAGGAGAGCATGTTCCTGAATCCGGGGCCCGCGGATGCTGTCGCTTGGCAGATGAATGATGGCAGCGAATCGTTCGGTATGGCGGCAGTCATGACTATCGACAGTGAAGGGCGCGCCACCTATGAGATCAAACGCATCAAGGAAGGCGAAGCAAAGGTCGCCGGCTCACCCTGACGTGGCAGATTCACCCTTGATCAAGAAGCTTCGCGCGCGCGCTCAGGGCATCACCGAGCGCGCGGCTCGTGAAGTGCGCAACCGCACCGGCCTCTCCAGTGGAGACGCGGTGGGGGCCGCGATCAAGGGCGCGCAGTCCGGGCGCAAGGTGATCGACGACAGCACGGTAAAGGTGCTCGATGCTCTCGGCCTCGCGACGCGTGAGGACGTCGATTCCTTGGCGCACCGGATCGGAAGGCTTCGCAAGCGGCTGCAGCGCCTCGTGGATGACCTCGACACGTGAACGGAAGTGGGCTAGGCCGCGCCTAATCGATCGCGCCCTCGGCGCGTAGCTCGTCTTCCGTTGCGTATTGTTCTTGCGCTGCCCATTGCTCCTCGTTGCCGACCTTCCAGGCGTCCGGAATGGGAATGGGGGGAAACGTGAGATTGACGGGGACGTTGCTGCCTCCGACCGTTCGAATGTCGAAGCTGAAGCGCAGCGTGATGTCTGTCGCCGTCGGCGGCATCAAAGGAAAGTCATAGTAGCCGATCTGAACTCCGGGAATGAACTCCTCGACCCAGCGTTCAGGCTCGATCTGCAGGCTCGGGGGCTGACCCTCTCCGACGAGCTTGGGAATCGCGATGGGAGCGCCGCTCTTCGGTGCGTTTCCGCCGAATTTTCCTTCGATCAGGCTGTAGCTGACCTCTCCAAAAGCGCCCCAGTGGACGAAAGAGAGCTGAATCCGGTTCTGTCCCGCGATCTTCGCGGGACGCATGTCGAAGATGTCGAAGCGAAACGTGTTGTCGACCGCTGAATAGAGCGGACGATACTGCCCCGAGCGCATCGTGTTGAAGAGCGCGAGAGTGAAATCGATGCGTTCGTCGCGCTGGGCCTTCTGGATCTCGTCCATGGTCCCTGCCTCCACCTTTGCCGCCACCTCTGCGCGTTTGCGCTCGACGTCAAAAAGCGCGGGAAAATCTCGGCCGAGTTGCTCCAGCTCGCGAGTGTAGCGAGCGAGCGCGACGCCCACCTCGCGCGGGTACTGCTCATCGTCCACCAGCTGAAGCCCGGTCGATTTGCGAAGGAAGTCCTGCTTCAGGGAGGCGAGCCGCTGCTCGTAGGTCGCCGCGTCTTCCGCGCGTCGGTAGACCTGCATTCCATAGGCGCCAGCGCCAGCGGCCAGGCCGACGAGAACGACCCAGGCGATCGCGGATTTCATCGTTTTCTCCCGTGTGTGTAGACCTGCTACCCCTCCTGCCTATAGCGGTCGCGGACTCGTGGAACAAGAGCTCAGAGGGGCTTGCCCGTGGGCGAGTGCCGCCGACTGGCATGCCGTTTCCCGCGATGTGATGGGGTCATCAAACAGGAGAGAGAATCATGAATGGAATCCAACACATCATCGCCGCCGGACTATTGGGTCTCATCGCCGCCGGGTGCACGCAACAGGAGACCTCCGTCGCCACAATCGAAGAGTCGGCCGGAGCGCTCGGCGGGGAGTTGACGGCCCGATTCGACGAGATCGAGGCGAAGATTCAAACGCTCGGAGAAAAAGTCAGAGCCAGTGGCGAAGAGGTGCGCGCTTCCACCCGAGAAGCAGTGGTCGAGCTCGAGGGAGACTTGGTTCGACTGCGCTCAAAGATCGAGCACGAGAGCTATAAAGTGCGGATGGAAGTTGAGCAGGGCTTCGTCGACGGTCATACGCTCTGTAGCGCGCTCGTAGAGCTCAAAATCGTCTAGGCCGTCGATCGGGTTCGCGCGCGTGAGTAGACGCGCAAGCGTCGGTCCAAGTGGCTCGACGAGTCGAGCCCTATCGACCTCGTTCAAGCGCTCGCCGAGTGCTCACGGAGGCAGGCTGCGGGCTGGGCTGAGTACTCGTTGTGTGTTTCATGGCCGAAGGAGAGCGCAAGGTTCGTGCCGTCAGCCGTCTAGCACAGTGCGACATCGCCGGGCGTTCGGGCGCTCGATGAGCCATCGCTCGTGCGGGGCGTTTTGCCCCGGTGTGCGAATTCGCGGCACTGGGTGCGGCGTTCAATCGTCTACGAAGATCTCGAAGTCTTCCGTATCCGCGTCCACCTCTTTCCTAGCGCCCTGTAGCGCTTCGTTGGTTTCGCGGAGGCGGCCGCTCATGACTTGGACGAAGCTCCAGAGGAGCTTGGTAGCGACCACCGGTTCGGCGCGGATCAGGCTGAAGAATTCATCGCGGCGCATCACCAGTAGATTGACGTCCGTGTTGGCAACAACCGACGCGGAGCGCGGAGCGTTGTCCACGAGAGCCATCTCCCCCAGGTGGGCACCCGCCTTGAGCTCCACGATGGTGGAGCCTCCCTTGGAGACGGTCACCTCGCCGGCGAGGACCACGTAGAACTCGTCGCCATGCTCGCCTTCGGTGATTATGGTCTCGCCGGATTTCTTGCGCGCGAGCTGGGTCAGACCGACCACCTTCACCAGCTCGTGGTAGTTCAGATGCGCGAAGATCGGGATGCGCTTGAGCAAGCGAATTCGTTGCTCCGCGGCCGTTGAGCTTTCCGCCGGTTCGACGCCGCCCATGCGCATCGATACGACGGTAACGTTGTCGTGCCCGCCACGCTCGAGAGCCTGATTGATGCAGGACTCTATCGCCGCTTGCAGGTCCGGCTGTTGCAGATAGGGTACGAGCTCCGTCGAGTCCGGAAAGTAGTTGTAGAGCCCGTCCGAGCAGAGCAAGTAAGTGTCGCCCGCGTCGATGTCGAATATCATCGTGTCAACCGGGACCGTAGGTTGAACACCCAGCGCACGCGACAGCACGTTTCCTTGTGGATGGGTTCGCGCTTGTTCCTTTGTGAGCGCGCCCCGCTTCACGAGCTCATTGACGTAGGTGTGGTCTTCGCTCAACTGATGAACGGTGCCATTCCGGTAGACGTAGAGGCGTGAGTCACCGACGTGACCCATGACGCCTTTCCCGTGGCCGGCGAGAAGCACCACGGTGCAGGTGGTGCCCATTCCCGCGAGCTCCGGGGTCTTGCCCGCCTTCTTGAAGACCTCTTTGCAGGCCGTGTGTATCGCGGCCTCGACCGTCTTCGACAGGGTCTTGATGTCCGCGGGTTTACCGCTGCTAAGGAATTTCTCGCGCTGTTTTTGCGCCTTGCTGATTTCGCGCTGGATGATTTCGCAGGACATCTTGCTGGCGACCTCGCCCGCTGAGTGGCCGCCCATCCCGTCGCACACGATGTAGAGACCGAGATCCTGGTCTGCAAAGAAGTAATCCTCGTTGTTGGTGCGGACACGACCGACGTCGGTGTGTGTGGCGACGTTGATATCCATGATTAGGGCAGTCTAGTCCGCGCCTCACCCGGCGCACAAGCGGCTCAATGGACCTTGTTTAGGGACTCCTCGATGACCTGCACCGGGACCCCGATATTCAAATGCCGCTGAATCGCGTCGCGCTCCGCCGCCACCCGTTTCGGTTGCTCGATCAGACGGTCCCGAGCTTGGGCCAGCTCGTTTTCGCTCAAGAGATTCCGTTCACGTAGCACGGTCTGCAGCACGTAGACGTCCTCCTGGAGGCGCCTCACGTTTCGTTGGCTCTTGTCGAGGTTATCGGTCAGGGAGCGCAGGCTGGCGCGCGTTTCTCTGCGCTCGCGGGCCCACTGCCATTCGCGGATCGCGATCGACGCCGCGAGTAGAACTCCGCCAGCGACCAGAAACACCACCATGCTCATGAAGCCCTCTCTCGCCCGACGACTCTCGCTCGACGACTATGAGGATGGGCGCACCCACTCATCAACGGTTTTTTGAGACGCGCCGGGGCGCCGAGCATTCATACGCAGGAGCCACGCGCACGGGTTTGCTTTTCTGACGTAGGGAAACGTGGTGGTAGGGGGCGCACGCTCCGGCTCAAAGCAGGGCCGCCGCGAGCAGGGCGACCACCGCCATCGCCATCGCGGAAGTCCCTTGCAACAAGGTTGCGACCGTCTGCGCCTTGTAGGCGGTCCCGACGTCCATTTCGCTGAATTGGGTGACGACCCAGAAGTAGCTGTCGTTGGCGTGGGAGACCGTCATCGCCCCGGCGCCGGTCGAAGAGCCCTGCGCGGTCTTGAAGGCGGCCGCGATGATGAACGGGAGGAAAATACCGAGGTTTTAGTATGCCAGGAGTTGCCCGAGGGTGTCGCCGATTTGGGTCGCTTTGAGCACCGCGCCCAACGCCCCGCCTGCGCCCGTGATCATGACGATCGTCGCGGCAGCTTTGAGGCTGTCTTCGATCCAATCGTAGGTGGTGGTCTTGCTCACCTCCGGCAGCAGGGTGAGCGAGAGAAGTAAACCGGCGATGAGGGCGTTGAGTGGCTCGCCGAGGAAGGACACCAGCGTGAAGGCTGTACCGTCACCGAGAGGGCTCGATGGGAAGCTCGCGATCGAGCCGAATGCGATGAGCACGATCGGTACGATGATCGGTGCAAACGCTCTTCCGGCTGACGGGAGCTCCCTATACGCCTCGAGTGCCTGCTCGTGTGCCACTTGGTCGTGGCGCTCGGTGTCTTCGCGAGTGCTCAGGCGATTGCCGATGAACGTCGCCCAGAGGAAGCCGGCGGCGACCGCGAAGACCGATACGAAGATCCCAAAAATGATCCGAGACCGAGCTGGTCACTCAGTCCGAGGTTTCCCGCCGCGGCGATGGGGCCCGGAGTTGGAGGCGCAGAACACGGGGATCGACACGAGATAACCGATGATGCTCATGGTCAGGCCGGGCATACGGTTGCCGAGCACCTTCAGTACGGTGTTGGCCATGGTGATCGCCGAGCCGGTTTTTTCGAGAATCGTACCAATCATTGTTCCGAAGAGAATGACCAAGCCGATGCTGCTCAAGATCCCGCCGAAGCCCGCGCGAATCGTGCTGCCGATCTCGAGCGGATCCATCCCGGCGCCGAAGCCGATGCCGTAGCAAGCGAGCACGAGTACTACGAACGGGTGCCAGTTGAAGCGCGACGTGGCGATGACGATGAAGACGATCGCCAACGTCAGCACGACTATGAGTTGCACGGGAAGGGGCACAGCACTCGATTTTCGGCTCACTCGACCGAGAAGTTGCCGCACTCGCCCGCATCCGTCCGGTCTCGCGAGGGAGACCGTGATCGATCGCGCGATCACGCCTGGACTCACGAGCAGTACGGTCCCCACAGGGGTGCATCAGTAGCGCTGTGTGCGCTGCGTCACCGCGCGCGGACGCTCCTCCGCAGACACTGAGGATGGAGGGCGAGCGCCGCGCTCCGGAAGGATGAATGACATGAGCGCATACCGTCGTAAGCAGAAGCGGAACGCGAAGAAGAAGGGGAAGAGCAAAGGAAAACGATGCACCTGTCCGTGCACCGGTGGCTTCGCTGAAGCACTCCCCATGGACGTGTGGCTCGACGTGATGAAGCAGGTTCGCGCCTGCCCGACTCACGGGGGCCAATAGGCCGCGACGGGGCAGTCCGTTGCCCATTCTTCGTGACGTTGTTTGGAACCGAGAAATGGGTACCGGTGGACTGTCCGCCCGCGTCGGACTGAAACCGACACGAGTGTTACCTCGATGAACGGGTGATAGTACCGGTGGTCGGACTCGAACCGACACGAGTGTTACCTCAACGGATTTTGAGTCCGTCGCGTCTACCAATTCCGCCACACCGGCGTACCGTCGAGGGGGATTACTAAACTTGGTGGAGTCGTGGCAAGCGTTGTCGCTTGGTTTCGACAACGCGTTCAGGGCCGCAGGCCCGCAGCGGGTGAGTCCGTCGCGTCTACCAATTCCGCCACACCGGCGTACCGTCGAGGGGGATTA
>CAYXVF010000015.1:0-12082 GCA_964468125.1 uncultured Bdellovibrionales bacterium | reverse complement strand
CTAAACTTGGTGGAGTCGTGGCAAGCGTTTGGTGGCGCCGTGGCTTCGTACCCTCAGTTGGGGGCGTCCTTTCTTTGGTCGTGTCGGTCGAGCCAGGCGTTGATCTGGCCGGCAACCCCCTCGGTCAGATCGTCCCAACCGGTCTTGATCGTATTCTTCAGCTCATCGAGCTCCTGCCGCGCGCGCTCGACCGCATCGTTTGCATTCTTGCTGCCGTCGGCCTGCGCCCGCTCGATTTTCGCCTCGAGCTCCTTGCGCTTCGCGCTCACGCGTTTTTTCAGCTGCTCTTTTTCGTTCATGCTCAGACTCATGGCCGGCTCCTTTCATCCGCCAGAAGAGAGGCAAGCCTCGTGCCGACCAGGTGCCGAGCGAACGGGCAGCTCTCCGGTGCCCTTCGCGTCGAGCACGGGTGTGGCAGCTTGCCACGATAGGGAGGATGGGCGCGGCCGTGAACCGCGGTGTCGTCTCTTCAGGGACCCACGTGAGCGCCGCGGCTCGCGCCGGGCTGAAGGCGCGTCACTTCCGCCGTGAGCCGGATTTCGGCTCTGCTTTCGGTTTTCGCGCTGAGCGGAGTAGGCGGACGAGGGGCATGAGCCCCGCCTCGAAGGCGGCGTCGCGCAGCGCTCGGGCCTCGTCTCGGTCGAGCGTCGCGAGAAACTCTTTGAAGGTTTCTGGCTCGACCAGGCCGGCGACGGCCACCAGGTCTCCAGGCCTTTTGGCGAGGTCCGAGTGACCCGCGAGCTCGACCCATTCCTCCGTTAGGAGCGTGTGGCTCAACGCCGCGAGCAAACGGGTGTCCTCCTTGGCCCGCCGGGCGACCTTGGCGGCGTAGCCATTCGCTCGATTGGCCGCGCGTTTGAGCACTGTGCTCAGGTCCTCGACCTCTTTGGTCGGTGCCTTCATGCCCATCTTCGCCCAGAAGACGCCGTGGTCCGAGCTTCGACCGCCGCCGAGCTGACCCATGGGCACCCCATGGGACTGCTCATTGAAGGAGGTCATCGTGACCACCCGATCCACGTCAGATTTGCGGGTGATGAGGTGGCTCAGGTTCTGCGCGATGCCTCTGTGGTTGTAGTCCGCCTGCTCATGCCCGTTCTTCGGAGCGACGATAGCCTTGCCCTCTTCCTCGAACGCGCGCAGGGAGGCGCTAAACTCAGTGTCATTGAAGTCGCCGGTCACCTGATAGGCAATGCCCGCTTTGTCTAATCCCGCGAGAAACTCCACGATCGTTCGGTTTTGTTCGACGCGGAGCGGCGCGCGAGGGTCTTCGCCCGGATTCGCCTTGGCGATCGGCGAGTTGGTGTAGCGCAGGGACGTGTTGTGCACGTTCACCAAGACCAGAGGCTCGCCGGTCTCGTTGTGTCGAAAGGCCATCGCGAGCGGCTTGCGCGACTCGTGCATCGCCGGAGTGTCGAGTCCGAGGGGGATCGGCTCGCTCATCGGCGTCAGGACTTCAGGGTCCCAGGCAAAACCCAGGTGAATGTTCCCTCCGGGTTGTCCACCGGATTTGGTCCAGGGCTCCATGAAGTATTTGTACTGGTAGTCCTTGCCGGTTCGTTCGCGCAGCGGCCCGAGGATCGCTTCGTACGTCTGGTCGGCTTCGAGAGTGTTCGTGAGCTCCGCTCCGTCGTTCTTTTGCATCTCCTGAAACGCGATCACGCCCGGCAGGGAGTCCGTTCGACAGATGGCGTCGACGAGTGCGAGGTGCCGGCCTTCACCGATGTCGTCGCTGATGTCCCGACTCGGGTCGCTGACACGGTCGGGATCCTCGACGTGCGGGTCGAAGTTGAACGTGTTGAGACTCAGAGTCACGAGGTCCTTCTTGGGGTCCGCCTCGAGGCGCACCGGCGGAAGCTCGCTCTTTTTGGCCGCGGCGATCGGTAGGTCTCCCCGAGCGGCGTCGACCTGCGGTCCACCCGCGCGATAGCTGAGCGCACCCCAGACACCTTCGAGCAGCGCGGAGCTGGACGGATAGGCTTCTTTGCCGGCCCCTCCCGAGCGCAAAGCCGCGGAGCGGGCTTTGTAGCCTACCGATAGGCCTACGTTGAACAACGCGCGATCGAACCATTCGGGGGTAAGAAAGGGGGCGCCGTGTATGGTGGTCGCGCCCTGATGCTCCGGAGAGGTGAAGACGTAGTCCCCGAAGGGATTGCTCGGGGAGGCGAGCTTCGAGCCCGGCTCGAAGTAGAACAGCGCTGATTCGAGGCTCGAGAGGAGAAGTCGCTGCTCGGCTCGGAAGTTCTCCGGAGTGAGTGGCTGTCCCTTGGCGGCGAGGCGTTCCTCGATCTTCGCCTCGACCTTCTCAACGTCCCAAGAGTAGGGTGATACGCCTTTCGACTTGATCAGCTCGAAGGCTTCCTCCCGCGACGCAGCGCCCGGTTGCAGGGTCTTCAGGGAGTCGGAAAAAACGACGGTAGTCGTCGCCTCAAAGGGTGAATCGGACAACTGTGAAACTTCGGAGATGCGACCCAGGAACGACACCTCGCTGCCGAGCTTCGGTCGATCTTTACTGCCCTTGGGCGGCACGACGACGATCGCCCGGGACGCGTCGCCGGGCACCGCCTCCGCGTCTGGCATTTGAACCGTGACCGCGCGCACGTAAAGCGTCTCGCCGTCTTTGCGTCGCAGCGGAACGGAGAGATGGCCGGTGACTACGCCGCGCACCGGTCGCGTCATCGCTTGTCCCGCGAACGGCGACTCGAGCCCGGCCCCCTGGATATCCTGGATCGACCTCGCATCGTCGATGTGCTGCGCGAGGGACGGCAATGCACCTGTCGCGGCAGGCGTACGGCTCACTTCGGAGTTCATCGATGTCCCGTTCTTGGCTGAAAGGCAGACGACGAGCATATCGGCGAACAATCGTGCCCGGTGCTCGAATCGTCGGCTAACCCTCCACCGCCGCGATTGACGCAACGCGATCCACTGAAAGCCCGATACCCCCTGTGACGGCACAACGAGCCCGAACGGGCTGGGGTGCGTCTTCTGGCAGCGAGAGAGGAAACACGATGGTAAGCACGAAGGAACTCACCCAGGGCGAGCCGGACGGAGACGTCTCGGCCGAGCTAACCCCCGGAGAAGCTCGAGAGCTCTTCATTCTCGCGCGCGAGGCCCGGAAGACCGGGCAGCTCAACGAAGCGCGCCAGATTCTTCACGGCCTCGTCGTCTTAGACCGCAACGACGCGCAGGCATGGACCCTCCTCGCTGACGTCGAAGCCGACGCCGGGAACTTGGACGACGCGCGCGACGCGTACACGTACGCCTTGTCCCTTGGCGAGAGCGAGCTCGAGCCTGCCCTTCGCCTAGCGGAGACCGAAGCAGAACTGGGTGAGACGCGCCGGGCCTGGCGCCGTGCAACGTGGATCGCCACTCAGTATCAGCTCGACGACGACGCACGTAGCCGGGTGACTCGCCTGCTCTCGAATCCGGGGGCCGCGTCGTGAACGAGATCAAGCACCTCCCGAAGACCGTCGCGCCTCAGACGTTCGAGTCGCATCACGCGGTGACGAAGCGCCCTCCAACCGCGCCGGCGATCGAGCCGAACCCGGCACCATACTCGGAAGCGCCCAACCCTGAGTTCGCAATCCACAAGAGCGCACTTCTCGCGAAGATGAGAGGAATTCTCGCGGGCGCAACGGGTGACAAGGCGAAAGTGCTGAGCGACATGGCTCGCGGCGTCGAGGAGGTGCTCGCTCGACAACGCTCGCCCATCGCGCTCCGGATCAATCCGGACTTTGCCCCCAAAGGTCCCGTCGTCGGGACGATCGAGCGCGAGGCCGTGGATTCGATCACCGCGGCTCGCAATGAGCCCGTGTCCCAGGGGCGCCGTCGCTCGAAGAAGAAGAAGAAGGGAGCGAAGCACGAACGGGCGCGCGAGGCCGAGGCGGTGCGCAGAGCGCAGTCCGAGCGCCCACCCAAGGCGCGGCTGCGCGCGGTGTTCAAGCCGGAGGAGCGGAAAGACCCCGATACGGGCGAAACCAACCCGAAGCTTCACTTCAATCTGGAAGACCTGAGCGGATTCCCCGACGGGGGACGGGTTCTGATCTCCCCGACTCCGGGAAATCCGGCGGAAGTGAGTGTCGAGCTTCTGAGCCCGCCCGTGACCAACATGGTGGGTCGGCTCACCCGAGCAGATGATGGCACCTTGATGGTGGAGCCGATCAGCAAACTGAGCGCCTTCCCTCGCTTGCCGCTCGCGGACAAAGACGTGCCGAAGCTCGACGCGAAGCTTCGGGAAGCCGGTGATGAGCCACTCTACGTCATTTGCGACGTTCAGAACCCGACGAACAAGAAAGGGGAGGGCAGGCGGGTCGCGCTCTTTCATGACTTCCCGGACATGAACGAGCTCCAGCTCTATGAGGCCGACGCCTTCTTCAACGCGGGGGTCCCGGGGACGCTGAACGCGCAGGAAGCAGCGCACAACGAGCTGATCAAGGAGATGGACCCTCTCGCAAATCTGCCAAAGGGTGTCCGCGATCTGCGCTCGCTCGTGTGGTATGCCACCGACAATCCAGGCTCAAAGACCGATTTTCGGTCGCAGGACCCGGAGCAGATTGAAAACGTCGAGGTGCGCGAAGATCGCATCGTCATACGCCGCGCCAAGGCCTACGGAGAGAACCTGATCGGTCGCGACACGCCCGTCGCGCGCAAGGCTCTACGTCAACAGGAGACCGCCTTTGGCTCGGGCTGGGACATTCCGGCGACCACCCACGCGGTGGCGATGGACAAGGCCGTATTCCTCGAAGGACAGGATCGACTCGCCGCGGTGACCGAGATCCACATCTCGAGAGAAACCGGCGAGCTCTTGCTCGATGATTGCAGCGAGTATTTCGCGCTCGTACAAAATCGCGCGCAGAAGAGCTACCGGGACGCGCAGCTCTACTACGACTACAAGTCCGGCAACTATCCGGCCGAGGAAGAGGAGGCCTATCGACGGGGAGCCGAAGCGCTCGAGCCAGAGGTTAAACAACAGATGGACCATGCGCTCCAGGCGCACCGCTTGCTCGAAGCGTTCAATCCGCAGCGGCTCAATTTCAACGGCGGCACTCAGTATGAGTCCGAGGATGTAATCAAGTCACTCTCGATCACCGCAAACACCATCCTAGGTGAGCTGATCAAGAAGGCTCAGCTCGCGGGTGTCTTTCGCGTTCACGAGGAACCGTCGGAGAGCAAGCTCGCGAGCTATGCGCAGTTCGCCGGTGAAGCCGGTGTTCCCTGGAACATGGACGAGCAGGGTTTCGAGGACTTCGTCAATAGCTTGCCTGAGCGAGTCGCTGAATGGCGAAAGACGCAGCCTCACATCACCGATGACGATGCACGCAGTTTCCTCGAGGCGTTGTCGTCGCAAGCGATTCGTGCGACGCCACGGGCCGGATACTCCACGGATCCGGACAGCGGCCACTATGGCATGGGCGTCGATGTCTACGCGCACGGTACCGCAGGGAACCGGCTGGTCTCGGGAATGGCAAACATTCGAAACGGAGTAGCCGCATCGGCGCTGCTTCGCGGCGAAGAACCACCAGTCGCCCCGCTTCCGAAGAAGGCCATGGAAGAGGTCGCCGAGGGAGCGATGGACACTCAGGGCCGGATGAGAATCGGAGAGCAGAATCTGAGGGACATTCGCGACGCTCTCCGGATGCGCTCGCACGTGGGCGAGCTCGTATCCGCAAAAATGGAGCGACCCCAGCCCTGGGGTTTGACCTTCCGCACGCAGAATCCGGAGGCACGCATCTTCATACCTATGCGTCAGGTGCAGGCTCAGCTCGGCATCGAGGACCGCAACGACATTGACGTCTCCGCCACCGCTGTGAGCCTCGGTGGCTACGAGCTTCGATTTGGCGACGTGGTTCCGCTCGAGATCCTCGAGGCGGATCCGGGGTTGCGCCGCGTGTCCGCGCGTCTCGTGCACGACAAGTGGGGCTGAGTCGGTCACCAGCGGCCGTCTGAGCCTCAGGCGGCCGCGCGGTTTCGGCCCTCGCGCTTGGCGCGGTAGAGGTTCGTGTCCGCGCGCTTGATGAAGTCGGCGATCTCCTCGCTCGGCTCCAGCGTTGAGAGACCGACGGAACAGGTCACCGGGATCAGGCTGCCGTCGTAGTCCACGTCGAGCTCGGCGAGGGTCCTCACGAAGCGCTCCGCGACCTTGAGGGCGCTCTCATTGTCCGTGTCGGGCATTAAGACGGCGAATTCTTCGCCACCATAGCGTGCGAGGAAGTCAGACTTGCGCGGAAAGGCGCGAATGATGCAGCGGGCTGCTCGCCGCAAAACTTCGTCGCCCGCGAGGTGGCCGTGCACATCGTTGACGGACTTGAAGTGATCGAGATCGATCAGAAGGAGTGAGAGCGGTAACCCAGTGGCTAGGGCGATGTTGCGATAGCGCTCGATGGCGCTGTCGAGAGCGCCTCGATTGAACAGACCGGTCAGCGGGTCTTCGACCATTCGCTCTTTCGCCTCGGAGAGTTCCTGGCGCATCTGCGCAATGCGTTGGCTGAGTTGCTCGAGGGTCGCATGGTGTCGTTTTTCCCGCTCGGCGAGGATCTCCGTGACCGCGTGCGCGCAGCTCGAGACCAGATTTTTGAGGGTCGAGAGGTCGGTCGACCGGGCCGCATTGGCGAGGTTCTGAATGTGCTCGCCGATCGCTTGGTCGTCGCTCTGGTCCTGGGACACCACGGCGCGCAGCTTGTTCGCGAAGTCCCAGACCATTTCGCGCATTTCGCCTTCGGTCTCGCGCGCGAGGTCCATTTCTTCGTTGCGGTAGTGGATCAGCTCACGGCGCAGCGCCGGATAGGAGCGGGCATTCTCCTCCCATTCGACGCCCTCCGGCGGCGGTGTGCCGGTGACGATGTGCTTAGCCCAGGAATCCGTTCGAGCGGCGAGCTCATGGGCGGGGAGCGAGCGCGTGCCGATGCTCGTTTTGCCGAAATGCCGAACCCAATCCGCGAGGATCTGTCGCGGGTCATAGGGATCGTTGGGGTTGACGTCGCGGCTCGGACGCGCCGCGCTGAAGAGTTTTTGTCCGAACACGCCTGAACCTCGAACCTTTCCGCTCACCTTAGAAGCGGCACGGCCAGGCGCTGGCTTGAGTCCTGAGGAGAGCGCGTTTGCGAGTTAGAACGTCGGTCGGGCGCGAAGAATCCCATAGACGCCGGCGCCAGGTGCTTTGAATTTGCAGTAGCGACCGCGCTTGCTGTTCCAGTTTCGCGGGTAGGGCACCATGGCGGTCGCCGCGGTCTTGGGCTCGAGAGGGCGGGAGTCCATCCAGCTCCGAACGACCTGCATTTGGGAGCCGTCGAAGGCGGCGGGGGGTTTCTCGTCGATGGCCGAAGCTCCGGATTCGACGATGTCCTGACCTCGCATCACCGCTTTGACTTCCCTGGCGTGCTCTTCGGTCTCCTCTTTGCCGCCCTGTTTTTGGCCGCCGCCGCGTCCGCGGCCGCCTCGGGCGTAAACCTTCTTCTTGCCGGCCGCATCTTCTTTGGGCGCAAGCAGGGGGGACTTGGGGTCGCGCGGGTTAAATTCCATTATCGCTATTCTCGGTGAGTCATGGCCCGTGTTGCGCGAAATCCGGCCGTTTTTCTTTGACCTCTGAGTGCCGGTCGGTCATAACCCATGTCGGTTCCCGGCGGCGGGGTCACGACGCTCGCGCCCCTGCCCGGTTAGAGCCACGGTATTCATCGGGAGAACGTTTTACGTTTGCCAGGCGGCCGGATGAGGCCGAACTCCATCGTGGAGCACCGTCCGACGCCGAAGAAGGTTACATGACTGAATCGGAAGGCGCCCTTGAAGGGCTGTCCGTAGGGGTTGAGTCCAAGGACTCCTCCGATAAGCCGGCGGTAGCTGAGACCCAGCCCGCCATTGAAACAAAAACCGAATCCGCCGCGGAGAATGATGATCTCGCGGAGGCGGGTGAGGACGCGGAACGGTCGCAGGAGCGCTTTGAGGGCGCCTTCGACGAGTTCCCGATCCGAGCCGCCCTGCGCGAAGCGATCGCCGCGATGGGGTTCATGAGGCCCACTCGGGTTCAAAACCGCGTGATCAACGATGCGCTGGCGGGCAAGGACCTGGTCGTCCAATCGAAGACCGGTTCCGGCAAGACCTGCGCCTTCGGGATCCCTATGGTGGAGAAGCTCTTCGAGATGGCGCCGGTGCCGAAGAAGCCCAAGGCGCTTTGCATCGCTCCTACCCGTGAGCTGGCCAACCAGGTCGCAGAGGAGATCGGCGGCCTGGCCGACAAGAGCGCCATCGAGATTCTGCCGGTCTACGGCGGGGTTCCCATCGGCAAGCAGGCGAAGGCCCTCGAGATGGGCGTGCACCTGGTGGTGGGAACGCCAGGGCGTCTCCTCGACCACGTGCGTCGCCGCAACCTCGACCTCTCGGAGATCGAGATGTTCGTCCTAGACGAGGCGGACGAAATGCTCTCCATGGGGTTCTGGGACGACGTCACCGCGCTGCTCGGCATGGCGCCCGAGAGTCGGCAGACCATGCTTTTCTCGGCGACCCTACCCTACCAGGTGGCGAAGGCTGCGGCTCAGTACCTGAAAGAGCCGAGCCGCATCGATGTATCCGAAGACAAGCTGACCGTCGATGGCATCGACAACGTGTACTACACGGTTCAACCGACGATGCCGAAGCCACGTCAGCTCCTCTACCTCATCGAGGTAGAGAAGCCGTCCACAGCGATCATCTTCTGCAACACGCGGAACGAAACTGAGATGATCGCCAAGTATCTGACCCAGTCCGGCCTGATCGCTGAGCCTCTCAGTGGCAACTTCAAGCAGAAGGAGCGCGACCGGGTCATGAAGCGCATTCGTGACAGCGAATTGAGTTTCATGGTGGCCACGGACATCGCCGCGCGCGGTATCGACATCAGCCACCTTTCACACGTGTTCAACTACTCCTTGCCGGAGTTCACCGAAGTGTATTTGCACCGTGTCGGCCGTACCGGTCGCATGGAGAAGAAGGGCGTGGCGGTCAGCCTCGTCGACGGCAAGGGACTCACCACACTCACTCAGCTCCAACGGGAGTTTGGTATCGAATTCATCGCCCGCGAGTTGCCGCCGGAAGAGCAGGCATCGAAGGCGAGAAGCGAGAGGATCATGAAAGAGCTCGCAGAGAAAGCATCGGTGGCCGAAGTTGGCCTTCACCGCCCGGTGGCGGAAGAAATTCTCGGCTCGGACGAGGGCGCGCAGATCGTGGCGTTCCTTCTGAAGAGCTACTACGGCCAGCGCGCCGCGGAGTCCGCTGAGGCCCCCGCAAAGCCGTCCCGTCGTCGCCGTAAGGAGCGCGATGAGGAGGAAGTCGAAGCACGAGGCGACGACACGGAAGTGTCGGAAGATGGCGAGCCGAAGAAGCGCCGCCGTCGCCGTCGCCGTCGCCGTCGTCGGCCGGACGAAGGGGGACAGCTCGAAACGATGGACGCGGCCGAGGCGCTCGGTCTGTCGCGGCCGAATGGCAAGGACAACGAGGCGCCCGTAGAACCTAGCTCCAGCAACGGCGACAACGGCCGGAGCAAGGGCAAGAAAGCTGCAGACGCTCCGCTCCCAGAGGTGGAAGCAGGAATGGCGCGCATCAAGATCAACATCGGCTTTGATGACGGCTTTAAGGGCCGCGGTGCCATCGCCAAGAAGATCTCGTCGCTCGCGGGCCTCAACGACGGTATCGTCAAAGAGGTCGAGTCCAAGCGCCACCACTGTGTGTTGAAGGCGACGCCGGAGATCGCAGAGCTGGTCGTTGAGCGCGTGGATGGCGCACAGATCGGCAAGAAGGTGCTCGAGGTCGCGCTGGCGGGCTGACGCTCCCGTTCGCGTCGGCGCGGACTCGGGTCTGCGCATCGGCCGCTTGAAGCGCCAGAGACGGTTTTGCATCCGTTAACGTGCCCGCTGGGCTCGGCCCGGCTATACTCGAGACACTATGAATCGTGTTCTGTTTCGAGGCGGTCTGGCAACCGCCGTCGTGGCGACGTGTGCGTGCGGGTCGGACGTCTCCGTGCGACTCGAGGCCACGGTGGATACGCCGTCGGTTGGATCCTTTGAAGGCGCCGTGGACCCCGATGCGGGCTCGGTGACCATCACCACGGTAGGAGCATCGAACGCGCTCTTTGGTCCGATCCCTGAAGGCAGCGGAGGAGACTCGGTCACCGTTTCCGCGGCAAACGTTCGTTTCGATGGGGCTTGTGGTCCCGGGCTCTCCGGGGTCATCTGCTTTGATGTGACCGTCCAGTCCTTCTTCGACGTCGAGACGCTAAGAGGCACCTGGGCGAGCCTCGTCAGCCTGAGCCCCTCGAGCGGCTTTGAGCCCGTCAATCCGGAAAGGGTAGGCGTTCCCGCGGAGATCGCCGGGGGAATCGCGCAATGGAGCTATGGCGACGTCACTTCTGCACTGAGCTGCACTGGTGATCGCAACACGGTCACGTGGATCTTCAACTACGCGAACGCCACCTTCTCGTTCCGGGGAGAGATCTACTCCGATCCGGTACCCCCCACGCCGGAAAGCTGTACCGGCGGCTGCACTTGCGACGGTTGCTCCTGCGAGCAGGTCTGCGAAACCGGCGGCTGTGACTTCGCCTGCAACGGCGGCGATTGCACCTTCGGACCGTCTTTTGAGAATTCCGTGTGCTCGGATGCGAGCTGCGCCGTCAGCTGCAACGACTTCGCCGATTCCTGTGACCTCCAATGCACCGGCAGCTCGGCGTGCGACTTTCAGTGTCCCCAAGGCTATTGCGATACGGCCTGCGAAGACGAGAGTGACTGCACGATGACCTGCGGCAGTCAGCCGAGCTTCCTCGCGATACTCTTTGGCCTCGAGGCCTGCGAGCTCCAGTGTGCGGCCGGCGCCACGTGCCTTCTCGACTGCAACGGGTCGCGCGGTTGCGCCGGAGACGACCTGACGTGTGCAGGTGGCACCACCGTCGACTGCGGGGGTGGCGTTTACGCCTGCAACCGACCCTGTCCTTGATACAACTCGAGACCCTGCTCAGCGCTGGCCGGGTCGTCCAACGACACGTATCCGTTCGACGAACCCACCTTTTCGGTCGGCCGTCAGACAGTCTAGTCATTGATATGGCCCAGGGTCTGGTCTTCGGCGGCGGCGACGCGGCGAGAAATATCGTCGTGGAGCATGGCCTGGGTCTCCGGACGCGCCAGTGTATCCCGCCAGTACAAGGGTGCGAGCTGAAGCACGTCACGCGCGTTCCACCGGGGAAGCAACGAAAGTACGTCGCGTAGATAGGCCCAGGGCTCGATTCCGAGCCGCTCGCATGAGGCGATGAGTGCTTTCGGATGAAGCCTATTGCAATGAGCGAGCGCTCTTCCTCGCTCAGGTGCGACTCGAAGAAGCCGCGGCGACAATGCGCCCAACAACCCACCTCGATCACGTCTTCCTTCGCGTAGAGCTCGTGGAAGACCGTGGACGCATCCGCGATCACGAAACCTTTGAAGCCGGCGAGGAGCGCGTGGGCATCCTTGCCTCGGTGACGTTCAGTGTAGCGAAACAGAATGTGGCCGATGCTCGTGACGATCCATGATCTTCACTTGGCGATTGAGAGGAAGGTGATCCGCGTGCTTGCTCACAAGTACGTGCGCCAGCATCCCCACCCCCGCTTTGCATTTGGCGATGGGTTTCTCTGGAGCATCCGCGCTCACCGGCGGAGGCAGCTCGATGTGCTCAACCGGAAGCGTCTCCGGCAGCGGCTTTCGACCCGACGGCTTCTGGTTAGGCTTCTTCTTACCCTGCCGCGCCGACTCGGCCCGAACCGTGCTCAGCAGGGTTGCGCGCTCAGCCGGGTCGAGGTTGTCGAAGGCAAGCTGGACTTGGCGCTCATCGACGGTTTCGGCCTTCTTGCCGAAGAGATGGCGCCGAATCGGTTCAAGCTCTAGTGAGGTCAGCTCGTAGAGCTTGCGGTATTGGTCGCGCTCTGACTCGCCCTGTTGAAGCCGTGCTTCGAGTTCGAGGAGTTTTTGTTCGACGGAGGGCACCTCCACGAACTAGCCAGGCTGAGATCTTCGCACAAGCCATACAGTGGCTTTATCGACGAATCACGGGGAGCCGAAGCACGACGTCAGCAACCTGGACTTCGACGACCGAAGCTTCT
>CAYXVF010000014.1:22174-80036 GCA_964468125.1 uncultured Bdellovibrionales bacterium | reverse complement strand
GCGGTGCTCGGACGCGTGTGCGTGCTCGTGTCCGTGGTCATGCGCGTGTCCATGGCCATGCGCGTGTCCATGGTCCGTTTCCGGTCCACAGCAGCTCGCCTCCTCGGAGCCGGCCGCCGTGGGCACGGGCTCGGGGGCCCGTCGCGCGAGCTTGGATCCGAGCACACCCGCGACCACCGCGAGGATCAGGGCGCTCCCGAGTCGCACGAAGGACAACTCCCAGCCGAGGAACTGGGTGGAGAGGGCAAAGGCGTCGACGCCGATCTCTGGTGTCGCCACCAGAAACGCCAGGACGAATGCGCTCGAGGCGCCGCGGCGTCGCAGCCCTTGGCTCACCGGAAGAACGCCACAGCTGCAGACCGGAAGGGGCGCGCCCAAAAGCGCCCCTCGGCTCGCGTCGAGGCCCGCTCGAGGGGATGAGAGCCAGCGTTTTGGCACCGGAGCGCCGAAGGCACCGATCGCGGCTCCGGCGACGAGGCCGAAGAGCAGCGCCGGCGCGGTAGCGAGAGACATCGCATAAAAGGCGTCGATCAGGGTGCGCGAGAATTCAGCTCCCGCTTCGCTGTGGCTGTGCGCGCCAAAGAGTCCTACCGCGACGAGCCCGGCACCGGCGAGGCTCGCCACCGCGTCCACGACCCGACCGCGACGGTCTTCGAGCGACGGGAACGGCCCCGAGGCGATGATGTGGAGGAGCATGCCGCTGACGAGTGCCGCGAGCCAGGGATGAAGCGCTCCAAGCGCTCCCACGGGCACCAGACCCACGACCGCCACGCCGGCAAGCGTAGCGAGGGCGATCGCCAAGGCCCGCAGCAACGCGTGGGTCGGGCCACGCCAATGGTTGAAGCTCACCACCACGAGCGTGGTGAGAGGGACCGTGTGCACGGACATCGCAACGAGCGCGTCCCAGTGCTCTACGTCGTGAAACACCGCACTCTCGCTCGAAAGAGCGATGCCGTCACAAAATTGATGGAAGAGCACGACCCAGAAGCCGAGCTCGGCACCGAGCTTGTGGTTCTTGCCGGCGACGCGGTCTCCCAATCGGTCGAGGGCGGTCGGCAGCGCATAGCCCCCCCCGATCAGCAGGAGCGCGACCAAACCAAGGCCCGAGAGTGCTTCGGGCAACAGGAGAACGAGGATCAGTCCGAGAACCGAAACGAGCCCGAAGGTTCTGATCGGTCCGAGCCAGGCGCCCGTGGGGCCACGAAAGGAGCCGAGGGCGGCACCGAGGCCGACGGCGACGAGGCTGACGATGATGGGACCCAGGCTCATACTCACAAACCCCAGAATAATAACATTTATCCTTGCCAGGAGGCGCCCCAGTATGGTTTGACCGCGCGCTCTGGAGGCTGCAGATGGCTAAGAAATCCCAACTGGCGATGAACAAGCGCCGCCGAAAACTCGCCGACAAGTATCAGGCGAAGCGCGACGCGCTCAAGAAGATCGTGCGTGACCCGAGCGCGTCCTTCGAGCAGCAGCAGGAGGCCATGATGGCGCTCCAGGAGCTGCCGCGTAACTCGAGCCCGAATCGTTACCGGAACCGCTGCGAAGTGTCCGGGCGTCCGCGCGCCGTGTACCGCGACTTCAAGATGAGCCGCATCGCCCTGCGCGACTACGGTCTGCGCGGCGAGATCCCAGGCCTGACCAAGGCGAGCTGGTAGGAGCGCACGATGAAGAAGGAAGGACATCCCCAGTATCATCCGGTGATCTTCATCGACTCGTCCACCGGGACCGAGTTCGTGACCCGATCGACGCTCAAGACGAAAGAGACTCGGGACGTGAACGGCGTCGAGCACTTCGTGTACAAGTGCGACATCACCTCCGCGTCACACCCGTTCTACACCGGCAAGCAGCGCCTCGTGGACACGGAAGGTCGCGTGGACCGCTTCCGCCGCAAGTACGGCAACAAGTGATCGGGCGGGCTCCGTGCCCGCGATCGAAAACGATCTTTTTAACCGGGGCCACCTCATGCAGGTCGCCTCGGTTTTTCTTCTTCGAACGGGTGATTGCGCTACGCCGGAGACAGTTGTCCCTGGAGGGTGAGGGCATTCCACCGACAATGTCACGCCCATGCCGTAAACGCGACACGTGTTGGGTCTACGGTCCTCGTCCCCCGCGAAACTCAACAGTCGACCGCGAGGGATACGCACCGCGCCACTGCAAACGGCGCTTCACTCGAGAAGGGGCCAACACATGAGCATCGCACAGTCAGTTGAACACGGCGGATCCACGGTATTTGGACAGTTCCTCGACTCCGTCCGTCGCCGCACTAAGCTCAACCGCACCCAGTTCGCCGAAAAGCTCGGGATTTCCCGGCAGCACCTGTGGGTGATCGAGAACGGCCGCCAGGGCGTGACCCCGCAGCGCGCAGCTCGCTTCGCGCGCCGCCTCGGCGAGAACGAATCTTCGTTCGTACAGGCCGCGCTGCAGGCGATGGTCGAGAACGCCGGACTCTCCTATGAAGTTCGTGTCTCGAACGAGGCCACCGCGGAGCACCAGGTCGCCTGAGTGCGTCTCCACCCGTGCGTCCCGCCTTGGGCGCACGCTCGTCGGGCGTGTGCTCGCCTCGGCTGCCTATGCCGAGACGAAGAGCAGCGCAGTCACCGGTCTAGAACGTAGGCGGCCACGAGCGGAAATACGACGCTCGCGTCGGACTCGATCACGAATTTCGGCGTGTCGACGTCGAGTTTGCCCCAGGTGATCTTCTCGTTCGGGACCGCCCCGCTGTAAGAGCCGAATGACGTTGCGGCTTCGCTGATCTGGCAGAAGTAGCCCCAGAGCTTCACGTCGCGCTCCAGGTCCTGACGGATCATCGGGACCACGCAGATCGGGAAGTCTCCGCTGATGCCCCCGCCGATCTGGAAGAATCCGACCGACGAGTGGACCTGTGTTTCAGTGTACCAACCCTGCAGCATCTTCATGTACTCGAGGCCGCCCTTGATCAGACGGAGGCTCGATAACTCGCCCTGCAGGTGACGGGCCACCACGAAGTTGCCAAAGGTCGAGTCCTCCCAACCGGGAACAACCAGTGGCAGCTTCTTCTTCGTTGCGGCTACGAGCCAGCTGTCCTTCGGGTCGATTTGATACTCGCTCTCGAGCACGCCGCTTTCGATCAGTTGGTAGAAGTACTCGTGCGGAAAATGAGACTCCCCGGCCTCGTCCGCCTTGCGCCAGAGATCACGCATCTGTGATTCAACCTTCCGCATCGCTTCGTCTTCCGGGATGCAGGTGTCGGTCACGCGATTCATGCCCTTGTCATAGAGCACCTTCTCATCCTCTGGGCTGAGGCCGCGATAATCGGGCACGCGCTCGTAGTGGTCGTGGGCGACGAGGTTGAACATGTCCTCTTCCAGATTGGCTCCGGTCAGGGAGATCGCGTGAATCTTGTCCTGACGGATCAGCTCCGCGATCGAGATCCCGAGCTCACCGGTGCTCATGGCCCCGCCCATGGTGAGCATCATCTTGCCGCCACCGTCGAGGTGGTCGACCCACCCCTGCGCCGCATCGACCACGGCGGCAGCGTTGAAGTGACGGAAATTGTGACGAATGAAGTCCTTGATCTGACCCATGGGCGTACTGCTCTCCCTCTCTGACCGAATCGACGAATGCTGATTCTCGTCTGCCGCAGCAACTAGTCCTGCAAAACGCAGAGCACAAGAGCTGTTTTCCTTGCGGAGACAGGCGCGATTTTTTTGTCCGGCTCGGTGACGTCGACCGTGCGTGCTCGGGTTTGGCCGTACGTGAGGGGACGACGGCTGCAATCTTTCGCCCTGGTGCTGATTCTCGTGAGCGGAGCCCGGGCCACCGCGGACGAGGGCGCCCCCGGCACCTTGGAATGGGTTCTCGCTCAGCTCTCGCCGGAGGAGCGGGCGGCTTTGGTGCAGGGATACGCGGAGGTGGCCGAGCCCGAGCGATGGCGCGAGCTCCGAGACCGAAGCTTCGATGCGGCAACCGACGACGAACGACGGGTTCTCCTTCCGGCGATCGCGAAAGTCACGCTTAGCCCGGTGGACGTTCACTGGCTCAAATCCGCGACCCTGTCGATGCCAGCAGAGCAGCGACAGCGTTGGGCACGAGAGGAGGGCCCGATCCGCGAGGCATTCTTCCGCCATCTGCGCCGGGAGCTCATCTCTTCTGATCCTGCTCGGGCGAAGGACGGACTTCGCCTGGCGGTCGAGCTCGAGCTGCACCGGGGGCACCTGGCGGACCTCGTGGGGAGTGCCGTGCGCGATTCGAAAAGCCCCGAGACGCGCGCCATGCTCTTCGACTACTTGGAGCGTTGGCGACCCAGCCGATACGCGCTCTATCTGGAGGCGATCGCCGCGGCGGAGATCGATGTGTCGACCCGCGCGCAGCGCGAGCTCGCGCGTCTCGACCCCCGGGGCGCTCCGCTCGTCCCGGACGTCGTCACCCGCGGCGAGATGGGGCCGACCTTGGCCCGTGCGGGCGAGGAAAGCGACTCCCGACGCTCCGAGCACGGGTCCGACGAGGCGAGCGCCCTCGTCGGAGCCGATCCGAGCACCGAATCCGATAGCGTTCCGGCGCCGAAAGGAGCACCGAACGTCGAGAACGACCTCGCTGGCGCTGTCGCAGATGCAGACGCCACCCGGGGCGGCCCAGCGCAGGCTCCGAGCACGGGCCCTGCGCTCGAAACGAGAAGCACCGATCCACCCGAGCCTTTGAGTGGCCGATGGCCACTCATTCTCTATACCGCCGGTGCGGGAGCGCTCTCCTTCGGTACGATCGGTGACATCGCCTTCGACAACGATACTGCGGTGGCCGCGAGCGCTCTCATCGGTGGGACTCTCGGAGGGGCGATCCCCTACCTTCTCACGCTCGAGCGGGACATCTCCCTCGGAGACGCCGCGTTCATGGGATCGCAAGCCACCTGGTCAGCGCTCGCTGGCTATCAAGCGGCCGGTCTCTTGGATCTCGACCGACGGCTCGAGCAGCCCCGCGCCGAGGACTCGGTCGCGATCTTGACCGGGCTGCCAGCCTTGATCGTCAGCTCGCTCTACTATGACGAGGCGGATTGGAGTCTGGCGGACGCGGGCCGGGTGAATGCGTTGGGTGTGCAGGTTGGGCTCGCTGCCCACTCTGCCATGACCCTCGCCGCCTCCGGAGATCCGAGCGAGCCCGATCGCTCTTCCTCGCGTCTCGCTCGCAGCTCCTTGCTCGCTTATGGGCTGGGCTTCTTGCCGGCGAGCTTATGGGCGGCGGACCTCGAGCTCGACCGCGAGGACCGCGAGCTCATCGCCTACGGCACCGGTCTGGGGGCGGCGCTCGGAACGGGGTTTTCGCTCTCCTCACCGGCGGAGATCTCCCGCAGTCGCAAGGCGGCCCTCGGCGCCGTCGGGGGCCAGGCCGTTGGCTTTGTCGGCGCCATGGCTCTCTCTCCCGCCGTCGAAGAGTTCCGGGCGCTCGACACCACGCTCCTCACCGCCCTCGGTGCGAGCACCGCGATGGGCCTCGCGGCCGTAACACCGAGCAGCCCTGAGCCGCGCTATGAGCGACTCGGCTTGCTGCTGAACGGCGGGGCCCTGGCATTCTTGGGCGCAGGAATCGTGTTCCCGCACGTGCTCGACTGGGGCGGCGAGAAGAAATCGCTCACCACCTCCTTCGGGGCGGTGGGGGCAGCCCTCGGTGCGAGTCTCCCGCTGACCGACGAAGACCTCGGCGACGACGCGGCCCAGCGCATCGCTGGCGGCGCGGCGCTCGGCGCGGGCCTCGGTGTACTCGGAGGCGCTCTCCTCGCGCCGGTGGTCGACGGTTCTCGTGATTCGGTTCGTGGCGGGCTCGGAATGACATTCTATGGCACCGGCCTCGGTACCGGTCTGGCCCTTTCGCTCTGTGGCACGTCCTGCACGTCGAACGGGATTCGCGGCGGACAGATCGGAGCGCTTTCGGCGATCGCCGGTGCCGCCTGGCTCTCGGATCGTTTTCCAACAGACCGGCGAAGCCTGTCCGTGGGGGCCGCCGGATCGCTCTGGTCCGCCTGGAATGCCGGCCTGTTGGCGGAAATCGTCGACCCTCGTCTCGACACCCGGGACGCCGGTCTCATCACGGCCGCGGGCGCAGCCGGCGGTGCACTCTTCACCGTGCTCGCCGAGCCCCTCGCGCTCGACTTCGAGGCGTTGGCGCTCTTCGATGTGTATTGGGGCGCCCGCAATCTCTGGGGCTACAGCGCGGCCCGAGCGTTTGAGGTCGACGGCGCACGCGAGCGTGTCTCGATGGTCGCCGCAGCGCCGCTTCTGGGGCTCGGCATGGCCGCGGCAATGAACGAAGTCGTCGACCTCGAAGAGACGCGTCCCTGGCACTTTGCCGCGACCGGTGCCGTGGGGGCGCTGAATGCGGGGCTTCTCCTGGAGCGCGAGCGCATCTGGGGAGCGGCCTTCGGTGCGCTCACTGGCGCATCACTGACCCCGCTCAGCTCCGCCTGGCTCGACGACGGCGAGCTCGGCGAATCGCTCCTCTGGTCCGGCTTTGGCAACGCGATGGGACTCGCGATCGGCGGCCTCTCCAACAGCTCAAGGACGACAGCTGCGGGCATCGGCGGACTGGCGGGTTTTGGTGCGGGCGGTCTGCTCGCCCCGGTGACCGAAATCGGGAACGACGGTCGCTGGCTCCTGGGAAGCGCCGCCACCCTCGGGGCAGCGCACGCCGCACTCGCCGCGGGGACCGAGGAGCGGGGTGATTGGGCGCTCATTAGCGCTGGCGCGGGCGTCGCCTACGCGACCCTCGACACTCTTTGGCGGGAAACCCCCGGCAAGGTCGATCTCACCGAATCGCTGGTGCTCACCGCTCTCGGAGATCTCGCCGGCTGGGGGATCGCGGAGACCCGTGGAGAGGACCCCGGCCTCTATGTACTCGCCGGCGGGCTGGGCAGCTTTGTGCTCGGTCACCAGCTCTCTCCCTACACAGAGCACGACGCGCGTTCGGCGTTTTGGTCGGCGTCTGTCGGAGGAACGGCCGCCGCCGCCGCCTACCTCGCGGCCCGCGACCGAGACCGCGGCGAGGACAGAGGTTGGAGCGCGACCGCGGGTGCGCTCGGAGCGATGGGGGCCCTCGGCGTCTCGCAGCTCTACCGTCCCGAGATCGACGAATCCGTCGAGGCGATGCTCTGGGGCGGCGTGGGGTTGGGCACCGCATCTCTGCTGCCGGAGCGCACCTACAGCCGCGGCGCGGGGCTTCTCATCGGCACGCTCGGGGGCAGCATCGTCGCCCCCTTCACCGAGTACAGCGCTGACGATGCCCTGCTCATCGGCGCGACCACGGCCGTCGGCGCCGCCCTAGGCGCCTACAGCCCCGACATTGCGGGTGGCGGGCTCGGTGTGGAACGCGCCGAGGCGATCGGACTCGGTGCGACGGTGGGCCTCGTGGCCGGGGCGGCCGCTTCGCAGTGGCTCGAGGTCGAGCCCCGAAGGATCGGAGATCTCGGACTGTCACTCGCCTACTCGGGGCTGCTCGCGGACAGCGTCGTCACCCTCGGGCCCACGGACGGCTGGTCGTCGCGCGCTCAGGACCGTGCGCGGCTCGCGGGCATGGTCGGGATCATGGGGGGACGAATGCTCTTGGACGACTACATCGCATTCGACGAATGGCAGACGCCCGGCGCACTGACGCTCGTCGGAGCGAGCCTCGGGACCTGGACCTGGGCCGCCGTGGATCGGGGTGAGCTGCGCCATGGCTTGCAGCTCGGCATCGGCGTGGGTCTCGGCGTATCTGCGCTCGTCTCCGCGCATCTGCCCGGCAACGGTATCGACCGGATCGAGCTCGTCGCCGGAAGCGCGATCGGACAGGGTTTGGGCTACGGTCTCGGCGGCGACGGAAACCGTGAGGCGAGCGCGGCCCTCGCGGGTCTCGGTGGCGCAGGCCTGGCCGCATGGCTCGCACCCAGAACCGAGTACGATAGAAACGACGCGTTCTACACGCTGAGCCTCGCCGGTGTGGGGGCGGGCTATGGGAGTTGGGCGGCGGGGCTCGTCGACGTAGACCGGACCGCGGGTGCGGCAGCGTCCGGTGCCGTGGCTCTCGCCTACGGCGCTGCCGCCAGCCAGTGGCTAGAACTGTCGCGCTCGGACCTGCTAGAGACCGGTGTCTTTGCCGGTCTCGCTCATGGGCTCGGTCACGAGATCGCCTGGGCAGCGGGGGCCGACCGTGAGACTCAACAGTGGGTGTCACTCGCGGCCGGTTCGACCTTCGCGATCGGTTGGCCTTGGCTCGCTGGCGGCGTGACGATTGAGACCCACGATGTCGGCCTAGGAGCGGTGGGCGCGGGGCTCGGCGCCTGGGCGGGCTATCAACTCTCGAGCGTCTTTGCGGCTCGCGACCAAGACGGGACCTCGCGCAGCGTTGCACTGTGGGCCGGACTCGGGGTTGCGAGCGGCTTGACCCTCAGCACGACTCTCCAGCTGGATGGTCCACGGGCGCGCGGTGCTGCTTTGGGCACGAGCGTTGGGATCGCGACCGGCTACGCTGCCGGTCAGCTCGCGAGCGTCGAAGACAGACCGGAAGCGGCTGCGCTCAGCTCGATGGCACTCGGAGCCCTGGGTGGCGTCGCGGGGGCTGTCTTCTACCCGCGCTTGGACCGCGCGGACCTGAGCCGCGGTGCCCTCGGGTTTCTCGACGCCGGTGCCTTCGGCGCCGGCGTTGGCCTGATCGCCGATGAGGATTCGCGTTGGGCCCCCGGGGCGCTCCAGCTGGCGGGCCTCGCGGGGGCGGGTCTCGCGATCGCCTACGGGGAGCGTTGGGAGCTCGACGGTTCCGAACAGGCCTACGTCGGCCTCGGAACTGCGCTCTTGGGCGGCAACGGCTTCTGGGCCGCAACACTTCGTGACTCGAGCGACCGTCGCCGGGCCGGGGCGGCTTTGCTCGGCGCGAGTCTCGGCGGCGGCGCGAGCCTCGCGATCACCCAACGCACCGAGCTCGGCGTGGGGGAGGTGGTGGAAGTGGCCGCGGTGACCGGGCTCGGGCAGCTCTTCGCCCACGAGGTGGCTTGGAGCTTCGGCGCGTCGCCCAGCGAGCGGCAGTGGGCAGGGATCGCCGTGGGCAGCGCCTCCTGGTTGCTTTGGCCCTTCGTCGCGGAAGAGACCGAGCTCAGCGCCACGGATGTGGGCCTCGCGGCGACGGCGGCGACGCTCGGGGGCTGGACCGGGTTTCAGCTCTCCTCGGCGGTCCTGGAGCTCGACGGGCCCAGTCAGGCTCGGGGAGCGGCACTCGGTGCCGGGATGGGCCTGGCGTTCGGATTTGGATTGGCGCAACAGCTCGAGCTCGACCGGGCCGCGGTTCGCTATGCCGCCACGGGTGCGGGAATTGGCGTGGCGGCGGGTTACGCAGCGGGGCAGCTCGCCTTGCCGGAGGATCGGGCGCGGGTGACCGCGTTCTCGAGTATCGGCCTCGGTCTCGGCGGCGCCCTCTTTGCGGCGCGTTTTGGCGATGCGCTCACCGTCGATCGCAGCGATGCGGGGCTCGTCGCCATCATGGGCAGCATCGGTGCCTGGCACGGTGCCTGGGCCTCGCAGCTCTTTGCCTCCGAAGTCTATTTCTCCTCCAATGAACGTCGACGAGCTGCAGCGGGCGGTGCGGCTGCCGGTGCCGTGCTCGGCACCGTGGCCGGGGCCTGGTTTGCCCAGGACCTCGATTACGACCGCTGGGATCTCGTTCGAACGTCCCTCGGGTGGGGCGCTTCAGCGACTCTGGGCGGTGGCGTGGGACTCCTGGTGAGCGACGACGATCGCTGGGCGGTCGGCTTGATGCACGGCGCGGGAATTGCCGGCGGGCTGGCCTTGGCGCACTACGCCCCTCGGATGGACTTCGAGGGCGAAGAGCTGCTCGTGGGAAGCCTCGCGATGAGCCACATGGTCTGGCAGGGCGTCGGCATCAGTCAGCTTCTGGATCTCGAGCCACGCGAATTCGCTGGGACCATGATGGTCGCGACCGCCGGCGGCGGTCTTCTCGGAGCTGCTCTCGGCAAGCGGCTGCAGCTCGACACCGCCGAGACCTGGGCGTCCTTCTCCGGCGAGCTCTGGGGCAGCTGGCTCGGTGCCTGGATCGGCTATCTCTACGCTGACGAGTTTTCCGACGGCTCGCGCGATAACACCGATCTCGTCATAGGGGTGTCCGCTGTCGCTGCGAACGTGGGATTGCTGAGCTCCTCGCTCGCGGTGACCGGCTGGGATTCGATGACGCCCGCGCGCATGGGCTGGGTCAACCTCTTCGGCGCTGCGGGGGCGCTCGTCGGGGCTGCGGGAGGCTCGCTCGTCAAGGCGCGCAACAATGTGCAGAAGGGCAACGTGGTTGGCACGGTCTTGGGCCTTGGAACCGGCGTGGTGGTCACGGGAATCACGGGCTGGGGGCAGGGGGCACCGTCGCCCGAGCGTGCTCCCGCGACCGCGGCCCGCTCGCGCGGCTGGTTGCCAAAGCTCGAAGCGGTGATGCCGCAGTTCAGCTCGCTCCCCAATACGGACCCCGATTGGCTTCCGGAGAATGCGGAGGGTTTCTATCTCGGGGTTGAGGGTCAATGGCGTTGACCGCTCACCGTTGCTTGACGGCCCATCCGCGCTCGCGTACCCGTGGGGGCTCGACCATGTCGCAAAATGACGAAGAGCTGGTTGCGCGCCTACGTGCGCACGACGACGAGGCGTTTGGCGAGATCGTGAAGCGCTACGGTGACAGCATGCGCCGTGTCGCCCGCGCGTTCGTGAAGTCCGACGACGTCGCGGAGGAAGTGGTGCAAGAGACCTGGCTCCACGTCTACAACGGGATCGATCGCTTCGAGGGACGTTCGAGCTTCAAGACCTGGCTCTTCACGATCCTGCGCAACCGGGCGCGGACGCGCGGAGCCCGCGAGGATCGCTCTCGCCCCTTCTCAGCGCTCAGTGGCGCGAACAAGGATGGCGAGGAGCGGGCGGTCGACTCGGACCAGTTCGATCCGGAAGACAACTGGGTGACACCACCGGGCTACGAGCAGCTCTCATCACCCTCGGATGATTCGCTGCGAGCCGAGCTCTTTCAGGAGGTGCACGCGGGTTTGGAAAAGCTTCCGGAGAACCAGCGCATGGTCGTCACCCTGCGCGACCTCCTCGGTTGGTCTTCGAGCGACGTGCAGGACTACATGGAGATCTCCGAAGCGAACCAACGGGTGCTCTTGCACCGTGGACGCGCCAAGCTTCGCAAGGAGCTCGCCGGCTACATGGCCGAAGGCGCTTGAGCGCCATGCCCAATTGGTTTTGCCTCGGCGTGCGTTCGGAATCGGCAGTGAAGTACGGCCGGTTGGTGCTTTGCGGACCTCTCCGGTGACGTGTCACAGATTCGGCCTTCGAAGCCATCAAACCTCTCATCGACCGCATCGGTCGGCGGGACCCAACCGGCTCCACGACCACGAGTTCGTCTGAGTCCCGCTTCCCAAACCGATTCAGGAGCCGGCCTTCAGCTCATTCAAGACCGCTCGGTGGATCCCTGGCGCCGCGGAGACGAGGCTGCCGCCGTTGATCAGGTCGTCGCTCTTGCCATCGAGTGTTGTTACTGTCGCTCCGGCTTCGCGCAGAATCGGGATGAGCGCCGCGTTGTCCCAGGGCTGCATCACAAAGTCGACCATCGCGTCCGCTCGTCCGGCAGCGACCAAAACGTGGCCATAGCAGTCGCACCACCCCCGAAAGTTTCCGGCGGCACGCAGGAGCGAGGTCCAGTGCCCGAGGGGTGCTTCGCTGCCGTCGAGGTCGCTTTCGTGAAAGCCCGTGGCGCACACGAGCGCATCCTCGAGGCGATCGCAGTCGCTCACGTGGATTCGCGCACCATCGAGGTAGGCGCCTCCACCTTTGCACGCCCAGGCGGTGCTGCCGAGGGCTGGAAAATGGGCGACACCGACCACCGGCTCGTCGTTCTCGACGACCGCGATCAGGGTGCCAAAGAGCGGGACGCGTCGGGTGAGCGAAACGGTTCCGTCGATGGGATCGATGAGCCAACGCACGCGCGCGTCCGGGGGCCCCGAGACGCCGAGCTCCTCGCCGAGGACCGCGTGGTCCGGGTAGAGCTCGGCCAGGCGAGCGCGAATCCGTTTCTCCGCCTCGCGGTCAGCGTCGGTGACCGGCGAGCGGTCGTCCTTGAACTCGACCTCGAAGTCGGAGGCGTAGATCGGTAGGATGACCTCCTCCGCTTCTTTGGCGAGGGTCCGGGCGCATTCGAGCCATTCACGTCTTTCACTGCTCATGGGAAGCTCCTCGCGCGAAGACGCGTTCCTATTGGCGACCCCCGCATGGGACCCTATGCTTCAACGGGAGCCTCGAGCTCAACAGGAGCGTCGCCATTTTTGACACCTTTCCACCGACACGGCTGACCTTGCGCCCGCCGAAGTTTTGGACCCGCGCCATTTCGTGGGTGATTTCCATCGCGTTCATCACAGGCGTGGTGGCCGCGATGCGGCTCCCGTGGGTCGCAGCGGAAATCATCGGAGTCGCCGTCACCTTCTCGATCGCCGTGCTCCTGTGGCGGAGTTTGCGTCGACCGGAGCGACGTCCGGACGTCGAGCTCTACGACGACGTAATGGTCCTGCCCACCGGTGCCCGCGCGACCCGGACGGTTCAGTATGAAGCGCTCAAAGGCGCGGTGACTCGGGGCCAGGCACCAAAAGACGAGCTCGTTCTCGAGGCCGGCGGTCACACGTACGTCTATCCGCGCGATGTGTTCGAGGACGAAGACGGCCTCGATGTCTTCTTCTTGCAGCTGCGGAATCGGCTGCGACGACACCCCCGCGGTGCGCAGATTGTCGCCGAGATCCGGCACAGAGAAAACCTGGCTCGACGCCTCTTTCGCATCCGCCCCCGCGTAACCCACGCGCTTCTCGGTGTCATCGTCGTGGCGTTCATATCCCAAGGCCTACTCGGGGGCTTGCGCAGTCCGGATCCGGTGGTCGCGGTCCGACTCGGCGCTAATCTCTTTGAACGAACACTCAGTGGTGAGTGGTATCGCCTCTTTACGGCAAACTTCCTTCATGGGGGCTTGCTGCACATCTACCTCAACAGTATCGCCTTGCTGTCCCTGGGGGGGGCGGTAGAGCGCTTGCTCGGCCGATGGACCTATTTGACGGTCTATTTGGTTTCGGCGGTGGGAGGTGCACTCGCGTCGGCGTTTTTTGCGCCGGGGCCACTCTCCATGGGCGCCTCGACTGCTCTGTTCGGCTTGCTCGGCGCCTTCGGCGTTCTTCACCTGACCCGTTCGCTGCCTCTCGGATACCGACAGACCGGCGGTTGGTGGTTTTTCACGCTCGGCGTGAACGCCATCTTGCCGCTGATCGTCCCAGTGATCGACGTCGCCGCGCACGTCGGTGGCTTTGTGGTCGGTGCCGCTCTGACCTATGCGCTGGTTCGTCTCCGGAGCGGGCGTCCGGATGGCTGGATGCTGCGTCCGGCGCTCGCCTTGCTCGCGGTCTTCGTCGTTGCGTTCGTGCAGGCGGGGACGGCGGCGGCGCGCTTCTCGCCGCGCGACCACGCAGAGATCGCAGAGATCCTCTACAACCCCCAGCTTCAGCGAATCGTGGACGACTACACCGCGCACCCGTCGTCGCAGAAGCGAAACCTCCTCGCCGCCGCTCTCGCCGAATCGGCGATGATGCGCGGAACGGCGTGGATAGGAGACGTGGAGGGTAATCTCCGTGCCACGGGGACCGCACGGGCGTTGGAGCTCGACGGCGAGCTCAACGGTGCCGCGACCGTCTGGGTCCTCGCCCATCGCGACGGCGAGCTCCTTGCACTGCTTCGCGTTCGCCTCGGGCCGGATGCGCCTCTGCCGCTTTCCTTGACACTGGACGGACCGATCGCGCAGCTCGACGAGCTCGCGCAATTCGCGGTGGCGATGGTCGACGGTCGTGCCAATGAGTCCTCCGAGGGCGGGAGCGAGCTCGACGCCTGGTTGCTTCCTGAGGGGCTCGGACCCTAGCGCACGCGCTCGCAGGCGATCCGATCGTCGAGGAACAGCACCCATGCCGGAGCTACCTGAAGTCGAGACCGTTCGGAGAACGCTCGAAAACCACGTCCTCGACCGGGTCATCGTCGCAGCCGAGGTACACGAGACTCGCATGCGCTACCCGGTAGACGCCGACGAGGTGCGAGCGAGGGCCCGCGGCGCCACGATTCGTGGGATCCGTCGCCGGGCAAAGTACCTGCTCTTCGACCTGTCGAACGCGAGCACGCTCCTGCTCCATCTCGGCATGAGCGGCAGGATCAGAGTCGTCCCGGCGGAGACTCCGCTGGTGCAACATGACCATCTCGTCCTGCGGCTCGGTGGCGCACGGGAGCTGCGCCTGAACGACCCCCGTCGATTCGGCTGGGTGGATGCTTATCCGTCAAAAGGAGAGAGGGCGCATCCGAGACTCGCCCATCTCGGCTTCGAGCCACTCTCGGACGCCTTCACCGCCGACGCGATGCTTCGAGCCTCTGCGGACAGTAAACGTCCGGTGAAGAACTTCATCATGGACGGGACCAAGGTCGTCGGGGTGGGCAACATCTATGCGAGCGAGGCGTTGTTTCTCGCCGGCATTCACCCACGCCGTGCCGCCGGACGAATCTCGGCGGCACGCTGGCGAACGCTCGTGGACGCGATCAAGCACGTGCTCCAGGATGCGATCGAAAACGGAGGAACCACTCTGCGCGACTTCGTGGATGCGGAGGGTGTGAGTGGCAGCTATGGAGGTCGCCTTCGCGTTTACGGCCGCGAAGGTGCCCAATGCCCGCACGGGGACGGCGGACGGATCAAGCGCGTCGTCATGGTCGGTCGGAGCACCTACTACTGCTCTAGATGTCAGCGCTAGCTGATCTGGCGTCGCTCGCACATGCGTCGCATCTTTTGCAGGCCCTGGGCCTGAATTTGCCGAACGCGCTCGCGCGAGAGATTGTAGATCTTACCGATCTGATCGAGGGTCTGATCGCTGTCGTCGCCGAGCCCGAAGCGACGACGAATGATATCCTTCTCAATCGGATTCAGCATTTGAAGGAGCTCTCGCACCCGGTCGTGCGTGTTCTCTCGAATCAGCGCCTCATCGAGAGCAGGCTGGTTTTCGTCGCGCACGAGGTCGAGGAACTTGCGAGGGTCATCGTTGCTGACGCTCTCGTCGAGAGAAACCGGGTCTTGCTGCACGCCGTTGAGGATCTGCTCGACCTTGGTCTTCGCCATGTCGAGGTGGTCGGAGAGCTCCTGCGGGGTCGGAGCGCGTCCGAGCTTCTGCGTGAGGCGAGCCGAAGCCCGGCCCACCTGGCGCCGCGAGTCGATGACGTGCACCGGCAGGCGCACCTGACTGCCCTTGTTGATGATCGCGCGTTCGATCGACTGGCGAATCCACCAGTGGGCGTAGGTGGAGAAACGAAACCCTCTACTGTGGTCGAACCGGTGCACTGCTTTCATCAACCCGACGTTGCCCTCTTGAATCAGGTCGATGAAGGGAATGCGGTAGTGGTGGAAGTTGCGAGCGACGCTAACGACCAGGCGAAGATTCGCGCGCACGAAATTGTTTCGCATGCGCCGGGCCGCACCGCGGGACTTCTCGACCTCGGTCAGGTCCTGGTGGGTCAGTCGGAACGCCGGATTCGAATCGATCACCCGTCGCCCCCAGACCTCGCGACGAATGCGTTGCATGACGCGTTCGAGGATTTCCTTGTCGTAGTCCGCGCTACGCATCTCCCGGCTTATTGCGTCTATGAGCTTCTGTCGTGAGGGGTGGGGTGCAATCTTGCGACTCTTGCTGCGCGCCGCGGCGCGGCGGTAGCTCTGCAGCAGCTTGTCCAGCTGCTTCTGCACGGAATTCTCGAGCTCGCCTGCCTCGCTGAGCGCGTGCTCGACCGCGCGTGGTCGCAGGAGCAACAGGTTCCAGGTGTCGAGCTCAAGCTCTTCGAGCTTGCGGGCGTTTTCGAGCTCTTCCTGCGGGGTGAAGAGCGGAATCCGGCTGAGCTGATCCATGTAGCTCGCGAGGAGATCCTTGCCCGGGGCAGGGGTGTTGCGCTCGCGCGCCTTTGCACGCGCTCGCCCTTTGGCGGAGCGGGGCTTCTCTCCGATCAATCCACCCGCTTCATCGAGGATCACCTCCTCGCGCGCGATGTCCTCGGCGGTGGGCTCATCGGCCGGGGCGGCTTTTGGTTCCTCTAAGGCCTTCTCGGGAATAACCCGCTGGCTCGGCTTCTTCTGAGAAGCCGAGGCCGTGCTGCCCTTCGCGGCTTTCCGGGGCGAGCGCGTTGGCTCTCCGCCGCTGCGCTTTGCCTTGCGAGCACGAGACTCGCCGATAGGAGTGCGCTGCCGACTCGCCGCAGCGGTGACCTGTTTCTTCCGCCGGTTCTTGGTCTTTGTCATAGGAAACCGATGACCTCGATCGAGTGAACGCAGAGTAGATTCGATGAATCGCGGTAAAAGCGTACCGCGCCCGCGGATGCGGCGACATTTTCTGGCGAAAATGCGTCTCCCCTGCACCCCATCAAAGCCAACCCGGTCGTTCTCGCTATCTCAACGTTAACAATTGCGTGATGCCCATTTCTCACGCGCGTGCGAGAGACGAATGTCTCCCGCCCTTGAGGTTGGCGGAGAAGCGATCCAAAGATCAACTTCTTTATGCATGTTGTGAAATTTTGTATGAACTGCCTTGTAAGTACTGTGGTTTCCGTGTCAGCGTATGTGGGCCCGCCGATCAGTTCCGCCCCCAGGCGCGACGTAACGGAGCAGGTTTCGTCTCACTGACGGCAACAGTTATGTGGCTCTTGCGGGGACAATTTCAGCTGGCTTTTCGACCGTGGATCAGGGTCTTCAACCCGTCCCGAAAGATCACCTCGATCTTGTCGTCGCCGATGTTCTTCAGCACCAGACCGAGGCCGAACTTCTTGTGGTCGAGGACCATGCCCTCATCGAAAGCCTCGCTCACACGGTAGCGCGACGCGCGCGACACGTCTTTGCCCTGCATCAGCGTCTCGTAGTCGTTTGCCTTGGCGGTGCTCGACCGGGTGGTGGTCGAGCTGCGCCGGGCGGCGCGCTTGGCGCTCGCGCGAGCGTCCGATGAGCTCTTGTAGTTGTGGGTGGAGCCGCAGGTCTTGCACTGCACGCGCTTGGGGCGGCTCTCGACCATCGCCACGATCACGTGGGCGAGCTCCATCTTGCATTTCGTGCAGTGTGCGTCGACGTCTCCTCCAACGGAGTAGGCCATGAATCAGTGCTCCTCGAGTTGCAGCCGTTTGGTGTTCGATCGGGGCCGCACAATAACGCTCCCGTGGTCGCGACGATAGACATCGCGTCGATTTCCTCGCATTAGGACAGCGGCGATGGCGGTCTACACACACCTCAGCGAGCGGCAGCTCGCGCGCTACGCCCGCTGGTTTGGGCTCGGAGCACTTCGTAGCGCTCGGGGTGTACCGGGTGGAACGATCAACACCATCTACGCTCTCGAAACCGACGAGGGACGCTTCATCCTGCGATTGCTCGAAGATCGGTCGTTGACGGACGCGCGGTTTGAGGAGGCACTGCTCGCGCACCTCGATCGGGCGGGGATCGCCGTGCCCAAGATGCTCGCGAGCCCGAGGCACGGTGGTGTGGTCTCCCTGGGCTCGCGTCAGCACCTGTCGATCTTCGAGTGGATGAAAGGACGCGAGCTCGCTCCCTTTGAGCTGCGGCCCGACCATTGCCATCAGATCGGTCGCTACATCGCGCGCCTACACCATGCCGCGCTTTCGCTGCGCCGCCGGCGCCGGAATCGCTTTTCCCCTGAGCACATCGACCGAAAGCTATCCGCATGCGAGCGTTTCGTCGCTGGTGGTGCCCCGCAGGAGATGCGCCAGCACATCTCGACGCTTCGGCGCGAGCTCGAGCTCTTTAGGTGGCCCTCCCGGGTTCCGGCTGGGATCATTCACGCGGACCTCTTCGTGGACAACGCGTTCTTCTCCCGGGGGCGCTTGAGCGGCGTGCTCGACTTCGAGATGGCATGCAATGGTCCGTTCATCTACGACCTCGCCGTGGCGCTCCTCGACTGGTGCTTCGAGCACGACCGGCTGAAGCGCCCCCGGGCGCGCGCCTTACTCGCAGGCTACCAAACGCTGCGACCGCTGACTGTTCCGGAACGAGCGGGGCTCTTTGCGATGTGTCGCTTCATCGCTACGCGCTACGCGACTACACGATTCTACGACTTCGAGGTGACCGCCTTGCCGGAGGAGGATCGAACCTACAAAGACTATCGGCACTACATGGCGCGGCTCGGCGCTTTGCGCTCCATCGGCTCTCGCGGCTTACGGGAGCTCGCGGACCGCACAGTCCCCAAGCGCTGAGAAGAGCCGGTTTCTGGCCAAGAAGAGGCCGGTGTTTCATGGTGGAGGCTCCGATGGTCGCCCTGGCTCTCTCCCTGCTCTTCGGAAGCCCCCTCGACGAACCGGCGGTTGAAATCCGCTGCGACCGTTCACGCGGCGTCGTGCTCTGCCGCGAGCTTCCGGTCGAGGAGGGCGGGCTCTTAGTAGGCGAGGTCAGCGGATGTGCGGACCCAGCGGTGCGCTGGTTGGGACAATCCTATTCCAGCTTTCCCGTCAGCGACAGCCAGTGGCATGCTCTCTTGCCCGTTCCCTTGAATAGCCCGATTGGAGCACATTTGCTCCAGGTCAGCTGCGAAGGTCGACTCGCGAGTTTCGTCATCCATGTCGTCAGAGGCGCCTACGAATCGAGCGAGCTCCGGGTCAGCCGCCGGTTCTCAAAACCTCCCCCTCCGCGAGTTGACGGAGAGCGCACGGCGATCGCCGAAGCTCTGCGCAGTCCTGGAAGCGAGCGATTGTGGAGCCGTCGTTTTTCGATCCCGCGAGTTGACGAGATCACATCCCCCTTCGGCACCCGTCGCGTATTCAACGAGGTGCTGCAGAGCCAGCACAGGGGATTGGACATCGACGGTCGGAAGGGCACTCCGATCATTGCTGCCAATGATGGGCAGGTGGTCTTGGTTGCGGACAACTTCTTCTACGTCGGCAACGCTGTGTTCATACACCACGGCCAGCAGCTCTATACGATGTACTTTCACATGAACGAGGTCGACGTGCGCAAGGGCCAGGCGGTGCGTCGGGGGCAGAGGATCGGCTCCGTGGGACGAACGGGGCGTGTGACCGGCCCGCACCTGCACTTCTCCGTCAAGCTCCGAGGCTGGTACATCGACCCCGTGGACGTTCTCGCCTATCGGCCGGAGCCGTTGCGCGAGCCCTTGATGGCGGAAGGCAAGCGTATCACGAGCAAGCTCGGCCGCCGTTGAGTGCGACGCTACAAGCCGCGGACGATTCGCCAGCCGTTTTCCTCGCGGACGAAGTCGATTCGATTTAGCTCGCGCTGCGTATCCCAGCTCGACCCGGAAGGCATTTCGATGCGGGCGCGCGAGCTGAAACGCACATCCACGTGTGCGCGCTTCTCGTCGACCACGATGTCCTGGACCTCCAGGGTCAGGTACACCTCTTTCGTCGCTTCCATCGTCGCCGGCAGAACCGTGTCTCGGAGCTCGAAGTAGCCGTAGTCGTCGGCGGGGTCCGCGTTGCCGTTGTCTTCATAGTAGCGCTCGGAAACGAGGCTCAGGATCGTCTCCGCGTCGCGCTCTTCCATCGCCTTCCGGTACTGCATCACGATGTCGTAGAGCATGCGGTGCTCGTCCGTGTCGCTGACCTTCGTTCCCTCGATCGTGGGCTGAGAGCAACCGGCAGCGACGAACAGGAGCAAGGCGGTGATTCTCTTCATGGCTCTCTTCCGGGTTTGATCATCCCTGTGGCGCGTTACGAGATAGACGACCGAACGGTGGAGTCAACACCGATCGTGGCCGTCCGAGCCTTCGACTCGCTACGACCGGTGCTATACAACTGCCGTGCGAGGGCCCCAAATTCCGCGCGCTGTGACCTCGGTCACCGCGCTTTCGGTGCGAAACGGTCTTTCCTTGAGGCGTAGGAGTTCAGAATGACGATCCGTGCAATGGGAGTGTGGGGTGTCTTGGCCACGTTGGGCTGCGCCGGAGGTTCGGCAGAGGCCCCGGACGCGACCTCGCCAGAGAAGGTGAGGGTCGCTTCGGACGCCAAGAGCGTGACCGTTCGCGGCTTGACCGTGACCCGGCCGGAGGGCTGGGAATTCGTCAACGCAGACGAGTCGCTAGGCGAGAATGCGGAGCTCATGCTCCTCGGACCGATCGCCGGCGAGCTGCGTCCCTCGGTCGTGATTTCACGCCGGCCGCTGCGTTCGAGCCAAAAGCGCGTAGCGCCCGAAGCCATGCTCCAGGTGTTTGCGGAAGCAAACCTGCAACTCTTTGAGGGGCCGCAGCTGCAGCAGGAGCCGGTCTATCTAGAAATCGCCGGACGCCCTGGCGCCTGGGTTGCCTTTCGCGGCGAGCGAATCTCAATGACGGAAGACGGAGCCGTGATCCCGGTGCAGGGTCGCGTCTATGGCATCGTGTCCGATGACGATTTTTGGACTTTGACCGGATTGGTGGCGAGTGGCGCGGACCTCTCCGAGCTCGACTCGATCGTTGCCTCTTTGAAGCTCTAGCGCTTCCGTTCCTCTGCGGCGCGGTCGTTGTAGAGACGCACAAGGGTTTGGGCTTCTTCCCGCGACAACACGTGGCCGCCCTGCAGCTCGTCGCCGAGCAAGGCGAGGGCACCGCAGAGAACCGCAACGCCTAGGAGTGAGCCACCGAGGACTTCTCGCGACGATCGACCGTCCGCGGTGGCGAGAAAGGCTGCGCCGACGCCAGCGCTCGAAACCGCCGCACCTCCAAAGCCCCAGCGCCACCAGGCTCGGGACGATTCGCGCTCATTCTCGATCCGGTCTGCGAGGGCCCGATCGTTCAGCAGCAAGGCGAGGTCGAGGTCGTCGATCGGTTGACCGTCCTGGAGGATCACCCAATCGCTCCCCGCTGCGGGCATGCTCGGCTGAGTGAAAGCACCGTTGCGCGACCAGCTCAGGCGCCCCGCGGGATTGAAGTAGGGATCGAAACCGCCTCGGAAACGTTCATCCGCCTCCGCGACGGCTTCTGGCGTGCGTTCCCGAATCACGAGAGTCGATCGCGGCCGCTCTGGAGCTCTACTGGACTCTTCGGCGGGCCACTCAATGGCTGAGACGCCGATTGTATCCGTACCATCGAGCAACAGCACTTGGACGGTGGCTCGGTCCGTGCGTCGAACGACCGCGCGGTGACGCGCCGAGGGGTCGAGAATGAACAGGTCGCTTCGAAGCAGTCCGTCGCGAACGCGACGCGCTTCCGCCTCGTCGAGGTCGAGATCGAGGGCGAGGCGGTCGGTGAGGGGGCCCAACCCCTCGCTGATGCGCAGAACGACCCGCGTATCAGGCTCGGCGACGGGGATCGCCTGAGCGCTCTCACCTTCGTCCGCGGGGGGAAGCTCGCCAACGGCGCTCGGTGGCAGGTCGAGATTTGGCCCTTCGGGCGCAAGGAGAGTCAGTAGCGCGAGGAGCGAGACCATGATGATGACAGTGTACTACTTCGCGCGAAAGAAGGAGCCCGTGGTGGTGGCAGAGCGAAGGTCGTCGTTTGTCCCGAAGATCTGCCGACGCAGCTCGGCGAGGTCCACGGCGCCCAGCTTCCGTGCGAGCATCGTATCCGCGACCGCCAACCGGTGGCACGCGACCCGCGCGACGTTGTAGGTGAATCGCAACATCGCCGGATGGTGTTCGTCCATCAGCGTCTCAAAGGCTTCGCGGCTGAGGGCGAAGCTGTCGATCTCGGTGAGCGTGCGTACGGTGGCCACCGCAGGAACCTGGGTGAAGAGTTCGACCTCGCCGAGAAGGGTCGGCGCGTGCAAGGCGGCGAGACGCATCGGGCCATCCGGGGCGCGCTTGAGGAGCTCGAGCTGGCCGCGGGTGACGATGTACAACGCGCTGAGGTTCGTTTGATCCTCGTGAAAGAGGGTGTGCCCCGGGGGGAAGCGGACGGGGTTCATCCGGTCGACGAGGGAGATCAGAGTGTCGATGTCGATCCCATCGAAATACGGGAGCTCGAGCAGGTCCACGTGCGGCATGAGAGAACACTATGCACTCCCTGCGTCAGAGGGAAATCTTAAAAAATCCGCGACTTTGCCGGATCTCTAGGAACACCCCCGACGTTTTTGCCGAAGAGACTGGTGAGGTCCTTGAATCCACCGCGCCGCTCTGGCATGAGCGCGCGGTTTCCCGCGAGAGCGAGCAATAGCCGTGAGCCAAACGTCCCGCCCACGCGTTCCAGGACAACTCGTCTGGAGCCCCGCCGACCCGAGCCTCGGGATCGGGATAGTTACCGGCGTCGACGGACCGCGGGTAAACGTGCGTTTTTGGCGCCTCCAGGGCGAGCGCACCTACACCACCCGGAGCGCTGAGCCGACCGTCGTGCGGTACCTCATCGGCCGCGGCGAGAAGGTCCGGGACCAGGAGGGCAAGGAGCAGCGGGTGCTCGAGGCGGTGGGCGTCAACGACGACGGACTGGCCGAGTACCGCCTCGAGGGCGGAGATGTCGTGGTCGAGAGCGAGCTCGTTCCCGAGATCCGCGACATCGGCGCCAAAGAGAGATTGGCGACCTTGAACCTCGCTCACCCGGAGGTCGTTCGCGCGCGACTTCAGGGATTGAAGCTCGCGGAGCTCGGCAAACGGCGTGGACACGCGGCGGTGCTGGGCTCCCGCGTGGAATGGCTTCCACACCAGATCGACGTCGCATCGCGCGCGGTCGGCGAGGACCCCGTCCGTCTGCTGCTCGCCGACGAGGTCGGTCTCGGAAAGACGGTCGAAGCGGCTCTGATCTATGCGGGGCTGCGAGAGGAGGGGCGTGCCGAGCGCGTTCTGATCCTCACTCCGAAAGCGCTGACCATTCAATGGCTCGGTGAGATCTTCCGCAAGTCGCACGAGCTCCTGGTCCTATTCGACGATCAGCGCATCGAGGACGCGCTCATCGATCATCCGGACATGAATCCTTTCGAGGCCCACCAGCGGATCGTGGCGTCGATTGACTTCATCTCGAGCGACGAGGACCTGCTCGAGCTCGCAATGACGGCACCCTGGGATCTCGTCATCGTCGACGAAGCGCACCACCTCCGATGGAGGCCGGACGGCCAGAGCAACGCCGGTTATCAATTGGTGGAGGGGCTGGCGCACATGAGCCGGCACCTCCTGCTGCTCACCGCGACGCCGATGGCTCTCGATCCGGCTGAGTACCACGCCTTGTTGCGTCTGCTCGACCCCGCGCGCTTCGACGATCCCAACGCCTTCGAGACCGTCGCCGCGCGGGTCGCCGAAATTCGGGAGGTCGCTCGCCTCGTCGCTGAATTGCCATCCAGTGGCAAGAAGCTCAGCGCGTCTACGAAGAAGCGCCTTGCGGCAGTGCTCGAAGACGACGACGAAGATGCGGGTCTGGTCGAAGAGCTCACCGTGGCGAAGGGAAGGGCGCTCGAAGAATCTTCCGAACGCATCCTCGGAGCGCTTCGTGAGCGGCATGGCCTCGCGGACTTCGTGATTCGAAACCGGCGTGGGCCGGTCGGCGGGTTGCCTCAGCGTCTCTCTGAGCTGGCCCCGCTCGAGCCATCGGAGAAGCAGGAGATCCTCGTCGAGGTGGGCGAACAGGTCATGATGGACCTCGCTCGCTCGATGGACAACGAGGCCGAGTGCAAGATGATGCTCGGCAAGCTGCTTCGTGCGCTCTGGGGCACGCCGCACGCGATCGCGGACATTCTGACGCAATTCTCTGAAGAGCTCGCAGCCGAGCTTCAGCCGCTGATCGACGACGTGGTGGACGCTCCCTTCGACGAGCACGGTCTTCCTACCGGTGACGTGCGATTGCGCTGGCTGGTCGAAAAGCAGCGCAGCCTCGACCCGGAAGACAAGCTCCTCGTTTTCGTCGAGAGCCAAGTGGCCGTCCGCGGGCTGAAAGCGCAGCTTGAGCCGATTCTCGGACCGGAGATCGCGACCTTTCACCGCTCCCTCGCGCCCCGGGATCAGGACCGCCAGGTCGCGTGGTTTCGAGATCCGGAGGGGCCGCAGCTCATGCTCTCCACCGAGGCGGGTGGCGAAGGACGCAACTTCCAGTTCTGCAACAAGGTCGTGCTCTATGACCTGCCCTGGCGTCCCGCCACCATCGAGCAACGCGTGGGACGCATCGACCGCGTTGGCCAGAAACGCGACGTGCACGTGCTCGTCCCCTATTTCAAGTCGGGGTACGAAGCGGCGATCCTCAAGGTCATGCAGGAGTCCATCGGCGTGCTCGACCGCACCGTAGGCGGTATCGACCATCAGCTCGAGTACGTGAGCACGCGCCTGGCCGAGCTCATTCTAGACGGCTCGGGCGTGGACGAATGGAAGGCGCTCTATCTCGACACGGAGAAACTCGTGCGCGAGGCGCGTGAGCGGGTCGAGAACGAGGTCGACCCGATCCTCGACTCCGCGAGTTTCTCGCCGGAGCGCGCCAGGGAGATACTCGGCACGGTCCCCGCTGATCTCGAGAATCGGATCGAAAACTTCGTCGAGCGCTTCGCGGAGGCAAGCCGCCTCTCTGTCAAAGCTCGGGGAGAGGTCGTCTCCGTGGAAGGCGGCCCGAGCGCCGCGCGCCGCGACGATCTCGAAGGCGGGGCCTACGCCGCGACGTTCAACCGGACCTACGCGCTCGACCACGAAGAAGTCGAGTTCCTGTCCTTCGGTCACCCGCTCGTGGACTACGCCCTCGACTGGGCGAAGGAATCGAGCGAGGCGTCCGCGGGTCTCGCGCTCTTGCGCGGCTATGGACGCGATGGTGCGGTCTTCCTTTGGAGCTTCGGCATCGACACCCCCGATGACGTGCCGGAAGCGCGAACCTACCTGGAGAACAGCACCACCACGCTCGCCATCGATGAAGGAGGCAAGCGCTGGGAAGAGCTCGAGGTCCTGGTGGACGACGTCAGTCGTGACCTCGACCGAATGGACGCCACCCCCCTCAAGCAAAGCCTCGGTCGCTGGCGGAGCCTGGTGGAGCAGAATTTCGAGACCGCCGAAGCGATGATGCGCAAACGCCTCGATGGCGAGCGTCTCAGGGCACGGGAGAAGTCCGAAGCGGTCTTTCAGCGCCGGGAACGCTTGCTCAACCGCGCGCATCGCCGCGCGCTTGCGCACGCTTCTGCCGACGAACGAGAGGAGCTCGTCGAGCTTCAGGAGCTCGAGGCCGAGCAGCTCGACTATCAGCGTCATCGTGTGATCACCGCGATCGAACAGGCGGTGCCGCGGCTCTATACGGTGATCGCAGTTCGGCTCATGCGCGCCAAATCGGTGAGTGGATGACGACCCGCTGGGTCACTGTCCACAACGCGGAGAGCGCCGTCGAGGCACAGGCCGCTCTCGACTACCTGCACGCTCACGAGATCGACGCGCGTTCCTTGCCACATCCGGACCCGCACCTCGCCGCCGCCCCGGTCTCGCCTGGGTGGGGCGTGATTCAGGTTCCCGCGCTGCTTCAGAGCGATGCGGTCGAGCTCCTTCGTCGCTGGGAGGAAGAGGCGCCAAGGGCTCTCGTGGTCGAGCCCAAGGCGCGCGCCACCCAGTCGTCAACGCTCTTGGGCGATCTTTCACCGCGTGACCCGCCGGCCTGGGCGCAAAGCAGTGGCTCGCCTCCCTGGCTGTGGTGGGCGCTGATCCTGAGCGTGCTCGCCAACGTCGTCTTGGCGAGCCTCTGGTGGGAAGCGGAACGCCGTGCGGAGCGCCCGGCTTCCGGCGCAGCTCCCTAGCACGACCCGAGCAGAGCTGCCGCTGCCAAACGGGCAGGCCGATCCACGCCCCGGTGTGTATTCGATTGGGTCCTGAGGGACGATCTCGAATCGCTGGCCAGGGACTGTCGCGATCCCGTCGGCTAACATCCGCCGCGGTCGAGCGAGGGCGCTCGACGGGATGGGATCATCGACATGCGACATCGAGCGACTGTTTGGGGGGTGCTCTTGGCCCTCTCCAGTGCGTGCCAGTCCGGGCAGCTCGCCATCGATGCTGACGCGCTTCCCGGCGCTTCCCGAAACGACAATCGGCCGCCGGACGCACCGGTCCCCTGCGACAGCGACACCCAGAGCTGTGGACCCGTCTGCGAGAGCGACTCGGACTGTGCCCTCGATGAGCGGTGCAAGGCAGGGGAATGCGTCGCGCAGAGCCCCTGCCTCGTGGACAGTCAGTGTGGTGGCGACGAGCGTTGTGTGATCGGCGCCTGCGTGCCCCGAGGCGACTGTGCGGATGATGACGACTGCGCCGGCGCGGACCGCTGTCTGGAAGGCGCTTGCGTCGACGCCGGTTGTGACGAAGACGGCGATTGCCTCTCGGGCGAGCGATGCGGAGAAACGGGGCGCTGCATCGGCGCAGGCGAATGCACCGTCGCTGCTGACTGCCCGCCCGTGCACCGGTGTGTCGGCGGAAGCTGTGTGCTCGATGGAATCGCCTGCACCGCGGAGCGAACGAGCGAGGGATGTTCGACGGGCCAGATACTCTGCTGTCCCTCTGGAGCGACGTGTTGCGCGGGAACGGATCGGTGCTCACTGAGCGCTGGGATCTGCCTGCCCGAAGGGCGCTGCTTTTCCGAGCTCGACTGTGCGCCGGGTCTCGAACGATGTAGCGATGACGGGCGATGTGAGCCGACGAGCACCTGCCCTTGCCCGAGCGGACAGCGGTGCAGCGCCGAGCGCTGCGTGCCCCAGAACGGTTGCCTGGACAGCCGGGATTGCCCCGCGGGTACCGTATGCACGGCGGGAATCTGCACGCCGATCGACTCCTGCGGTTCGACCATCTTCGAGGCGCAACGCGTACCGCCGAACGTGCTCGTCGTGCTCGACCGCTCCGGTTCGATGAACTACTGCGAAGATGGCGACCTCGGCCCCGGCCGAAACGACGACGAGCTAACCCGCTGGGAAGAGGCCACCGCGGTTCTCACCCAGGTCCTGCCGGCGCAGGACGATTCGGTACGCTGGGGACTCGCTGCTTTCCCCGACCAATGCGAAAGGACGACCGCGTGCATCGATGAGTGCGAGGATCCCTTCGCGGTTTTCGGGAACGTCTACAACTGCAATGGCACCTCGTGCCCGGTGAACAGCAACCGAACGAATCAATCGGTCCCTAGCGACGCCCTGAGCGAACCGACCGGGGGCAATGCGGCGGGTGTCTTGGCCTTGCTCGCTGGCCTCCATCCGGGGGGCGGAACCCCGGCGGGCCCTACCTTGCGCTCGATCGCCGCGGACCCAGGCGCTTTCGGCCTCGACGATCCGGAACGCGAGAACGTAATTCTCTACGTTACCGACGGTCAGCCAAACAGTGACGACGCACGTTTCATTCCTCGCGTGGGAGGCGGGTTTTGCGGCGGCTCGAGTAACGGTGAGGCGGCCGCTTGCAAGGTCAACTCGGCGCTCGCGCGTTTGCGCACGCTCGACCCGCCGATTTCGACCTACGTCGTTGGGTTCACGCTCACCGACCAGACCGCCATTAATGACCTCAAGTGTTTCGCGGTCACCGGTGGGACCTCGCTCTGCGCGAGCGACGTGGCTTATCCGGACTGCGACGCCGATGAAGTCCCGAACTGCCACTACCAGGCCACGGACCAGCAGGCACTCGCGCAGGCGCTCGTCGATGTTGCCGGCCGGGTCGGCGCCTGCTCCTTCACTCTCGAACGTGCCCCGCCGGACCTATCTCGCCTGTTTCTCTTCCTCGAAGGTGATGAGGGCAGCGTGCTCGTCCCGCGCACGAGCGACGGGATGGACAACTGGCGACTCGATCTCGCCGGACGCCAGCTGCGATTGTTGGGGGATGCGTGTGAGGCCGCAAAAGCAGGCGCGACACCGATTGTGGTCTACGGCTGCCCAGACCTGGGCGGCTGAGCGTCGGATTCGAGCTCCCAACGCAGCCACTCCGTGTGCGCTCGAACCCGCGCCGCTTCGCCCGATCGCGGCAGAATGTCCGCCACCACTGAAAACGCGTCGGCCGCACCGCGCCGATCGCCGATGCGCTCGAGGATCGCAGCGATCAATCTGATCCGCTCCGCTTCGATCGGCAGGAAGGGATGGGTGCCTGCATCGCCGAGAAGCGCCAAGGCGCGCTTCGGGTCGTTCCCCTGATAGAGCTGACGGGCCAGCAAGTAGGGGAAGGTTCGGTCCTGCGGGTAGGCGCGCCGGAGCCGATCGAGCTCCAGCACCGCCGAGGGCGTCGGAACCTCTCCTCGGAGAAACTCCGCAAGGAACTGTCTCTCCTCCTCCGGGCGCTCGAGAGCCCATAGCCGCACCCATTGCAGCCGCTCACTGGCGAGGTCGCTCGGCTGTTCGAGCGCCTCGCGAAAGCTCTCTCTCGCGTCGTCGAGCCGCCCCTCACGCCAATCGAGCTGACCCAAGCGCTCACGCAGCCCGGTCGCCCGGTAGGGGCGTAGCTCGCCGGAGTCCAAGAGCTTCCGCGCGAGCTCTCGGAACCGCCCCTCATCGCCGGCGTTGAGGGTGGCGACGGCTACGTCGTAGCGCGCGTCCGGGCTTCCTCCTAGAAAATCGGCGATCTTCTCGTAGTAAGCGACGGCCTGTTCACCTCCGGTCGCTCCGGCTGCGTCACGGAGCTGTGCGACTTCGTGGGCGCACACCCGTGCGAAGATGCTGCGAACACGAAAGCGCTCCTCCGCAGCACGGCGCTCGCGCTCGGACAAGGTGAGCCCGTCGATGAATCTTTCCCAATCACTCACTACCTGCTCGAGGTCTTCACCCAGGGCTGCGTTGAAGTCGCCGGAGCGATAGAGCGCGCGCACCGGCTCGGCGCCGCGGCTATCGAGTAGGTAGCGGATGAAAGAGCCCATTACCGTATAGGCGCGCGCCGGCGGAGCTCGCCAGAAGTCAGTAACGGCTACTAACCGTCGAACATCCGGCGCGCGATCCAGGACACGCAGGGCTCGCACCCATTGATGGATGTCGTAGTCGCCTCGGGGAGGTGTGAGGGACTCGGCGAGGCCTTCGACGATCCCCATGTCGATCAACACCCCTAGGTGGGCCGTGACGCCAAAGGGTGGAGACCCGAGCTCCGCGGCGAGCACGTGGACCAGCTCGTGGGGAACGATGTTGTGGGGAACCTCCCGACCGTGAACGTGAATCTCTCCGAGCCAGGGCTTGGCGACCATCGTGCCCCGGCCGCCCATCAGCTTCGATTTTTGATCACGGTCTGCGTAGACGTAGGAGTGAATGTGGTCGGGACCGTGGACACCGAGGACTCGCCGCAACCGCTCGATCCAGAAGAGATGATGATCGGCGATCCGCCCGGCGTGGTCGTCGGCGGTGTCCGCGGGAAGGTGGACGGTGACGCCCTCGCGTCGGACGGTCTTTGAGAGTACCGCTTCGATATCTTCACGGTCCAAACGAAAGCCCGCGCGGCGGCCGACCTGGGCGTCGTAAAGGGTGCTCACGCCGAGGAACACCACGAGCGCGAAGGCGACCCGTGGCCAGCCTCGGTCCCAGAGGACGAGGCGCACAGCCCAGAGGGCCAGGGCGATCCGCAGCGCCGTCCCTAGGCGTAGCCAGATCATGCGCCCGTCGAGGACCACGGTCTCGTCGTAGAGGCTGCCAGCGAAGTGGCCGTACAGGTGATCAAATACGAAGATCTGCGGCTCCGTGTAGAGCTCCCAGACGCGCCCGAGGAGCGGCAGGAGCAAGACGAGTCCGGCCGCCACTGCCCGCGTCCTCCGGCGCTCAAATAGCTTCCCCACGGTGACACCGAGTGTTGTGGAGTAGAGGGTGGTGGCCACAGGGAGCGCAAGAAAAAAGGTGACTCCTTCCCAGTAGTCGCAATTTCGCACGCGATAGGCGTTGAGGCTGATGGCGATGAAGCTCGGGAGCAGGTGGAGGAGACCGAAAAACCAGAGGATCAGCCAGGGCGTGGGGGCGCGATGAGCCGTGTGGCGGGCGAGGCCAAGACCGATCCATACACCCAGGGGGGCGGCGAGCAGCCCTGTAGCGAAGGCATATTCAAAGGCCAGCAGGTTGAAGAGCGGAACGAAGCACAGCGCTACCCCGAGAGTGGTTTGAAGCAGCACCGGAATCCAGAACCAGCGCCTTGAGATCCACATGCTCATCCCTTTCGTTGACCCGTCCGCGCGGTCGGTCATACATTTGCGCGGTGACAGACACTCACGAGCGCCGCGACGGCCCCCGGGCTCCCATCGAGCTCAAGGTCGAGTACAAGAAGATGAACACGTTCTTCGCGGACTACACCAAGAACATCTCCAAGGGCGGGACCTTCATCAAGACCGAGCGCCCGCTGCCGGTAGGCACGGAGTTTCTTTTCAAGCTCACGCTCCCCAAGCGAGAAAGGCCCTTCGAGCTCAAGGGTGAGGTGATTTGGACCAACAAGCCCGAGGAGGTCCAGAACCCAGAGGTCCAAGCGATGGGCATGGGAATTCGCTTCATCTTCGATGTAGAAGCGGACCGCACACAGTTCGAGGAACAGGTCGCCGCGCTAATGGTCGAGTCTCTCGGCGAGCACCTCTATCGCAAACTGATCGTCGGCGACTGAGCTCACCGCGGCTCGCTCGGGACGTTGGCGAGCGAGGCGCGTGTCGTCGTCGTGATTCCATGCTTGTCAGCAAAGCCGCCTACGACCTCAACGACATACTTGGAAGGCTTGTCGATCTTGCGCTGCGAGAGGGTGAGCGGCTCCGCTTCCTCCACGATCCCAACGACCTGGAGGTTTCGGTCGAGATGGATCATGTCTAGGGCGATGTAGGTGTTCTTCATCCAGAACGGATGGACGTCCTCTGAGTCGAATACGAAGACCATGCCCCGATCCTCCTCGAGGTTTTCGCGGTACATCATCCCCCGCTTGCGCGAGATGACGTCCGCAGCGATCTCGACGGCGACCACGACGTCGCCTCCCTCTGTGTGAAACGTCACCGTGGGCGTCTGGTCGACCGGAGGCTCGTCGGAGCCTGGCTCGCCTGCCTCGCGAGGCGCGCCGTCGCCTTCCGCCGGGGTTTTTGCCTCAGCTTGAGTGGCGGGTTCCTCTGGCGCTTCGGCGGGCTTCGCGCGCTCGGAGGGAGAGCTACTCGAGCACGCGCACAGAGCGACTGCCAGCACGATTGCGAAGAAGTTTCTCAATTCGTACCTCCGGCCGGAAGATCTTGTTCCACACCAAAGCATACTCCGCGCTGGGCCACCGTTGCCGTCGGCCAAGGCAGCGGCAGTCCTTGTGGCTGACACTGAAGGTCTTCATCGCTGCAGCTCTCCGCGCCGCCAGGACAGGCGCAGGGGAGGTCCTCGAATGGATCGCAGGTGAACATATTGTTCGATTCTTGCGGGCAGCTGACCGTTCCGGCGTCCGTGTCGACGATCAGCGAAGCGGTGTCGGAGAAGCACTCGTCGTAGCAGCCGAGGCTCCGGCACTCCACGTTGCCGAGATCTCCGCAGTCGACGTTATTCTCACAGGTTTGCCGTACGCAGTACATCTCGCCCGCTGTTGTGCCGACCGCCTGCAGCTCGCGACACACAAAGCCAGCGGGACAATCGTCGTCGATGCAGGTGTTGTTGACGCAATACTTGTTTTCCCTCGGGTCACCAAAGACAGGGTCGCAGTCCGCGTCGTTGTTGCACGAGTCACCGACGGTGTTCTCGTCCAAGGTACACGTTTTCGTGCAATAAGGGTTCAAGCCCGAGTGGGCGATGCACTGGAACGTTTCGCAAGCACGGTCGCGCTGAAGGCGGACGATTTCACTGACGGGCTCTTCGCCGTCGATCGGACTGGCGAAAATGTCGGTCGGATCATCGCCGCACGCGTTTCCGATGTCTTCGTCATTGCACCCGGCAACCGCGAAGCTCACCACGAGCACGGTGGTGCTCAGCAGTCTTCGTCTCTGAATCCGCACAACCTCACCTCATTGACCGGGTCTGACCCGTTGTCTTCGCGACAGCAGTAGGTGTCTGCGTCACCGCAATCATCATCGCTGGAGCAGGCCTTCCATGCACAGAACTGGTCGTTCGCGAACTCGCCGATCGGTTGCACCGTTCGGCACTCGAAGGCGGGCGGGCACGAGACGTCGCTTCGACATTTCTTCGAACAGTACCCGGCAATGCCGTTGGTTGCGATGCAGATGAGATCATCGCACGGAAACCGCGGGTCTACCGCGACCACCTCTTGGGTGACCGTCTGACCGCCGCCTCCGGAAGGTCCTTCTACCGCCTCGAGCTCGGGGCAGTCCTGGCCGATGTCGGTGTCGTCGCATCCGAAGACGAGCAGCGGAGCGGCGAGGGCGAGCAGGTGAATCCGGAAGCTCATGGCAGTCGTCTCCCGGTACCACGCCGCTCGAATCGGGAGCAAGCGAGCGGCGCAGGCGAATGAATTGACACCCAATCGGACCCCCGTTAGCCTCCCTTTGCTCGTAATCCGCACGGGTGACCGTCAACGGGGAGTCCAAGACCACCATGAACAAAGCGCTGAGTGCGGTCGCCTTCGCCGGCGCGTTGTGTTTTGCGCTGGACACCGCGTCCGCCCAAGAAGACCTCTTGGACTTTGGAGAGACCGCGGAGGAGAAGCCAGCTGAGGAAGAGGCTGCACCCGAGCCCGACTCCCAACCGTCGGTAGACGACGAACCCGACGCGCCGATCGATGAGCCGGCGGAGGTCGAGCCCGAGATCGATGGGCCGGGGATCGACGAGCCGGGACTGGATGAGCCGGGCCCAGCCCCCGCGGAGGAGACGAGCGAGGCGACCGGTCCGAGCCCCGCGAGTCTCGACAAGATCAAGGCGGTGCCGCGAAAATCAGTTCTCAAGCGCGGTCGTCTCGAGCTTGCGCCGTTTGCGAGTCTCTCGCTCAACGACGCGTTTTATCAGCATCTCGCGGTGGGTGGCTCGCTCATCTACTACCCGCAGGATTCCTTTGGGATCGGCGTAGGTGTGGACTATCTCTACGCCAATCTGGAAACGAGCAATGTCGACGCGGTCCGCCAGGGATTGACCAGCGTTCCTGGGCAGTTTGAGCAACCGAAACTGTTCGGCCACCTCGATTTCTACTGGATACCCATTTACGGAAAAGTGAGCCTGTTCGACTCGAGTATTCTCCACTTCGAGTTCTACGGAACCGGCGGTTTGGGGATCGCGAGTGCGCTCGACGGTGACGTTGAGCCGGCTGCGAACTTCGGCCTGGGACAGCGCACGTTCTTGAGTGATTGGTTCGCGTTGCGGCTCGAAGGGCGCAACCACGTCTACGTCACGAACCAAACCGTCAACCGGGTGGAACGCTCTGACGTCCAGAGCTTCTTCATGCTCTACCTCGGGGCGAGCTTCTTCATTCCTCCGACCTTCGAGTATTCGTTCCTATGAGAGCCTATTCACTTGCCGCAGCCGCGCTGCTCGTACCGCTGCTCTGTGCGACGTCCGCACTCGCACAAGAGGAGGAGGGGCGTGACGAGGAAACGGCGATCATCGAAGAGGAGCGTGAGGAAACCCTCGCCGACCGAATTCCGAGCGTGACCCGACGCACCTTTCGAAAAGAAGGGCGGCTTCAGGTGGCTCCGACGATCGGTTTGTCGCTCAATGACCCCTTCTACGACCACATTCTGCTCGGGGTTGGGCTCCACTACCACGTGCTCGAATCCCTCGCGATTGGAGCGAGCGGCTACTATTCGGTCGCTCTCGACAACGAAGTCGGCGTGGCGGGTGGGGTAGGAGAATTCAGCACCGAGTTCGACCGCGCGGCTTACGGCGGCTTTCTCGAGCTTTCCTGGGCGCCTTTCTATGGAAAGCTCTCCCTGTTCGCGGAGAGCGTTCTCCACTTTGATACGTTCGTGTCGGTAGGTGGCGGTGTTGTGGGTCTGAACCAGGGAGACCCGGCGATTGCGGGAACCGTCGCCATCGGGCAACACTATTTCCTGAATGACTGGCTCGCGTTCCGAGTCGAGCTGCGAGATCAGATTTTCACGATGGCCCGGACCGCAGACGTGGACCCCAACGATGACGCGTTGCAGAACCTTCTGACGTTCACGATGGGGCTCGCGTTTTATGTTCCGGGTGAGTTTGAGCGCGAGCAGCTCTGACGCGATCTGGTTCATGGAGTCCCGATGCGACACATCTTGCTGACCCTCAGCGTCACTCTCCTCCTCGTCGTCTTCGCATTGCCTAGCGAAGCGATGGCTCCGGTCGTAGTCGACAGCCACGCGACGGCAAGAGCCGAGGAGGGCGAGCGGGTTACACGAGTTGCACAAGACGGCAAGAAGCGGCGCAAGAACAAGAAGAACAAGAAGAAGCGTCGGAAGAAACGCCGCAAGAAGACCGAAGAAACGGCAGAAACAGCAGAAACAAACAGCGCGCCGGACGCAGAGAAGGAAGCACCCGCCCTCGATCTCAATGCCCCGCCTCCGGCTGCCCCGGCACCGCCGCCGGTTCTCGACCTCTCGACCGTGGACAGCGACTCAGAGGCGGCGAAAGAGGAGCTTCTCGCGGACCCCTCTACCGAGACGCAGCCGGAAGAGGGCTTCGATTTTGGTGAGGCCGTCGACCTCGGTGATCTCGGCGGCGACGGCGGGGAGATCAGCTTTGAGGAGCTCGAGCTCGACACCGCCACCATGGGCGGCGATACGCCCGAGAAGGCGCGCTTCGACACGGCGATGGAGATGATGTCCGACGAGGAATTCGCGAACGCCGCGATGGAGTTTCGCTACTTCCTCGAAGACGAGAAGTTCGCGGAGTTCAAAGACGAATCGCAGTACCAGCTCGCCAAAGCGCTCTATAAACTCGGCTTCCTGGACGCCTCGCTCTCCCGCTTCGAGCAGATTCTCAACTCGGGCCCCTCGCACGGTCGTTTTCGCAAGTCTATCGAGTGGCTGTTCTTCATCAGTCGCAAGATGGCCGATGAAATGCCGGTCCTGGCTCAGCTCGCCAAGTTCCGCAACGTGAAGTTCCCGAAGGCTTACCGGAACGAGTTCAACTTCTTGATGGCCAAGTACCTCTTCCTGCAAGCCAATGAGTTTGCTCTCGACCGCCAGAATGCCGAGCAGCTCGCCGCCTTGAAGAAGCAAACGGAGGGCTTCGATTTCACGGGCCTCGAAGACGCGGTGAGCACCGGCGAAGGCTTTGACTTCGGCGGCGGAGGAGGAGGTGGCGCCGGCGGCGGGTTCGACTTTGGGGCGGGCGACGGCGGTGCTGGCGACGCCGGTGGTGGCAGCGGAGGCTTTGATTTTGGCGGCGGTGGTGGCGACGACGGTGGCGACGACGGTGGCGCTTTTGACTTCGGTGGAGGAGGTGAAGCAAAGCCCGCGGAGCAAGGTGTCGTGCGCCAGGAGCTCCCCACCACGGAAAAAGAAGCGATTCGCTTGGCCCTCGACTACGTGGGGCAGTTGGACGAGACGAGCCGCTTCTTCCCGGACGGGACCTATTTGAAGGGAGTTCTTCAGTACCTCGACGGTGCCGATCAAGCAGCCGTGGAGTCCTTTCAAACTGTCGTGCGTCTCCTCGACCCTCGAACGACCGATCGTCTCGACCCGACGCTGCGCGAAGCAGCGTTTCTACAGCTCGCGCGCATTCATTACGAGTACAAGCAGTTCGACCGGAGCGCCTACTACTTCGATCAAATCGATCGGGACAGCTCGAATTGGCTGACCTCTCTCTACGAGGCGAGCTGGGCCTATTACCAGCGGGGCGACTTCGAGAAAGCGCTAGGAAACCTGCTCACCCTTCATTCACCCTTCTTCGAGCAGGAGTATTTTCCCGAGTCGAAGCTCGTCAAGGCGATCATCTACTACGAAGCCTGTCGCTATGAAGAGACCCGCGACATCGTCGAAACCTTTCTGACCCGCTTCACGCGCGTCATGAAGGAAATCGAAAGGGTGGCCACGAGCGACCAAGACCCTCAGGAGCTCTATCAGAAGATTTCCACGCTTCAGTCCCTCAGTGGCGAGAGCGAAGCGGATGACGTCACGGCCCGCGTGGTGAGCTTCGCGCTCAACGACCCGGACATTCAGGTGTCGCGCGATGTGGTCGGGCAGGCTCGGGAACAGCGCGCCCTCTACGATGAAATGGACGCAGAGTTTCGGCAGAGCCAGATGGGGATCGAGCTTCAGGACGAGCTCGCCACCCTGGCGGTGAAGCGAAGCTCCGAGGCCGGTGAAATCACACGAAAGGTGTTCGAGCGCGAGCTTTACGCGCTGAAGGATCTCCTCGCCCAGGCGATCCGAATTCAGATCGAGGTCACCCGCAGTGAGCGCGACAAGATCGAACGGCAGATGCGCGGCGAAGAGGTCAACGACGAGATCGTACCGGCCGTGGCGCAAACCGTAGTGGACGACGAGCGGTTGTATTGGCCCTATGAAGGCGAGTACTGGCGAGACGAGCTAGGGAACTACGAGCTCGACTTCAGCATGTGCCGGCCGTTGGCGCAGCGCTGACTGGGTGGGTGAGCTCGTCAGTTTGGAACCACAATCTCCGATTGGAGACTGACGATGAGAGACTCACTCTTTTTGATTCTTCGGCGCGCTGGGCTCGCCTGGTGGCTTCTTCTGAGCGGGATGACGTTCTCGTTCGTGGTCCTGCCCGCAGTAGAGAGCGCCGAGGCGGCGAAACGGCGCAAGAAGCGTCGGCGCGGGGGAAAGAGTGATCCGGATCGAAAGATCAAAAAAGAGAGAGGCCTCTCCGAGCGCCAAGACATCGAGTTCGTCGATGAGGTCAGCGAGACCAAGGATTTGAAGGAAGAAGCGCTCGAAGACAAGGGCCCGACGCTCGACATCGAGCAGCTGGACCAGAGCAAGGCTGAGGACCTGGCGGAAGCCAAGCTGAACGAGGAGATCGAGCTGGTCGAGCGACTCCTAGAGTTCGAGAGTCGCTGCGGTGAGCTCGCGCCGGCACGTTTTCGCCTCGCGGACCTCTACTGGGAAAAATCGAAGCGCTACTTCTTCAAGGCCAACGACTTCAACACCGCCGCAGGCACTCGTGCCAAGTACGAGACGGCAATGAAGAAGTTTCAGAGCGCTACTACTGCGAGCTACCGGAAGATCCTCGACCAATGCCCGGCCTACGAAGAAACTCCCAAGGTCCTCTTCTACCTCGGCAAAGCATTGGTGGAGCTGGATCAGCCGGAGGAAGGCGCGAACTACTACAAAGAGATCATCCAGAATTACCCGGACAGTGAGTGGGTTGCCAGCGCCTGGTTCGGAATCGGTGAGTTCTACTTCAACAATGCCAACGATGCGAACAAGGCGCTCCGTGCCTACAAGCGCGCCGCCGAGTTCACGAGCTCTCAGGTTTATGGCTTTGCGGTCTACAAGCAGGGATGGTGCTACGTGAACACCGGCGATTGGGACCTCGCGCTCGAGCGTTTCCGGGAGGTCGTCGCCATCTCAAATGACCCTGCCCGTCGCATGGACGACAAGGGGCGCATCTCCCTGCGTCGTGAAGGACTCAAGGATTACGTGCGCGCCTACGCGCAGGTCGGCAATCCCAAGCAGGCTCGTAAGACGTTTCTCCAGATCGGAGGCAAACGCGACTTACAGATGATGATGGAGCGTCTCGGTGGCTGGTACGTCAATCAGGGCGACCACCGGTCTGTGATCTCCGTCTATCGCGACCTGATCAAGCAGTACCCGAAGTCGCCGCGACTTCCCGTGTTCCAGGGGCGCATCGTAGACGCTTCGAGTCGTCTCGGGGATAAGCGTGCAACGGTCGTCCAGGCGAAGATCCTGACCGACTACTTCGACGCGGTACGCAAGCGGGTCGAAGGCGGCGAGTTTCCCCAAGACGAGATGGAGCAGGTCAACAAGGACCTCGCCGAGGCGGAAGAAATTGCGGAGAACACGCTTCGTCGCCTGGCGATGGAGTACCACAAGGACGCGAAGAAGCTGCGAGGAACCACTCAGGATCGCACCTTCAAGCTCGCCCATGACCTCTACAAGCACTACCTGACGGTCTTTCCGGAGCCGAAGCCCAACTCGGACGTCAACTACGTCTTCTTCATGCGTTTCTACTACGCGGAGGTCCTCTACAAGCTCGAGAAGTTCAAGGACTCGGCCGAGAACTACGACATGGTCGTGGCCATGGTGCCGGAGCCGAAGAACGAGCGGCAGATAAAGGTCGTGCTCACGGCGGCCGAGGAAGCGGTGCGCAGCTGGGACGAGCTCGTGAGCGACATGGACCGACTGAACCCTCCGGAAATCAGTGGCACTGAGCCCAAGCCTATTCCAGAGGTCAAACGGCGATTGATCGACTCCTGCCGTCGCTACACGGATTACGTCAATCAGAAGCGGTACAAGAAATACGTGGAAGCGAGCGTCGATGACATCGTTGGCATTGGCTACAAGATGGCGCGCATCTATTACACGTATAACCACTTCGACAAAGCGGCGCCGGCGTTCAACCGAATCGTCAAGTTCAACCCGGATCACGAGGTCGCCTGCTACTCCGCGAACCTCGCCCTCGACATCTACAACGGCCAGAAGAACTACCGCGCGATGGTAAAAGCGACGGGCGAGTACCTCGCGAACAACGAGCTCGCCTGTGGTGAGGAGGACCGGAAGAAATTCTCCGAGATTCAGGAGAAGTCGACCTTCAGCCTCGTGAAACAAGAGTACGAAGACAAAAAGAAGTACGTGCTCGCCGCAAAGGCTTACGAGCAGTTCGAGAAGAAGTTCAAAAAGTCCAATCTCGCCGACGACGCGCTCTACAACGCGGCGGTCAATTACGACCTCGCGGGGCGCCTCAACGCGGCAAATGGGATGCGCGAGTATCTCGTGAAGTATTACCCGGACTCGGACCTCGTGCCCGAGACCCTCTACAACATCGCGCAGAGCTACGAGCGCGTTGTCGATTTCCGCAACGCCGCTCGCTACTACGAGGTCTTCGTCGACCGCTATCCGAAGGACGAGCGCAGCAAGGACGCGCTGTTCAACGCGGGTCTCTACCGCGACACGCTCGGCGAGTTCGAGAAGTCACGGGAGGATCGTCGCAACTACATCCAGACCTATTCGACTGACGAGGCCCATACGGTGGCGTATCTCATGTGCGAATCACAGGAAAAGCAGGCACGCGCGCTCGAGGTCAAGTATGGAAAGCGTCGCGGAAGGGACGAGGACCGCGCGGTCACCAAGGCGTGGACTGATGCTCACGACTGCTATTTCGACTTCGTCAAGAACCGCGCTTACGTCAGCGCGGCGCCCGATCTCCTCTGCGAAGCGCAGTTTCGCCGCGGGGAGATCATGCTCGACAAGACGAAGTACCAGAAGGGGTACGCGGACCAGTTCGACTACTTGATGAAGAACTGGCCGAAGTGGAAGGCGCGCCACGGGCTGGAGAATCTGCCTCGCTGCGCTTCGGCGGTCGCGGAGCTCAAGTTCCGGGACCTCGAAGGACCCGTCAAGAAGTATAAGAAGGTGACGATCGCGGAGCTCAACCCAACCGACCGGGGCACGCAGAAGTTTCAGGCCTCGGTGGCGGCGAAGGTGAAACAGCGTGATGCGCTCCGATCGCAATACGAAGAGGTCGTTGCGACGGGCGTTGCGAAATGGGGCCTCGCGGCGCTCTTCCGGATCGGCGAGCTCTCGGAAGATGCGGCGGAGAAACTCCTCGAAGTTCGCATCCCAAACAAAGTACAGGGGGTCGAGCTGACTGCTGACCAGACTGAGTTCCTACGGCAGAAGCTCAAAGAGGAAGCCCAACCTGCGCTCTCTGAAGCCATCAACGCCTACGAGCTGTGCATGAGCCGCTCCAACGATCTCGGCGTTTACAGTGAGTGGTCCGTACGGGCCCTGAAACGCCTCCAGAAGCTAGCACCAGAGCAATACCAGCCACTCAATGAACGCCTGTCCAAAGTGAAATACGATGTGCCGTTGCAAGTCGTGCCATCTGGGGTGGTGATCAAGGACGGTGACGGATACAAGCAAGTGGAAGCGACCACCAGTGGCGGGGTGATCCCGGGGGCTGAGCCCGCCGCGAAGCCTGCGAAAGAAGCGACCCCGACTACTGCGAGCCGATGAGGGAAATGATGAGAAGGGTCCACATCAGCGCGCTCGCAGCTCTCGCCCTTTCGGCCTGCGGTGGGGGGGCGTCTCAGGGTGAAGCTCCGAAAGCCGGTACGGGCTCCTCCGGGAGCGTGGGGACCGCACCCGCGCCGGCCGAGCCTTCCGGGCAGGAGAAGGCCGCGGCGGCGTATGACGAGCTGAGCTACGCGGTTGACGGACTCGAGCAGGGCAAGAAAGCCGACGCCCAATGGCTCAAGGGCAAGCTTCAGGAGATTGTGGCGCTCGATCCGGCGCACAGAGAGGCTCGTTTTGGGCTCGCAAAGATCCGGGAGCTCGAAGGAGATCTGCCTGGAGCACGCCAGGTCTACCAGGGGCTCCATGAAGAAGATCCGACCTTCGCCCCTGCCGCAGAGGAGGTCGCGCGCATGTACCTGGAGCAGGGTGAGGCGAGTCGGGCGGAAGGGCTCTACCGCACGAACGTGCAGGCAGACCCTAGAAACCTGACCTCTCGACTCGCGCTCGCGCGTATGGCTTTGGAGCAACGGGAATACAAGGAGGCGATCAAGCTGTGCCGCGAAGTGCTCCAACGCGATGCGACCTCAGCGGAGGCATTCCGGGTGCTCGCTCGGGCCTTCTACGAGCGCAAAAACCTGCCGATGGCGGAGCTGGTGGTCGGGCGAGGTCTCAAGATCGCCCCCAAGGACGTGGAGCTGCAGTACACCCTCGCCGAGGTCTTCTTTGCCCGTGGCGACCTCGTGGGCGGCGTTTCCCAGCTCAAAGAGGTGATCGCGCTCGACCCCGGGGGGCTCAAGGCCCGCGCGGAGCTCGCGAACATTGCGCTCGAATATCGGGATTTCGGCAACGCTGCGCAGCAGTTCGAGGCGATTTTGAAGGCCGATCCGAGCAATGCGTCGGTGAAGGCCTCGCTCGCCGTCAGCTACACGGGCATGGGCCGCTACGACCAGGCGGAGAAGCTCTACCAGGAGCTGCTTCAGACGAGCCCCGGCGACGTGAGCCTTCAGTGGAACTTGGCCAACCTTTACGCCCGCACCGCTCAATACGACCAGGCGATCGCGACGCTGCAGGAGCTCAAAGGGGCGAACGAGCCCGGCCTCTCGGCCGATCTCGACCCACTCCTCGAGCGAATGCAGAAAGAAAAGAACGATGCGGCGGCGCTCGCGGAGCGCCGGCGTCGAGAAGAGCAGCGGGCAGCCGCTCTCGCTGCCGCGTGCACGGCGATCGGGAACGGAAAGGCACCCAAAGCCGAAGCGATCGGGAACGATCAGGAGCGGATCGAGTCCGCCTGGCAGCTCATGGTCGAGGCGCAACAGCTCGTGCAGGAGGGCAACGTCCCAGACGGCGAATCGCGGGTCTCCTGTGCCTTTGGGATTCTGCCCAGCAACGACGGGGCCAAAAAGGAGGCCTGTGCTCCTATGCGAGTGATGTGGACCCAGATCCTCTATCAGCTCGGCCGGATCGACGACGCGGTTGCCAATACGAAAGAGGGCTTGAGCTGCGATTCGGAGAACCCGGAGTTGCTCCTGATCCAGCAGCAGCTGCAGGAGATTCAGGCGAGCCAGGGCGCGGAGCCCTCAGCGACCGCTCAGTGACCGCCGCGTCGCAAGGTGACGGTGGGGGGGGGAGGCCCACATTGGGCTATTCTCGCTATCTGGGCTATAATCTGGCAAGCTATTCGAGGGGTTTGCGTCTGCCACCACGCACCCAAATCGGCAAAAGCGACCCGCGTGGCCACCGGGTCTCGTTGTGATTCCGATTCGGGCATTGAGTGGGGACGGAGCCGAGCACGGTGCCGTTGAATGGCATCGAGGTACGAGCGAGTGACGACGATGGATGAACTCAAGTGGATTCTAGCGGTTGCGGCGGGGTTCGCCGTCCTTGCGCCCTCGGCGGTCATGGCTCAAGAGAGCGAGGTTGTTTACCGCAAACACACGGTGGTTGACTTCGGAGACGACACCATCGAGGGCGACCTGAGCAAGCCGGACGGTCAATACATTGATGCGCGGAAGCGGCAGCGGCATCGCAGCCTGATCAAAGTCCGAGAAAACTTCCGTCAGGAAATCCTGCGGTCGGTACGCGTTCTCTAGACGATCGAGTCGAGCTGAGGAGACGATGGGTACATCGGTCAACGTGCAAGTGTTCTCGGGCGGTCAGCCGGCGGGAGCGCATGAATTCAACAGCGACACTCACCGGACCATAAAGATCGGCCGGTTGAGCTCCGCTCAGCTCAAGCTCGAGGACCCGAAGGCTGCGAAGATCCACGCGGTGATCGATTTCTCCAGTGGAGCGGTTTCTCTGATCGACATGGGCTCGAGCGCCGGGACTCTCGTCAACGGCGCCAAGGTCCACAAGGTCCCTTTGAAGCACGGGGACCAGGTTCTCATCGGCGACACGCAACTCGTTATCCATCTCGGGAACGGAGCAGCGGCCGCCGCTTCCGCGCCCCAGGCCGCAGCACCGCAAAGCCAGGGGTTTGCTCCTCCGGCAGGAGCGCCGGCCGTGCAAGCGGCGGCTTTCGCGCCGCAAAATGTCGCGTCGCCCCAGGCCGCAGCGCCGGTGGCCCAGACCGCGCCGCAGGCGGTCCAGGCCGTCGCTCCTGCTCAAGCGGCTCCTGCAGCGCCGGCCGCGCAACCGGCGACCGCTCCGCTGCCGCGCTTTGACGGGCCCCAATTCGCCCCGATCGAGCGGATCACCCAAGCGAGACTGCGCTCCGCGGCTGTCGAGAGTCGCCCGCATCCGAGCCTGCCCCCGGAAGAAGCGATCGGTCCGGACTCGCGTGCGCTCGAAATGCGCGTGTACTGGGGACAGATCCTGCTGTCGATCGATCACTTCGAGAAGCCAAAGCTCATCACCATCGGTGAGTCGAAGGGCACGAATTTCTTCATCTCGAGCGAGGGCTTGCCGATCGAGCGCTTCCCGCTCGTGCGTTATCTCGACGGCGAATACGTTCTCACCTTCGCCTCGGGAATGGACGGCGAGGTCGAGATCGGCGGTCAGGTGCACCTCCTTAAGGAGCTTCGTGGCTCATCCTCGGTGAAGAAGGACGACGACCTCGACGGAAGCTATCGAATCGCCCTCCCGGTCGACAGCCGTGCACTCATTCACTGGGGAGGCGCGACGTTTGCGCTGCGCTTTGTCGCTCCGCCAAAACCGATACCGAACGAGTTCTTCAAGAACCTCGACCTCCAGTACCTCAACATGTTGATGCTCGCGATCTTCTTCGTGACCGCCTCGGTGGTGACCTTCATGGTCTACCCCTACGACACGGATGCGTTGCGCGAGGATCTCTTCGAGGACCGGGGACGATTCGTCGAGCTCATGTTGACCGAGCCTGATGACGACAAGAGCGACCTCTTGAAGAAGCTCGAGAAGAAAATCGAGGAGAAGAAGCCGAAGCCGCCGGAGGAGAAGCCTGACCTCAAGGTGAAGCCGACGAAGGTGGACAAGAACGCGCCGCAACAACCTACGAAAGTTCAGCAGCGCGCCGAGGTGAATCAGCAGTTCTCCAAGCTCTTCTCCGGAAGCGGCGGAGGCGGGTCACTGCTCGGCGGGGCCGGCGGCGGTTCGCTGTCGGGCACCATGTCCAACGTGATCGGGACGACCGGTAGCGGTGCGAAGGGCGCGCTGCAGGGTCTCGGGATTCGCGGCGGTGTGATGACCGGCGGTGGAATAGGAACGAGCCGCGGCGTCGCAGGGATTGGAACATCGGGTCGCCTGGGCGGGGGTGGTCTGCGCTACGGGTCGAATGTTGGCAAGCTCGGCAAGCGCCAAGAGCGAGGCATGATCGGGTTCGCGACCCCGATCGTGATGGGGTCACTCCCGAAAGAGGTCATCAAGAAGGTCATCGACCAGAACCGTAACCAGATCCGCTTCTGCTACGAGAAAGAGCTGCAGCGCAACCAGGACCTGGCGGGCAAGGTTCAGATGAAGTGGGTGATCTCTGCCACCGGGTCTGTGGCCCGAGCGCAGGTGACGACCGACTCGATGCAGACCCCCGCTGTCGGGAACTGCCTTCGGTCGAAGATCATGGGCTGGAAGTTCCCCGCGCCCGCCGGTGGTGGTATCGTCGAAGTGAACTATCCGTTCGTGTTCAAGTCGAACTGAGGGTCAGAAGACCCGGCCGCGAAAGTTGCCTATGCGTCACCCAGGTTCATGGATCGTCTCGGCGGTCGCCGTTCTGGCGACTCCTTCATTCGCTTTCGCGCAGGACGTCGGGGAGCCTGAAGAAGTGGTGGCTTCTCCCGTCGACGAGGGAGAAGAGCTCGCCGAGCCAGACGCGCCCGCAGAGATCGCCGCCCCGCCGGAGGCCGACTCCGGGGGAGCGGTGAGCGACCAGGCGGACAGTCCAGCCGCGCTGCAGTCGATCGTCCGGGGGCTCTACCTCGAGGCACGGGTGGGCGGTGGCTACGGGGTCGTCTCCGCAGATATCCCTGAGGATCCGGTCTTTCCGTTGCTCGAGGGGGAGAGCGAGCAGCTCGGCGGGGGGTCACAGTTCGGCTTTCACTTGGGCTATGACGTCACCGAGTCCCTCTCCCTCGAGCTCGTCACCGGCGCGACCTTCATCAGCGGACGCCGTACGGACCGCGTTCGGGACCTCGGCCTCCTCTATGGCGGCTTGGGGGCGCGCCTGAGCTTCGAGCTCGATCGGCGTTTGAACTTCAACGTCGCTGGCGCCGCCACCTTCATACAGGCTGACAACGGGGTCGACGACGCCGAGAGCGGCGCGGGGGTTCTTGCTGGGGTCGGCCTCGAATACTTCGTCCACGTGCGCCATTTCTCCGTCGGCATCGACCTGAGCGCGCTCGCCCCGTTCTCACCCGCGCGGGTTTTCGTGGCCCTCACTCCGCGTCTCAAGTATACGTTTTAAAAGCGCTTTTCGTGTCGTTCGGGGTGCCGTAGGCGAAGGCTAGAAGCAGTGTCCGGGACGAGCGAGGCGGTAGGCGCCGAGGGGGATCGACACCTACCGCCAAGGGAGTGACGCCTAAGGGGGATGGCGTCAGAGCTAAGCTAGAGCCAAGTGTCCTGAATGCAACCAGGTCTCCTTGGCCCTTTCGCTTCGACCGGCCGGGGGGGCCGAATCGAGGCGATTCGAGGACGCGGGTCCGGGAGTGACCGCGCCTCTCGATCCAGAACCCTTAACCGTGCGAAAAACTTCCCGAGGGAGCATGTTCGCACCAAAATTCGTGTGTTGAACTCTCTCCCCCGAGAAAAAGAACGCGATGACCGATATTCAGGCCCATCTCGACCGATTGGCGGTCGAACCCGCTGATCACGCAGCCCTCGAAGCGATCGAAGGGGCATACCGTGGGGAAGGACGCTGGGAGGAGCTCCTCCGCGTCTACGAGGACAACGCGAATCGCGTCAACGGTGATATCGCCGGCAGTCTCTGGCGCAAAGCCGCTGCCGTCTGCTTGAACGAGCTCGCTTCGGCTCCGCGCGCGGAAGCTTATCTTCAACGTGCCATTGAAAGTCAGCCCTCGGATGTCGAGTCCCTTTCCGCACTTCGCGACCTCTACTTGAACCGCGGGGACTACGAACGGGGTGCGCAGATTTTCGAGCGCGAGATCGCCCGCATCTCGGACAGGAGCGCGAAATCTCGGGCGCAGGTCGAGCTCGCGAAGATCTACATCGAGCAGCTCAGTCGGGCGGAAAAGGCGCTCTCCGCGCTTCGCCAGGCCGAGCGAAGCGACCCGTCGAACACCGAAGCCTATCGACTCGCGGCGACCGTACACGAGGTGCAAGGTCGACACGATCTCGCGCTGAAATCCGTGTTGAAGGAGCTGAATCAGGCTGGACCGGAAGGCGACGTGCTGGATCGGGTGACACTGGTGACCGAACGCTTGATCGATCGTCCGAAGCTTCACGATCTGGTCCGTGAAGCGGCGGCGACGGTGCTGGAGCATCGTCCAGATGATTCGGCGGCCGGTCGGATCGTGCAGGAGCTCGAGGATTTTCAGGTGAACTGGGAGCCGCGGGCCAAGTCCATGCAGGAGCGGGCGGCCCAGGAAGGGATCGCCGACAAGGCTCGCGCCGCGGAGATCTGGTTGTCCGTGGCGGAGATCCAGCTCGTCTACGGTCAGAACAACGAAGCGGCGCTGTCCTCGATCGACAAGGCGCTAGCCGGACGCCCGGGCCACCCCACCGCATTGAAGCTCCTCGAGGACATCTATGGCGACGAAGGGCGCTACGACGATCTCGCGCTGAAGCTCGAGATGATGGCCGGGTATACGCGTGACCCGAAAGTGAGTGTCGAGCTCTTCCTGAAAGCCGCGCTGCATCACTCGGTGCGTCTCGATGACCAGGATGCGAGCGCACGCCTCTACCGCCGGGTGCTAGAGCTCGAGCCCGGCAACAAGGTTGCAAGCAACGCACTCGTCGAATACCTGCGCGAGCGTAGGCAGTGGGACGAGGCGCTGCGGGTACTTATCCAATGGGCTGAACGGGCGCAGCAGGCGAGCGACCGTGTTGCCGCCTACTACGGTGCCTGCCGAATTCTCGAGGAGGAGAAGGGCGACAAGGCTGCGGCCCGCCCCTACTACGAGGCGATTCTGTCGCTCGACCCGCAAAACCAGGCTGCGGCCCGTGCCCTGGAACAGGTCTATCGCGAGGGTGGTGCCCACGCCGAGCTCGCGAAAGCCCTCGAGGCAAAGCTTGCGGGGCTCTCGGGCCTCGAGCGACGCCAGCCCATCCTCGAAGAGTTGGGCGAGCTCTACGCAGGTCCCCTCGATCAGCCGAAAGCGGGTCTCGCGGTCCTCGGCGAGCTCTACGGCGCGAATCCCACGACGGCGCGGCGCGAAAAGCTCGAGGAGCTCGCGGCGCGCTCCGGGGCTTTTGTCGAGCTCGTCCGATTTCTCGAAGCGGGTCTCGACCACATCTCGAATGACAGCGAACGGGTCGATGCACTCCATTCGCTCGCCGCGCTCTACGAAGGGGCACGCGACGCTCCGCTTGAGGCCCTGCGAATCCACCGCCGGATCCTCGCGATCGCTCCGAACGACGAACGTGCCCGTAGCTCCGTTGACCGGTTGATGAGCGCCGCGGCGGAGACCACCGACAAGGTCGCGTTTTACCATGAGCAAGCGGAGGCGGCTCAGAGCGACGAGGAGCGGGTTTCGATTCTGCTCAAGCTCGGGGCCGAGCTCGTCGCCACGGCGAAGGACTACGCTCGAGCGATCGACGTCTACAGCGACATTTTGCGCGCGCAGCCGGACAATCATGAAGCGCTCGACAGGCTGCTGATGCTCTACGAGCGTGACAATCGTTGGCCGGAGGTCGCGGAGCTACTGATCCGGAAGCTCGAGCACGTCGAAGATCTCGAAAAACACGAAATCGCGGTTCGAGTGGCTCAGATCACGGAGGAGCGCCTCGGCGACTTCGAGCGTGCCGCCGATTGGTACTGTTCCGTGTTGACCGCGGATTCGATGAACGACGCGGCGCTCGCTGGCTTGGAGCGGCTCTTCCCGAAGGTGAAGCAGGTGCTTCGCATCGCAGAGCTGCTCCAGCCGACCTACGTCGAGCGTGGCGCCTGGGACCGGGCGGCAGCGATGCTCGAGGTGCGTGCACGGGAGTCGGATGACCCGACCGCGCGGGCGGACATGCTTCGGGACCTGGCGGTGATCTATGCGGAACGCCTGGAACAGAAAGAGGAGTCGCTCGGTGCCCTCTTGCGGGCTTTTCAGTCCAACCCGAGCGACGGCGCCTTGCAGGTCGACCTCGAAAACATGGCTCGGGACGTTGGCGACTTCTCGGGAGTGATCCGGGCCTATCGGGCGGCAGCGCTCATGCTCGACCCCTCGGAGCAGCTCGGATTGATTCTGCGAGCCGCCGGCCTCTCCGAGACGGACGGGGATGCGCTCGGGGCGGCGGTGGACTACCTGCGCGTCCTGGCGGCGAGCAGCGACGAGGCCACCGAGGTCACCGAAGGCCTGGGACGCGTGCTGCAATCGGGGGCAGATATTGGCCATTTGATGTCGTCTGCGTCTAAGATCGCGGAAGGATTGGACGAATCGAGCGGCGCGTCATTTTGGCGGAAGCTCGCGCGATTCTTTGAGCAGGTGGGTCACCCGAAAGAGGCGATCTCAGCCTGGCGAATGGTTCTGAGCGTGCAGGAGAATGACAGCGAAGCCTCCGGAGAGATCGATCGGCTCTTCGAGAATGCAGCGGATGCGAGTGAGCTGGTCGAGCACCTGCGCCAGAAGCTCGCCGCCGCGACCGAGGACGGAGAAATCGCCGCCGTTGCGAACCAGTTGGCCGATACGCTTATCGACAAGCTGAACGACCGGGAAACTGCGGCACAGGAGCTCGCGGCCGCAGCCGACAAGGCGCCTGGTCAACGGCAACTCTGGCAACGCCTAGCCGCGATCCACACGGAGCTCGGTGATCCGGTGGCTACTGCCGAGGCGATGCACAAGGAAATCAATCTGATGCCCGACGGCGAAGGGCGTCGGGCGCGTCTCCTGGACTACGCCGAGCTCGCAATAGGCGCCCTCGACGACCGCGCCGGTGCGCTTCACGCCCTCCAAGGGGTGATCGCGGTGGAGACTGCGAACGAGAAGGCCGTGGAGCTCTTGAGCCAGCTCTATGGCAAGTCAGACAGCCTCGATGAGCGCGACGAGGTCGCCCGGGTCTTGCTCCCTGGCCTGGGTGCGGTGGGGCGGTGGGACGATGCGGTCTCGGTGCTGACCCAGCTGGTCGAGGGCCGCGAGTCGATCGGTGAGCGGGTGGCGCTCTCGAAAGAAATCGCTTCGATTCAAGCCAATCAGTTGCAAGATCCGGCGGCCGCCTATGCGTCGTTGGAGCGTGCGTTTGGCGAGGCACCGCTCGACGAGGAGCTTCGTCTCCAGCTCGAGCAGTTCGCGGAGACCGCAAATGCGTGGGAGCAGCTCGCCGCCGCCTATCAGTCGGCGCTCTCGGTCGTTGCGGATCCAGACGCTCAAAGGCCGATTCAGCGCAAGCTGGCCGAGGTTCTCGACCAGCGGCTCGGGCGAGGCGACGAGGCGATCGAGCACTACAAAGCCGCCACCGGTGGCGCTCTGCCGGACGATCTCCCGTCCCTCGAGGCGATGGAGCGGCTCCTGCGAACACAGGAGAACCCCGCGGAGCTCGCTGAAGTGCTCGCGGCGATTTCGCAGAAGCTCGATGCCGACGACGTCGAGCGCAAGAAGCAGGTGCTCGCCGAGGTTGCGACCCTCTGCGCTGAGCAGCTCGGCGATAAGTCGCGCGCCATCAGCGTACTGAAACAGCTGATCGGCCTAGACGAGCGAAACGAAGCTGCGCTTCACCAGCTCGACGCGCTTCTCGAACAAATGGGCCAGCCGGACGCGCGAATCGACGTGCTCACTTCCCTCTCCGAGCTAGGCAGCGCGAATCCGCAGGTTGCGGAGGATCTGCTCAAGCTCGCTCAGGTGATGGTCCAGCTCAACCGCTTCGAGGACGCGCTGCAGAACTTCCGCGCCGTCCTCATGAAGAAGCGAGACCACGACGGCGCGATAGCAGGCCTCGAAGCACTGATCGAAACCGCGCCCAACAAGCTCGAGATCGCTCAAGTGCTCGAACCGGTCTACACCGGCCGGCAGAACCACGAGAAACTCGCGTGGGTGCTCGACAAGAAGCTCGAGGTGACCGAGGAGCTGCCGCAGCGAAAGGCGCTCCTGCGGCGCATTGGCGACATCTACGAGAATCGTCTCGACCAAAAGGACAAAGCCTTCTCGATGGCTCGACGCTCCTTGTCCGAAGACCCGTCGGACATGGGCGTGCGCATGTGGATCGAGAAGCTCGCCGGCGAAACCGGCGCGCTCGCAAACCTCGCCGAAGCCTACGTTGAAGAAGCGGGCAAGGCCGAGGACCCTCTCGCGCTGCAATTCCATCGCCGGGCCGCTTCGATCTATCACGAGAAGCTGCAGGACATGTCGTTGGCGGTGGAGCAGTACCGCGCGATCTTGAGCCTCGAAGGTCGAGACGAGAAAGCACTCACGGGACTCGAGGCGATCTTCCGACAGACGGAGAGCTATGCGGACCTGGTCGGCCTCCTGCGAATGCGCCTCCAGAACACCGCAGGCCTCGAGCGCAAGCGCGAGTACATCACGGAGATCGCGTCACTACAGGCCGAGCAGTTAGGCGACTTCGACGCCGCGATCGCGAGCTATCACCAGCTGCTCGAGATCACTCCCGAAGATCCGATGGCGATCCAGCGGGTCGAAGAGCTCAACAGCCAGACGGGAAAGTTCGAGGACCTGGTCCAGTTCTACCAGGATCAGTACGACCGGTTGGCGGACAAGCGCGGCAAGGACTCGACAGCGAAGCGTGTGGAGTTCCTTTTCCGCAAAGCACGCATTCTCGACGAGCAATTCAGCGACTACGAAGGCGCAATCGATGCGTTCCAGAAGGCGCTGGACGAGGACCCACGACACGACTCGACGATCAAGTACTTGCAGGAGCGCGCCGCCATCGGCGCGATGCATGCGATTCTCCTGCTCGAGAAGGTCTATGTGCAGCTCGAGCAGTGGGCGGAGTACGTCGAGCTCCTAGAGAATAAGCTTCAGCACGTGCCGGAGACGGATCGGCGTCGCGAGATCTACCTCGCGATGGCGAATGCCTATGACGCGCACATGGGGCTCGGCGACATGGCCTTCCTGGCTCTGACCCGCGCCTACAACGAAAACCGTGCTGACACCGAGTTGCTGGACCGTTTGGAAGGCTTGTCCGAGAAGCTCGGGAACTGGGCGGACCTCGTGGAAGTGGTCGGTGTAGACGTGGACGCGCTTCCCGACCCGGCGCAGCGGCAGGAGGTGTTGCGCCGCCTGGGGTCCATCAGCGGACACAAGCTCGGCGATGTAGACTCGGCGATTCGCTATCTCGAAGGCGCGCTCCAGTACGACCCGCGCGACCAGCAAGCCCTCGAGATGCTCGATTCGATGATGGAGCAGCACGAGAAGTGGGCGGCCCTCGCCGACCTCCTCGAGCGACGGATCGAGCTCGCGAGCGAGCCGAGCGACAAGTCGGCGCTTCTCGAACGACTGGCTATCATCTGGGGTGAGAAGCTCTACGACGCGGAAGCGGCGCTGCGCTGCCACCAGCAGATCCTCGAGATCGACCCGGACCACCCCCTGACACTCAAGTCGATGCAGAAGCTCTACGCGGAGCTCGAGGACTGGGACTCGCTGGCGGACAACCTTGCGCGCCAAGCGCAGGTGATGGAGGACTCGGCCGACCAGGTTCGGATTCACTCCGCCGCCGGTGAGCTCTATGCTGAGGAGCTCAACGACTACGGACTCGCCATCGACAGCTGGCTGCGTGTGGTCGAGCACGAGCCGACGCACGAAGAGGCTAACCAAGCGCTCAACATGCTCCTAACCGTCGAGGAGCGATGGGACGACCTTGCGGACCACTACACCCGTCAGCTGCAGCACACGCAGGACCCGACGGAGAAAGCCGAGCTGAACCAGCGCCTCGGCGTGATTCTGGGTGAGAAGCTCGGACGGGGTGAAGAGGCCCTCAAGAGCTGGCTCGATGTGCTCGAAAACGAGCCACGGAACCTAGACGCGATGCGAGCCCTTCTAGCGCTCTATTCGGAGCGTGCCATGTGGGAGGAGTTTGTCGACATCGCGCGACGCATCATCCCCATCGCGGAGCCCCCCGAAGCCAAGCTCGTTCGGTTCAAGCTCGCGAAGGCTCTCGGCGAGAATCTCGGTGAGCGCGAAGAGGCGATCAAGCTCGCACGGGAGGTCCGGGCGACCGAGCCGCACACGGCGGAGTTGATGAGCGACGTCGCGACGATGTTGGTCAACATCGAGGCGTGGGACGAAGCGGTCGTTGCACTCGAAAAGGCCGGCTCCCTCGAAGAGGACGACGAAGCGGCGGTGACGCACTACCGGCGCGCCGCGGAGATCTACAAAGAGCAGCTCGGCAAACCGAACGATGCGCGCGGGGCCTACGAGGCGATTCGCGACCATCGGCCGGACGACCTAGACGCTTACACGGATCTGGCTCAGGTCTATCGGGACACCAGTGAGTGGCGGACCTTGGTCGCGCTAAACGAAGACTTCATCCCGCACGCCGACTCCGCTCAACGTCTACAGATTCTGACCGAGATTCGAGATGTCCAAGACGAGAAGCTCGGGGAGAAGGAGCTCGCCTTCATCGCCGCGTGTCGGGTTTACAAGGAGAACCCTTCGCAGCTCACGGCGGCGGCGACGATCGAGCGCATTGCACTCGAGACCGACGGCGCGGAAGAGGCCGCCGCGGTCCTCGAAGACGAGCTCGAGAACATCGTCGATACGGAAGCGAAGGTGGCGATCTACCGCCAGCTCGCCCGAATCTACAGTGAGCACCTTCAGGAGCTGACCGAGGCCGAAGCGGCGCTGAACGCAATCCTCACGATCCAGCCCGGCGACATCGAGGCCCTCGATTCGCTCACCGCCCTCGGGGCGATGGAGGAGCGCCCGGATAAGCAGCTCCAGGCCCTTGAAACCAAGCTCAACCACGTGGTCGAGGACATCGACCGCAAGCGCATCCTCTTCGATATCGCTCGGATCTGGGAAGATCAGATTGGTGAAACCGACGAGGCGATCACCGCGTTCAATAGGGTGTTGGAGATCGACGGCGCGGACATGAACGCCCTGAACTCTCTGGCCCGCATTTACGCGGATGAGGAGAAGTGGACCGAGTTGGCGCACACCCTGACTCGCAAGGTGGAGCTCAGTGAGGACGTCAACGAGAACATTCAGCTACGCATGCAAGTCGCTTCGTTGTGTGAAAGTGAGCTCGAGGATTCGGAAGCCGCGATTCAGTGGTACCGCGGGGTCCTCGATTTCGATGCGGGCCACGGTGGCTCCCTCGCCTCGCTCGAGCGGCTGTACACGAATCTCGAGCGATGGAGCGAGCTGGTTCAAATCTACGAGGTCCAGCTCGCCCACACAGAAGACCCGGAAGCGCAGGTCACGATCCTCAACAAGGAAGCGGCGATCTACGAGAGCGAGTTCGAGAGCCCTCGCGATGCGGCGGCATGTTACGAACGCGTGCTCCAGATCGATGGCGGCAACATGGCGGGGATCCGCAACCTCGAGCGCCTGCTGCGCTCCTTGGGGGAGTGGAATCGCTTGATCGAGATCTACCAGCATCACATCTCCTTGCTGCAGGACAACGAGGAGATCACCGAGCTGTATCTCGCGATCGGTGAGATCTATTACCGCGAGCTGTCGCGCGTGGACAAAGCGGAAGAGGTCTACAACGTCGCGCGGGATTTCAACCCGAACTCGAACGCGGCTCTCAAGGCTTTGGGTCAGCTCTACGAGCGCTCGGGGAACTGGTTCCAATCGCTCGACATGCTTCAGAAGGAGGTCGACGCCCTCGGCAACGATCCAAAGGCGCTGATCAGCCTCCTGCGCATTGGACGCATCAACGAAGAGATGCTGATGGACATGGGCGCCGCCCAAGCCGCCTATCAGCGTGCACTCGAGATCGAGCCGAACTACGGACCGGCCCTCTCTGCGCTAAAAGACATCGCCAAGGCCAACGAGGACTGGGACGCCTATTCCGAATATCTGATCGCGGAAGCGGAGAGCAGCGACGATCCAGAGGAAAAAACCGAGCTCTTTGCCGAAGCCGCTCAGTTCCACGCTGAGGTTCGAGACGACGAAGCGGCGGCGATTCGCTACTTCCAACGGGCCTTGGAGATTACCCCGGGGCACATCGACACGGCGCGCTCACTCGCGGAGATCTACTTCCGCCACGAGGCGTGGGAGGAAGCGGACGAACTCTACCAGATGGTCGTTGCCGAGCTCGACAAGTCGAAGGAGTCGAAGGACTACTGCCAGAAGCACTATCGCCTGGGGTACATCCACGAGAAACTGGGCGACAAAGAGACTGCCCTGAACCACTACCGGGAAGCCTTCGAGGCGGACGCCACCTACCTTCCCGCGCTAGAGGGATTGGGACAGGCCCTCCTCAGCGTCGAGGAGTGGGAGGAAGCGCAAAAGGTCTTCCAGACGGTGCTCATTCACCATCGCGAGTCCCTCACCGAGTCGGAAATCGTCGACGTTCAGTGGCAGATCGGCGACATCATGCTCAAGCAGGGGCAGCCCGACCGAGCCTACAAGCAGTTCGAGAAGGCGCTCGAGATCGACCCGGACCACGCCCAATCCCTGCAGGCACTCGCCGAGCTCGACGAACAAATGGAGAATTGGGAGGGGGCCTATGAACGCTACTCTCGCCTCGCGGACGCGGTAGCGAGCACGGAGCGCGGCGACGTGCTCCTGCGCTTGAGCGAGATCGCCCGCGACAAATTGCAGGACAATCACCGTGCGGTGGAGGCGCTCGAGCGTTCACGCCGCATGGGATCGCCTCCGGTTTCTGTCCTGATGAAGCTCGCAAACAGCTACATGGAGTCGCACCAGCACCAGAAGGCCTACGAGGTCCTGAATCAGGCGAGCCAGGCGAACGAAGCGCCAGAGCTCATGTCCGACGTCAACTTCCAGCTCGCCCAGGTGCTGGAAAATCACATCAAGAACGACCCGCTCGCGCTGCAGCGCTACAACGCCGCCCTCGACGCGAATCCGCAGAACGTCAAAGCGTTTGAGGCGTTGGAGCAGCTTCTGGTCCGGAGCAATCAGTGGGGGCTTCTCGAGCAGAACTACCGCGAGATGCTGGTCCGCACGAAAGGCTTCAACCCGCAGTTCCGGCTGGTCCTGTGGCGAAACCTCGGCGAGCTCTATCGTCGGGTGTTGAACAGCGTCGACAACGCGATCGCCGCCTACGAGGCGATCATCAAGCTCGACCCGGGCAAACCCGAGGACACGGCTATTCTGGCGGAGCTCTACGCGGAGAAACCGGAGCACCGGGAGCGGGCGATCGGCATGCTCCACGAGCTCGCTTCGACTCTGGACAATCCGGTGGACGTGATTCGCAAGCTTCGCAAGCTCTATCACGCCTCGCGTCAATTCGATGAGGTCTACCTCATGGCCTCGGCGTTGGTCTGCCTCAAGGTCGCCGACGAAGAAGAGGTGCAGGTTTTCAACTACCTGAAGCAAGGCGTACCGGCGCGGGCGACCCAGGGCCTGATGTCGGAGGCATGGGGAACGGTCACGCATCCTGCGGTCCATGGCCCCATCGCCAACATGGTCTCCGCCCTCTACCGGGCGGCGCCCGATGCGGTGACCCACACGCCGAAGGATCTCGGTCTCGCGAAGAAGCACTTCGTGGACGTGCGGTCGAGTGACCTCTACTTCGCGAACCTGATCCGCTATGCGGGCAAGGTCCTCAACGTTCCGGCGGTGGACTTCTACAAGAAGCCGGGCTCGATGGAGGCGCTGCAGCTCGTTCCGTCCCAACCGCCGGCGCTGGTGGTGGGCGAAAACAACGAAGCCTATCGTGAGACGAATCAGCGATTGGCGCTGTACAACGTCGGCCGAATGATGGCCTACGCGCGTCCGGAGCTGTTTTTGGCGCGTGTCTACCCGGGCAACGATCTGCGCAACCTGCTCTTTGGCATCTGTCTGGTCTTCAATCGCTCGCTCCAGCACAACGGCGAGCCGCGAGAGGTCGAGCGTTGGTTGGGACGATTTGAGCGCTTGCCACAACAGGCGCTGCGACGGCTGCAGCAGCCAGCGCAGGCCTGCTATGTGGCTCTGACCCAGGGAAATGGGCTACCGCACTATCAACTCGGCGTCGAAATGACGACGATGCGGGCCGGTTTGGTCGCCTGTGGAGACCTCTCGGCGGCGCTCGCGGGGGCAGCGCGCGCGGACGAGGGTGCGGTCGCCGTGCCGGTTCAGGCCCGGGCCCAGGAGTTGGTGCGTTTTGCCACCTCCTTGCCCCACCTGCAGCTTCGCAAAGCCATCGGGGCGGCTTTGGTCGCCCAGGAGGGGCAATGAGCTAGGATGTGAGAGGTTCCCCCGGAGAGTGCGGAATCATTCGTCTTTACGGGGACTTATTTGACGGGTAGGGGGCGGTGCGTTAGTAAGACTTGATAGCCGCTGCCTGAAGAATCGACGGAGCCACCAGCTTCAACATGCGTTTTGCTTGCGACAATTGTGGCGCCCAATACATGATCGCCGATGAAAAGATCGGCGAGAGGGGCGTCAAAGTGCGATGCAAAAAGTGCTCGCACATGATCGTGGTTCGTCCACCCACCGCTGAAGAATCTGAACCTGTTGCTACTGAGTTGCAGAGCTCCGCCCCCATGGAACAGGAGCAGGCGCCCGCGGGGCAGATGGGGGGCGCATTCGACGCGATGTTCGGGGACTCGAGCCAATCGAGCATCGGCCAAGACGAATCGACTCAGACCTACGAGTCCCAGCTCGGCGTAGATGGCCAATCAGTTGCTCAGCAGGCTTTCGGCGACAGCGAAGAGCACGCGGCGGGCTCGAATGGCTCCGGAATGCATGGGGCGGCGGGTTTCGATCAGGACGACGGAGGCGAAGGTGCCTTCGGCTTTGGCGCTACGGCGCAGAGCGGCGGGGAAACGGACTTCGCCCTCGGAGCCCTGGAGCGCGAGCCCACGGGAGCCGGATTTCCCGGGTCGACCCGGCCCGCGGGGGAGAAAGAGTGGTACGTCGCGATCGACGATAGTCAGGTCGGGCCCATCGATCTGGCTGAGGTTGAGCAACGCTGGGATGGCCGCGAGCTCGACGAAGATAGCCTCGCGTGGAAGGCGGGTATGCCCGACTGGCTACCCATCGCCGATGTGCCTGAGCTCGCCTATCTGATCACCGAGCGGCCGCAGAGTCGTCCCTCCATGGGGGCCAGCTTCGGTAACACCGCCGCGACGCTCGGAGGAGGCGCAGGCGGTGGCGCCGCGGTCGTTTCCGCGTCCTTTGACTCCTCAGAGGCGCCGGCGATCGATTGGAAGCCTTCGGCCGCCTCGGCTCTGTCCTCGCTGGTGGAGGAGGAGATTGTCGCGCCCAGAAGCGAGCCGGCGCCGCAGCCGGCCGCGAAGCCCCAACCAGCGCTCGAGGGCATGCCGAGCTTCGGCGCGACCGACGTCTTCGGTGGTGGCAATGGGGCGGATAGCACTTTGCCAGGCTTGGGCGCCCCAGGACCGAGCGCGTCTCTCGGCGGCGGCGACGTCGGTGGTGGTTGGTCGGTGCCCGAGTCCCGTCCGTCCGGAGGGGGCAACGGCGTCATGATCGCGCTCGTAGCGCTCGTCCTGGTGTTGGTCGCCGCGGTTGGCGGCGGAGCCTATTACTTCCTGGTGCTCAAGCCAGGACAGAATCAAACCGGCCCGTCCACGGAGCCTTCTGGCCCGGTCGTGGCGCAGAAGGACGAACCGAAAGAGCCCGAGAAGGGCGCGGAGTCCGAGACAAAGGAAGCCGAGAGCAAAGACGCCGCGGCAGCGGATGAGAAGGAGCCCGAACAGATCGCGGCGGTGATCGACAACCCGAAGGCGGGGGAGCCGAAGACGCGTCCTGAACGGAACAAGCCGCGTCCAGAGCGAACGAAACCGCGCCCCTCTCGCACTAAGCCGAAGACCGATGACGTGGACGAGGTGTTCGACAAGCCATCGGCCTCTCGGAATCTCCCTCCGCTGACGAAAGATGACATTGTCGAGGGCGTGAAGAGCAATGGCGGCAAGCTCAAGCCCTGTCTGACGGCAGCACGCTCCAAGGGCGAGATCCTGCCGGGCCGCTACAAGTTCGTTTTGAATTGGCGGATCCAGCCGAGTGGCGGAGTCAGCAACGCGAGCCTGAGCGGCCCGTCGGAAGTCATGGGCACGAGCCTGCCGCGCTGCTTCTCCCGAGTCATGAGCTCCTGGAAGTTCAAACCAAGCAAAGCCGGCGCACCCATCAAGAATTTCCCGCTGCCGATCACCGTGCGTTGACGCCGCATCCGAGTCTCGGCGCAGCCGAGCGTTGATGCGGCCTGAACACGTGCCTCCGCGTGTCGCAGCGGCGCAACGCGCCGCGGAGGCACGCACCCATCAAGAATTTCCCGCTGCCGATCACCGTGCGTTGACGCCGCATCCGA
>CAYXVF010000014.1:0-22074 GCA_964468125.1 uncultured Bdellovibrionales bacterium | reverse complement strand
GAACACGTGCCTCCGCGTGTCGCAGCGGCGCAACGCGCCGCGGAGGCACGCACCCCGTCTGAAATGTTACCCATCTACCCGGTTTGAACCTCAAACGAGTGGCGATGTGTAGCGGTCGTCGCCGAAGCGTCTCGGGAGAGCAGAAGGCGCCGGAGGGGCGACTCATTGCAATGGATTTGCAATAGCACTAGAACCATGGGGTTTTCGAGGTCCCCGAGCTGGGGCCTCGAGCGGCCACTTCTGGCGGCGCGAGCACACGAATTTCGTGGGGTCTAGAGATGATCAAAAACGACGGTATGGATAGGCGAGAGTTTGCCATCGGCGGAGCGGCTGCGGCCCTGTGGCTCAGTGGGTGCGCAGGCTCTAAACGCGTCTCCCCCACCGCAGGGAGCACCCTGCCTCTCCCCTCTTATTTTTCCGATAACTTTGGAGTGACGCCCGAGCTCTATCGCGAAGTTCTCGCGATCGCGCTCGAGAATGGCGGTGACTGGGCGGACCTCTACTTCCAGCATGGAACCAGCATGTCCTTGTCTCTCGAGGACGACGTCGTGAACAAAGCCCGTACACAGATCGATCTGGGTGTTGGCATTCGCGTCGTCGTGGGCGACCAGACGGGCTACGCCTTCACCGAAAGCCTCGATCGCAAGAGCATGATCCACGCGGCGCGCACTGCTGCCGGTGTTGCCAAGAGCGCTGCGAAAGTACCCGAGCAAAACGTGACGGTCATCCCGCCGGCTCACTACTACGACGCCGTCGACTGGGTGTCGGTAGACGTGGCGCGCGTGATGCCTCTCCTGAATCAGGTCAACGAAAGCACCCGTGCGAAGGACCCGCGCGTCGAGCGCGTGAGCGTTAGCTTCGAGTCTAGCCAAAATGTCGTGATGCTCGTTTCATCCGAGGGCCGTGTCGCCTACGACCATCAGCCCATGACGCGCATGTATCTTTCCGTCACGATGCGCGATGGCGAGGTACGCCAGACCAACAGCGCAAACCGTGCGGCGCGCGCCGGACTGGACTACTACTCCCCCGCGCGGCTCCAGGGGCTCGTGGATGAGGCTTACGACCGCACGGAGATCCTGTTCCGTGCGCAGGCCGCACCCGCGGGCGAGATGCCCGTGGCGCTCGCTGCAGGCTCGTCCGGCATCTTGCTGCACGAAGCAATCGGCCACGGCATGGAAGCTGACTTCAACCGCAAGGGCGTGTCGATTTTTGCGGACCGGATCGGCAAGCCTGTCGCCGAGTCATTCGTGAGCATCGTTGACAGCGGAACCCATCCCAATCACCGCGGCGCCATCAACGTGGACGACGAAGGCAACACATCACAAACAACGTACCTGGTGGAGAACGGGACCCTCAAGTCCTACCTTCACGACGAGATCAGCGCGCGGCACTTCGGTGTCAAACCCACCGGCAGCGGTCGCAGACAGTCGTTCCGCCACAAGCCGCTCCCTCGGATGCGCAGCACCTACATGGAGAATGGGCCTCACGAACGCGAGGAAGTCTTTGCTGCGGTGAAGAAAGGAATCTATGCGGTCTCCTTCACCAACGGACAAGTCGACATCGGCGGAGGCGACTATTCGTTCTACGTCAAGAACGGTTTCCTCATCGAAGACGGCAAGCTCACAGCACCCATCAAAGACGTCAACATCATCGGCAACGGACCCGAGTCTCTCGCTCGCATCAGCATGGTGGCCAATGATTTTGCCTTCGACGAGGGCGGCTGGACTTGCGGCAAGGATGGCCAAGGTGTGCCTGTTTCCCTCGGACTGCCGACAGTCCTCGTGTCCAGAGTCGTGGTGGGAGGTGTGGCATGATTCTCCCGAACACAGCGGAACACGCATTAGAGCTCTGCACGAAGGCCGGCGCCGCTGAGGCTGCCGTTGAGGTGCGCGCCAAGCGGGGTGTGGGCGTCAGCATGCGCGACGGCGCGTTCGAGGATATCACGGAGTCATCAACCCAGGCGCTCACGGTCGAGATTTATGTCGACGGTCGCTACTCGAGTCACAACACGAGCGACCTGCGGCCGGACGCGATCCAGAGCTTCGTTGAGAAGGCGGTCGCGCTGACACGGGTGCTCGGAAAAGATCCGCACCGCGGACTCGCGGACCCCAGCCTGTATGCAGGACAGCCCGAGATCGATCTAAAGCTGTCCGACCCGGGGCTCGCAGACATGACCATTGAAGACCGAAAAACCCTAGCGGAGGCGGCCCATGACGGCGCACGTGCGGTCGACGGCATCTTGTCGGTCACCTCGAGCGCGGAGGACGTGAAGTCAGAATTCGTTCGCATGCACAGCAACGGCTTTGCGGGAAGCGAGACCTCAACGCTGCTCTACTGCTACGCGCACTCAACCTGTGATGATCCCTCCGGGCGCAAACCGAATGACTACGAGGTAATCGCTACCCGATGGCGCAACGCTCTCGAAGATCCTCATGCGATGGGGGTGCGCGCTAGCCAGCGCGCGAAGAGGAGACTTGCGCAGCAGAAACTCGAGACCGCAAAGCGAACGGTCGTGGTCGAGAATCGGGCGGCGAGATCGCTTCTCTCTCACGCAATCTCACCACTGAAAGGCAGGATGCTGCAGCAGAATCGCTCGTTCTGGGAAGGTCGACTGGGTGAGACAGTCGCATCGAAGGCGTTTACGCTAGTCGATGACCCACACGTTCCAGGCGGCTTCGGCTCTCGTCTCTTCGACAGTGATGGGATCACCTCGCGTAGGCGGGAGCTCTTCAACGAGGGTGTGCTCACCGAGTATCTCATCGACGTGTACTACGCTCGAAAGATGAACGTGGCGCCAACGGGGGGGAGCACGAGCAACCTGAGGCTGGCCCCCGGAAAGCAGAGCCCGGATGCGCTCATCGCGTCCGTGAAAGACGGTGTCTACGTCACCTCATTCCAAGGCGGAAACTCCGACTCGACACGAGGTGAATTCAGTCACGGCATCGCAGGATTTGCGATTCGCGATGGCAAGATCGCCGAGCCGGTGGGTGAGATGAACCTCTCCGGTAATCACGTCGAGCTCTGGCAACGGCTCGTCGCCGTGGGCAATGACCCCTACCTCTACGGCTCGATGCAGACTCCGACGCTCGTCCTGGAAGACGTGACGGTGAGCGGCAGCTAGATGCCGTATTTCTCACGGAACACTCCGCCCGGGCTGCGTCGGCTCATTAGAAAGTCATGATCGCGCGGATAGACCAGTTGACGACCAGGTGCTCTTCATCCTTGAAGCGGAAACCCACTTGGTCGACGGAAGGTTGCCCCTTGGTAGCGCAGATGTCCGTATCCGTGAAGCCGCAGAAGTAGGGGTTGACCGCGTCGTCCGTACCCGGAAGAACCTGACCGTCCCCGGTTCGATCCTCACCCACCTCTTCGTACGTCAGGAAGTGCTCGGTGACGTAGCCGATGTGGACCGTGCCTTGTACTTTGATGAATTCGGCGGCCTGCACGTAGACGCCGAGCCGACCCATCAAGCGTGCGTGCTGCTCCTCGAACGTGAGCTCCTGCAGCGGGTGAGTGAGCAGGCTGTAGTTGCGCCCTTCGGTGAACAACGACGTCTCGAACCCGAGGTCGATGGCGAGCTTCCGCTGGGCGCGAATGTCTTCGAGGGGAACGAATTCGATTCCGAGCTTCGCGTTTACTTCCGACGACGGACGCCGCCCAAACGGGTTGTCGCGGTTCTCGACGAGATCGTCGAGGGCTAAACCGTCTTCGGGAAGCGGAATGGTGTAGGAGAGCGAGAGATAGGGATCAAAATAGCCCCGTCGATTCGCCGTCGGGTCGATCTCGATGTCCCGACCAAAGTTACCCAAGCGCTTGGAGAATGCGGTGCCGATGGTCAAACGATGCACGCCGTCGCCGACGGGCCCCGGGTCTGACGGAGTCGCTCGAACCGATGGGTCGAAGACCGTCGTGGTCCAGGGATTTGACCAGGTGAAGAAGAGCAACCAGGTCGGCCGGGTGACGTCGCGAAAGTCATTGAGTGGCGACCACTTGAGGGTGAGGGAGAGTGGACCGGAGCCACGCTGTTTGGCCTCGAAGTCGTTGGCGAAGAGAATGTCGTTCGGGTCGCTGGTCTGGGGGTCTACGCTCGAGTTGCTCGCGTCGACACCGTCGGCGTAGGCGAAGCTCAGGCTCTGGGAGAGAACGTAGGACCAGCCGACGGTCAGGCTGAGGTCACGAAAGAGGCCAAACTCCGCGTCGAAGGCGAGAAGGCTCGTGTTGCGGTCATAGGCGAGCTCATCTACTGCGGCGCAACCGTAAGGATTCTGCTCCGTGCAGTTGCTGCTGATCCCCGGTCGCTCGAACGGTTCACGCGTGATCTTGCCGGACTCGATGACGTTGTGAAAACCGACGCCGAGCTCGAAGTCGAAGGGATCCTCGCGCTCTACGGTGCCGATCTCGAGCCGGTCGAGGGCATCGGCGACCTCGGTCAACTCGGCTGCCCATGCGGGTGTCGCGGCCACGAGCACGAGCCACGCGAGCCCGGGCGATACAGCGCTCTTGATTGCTCCGTGGTTCAAAAAAAGTCCTTTAATACTCGTGGATTAGGCTAGACGGGGCCAAGGTCGGAATCAAGCTTTCTGTTCTCTGGTCGCGCGTTCGCCTTCGCGGGCGACCGCCTCTTTCCCACCCGAGCCTACTCTTCACGGAGGCCGAGCTCCTTCATCTTGTTCTGCAATCCCTTGCGAGAAATGCGCAGTCGTTCCGCGGCACGGGTCACGTTTCCGCCGGTTTGCTCGAGGGCTCCCTGGATCAGCTCACGCTCCAGTTTTGAGGTGCGTTGTCGAACGATGTCTTTGAGCGATGAATCCTGAAGCTCAGCGAAGTCCACCGGCTCCACGTCGTGCACCGGGCCCTGCGCTCGAAAACTCTCGGGCAGATCCGACAGCTCGATCGTCGCTCCCTCCGCGAACAACATGGCCCGTTCGATCACGTTCTCCAATTCGCGAATGTTGCCGGGCCATTCGTACGCGCGCAGCGCGCGCAGGGCGGATTCGCTCACCTGTCGCGCCGGCCGTTTCAGGCGCTCGGCGTACTTGCCCAGAAAAAACTCGCACAGCAGCGGGATGTCATCGGCGCGCTCGCGCAGGGCGGGCAAACTGATCGGCACAACGTTCAAACGGTAGTACAAGTCTTCGCGAAAGCTTCCGCGGCTGATCTCCTCGGCCAGGTCGCGATTGGTGGCCGCGATCACGCGCACGTCTACCTTGATCGTTCGTACGCCACCGACCCGTTCGAACTCGCTTTCCTGGATCGCGCGGAGGAGCTTGACCTGCATTTCGATTGGGATCTCTGCGATCTCGTCCAGCAGGAGCGTGCCGCCGTCGGCGAGCTCGAAGCGTCCGGGCTTAGAGCTGACCGCGCCGGTGAACGCCCCCTGCTCGTAGCCGAAAAACTCGCTCTCCAAGAGATCCTTTGGAATCGCCGCGCAGTTCACCTTGATGAAGGGCTCGGAGGCGCGTGAGCTCTGCTCATGCAGTGCAGTCGCCACCAGCTCCTTGCCCGTGCCGGACTCACCGGTGATGAGCACCGTCGAAGGAGTGTCCGCGACCTTCTCGATGATGTTGAAAATCTCCCGCATGCTCGGCGATTCGCCGATGATTCGGAAACGGCCTTGTGGGTCGCCGGTGTCCGGAAAGCGGTTGGCGAGGCGCTCCCGTGTCGCCACGGCTTTCTGAACGGCGGTGCGGAGCTCCGCGCGGTCAAAGGGCTTCGTGACGTAGTCGAAAGCGCCCGTCTTCAGCGCCGTCACCGCCGTATCCACGGTCCCATGGGCGGTAATGAGAATGAACGGCACTCCCGGTTGGCGGCGCTTGACCTCGCTCAGGAGCTCGAGGCCGCTCATCCCTGGCATCTTCAGGTCGGATATCACCACGTCGACGGGCGCATCCGCCATCGCTCGGATTGCATCCTCGCCGTTGGCCACCGCGATCGGGATGTGCCCATCTTTGCGAAGCATCGCGCTCAGGACCTTCCGGAGGTTCGTCTCGTCGTCGGCGATGAGAATCGTGGCCACTGCGAAAAGTTATCAGAGCGTACGCTCCCGTACTACGTCTTGAGGTAGGTAATTGTGGGTTCATTGTAAAACCGCCGCGATCCGTTTGGGCGTGCTCGGGATGGTGATGGTAAGATGGCGTGGTCTGCTTCACGGAGTCGATCGACGGAATGCTGCTCCCCTGTCCGAGTTGCAAGAAGCCCGTATTCGTTTCCGGTTCGGTGCTTTCGACCGGACCTGCCGACGTTCAATGTTCAAATTGCATGGCGCTTCTGAGAATCCACCCGGACGGCTCGACCGAGCTCATCGAGGGGCACGCAACGGAAACCGGCGAAGCGCCCAATCTCGAGCTCCCGGAGGCGGAAGCCCCGGTCCAGAGCGAGCTCGAGTCGCCGGAGAGTCGCGGTACCATCGACCTCGACCAAACGAACAGTCAGTGGCGGGAGCCCGCCGCCCGGGTGCTCCCGGTCGGGTCCGAGATGCCTGCGCCGAGCCCCGCCGAGCCTTCGGTCTCCGAGCCTGCGCGGATCGCGCCGCCGATGGGGCGCGAGCCGGAGCTCCACGAGCCACCGGCGGACTGGCCGGTGGCGCCGGCACCGGAAGAAGTCACCGCTCTCACGGATCCGCAGATTCTCGCTCCCATCCCCGTGGGTTCGACGAACCTGTTCCCCAGTGCGCCGAAGCCCGACGACTCGGAGCCAACAGCCGTCGACTCCGCGCCGCCGACGGCGCCTGCAGCTGCTCCCGAACCCGCACCGGAACCGGAATTGGAGCCGACATCGGTCCCAGAGAGCGTCTCGACCCCGGTGGCGGTTCCAGCGGTTTCACCGGAAGGCGCGCCGGCAGTCCTGGGCGGCCTCGATGCGAAGAAGCCGGCGGCGCGGCTCCGCGGCACGGAAGTGGTCGAGATCCATGCACGGGATCGAACGCCTCCTCCGCCCCCTCCCGCCGAGCCCGACCTGCGTCAGCGCCTGCGCAACGCAAAGCCGGTGCGCCGCGACTCGCTGAAGAACATGGTCCCGGAGGCGATTCTCTTCACCGTTGAGGCTGGGCATCCGCGCTGGTCGCCGCCCGTCGTCCCGCCCGCGGCACTTACTCCCGAGGTCGAAGCCGCAACCCCCGCGCCGGTTCCGACCGCGCCCGTCGCCGCGGCGGCACCCTCCGCGAGCTATTATCCGGAGCCGCCACTGAGCGGTGCACACGCGACGCCCGCCTTTAGCGCAACGCCCCCGCCGATGTCTCAGGCCGTCGCGCCGTCCGCACAGCCCGTACCTGCAGCTCCGCCCGGTCCGTCGACGCGCGTTGACACACAGGAAGAAGACGATTTCGACGAGCAGGAAGTGCAGGGGGGCTCGCCCTGGAAGATGCTGGCGATCGCTGCTTCGCTCATCGCGGTCTTCGGGCTCGCCGTCTACTTCATGGGCGACGTGAATGAGAACGCTATCGTCTCCTCTGCAGAGCCCGAAGCGATGGCCGATGCCGCCGAACCCGTGGCGACGGAGGACGAGCCGGCCGCACCTGAGCCGGCCGCACCGGAAGAAGAGCCGGTTGACGATGTGGCGCTTTCCGGAGAGGAAACGTCGGAGGACGGGGTCGAGGAGGGGAGCGATCGGGTCGCGGGAGGCGAAGCCGTCGACGCGCAGCCCGCCGAGCCGCTCGCGGACACGTTAACGGACTTGTCGCCAGATGCGTCGCCGGAAGCGGCGATCGAGACCCCGTCGGAGAGCGTGCCCGAGCCCAGGCCTCTCGCCACCCGCGCCGCGAAGCCGAAGACCGCAGCGAAACCCCTGCCGACACGCCCGGTCGCAAAGCCGACGCCCAAGTCTCCGGAGACGACGGTATCGGTTTCCAGCCGCGACGTGGCGAAAGCCAATCAGCTCTACCTCAAAGCAAATCAGCTGCTCAAACAGGAGAAGGTGGCGCTCGCGATCGACACCTTGAAGGATTCGATCGAGCTCAATCCGCGCAATGGCGTCGCATATCGCAGTCTCGGCGTGTCCTATATGAAGCTCGGACAGCCACGGTCCGCCATCGCGGCCTACAAGAAGTTCGTAGAGCTGTCTCCAACTCACCATGACGCCGACGCAGTTCGCCAAATCATCGCGAACTACAGCACCCGTTGAGCCATGCGCATCGTGGTCACGGGCGGGCCGGGCGGAGGCAAGACGACCGCCGCCGATTTGTTTCGGCGCGAGCTCGGCGAACGGGTTGCCATCGTCCCCGAATCGGCGACGATGCTCTTCTCCGGTGGGTTTCCGCGCAGCACCGACCACGAGATCCGCGAAGCGACCCAGCGCGCGATTTACCACGTTCAACGGAATCTGGAGGATATCTACCGCGCCCGCTTTCCTGGCCGCGTGTTGCTCTGCGACCGAGGTTCGGTTGACGGCGCGGCTTACTGGCCACACGGCCCGGATGGCTTCTTCGAGGCGATGGGGAGCTCTGTCCGTCGGGAGCTCGGGCGTTACGAGGCGGTCGTGTTCTTCGAGAGCGCGGCGGTTGGAGACCTCGAGGTCATCGAAGGCGGCAACCCGATGCGGATAGAGTCGGTGGCAAGAGCGCGTGAGCTCGACCGCAAGCTCCACGAGCTCTGGTCACAGCACCCAAATTTTCATCACGTGCCGCATCAGGCGAGCTTCCTTGCAAAGGTTCGAGAAGGCCTGACGACCCTCTTGGGACTCTTCAACCATCACATGAATGGGGCTCAGTAGCTGCTGAACGTGTAGCCGAGGGTGACACTCAACGACCCCGGATCGAAATCGCGAAGATTGGCGACTTCGGTCGGCTCGGTCAGGGTGAGCTGTCCTCGCAACGTGAGCCACCCCGCGCCCACCCGGGTCATCAGCGATAGATGCCCTCCCAGCGCCAGAATGAAATCCGTGCCGGTCTCGGCGCGACTGCCGAGTGCTTCCGTTTCCGCCCAGGAGACGATTCCGCCGCCGCCGGCCCCCGCCTGGAGCGCGAAGTCTCCGAGATCCAAGGCGAGCCTCAAGTCCAACAGCACCGGAATCGCCTGCTCGGAGAACAGGACGAGGTTGGACCCGCTCGCCGTGCGAGGATCGTTGACGGTCTCTCGGGTCGCGACCGAGGTGAAGCCGCTCGTGATGCCCAAGCCGACGACCCGCCCGAAGTCCGATGGAAGCACGAAGAAATCCAGGAGGCCCGCGTAGCCGAGCTGGCCGCTGCTGTTGCCCAGCGCGGTGCCGCCGGCGAGGGTCAGCCCGACCCAAGTCGGGTCCGGAGGCTCGTCCTCGGGACGTTCGCGGATTTCGACCATCGGAGGTGGCTCCGGCGGCACGAAAGGCTCCTCCTCAGAGAGAGACTCGACATCCGTCGCCTCGAAGCGCGCGCGGATCGAGCCACCGTCGAGGGCCGTGTCCGAGAGCGCGATGGTGACCCGGTGACTACCGGCCGGAATGGTCACCTGAAACTGCGCCCGCTCGGAGAGATCGTATGCCGCTCCTGCGATGGAATACTGGGCACTCGCCTGCGCATCGACTTTGAGCGTGTCGACCAGGACGTCGTCGAGGAGCACCGCCAGAACCGCGGGCTCTAGGGTGGCGGGCTTGGAGGCGTTTCGGTGCGCATGGAAGTCGAAAACCAGGACGCCGGTCCCCCGGGCCACCAGGTTGAGGCCGTCCGCGGCACCGAGCTGCAGGAACAACCCGTCGCCGTCGGGCGAGCGAATCGTCTGAGTGGCAGGTTTGGGCTCGACGATCTCAAATCCCGGCTCCGTCGCCTCGACCGCCTGCGCATCGACGCCCGCAACCAAAGCGGGCTCGAGCTCGCTCCCTATTTCGGGCTGCTCTTCGAGTGGCGGTTCCGGCGGCGGAGGCAGCGCGGGAGGGGGGGCTGCAGATTCTTCTGCGAGTCGGCGAACGAGCAGGAAGAAGCCACCGCGGGCTGCACGGTCGGGTTTGAAGGAGAATGCGTTCTTACCCTCCTCGAGGTCCACCTCCACCGTTTGAACAGAGGTGAGCACCCAATTCCGGCGTTTGGACACCTTCCATGGGGTGGCGTTGCCGCTCAGTTTCACGTTTTCCACCACCGAGCGGCCGCGTTTGATCATCACGGAGCCAGGACCGAGGGTTCGCTCGCGTTTCGAGATCGTCAGTCCGTAGAGGTCGAAAGCCACACGTCCCGGGCCTTCGAGGGTGACCGAGCTGAAGCGTCGAGCAGGCATCAGAAGGAGCGACTCGGGGGCGTCGTCGCCCTGCACAGCGAGGGTTTTGACCTTCTTGGGTCGTACGTCGATGTCGCTGGCCCAACCGGGGAGACCGATCAGGACGGAGCAGAGAATTGGAATCACGGGCGAATCGTAGCTCCAAAGCGGGTCGATGGAAAACAAACCGCCTGAGCGTCAGCGCGTGAGGCTGATTTCGACCGATGCGGTGGCGTCGGGGAGGGCGTCCGGTTTGTGGAGCTCGACCCGGACCTCATGGGCGTCGAATCGCGCGAGGCACTGAGCAGCGAGAATGTGGGCCAGCGACTCGATCAGCGGGTAATGGCGCGAGAGGGTCGTTTCTCGCACGAGGCTCGCTACGTCGTCATAATCGACGGTTCCTTTGATGCGTTCGTGCTCGACCGCCTCAGTCATCGTCACACACAGGCTCACATCGACCCGGATCGGCTGGCGGGCGCGTTGCTCGCGGGGATAGATCCCGACGCTCGCATTGCCGATCGTCAGCCCCCGGATGTGTACCCAGCCTCGAATCTCGGTCATGACTCCCGGCGTGTATCAGGCGCTCGCTGAACGAGCAATTCAGGTGAGCCTCGGAGTGTTCCGTCTAATGAAATGTGGCCATAGCAGAGACGAATATCTTCGAAAGAGCCGTCACATCTTGCCCGGGTACGCGTGATTCCAGGCATAATGGAAAGACAGTGACGGATTCCGACCTCATGGCGACGCCACCTCGTCTCGTGTCGGGGGTCAACTTTGCCCAGCTCGCGCTCACCGCGAGCGATGGCTTTCTGTTGTCCCGAATTGACGGGGTGACCAGCGCGGACGACCTCTGTCACTTAGTAGGGCAGAACTCGGAGCAGCTCGCCCAGGCGCTTTACCATCTCGAGCGCATGGGAGTGGTGCATTGGAGCGGCAATCCTCCGCCCGCACCGCACCCTCCGCCCGCACCGCACCCTGCGCCCGCACCGCACCCTGCGCCCGCGGCTGTCGAGGAAGCCAACACGGCGACGACGTCAGCGAAGCCGACCGCTCCCGCCGCGAAAGAACCGGATTTTCCCCTCCGAGCGGAGATCAAAGAGGAGCTCAACGGCGTGGACTTCGCGCCGCTCGGGCTCGACCGCGCCACACTCGCCTGCATTCTAGAGCTCGAAGTCCGTTTGCGAGAGGGGCATTGGCACGCGCTGAATCTTTCGGGCGATCCTTCGCGCTCTGTCGTGAAGAAATCCTTCTTCGCCCTCTCGAAGAAATTTCACCCGGACCGTTTCTTCGGCAAAGAGCTCGGACCCTACAAACAGCGCCTGGAACGGGTCTTCACCGGGCTAAAGGTCGCCTACGACACGCTCTCACACCCGAAGAAGAAGAAGGAATACAGCGAGAAGCACCCGGCGCCGTCGGCGCCGCCCTATAGCTTCGTCCCGGGACTCAGCGCTGCTCCGACTTCGGCACCCTCGCCCACACCGGCTCCCGCGCGATCGATCTCGGAGCCCCGCAGCGCATCCTCGCGCCCAAATTCCCGGCCTCGCACCGCCCCTTCATCGCCCATCGACCCGGAGATGGAGCGACGGCTCGAAGCGCGGCGCAAGCAGATCATGGAGCAGCGCAAGAAGCGCGGTGGTCTGCGCCGATCCGCCGGTGGCGGGGGGACCAGCGGAAAAGCCGCCGGGTTTTACGCGGATGGGCTCCAGCAGCTGCGCGACGGCGATGCGATCGGGGCGGAGGCGAGCTTCAAGTTGGCGCTCGCGCACGAGCCGGACAATCCTGAGTACAAGCTGCGCTACGACGAGGCCTCCGCACAGGCGTCCACCCTGCGGGCAACCAAGCGGGTCTCTGACGCCAAGAAGAAGGAGACTTTTGGGGACGTCGCGGGAGCCGCCGACGATTGGGCGAGCGCCTCCGACCTGGTCCCCTCCAATTCGCGTTACGCGCTGCGGGCGGCTGAGTGTTACCTCGACATGCACGACGGTACCCGCGCGTGGCGCTACGCCGAGCGCGCGCTCTCGGCGGGGGGCGAGCGGACGGATATCCTCGTGACCGCGTCTTTGGCGCTGCTCGAGAACGGAGAAAAGTCGAAAGCGCGCCCCTACGTCGAGCGGGCGCGGGCCTTGGAGCCTCTCGACCCCCGTGTTAAGAAATTGGTGGCGCGAGTCTTGGGCTAAAGGCGCCGTGCGCCGTGCCGATCTCGCGTTTTCGGAGCCACCATGGTCAAAGTCATTGGTATCGATCTCGGAACGACTAACTCGTGCGTCGCAGTCGTCGAAAATGATGAGTCTCGAGTGCTCGCGAGTCGCACGGGGCAGCGTACGATTCCCTCGATCGTCGCGGTCTCGGAAAGCGGAAAACGCCTCGTCGGTCACCTCGCGAAGCGGCAAGCGATCACGAATCCGGACAATACGATCTACGGGTCCAAGCGCCTGATCGGTCGGCGTTGGGATTCGAGCGACGTCCAGAAGATGGTCGACCTGGTGCCCTATAAGTGCGTTTCCGGTCCGCACCAAGACGTTCGCATCTACCTCGGCGACAATGTCTACGCGATCCCAGAAGTCTCCTCGATGGTGCTCCAGGAGATGCGTCTGATCGCCGAACAGCAGCTCGGCGAGAAGATCGAGCAGGCCGTGGTCACCGTTCCAGCCTACTTCAACGACAATCAGCGCCAGGCGACGAAGGACGCCGGGCGCATCGCTGGCCTCGATGTTCTCCGGATCATCAACGAGCCGACCGCCGCGGCGCTTGCCTACGGGTTTGGCAAGGGCATGGAGCAGCGTGTGGCCATCTATGATCTCGGCGGGGGCACCTTTGATATCTCACTCCTGGAGATCGGCGACGGCGTCTTCGAGGTTCTCGCCACCGCTGGCGATACGTTCCTCGGGGGCGAGGACTTCGACGAGCGGATCATCGATTGGCTCGCCGCGGAGTTCAAAGCGGAGCACGGGGTCGATCTGCGTCAGGAGAAGATGGCGCTCCAGCGCCTACGGGATGCGGCGGAGAAGTCAAAGATGGACCTGAGCACCGTCGGCGAGACCGACATCAACCTGCCCTTCATTTATTCGCCACCCAATGGCCAAGCGCTCCACCTCCAGAAACGTCTCAGCCGCAACAAGCTCAACGAGCTCGTCGAAGACCTGATCCAGCGCTCCCTCGAAATCTGCGGTCGCGCATTCGAGAGTGCGGGGCTTGCCACGAGCGACATCGAAGCGGTGATCCTCGTGGGCGGGATGACCCGAATGCCACGCGTCCAGGAAGCGGTGCAGGCCTATTTTGGCGTGGCGCCGTCGAAGGGTGTGCACCCGGATGAGGTCGTCGCGTCCGGCGCAGCCATTCAGGGTTTCCTGCTGACCTCCGGCGACACGGAGACCGTTCTACTCGATGTGACGCCGCACAACCTGGGGATCATGGTGGCTGGCGGATTGGTCGATGTGATCATCGAAAAGGACACGACGATTCCAACCTCCGCCCAGAAGATGTTCACCACGGTCCGCGACAATCAGACCCAGGTGCGGATCATGGTCATGCAAGGCGACTCGCCCCAGGCTACGGAGAACGAGCTCCTCGGTGAGTTTGTTTTGGACCAGCTCCGTGAGGCGCCGCGCGGTGTGGTGAAGATCGAAGTGAGCTTCAATATTTCCGCTGATGGCATCGTGAGTGTGTCCGCGAAGGATGCGGAGACGGGACGCGAGCAAGCGATCGAAGTTACCGCTTCGAGTGGCCTAACCGAAGATGAGATTCGGGAGATGATCTCCGAAAACAAAGACACGGTGGCGTCCGCGGAAGCGAGCGAAGCGTTCGAGTCCGAAAAGGTCGAGGTCGAGCGCGTACTTCGTGAAATCGATCGCTTCCTTCCCGAGGCCCGGCCGATCATCGCGGGTACGGATTTCGGGGTCGAGGCACTGAGAAAAGCCGAGGCATCGATCAAAGAAGCGCGGGCAGCGATCGAACGACGGGACGCAGCAGCGCTCGCGGCGAGTCATGGTCCCTTGCAGCGAACCATGTCACTCTTGAAGAACGTCGTAGAGAAGCTGAAGACCTGATTCGATGGACGAGGCGATCCGGGCAGGTTTGGTGGCCTACGCGTCCGGCGATGTAGAGTCGGCGTTGAGGGCGTGGTCCGAAATCGATCCGGCACTTCCGGAATTCGAGCATGTGCGCGAGTATCTGGATTTTGTTCGCCAGGAAGATCCGGACGCCTTTGCTCAGGCCCTCGGCGACTACGAAATCCCTGGAGCGCTCGCGCCGAAGGGGCAGCCGTTGCCGCCACCGGTGCACGCGCCGGTACTACCGAAGGTCGAGCCGGCAGCGCAATCCGAACCCGTTGTTGAAACCGCTCTGTCGCCTGAACCCTCCGCCGCGCCCATACCCGATCGCGAGCCGGTGATTCTCTCGGCGCCTGCGCCTGCGCCTGCGCCCGCCCTTTCTTCGGCACCGCCGCCCGCCGCACCGATGCCGGAACCCTTCATCGCGACGGTGAGTGGCGAAAGTAGCTTCACGCCGCCGTTCGCACACGCCCCACCGCCGGCGCAAAAATCCGAATCGAGTGCGACGACATCGGCTGGGTCGACAGGTCAGGTGATGGCTGAGGGGCTACTGCCGCCGTTGGAGGACCTCGGGGACCTGCCGCTCGAAGAGCCGGACGGGATGGCGGTCTCCGGCAGCTCCGGTTGGGACCCCACCGCGTCGCTCGTCGAAGCGGCCACCGCATCGGCGCCGCTCGAGGTTCCCGAACCGGAGCCCGAGCCGACCGTTGCCCTCGCCGGTGATTCGGATCCGATCGCATTGCCGGGAATGGACGCGGACCCGGGCAACCCGTCCGAGCCGATCGCGCTGGCGGGCTCAGCGCCGGAGGAGCCGGCTTCAGCGTCCGAACCGATCGCCCTCGCGGGCTCATCTCCCAAAGCGGTTGCTCCTCCCTTGCTCGAGCTCGACGACGCGGAGAGTGGGATTCACACGGAGGTCGAGCTCCCGGAGGACGGGGCGATCGCCTTGCCCTCGGGGGAAGACTCCCTGGGCGGCGGAGCCTTCGATCTGGTGCAACAGGTCGATCAGGCGAGCGCCGAGACCCAGGAGAAGGGTGAGAGCCTCGACGCGCTCGAGCAAAAGCTCAACGAGCTCTCCGAGCTCGACGACCTGAGCGGGGCGCTCGAGGTCGCGAAACAGATTCTCGCCATGGATCCAGATCACCGGGTCGCCCGGGCTGCGGAGGGTCGCTCTCGCGATGTGCTGATGAAGATGGCGGGCTCGAAGATCGGGGATCTGAATGCGGTGCCGACGGTGCTCTGCCCACCCGATCAGGTCATCTGGCTCGACCTCGATCACCGCTCCGGATTCATCCTGTCGCAGGTCGACGGCGTTTCGAGCTATCAGGACATCATGGAGATCGCAGGAATGGATCACCTCGAATGCGCGCTGATCCTGGCGGAGCTCGTGTCGGGCGGGGTGATCGGCAAGGCTGCGTGAGCTCTCGGCACTTCTTTTTGCATCTACTCCTAGCTGTGCTCGTGTCCTGTACCGGACGCTGCGCGTGTGACCCGGTGGTCGACGCTCCGGAGAGACCGGCCACCGGCGACGTGGGACCGCTCCGTTGGGCCGTGAGCGGTGGTCGTGCGGAGCCCCTGCAGCTCGTGGGGAACCTCGGACGACTCACGGCGGGGGAGGCGAGCGGCTCGGTCCTGTGGGTCGCCCGCGGGCCCCGCGACCGCTGGCTTCATCACCTCGAGTTGTCCCTCGACGTCAACCGACTAGAGCCAGGGATTTCTTCGCTGAATCTCACGACCTCTCGATGCCGCGTTCGCTACCTCGACGAAGGCAGAGAAACGGAGGCCGATTACTCAGTCTCGAAGTCGAGGATCGAGAGTCTCGCCTTCGCGGGTGAGCAGTGGACCGCCGATATCGACGTCACCTGCGCGAAGATCGTCCCGACTCGAAGCGACGGGCGTGCTTACGCGGCGCCCTTGCCGGACGAAATCCGCGTACAGGGCACGGCCTGGGCCCGATGATCACTTGGACAACCGCAGGGGGCGGGGCTCGGAGGGGCTCATGCGTCGACCGGTTTCCGTGTCGACGCGCTCAAACAGATCGTTCAAGGGTGCGTTGTTGATCATTTCGTTCAACTGCTCTTCGGCGGCGTGGCACCACTCCTGCTGCTGCCCCACCTGCAGGTCTCGGGGCATGACGTGGTCGCGAATGAAGCTGAAAGTGAAGATCCGCTTCAAGAACGCGCGCATCTTTGCATTCTCCTGATCGGCGAGCCCGGTCAGGCGGTGGGGGGTAACTTTCTCTTTCTCCGAAAAGCCCTTCGGTTGAACGGGCGGCAGCGACTCGAATTCGATCAGCTCCTGGGCGCTGATCCGCGTGAAATTGTCGAGCACGACCTCGCCGTTCTTTGTGAGGCCCTCGATGCGCGATGCGAGGTTCACGATGCGACCGCAGACCGTGTAGTCCATGCGCCGCCAACTCCCGATGTTCCCGACGATCGCCTTGCCCGATGCCGCCGAAAACCCGAACTCGCGCGCCTCGATTGCAACGGCCTGCCCCTCCGCCTCGCGCATGCGTACAAAGTCGTTCAGAATCCGGGTGCTCGCTTTCATATAGGCGCAGGCCAGAACCGCGCGCCGCGCGTGATCGTCGATCCCCCCGCTCTCCTCGCGCTCGAAGATGGCCATGATCGCATCGCCCATGGTCTTGTCGACGCGACCCTCGAAGTGGACGATGGCCTCGATCAACAGGTGGAAATAGGTATTGACGATGTTGATGACCTCGTCGGCGGTGCGGCGGTTCGACATCGAGGTGTAGCCGCGCATGTCCCCGAACACGATCGTCAGATCGCGGGAGCGCCCACCGGGCTCGCTCAACGATTCGTCCTCGGCGAGCCGGTCGATGATCGATTTGTCGACATAATGCAGGAAGAGACCGGTGCGGTGTACCATCGTGTTAAAATGGCGGGCGAGCTGGCCGAGCTCGTCTCGACGGCCTTCGGGCATGCGCTGCGAGTAGTCGCCTGCGGCGATGGCGCGAACCTTGTGGCTCATCAAAGCGATCGGCTGGACCAGGCGCTGGGCGAAGGCGAAGGCCAGGAGCGCGAGCGCTAGCGCGATCCCGCCGGAGAAGATCAGCGCGTTGCGAAGCGCGTAGCGAATGGCGGCAACGACCGGGCGGCGTGAGAGCGAGAGCACGTGAAAGCCCACCACCTCGCCGTTGTAGCGCACCGTGGATCGAAAGTGGTAGGCCTCTTCCTCCCGGTCGACGAATGCGGTCTCGCCCTTGGGATCGCGCAGAAAGTCGGGGAGGGACCCCCCGAGATCCGTTTTGTCGATGCTCGCGAGGATCACACCCCTCGCATTCGCGATGCGGGCGTGGAGCACGTCCGGGTCGTTTCCTAGGGCGGAGATATTGCTCTGAAGCACCGCGATGTCCTCGAGGGGGACCGGATCGATGGCGAGGAGTCGGCCGTTTGCGAGGGCGAAGCCGTCGGCGATGGACGTACCACGCTTCACCAGCTCGGCCTCGACGGAGCCGCGCATCACCTCGGTCATCGCGAAGAAAATGCCGAGACCCGTGGCCAGGGTGGTGAGCACCACGAGCAGCGGATATTTCTGGGAGATCCGCATCGCCTGTCCACTATAGAGGCTTGCGCTTTCACTAGCCTCAAAAGAAGACCTTCCGAGGGGCTTTCCGTTCGCGAATTAACCATGGACCCCGGGACGCGGGTATTGAGATGTGCGCGGTGGTGCGCACTGCGCTATCCTTGAGTTCGAGCCCACACGGTGTATCACAAATCGCGCCCCCGCTACGAAGGACTCCGGCTATGAAGAGCGTGACCCGCGTCGCCGTTGCGGCCCTCCTGTTTCTGAGCAGCTCCCTCGCCCATGCGACCTCCGTGGTCGCGCTCGATGACGAGGGACTCGTTCGCAACTCATCCATCATCGGAGTCGCACAGGTCCTCCGTACGCACACCGAATCATCCGACCGAGGCGTGTTCACCATCGCCGAGCTGCAGTTCTACCAGGGGCTCAAGGGCGTGCAGGCGAACGACGTGGTCGCGGTGCAGATCCCCGGAGGACCGATGGGCAACGGCATGGTGATGCGTGTCTCCGGAGCGCCCCAGATGAAGACCGGTCAGCTCTTCCTCACGTTCCTCCACGAGCACGGGGGTGTGTTCAAAACCACAGCGATGTCACTCGGTGTCATGCCCATCGCCATCGACGCGAACGGCGTTTCGCGTGTCTTGCAGCGCACCGATGGCTTGGCCTTCGTCTCGCCGGACGGTGGCGTGGTGCCACCCCGCGTGCGGGTCAACAATCAGCCTTTGAATGACGTGCTCGACCACTTCCGTGGGATCGTGGACCGGCAGGGAGCGACCCCGAGTGACCCGACCGATCCGGGGGTGGGAAGCGGGGTGACCCGATGATGCGTCTTGCCGCGATCGCGCTCATCCTCGCGACCCCGACGGTCGCTCTCGCGCAGCTCGACAGCGAAGTCCGCCAATGCGCGAGCGACGGCTCACCGACCTTCTTTCCGCGCCAAGGCCGCTGGTTCGCGGTGCCCGACTTTGAGAATTCGATCCCGTTCCCCATCGGCCTATTCATCGGCATCGAGGGGGCCCCTGGCATTGGGGACACCTCGGAAATCTCGGCAATCAACTCCGCACTCGACGAGTACAACCTGCAGATCTGCGGTGCTACGGCGACGAGCTACCCGAACATCTTTCTGCTGAACGGCGGTGCGTTCGACTTTGCGAACCAGACGCTCGGCGGACAACCGGTCCCGCCGAATGCAGCGAGCATCCCCCTCAACCGGCGGGGAGACGCGGTCAACGCCGAGAATGCGCTCGTCGATTTCTACAACATCATTCGCTGGGTCGGTACCGACGAGACCTCGAGCTTCGCGGGAGGTGCACAGACACTCGCGGTGACCTCGAGCGTGATCCTCCAAACCACGGAGATTGCGGTGACCGCGGACATCGAGTTCAACGCGATCAACTTTCAGTGGCGGGCAGGCACCCAGGGATGCAGCTCGAGCAACTCTAGCTGCCAAGACGTGTTCACAGTCGCGATTCACGAGGTCGGTCACTTTGTTGGCTTTGGCCACGTCGAGTGCGCGGATGCGACGATGTACCAATTCCACAAGGGCAACACGGTCTCGACCGGTATCACGGAGAACGAGCGCGTGGGTCTGTGCGCCCTCTATCCAGAGCGCAACTACTCCGAGTCGCAGCGAACCTTCGGCGAGCAGTGCGACGGTGACAGCGACTGCGCGAATGGGCTCATCTGCGCGCTCGAGCCGGGCTACACGAGCACCTTTGGTTTCTGTACCCAGGCCTGTGAACGCAACGACCAGTGCTCGACCGGTTTCATCTGCCGAACCCACCCCGACGGCTATCAGTTCTGCGCCCCCGGGAGTGATGCTTCCGCGCCCGGCAGCGGCGGAACCGTGGATCCGGGAACGGGGCGCGCGGTGGATTTCTGCCAGCCCTGTACGTCCGGGGCGCAGTGCTCGAATGGGATCTGTGCGGGACCGACCGAGGCGGATGCCGTCTGTACGCAAGGCTGCGCCGCAGGTCCCGGCCTAGGTTGTCCCAACGGCTTCGAATGCAGTCTCACCGACCAGGAGTTCAGCGTTTGCGTGCCCACGAACCCGGCGATCTGCGGCGGGGAAGACAGCCGCGGCGCGCTCAACGAGCTGTGCTACTTGCCCGGGGGCGCGGGCAATGGCGAGGACTTCCTGAACCCTTGTCGTCCGGGCCTCGCCTGTTTCGGTTTCGCGCCGATCTGTGGGACCTCCATCGGTGCTTGCGTCGTCTACTGCGATGCCTTCGACCGGCCCTACAACGGACGCGCCTGTCCCGAACCCAGCCAGACCTGCTGTTTCGCCGTGGACGACGATGGCAACTGCATCGAGACGCCTGTCTTCGGTACCGCGGGGGGCTGCTTTGATGTGCGTTCGGTCGGGGAGACCTGCGTGGTCGCGGAAAACGCCGTGTGCCAAGAGGGCGCGCGTTGCGTTGCCTTCAACGGGGTCAACTCGGACCGCTGCTACCGAGACTGCACGAGTGACGCCGAGTGTGGCGACGGGCAGGACTGTCGTGCGTTCCAGGACGGTTGCAACAATCAGATCGCCGTATGTTGCGACAGCTCTCGCACCGATACCTGCGTGGCGGTTGCCGAAACAGACAAGTACGAAGTCGGTGTGGCGTGCCGCGAAAGCGACGAGTGTCAGAGTGGCTTGTGCATCAGCGTCGCAGGCGGACAGCGCGCGTGCTCGCGTAACTGCAATCCTGTGACGGCCACCGAATGTCCCGGTGACGACGTCGACGTCAACGGAGATGGAACGGCGGACGGTCCCTTCGATTGCCGTCAGCTCGACAATCAGTTCTACTGTTGGCCCGAGAACGGCCCCGTGCTTCCCACCGACGGAGGACGGCGGATCACGGACACCGGCGACGGCGGCGGATGCTGCAACGCCGCCGGGGTGGACGTTCCGTTCCGAAACCGGGCTGCAACCCTGCTGATGTGGGGAGCGATCGCAGGGCTGATGTGGTTCCGCCGGCGCCGGGTCCGCTCCTAAAGGCAAGGGCCCTAGTCGAGGGCTCCGACCACCGGCTGCGATTCAGGAACCACCTCGCCGCGGCGGTTTTTCGCGAAGGCGCTTTCGTCTTCGCCCATGGTCGCCGGCAGCTCCTCGCCGTAGGACACGGTGCTCATCTGCGCGTCTCCTACGCCTAGGTGGGTGAGATAGCGCGCAATCGTGGACGCCCGCCGTTCACCGAGGGCGAGGTTGTATTCGGAGGTGCCACGAGCATCCGTGTGGCCCTCGATCCGAATCGCCGTTCTCGGATGGGTGACGAGCCACTCGGCAAGGTCGTCGAGGACCTGACGCGATTCTTCGGTGAGCTCTGCGGAGTCGAACTCAAAGTAGATCGCCCGCGGCTCCGGGGTGGAATCCTGCTCGACCACGAGCTCCGTCGTCGCCAAGAGCGCGCCCGTCGACTCAGGCGCGGGTGTGGGCTCGCGGTCCAGGTCTCCTGCGGTGACGATGGCCACCTCTTCTTTTGGAGCGCTCGACGCGATGGGGATCTGTTCGTGGCTCGCGGTCTTGCAGCTCGACCCGATGAGCGTAGCGAGACCTAGGACAATGATTGTTCGCATGGATGACTCCTTTTCACGGGGACCGTCATGGTCGCCGTTGCCCGAAGAGAGCAAGGCGGATGCCAAGGGGGACGGCGGAGGTTTCGGGCAAAGAGCGGTAGACTCGGTCGAGCCGTCTATCCTAGATCGCGTTCGAGCTACATTCGGTCGATCAGTGCTCGCAGGGATTCGGCGGAAGGGGGCTTCGTCAGGTAGGCGACGACCCGGCTGTTGGCCTGTGCCCGTTGGCGATCATCGTCAGCGTTGCTGGAGCTCAGGATCGCGACGGGCGGCGAGCTCGCCGGCAGGCTTTCGAGCATCTCGAACCCGCTCAAGCCGGGCATCTTCAAATCCAAGATCACGAGGGTGGGGAAGCCCGCCGAAGAAGGAGCGGGCGTAGTCCAAGTCCGTGAGGAGACGGAGGGCGTCATGGGCGGAGCCGGTCGCTCGCACGCGGCCGGAGAATCCGCCCTCCTCCAAGGCCAGGGTGCAAAGCTCCTGGTCTGCCGGATTGTCGGTTTTTCGGGAGACGAAACGGGCCGTTGAACCGCCCGTGAGACCGGATGCGAACGCCGCGGCTGCGACCTTTGACCTGGTGGTTTCGGACCTGCGAATGCCCGGGCTCGACGGGTTGGCCTTCCTCGCCGAGCTGCGGGCACAGGGCAATGAGGTTCCCTTCATCTTGGTGACCGGCGTCCCGGAGATCGACCGCCTCCGCACCGAGCCCCATTCCCAATTGGTTTTGGCTCGGCGTGCGTTGGAAATCGGCAGTGAAGTTCGAC
>CAYXVF010000013.1:0-81543 GCA_964468125.1 uncultured Bdellovibrionales bacterium | reverse complement strand
CAGGCACCGACGGCGAGTGGTGACGTCTTGGTGGAAGTCGACAACGGCGAGGACCGGACGACGGTCACCCTGCGCGCGGTCGAGTCCGGAGCAACCTCCGACAGCTTCACCCCAGTAACCCGGCCCTGCGTCGAGAATGCGAATACCTGGGGGATCGCGGTCAGCGCGAGCGATGGTAGCGTGGCGATCGCCGGCAGCACGGGCCCGAACGGGAGCTCGCTCACCGCCGTGCTCTGGATCTTTGACCCGTCGGGGACAGAGCTCGCCCCTTCGCCAGGGTGCAACTGGGCCCTCCCTGGCTACGCCTTTGGGTCGATGCACGGTGCCTACCTGGAGGCGGATCACCTGATCGTCGGTGGGCGCGTTCGCGACGCCACGAATCACTTTCTCTTCGCAACGCGGTTGGCCCTCGATGGAAGTGATACGGGGACGTGGACGCAGACCTGGCAGTTTGCTTCCGACCAGGCGGTTGCCGGGGGCGTGTTCGCCCTCCCGGATGGTTGGCTCTTCCCTGGCCACGCCGTCGCGGACACGCTGAGGGTACCCGTTGCGGTCGCGACGGACCCATTAGGCAACAAGCTCGACGGCTTCGGAGGGCAGAGCGTTGCGCTCGGTCCCACCTTCGTCGCCGACGGCGATACCTGGCGTTCGCATGTAGCCCACGCCGACGGCTCCTTCACTTTGCTCTCGCGCTACGACGACGGCGGTCGGGTCATTGCGCTCGTTCGCCTCGAAGCGGACGGCACGATTCGCTCGGACTGGGGCACGGACGGCGTCGTCAGCATTCCGATCCCCGGAGCGGGAACCGGCGTTCCGGGGATGGGTCTCGACGAGGACGGTCGGATCTACCTCGGCACCCACGTCGACGACGACGCGCTGGTGATTCGAGTCCTCGATGAGGGAACGCTGGATCGAGACTTTGGCGTAGACGGATTCTTGAAGCTCGAAACCCCCACGCTCACCGACCGGGTGAACATGGCGGGCTACGGGGATGGGGCCTTCTACCTCACCGGTCGGGTGATCGAGGAAGGTGCATCGGTGTGGAAGTTCTGGGCCGAAACCGGCGAGCTCGCGACGTCCTTTGGCGCGGGGGGCCGCCGTCTCCTGCCCTACGCAACGAACGCCGTCGCCCACGGCTTGGCCTACGACCGACTCAACGGCCGCCTGTTCGTGATGGGGCGCGACGTCGTCTCCGGCAAGCAGGAGCCGTTCTTGCTCGCGCTCGAACCCTGAGTGCGTTGCTTCAAAAAGAGATGTCGATCGGACCGCGGGCTTCCTCGGGGAAATTCGGTTGCGCGCTCCGGTAGGCGAACAAGCCGACGCCTCCCGCAACGACCACTCCGGTCAGGGTCCAGAACCACCAGGTCTGGTAAAAACGCCGTTCCCGGCGTGGCTCGACCTCCACTGGCGGCGCGGTCAGCGTGACCTGTGTTTGTCGCTCGCGCTCTTCGAGCTGCTGCTGGGCGCGGACGATTTCGCGAGCGGTCGACAAGGCGCTGACGATCTTGGGTGAGAGCATGTCGGACCCGGTGTAGCTCGGATCGATCTGCAGGATCGCGACATAGTCGGCGATGGCCGCTTCCTCGCGACCTTGCGCCAGGTGAATCTCCGCTTCGAGTGCTCGAACCTGTATCTGCCACTGGGGGTCATCGGACTCGAGCAAAGCCTCGGCCGTGAGCCCGAGCGCCTCGTCGAGGGCAAAGCGATCATAAGCCTCTCGAGCCCGGTCGAGGGTCGTGGCCGAGAGCGCGCACCACAGTAGGAGTGCCGTCATTCGGTCGCCTCCAAACCATGTCGAAGCACCATTCTTCGAAAGTAGGAGCGGTCCATACCTGCGGCCCGTGCTGCCGCACTCATATTTCCACCGTTTGAACGAAGGTGATGCTCGACATAGTCGCGCTCAAAGGCGTGGAGCACCACTTTTCGAGCCTCCTGGAACGGAATCTCCTTCACTTCGTCCACCAGGGCGCGGTCGTCCGGTCGAACCTCCTCGAGCTCGGGCTCCTCGTCCAGGCCCGCCTGGCGCAGCGCCGCGGTTCTAACGACGACGTTTCGCAGCTCGCGAATGTTTCCAGGCCATTCATAGTCATTGACCATGAGATTCAAGCTGCTTGCGCTCAGCGGGAATCTCTGAAGGCCCTCGTCCTCGAGAAAACGCTCGACGAGCGCCGGTATGTCTTCGCGCCGATCGCGGAGCGGTGGGATCTGAACTTGCATCACGTTCAACCGGTGGTAAAGGTCGAGCCGAAAGCTCTTTTCCGCTACCATCTTGCGCAGGTCGCGGTTGGTCGCGGCAATCACCCGCACATCGACCTTGATGGGAGCTCTGCCGCCGACCCGGCGCACTTCATGGTCCGCAAGGGCGCGCAGCAGGCGAGGCTGCAGCTCGAGGGGCAATTCCCCGAGCTCGTCGATGAAGAGCGTGCCACCGTTGGCGCGCTCGAACAGGCCCTCGCGCCGTGCGTCCGCTCCGGTGAAGGCACCTTTTTCGTGCCCAAAGAGCTCGCTCTCCACGAGATTGGCGGGGACCGCCCCGCAGTCGAAGACCTCGAAGGCGCGATTCTTTCGCGCCGAGTGGCGATGGATTTCATGGGCGACGTGTCCCTTGCCGACACCCGTCTCCCCGGCCAGCAGAACCGTCTGCTCGAGTCCTTCGATCGCTTTGAGCGTGCGATAGAGTCGGCGGGCGGCGGTACTGGTACCCACGAGCGTCCCGTAGGAGGTGGGCCAGTCGGCATTGCTCGCCTGGGTTTCGATCAGAAGGCGCACGCGCCCGAGTTGGATCGTCGCGCCGCTCGGTACGGCGACCTTTTCGACGAGCACGTCCTGGTAGCGTGTGCCGTTGGTGCTGCCGAGGTCATTGACGAGCACTCTTCCGTCGACGAGCTCAAAGAGTGCGTGGCGCCCAGATACCGCCGAATCACTGAGGCGTATCTGAGCCTGTTCGTTCTTGCCCACGAGACATGGACCGTCGTTCAGGTCCCAACGTGTACCGGCCTCCGGGCCATTCAACACACGAATGATGTAGTGCCCAAGACCGTCCTCCGGGGCCATGCTCAGCTGTTCGGTCCCGTCTGCCATGATGTCGAAAAATAGCCTGTCATCGCCCCATATTCCATCCCGCGGGGTGGCCAACGCGCCTGCTCCTTGTGTAGGTCCGTCGCGGCGGATAAATTTCGCTTAGCCAAGAAACTGCGGACATGGATGCACTAGTAGGGCGGTATACCGTCGAGAAGGTTCTCGGCGAAGGCGGCATGGCCGAGGTGTTTCTCGCGCGCCTGAACGGGCCCCAGGGGTTCGCGCGCCGCTTCGTCCTGAAGAAGCTCTTGCCCAACCGCAGCGCCGACCCCGCCCTGCGAGAGATGCTGCTGCGCGAGGCTCGGGTCTCCTCTCTCTTTACCCACCCGAATCTCGTTCCGGCGATCGAGCTGATCGAATCGAGCAGCGGCGAATACATCATCGTGCTCGAATACCTCGAGGGGTGGTCCCTGCATCACCTGATTCATGCGGCGATCTCCCGCGAAACCGTGCTCGGTCTGCATCTCGCCACCTATGTCGCGTTTCAGGTCGCGAAGGGGCTCGCCTACGCGCACGGGCTGCGTGGCCCCGACGGAGAGTCCCTGCACCTCGTGCACCGAGACGTCACTCCGAGCAATATCTTCGTGACCACCGACGGTGTGCCGAAGCTCATCGACTTCGGGATCGCGAAAATCACAAAGAAGCGGACCACCGGCTCCCTCGTCAAAGGAAAGCCGCTCTATCTCTCTCCCGAGCAAGCCCGCGCCGAAGATGACCTCGACGGGCGCACCGATCTCTTCGCCTTGGGCTGTGTCTTCTATGAGCTGCTGACCGGCATGACGTTTTTTTCCCCCTCGAGTGCGCTCGAAATGATCATTCACACGGGAAAGCTCACCAAGGACGAGGTCGACACGCAGCTCGCGTACGTCAACGCGCCGTCCGAGACCAAGGCGGTCCTCGAGCGCATGCTGGCGCCCAAGCGGCAGGACCGCTTCGAGAGCGCCGAAGAGCTCGCCCATACTCTGGAGACGCTGCTCATCTCGAGCGGGCGGGTCGACTACAGTAATGAGCTGCAGAAGTTCTGCACCGAGCTCCTCGAACGCTCGACGGTTCTCCACAGCGGACAGCCCCTTTCCGGCGAGGCCCTGGATACGCGCATCTTGGAGATGCAGGCATTGCTGTCCGAGTCGCAGAGCCAGGTCATCGAGGGTCGACACAAACCAGAATCCGTCGATGCGGACGCGTCGTCACCGCAAACCCCGTCGCGCGGTGAAACCCGACCCACCGAAGGCATCGTCGAGCCGGGAAGGCGGTCTGCGCGAAGGGCCCTCGCGCTCTCGGCGCTGGGGATGGTGCTCATCGCGGCCCTCGTCTTTTCAATTGACGCTGACCTCTTGGACCGCTGGGTCGAGGGCTCGGCCACCGAATCGAGTCGGGCCGAGGAATTGACCCAAGCCCCGGGGACCGAGCCGGTCGAGGACGCGACCGAGGAAGTCGAGTCCGCGTCCACTGCAACGACACCGAACACCGAAGCTCCTGCGGAAGAAGCGACGGTGGCGCCGAGTGCGCTCGCTGAGGCGGAGCACCAGGAAGCGCCCAAGCCAGACGCGAAGGGCGCTGCGGACTCGGAGCAACAACCGCTGAAGGTCGTCGCCGGTGCCAACGAAGGCGAGGGCAACAACGAAGGCGAGGGTGTCGACGAAGGCGAGGGTATCGACGAAACCTCCGAAACAGTGACGGTCGATGAGTCTGCGCCTCGCGAAGAGGTCGGCGACGATCCCGCCGTAACGCGTAGGGTCCGGAAACGTCGGGTCCAGCGGGTGGGATCCCTCGAGCTGTCGAGTGACCCACCCCTGTGGGTGTTCTTTCAAGGCAGATCGTTGGGCGAGACGCCACTGAAGGGCGTGAAGCTCCCCCCGGGCCAGCACGTTCTGCGTCTCGCCAATCGGGCGGCGCACGTCGAGCGCACGGTCAAGGTCACCGTGCGAGCAGGCGAGACCACGCTGAAGCGGATCACCCTCGAGAAAGGCTCACTCGCAGTGCGGGCGACGCCCTGGGCGGAGGTCTACCTGGAGGGTCGCCGATTGGGCACGACTCCCATGGCTCCGTTCGAGCTCTACGAGGGCAAGTACACTCTCGTCTTCAAGAACCCGACGACTGGCAAAACAAAGAGCGCGCGTGTCACGATAGAATCGGGCAAACAGGAGGTGTTCAACGTCGACTTGCATTAGTCTCCTTTGAGACGATGCGATACGTCTTCGCCATACGCCGCGTTCGCGCTGCGCTTCTCGCCGCGGTGCTCGGCGGCGCCTGCGGTTGTGGGCGATACTTCGAGATCGAAGTGCGCTCCGAGCTCACGATCCCCGACCAGCTGAATCGTCTCGTCTTCGCCTTTTCACGGCCCGAAGCGCCCACGGAGCGTCTCGTTGAGCGGGAGTTTCGCCTCGACGAGGGCGAGGCGTTTCCCTTGATCTTCGTGTTCGATGCGGACTCGAGCGTCCCCAATCGGCTCGTCGTCGAAGCCGGAGCGTTTCTAGGCGAAGAGCTCATCGCCGGGCGCGTGGCGGAGTTCGAGTTCGACGATTCGACGGTCGGTCGTCTCTACCTCGAGCTCGTTCCGCCCGAGGCGTCTCAAATCTCAAACGCGAGCGTACCGCCCAAAGACCAGAATTGATCGACGGCGCCACCGGCGACGAAGTCCGCGCCGAGCTCCGGTGCGAGGTCCAGACCGAAGCGCTCGAAGCGCCCATCGACCCCGATGAGGATCGAGTTGCTGATCGGAGCTAGAACGAGGAGCTCGCTCCGGACCCCAAGGCCGCTCGCGTTGGGAAAGGCGTCGCCGAGGGTGCCGCCGACCGAAAGCGGGTAGAGGACGCCCGCGTCCAGCCGGATCCGGACGAAGCGGTTGTCGTGTGCGAGCCTCACTCCCGCCGACGCGGTCATGTACCGCACGCCCGGCGATTCCTGCACCGGTGAGTCTTCGCCACCCCGAAAGGAGTAGCCGAGGTAGCCGAAGCCTGCCTGAGGACCGAGCTCGAGTCCGCGCATCAAGCGGAACAGATATGCGATGTCGCCTTTCAGCTGCTGCCACTGGGTGTTGAGCGAAGCATCCTGCTCGGCGACGGTGCTCGAGCCAGCAATGCTCGTGGCGAACCCGAAGGTCGCATTGAGCCCCCGAGACGACCCGGCCTCCGCTCGCGAGGCGCGGAAGTGCGCCTCCAAGGCCAGAAGGGCAGCCCCGCTCTGGCTAAAGTCTCGAATCGGGCCGTAGAGAAAATCGTTGTAGATGATCTTCCTACCGGCGAACAACGCGGAGGTTCGCAAGCTCAGCACCGCCGGGGCGTTCGTCGCTGGAGACGAGGGCGGAGCGGCTCGTACCACCTCCGTTGCTGGAAGCTCTTCCTGTTCTACGGCCGGCTCCTCCGGTTCCCGGCGAGACTGAACCTCGGCGACGACGGTAGCGAGCGGAGCGTTCAGCCTCGCTGCGCCCTCAGCCACGCCTCGTCGAGAGAAGCGCCCGCGCCGACCATTCGTGATCAACACCCGCCGCACGGTACTTCCTCGATGGGCATCGATGAGCTGCGCCTTCAGCTGTGTTCGCGTCCGATTGCGTTTCACCGAGCTCACGAAGACCACCACATCTACCCGGCCCTCTTCGGCCCAACGAGCCGCTTGCTCGAGGAGGAGAGTCTCCGGGTCGTAGTCGACTTCGACCCAGCTCTGTGCCTCACCGAGCTCGCGGCGGAGCGTCGTGCCAATCCATGAGCGCACGGGCGGCTCGAGCACAATCGCGACCCGCCCTGCCGAGGTAGGCGCGTCTTGCGGTGTATCCGTCGAGCCCGGGGTGATCGCCAACAGCGTTGCGTATGCGAGGGTGAACGAGCTCATTGGACCGTCTCCCCTCCCACCCAGTCTACTACCCCATCGAGCCCATCGATCCATTCGATGAGACACTGAAGCTCCGCCGCGTTCAGCTCAGAGCCGATCGGCGGCATGAGTGCGATGCCGCAGCCATCGACGCCCTCGTCGGTCCACTGCACGAGCGTGCTGGCGGTGGGGTTTTCCGGATTGATCAGAAGCTCCTCGGGGCAGCCGCCTACAGCTCCGTCGAGGCGATCCGCGAGCCCGTCGCTCAGGAGGTCGAGTCCCGCACCCGCCGGGCTTCCGTCGAAGTGACAGGACGCGCAGCGTGTTTCATCCGTCAAAAACGCGGGCACCGTGCCGGCACAGCCTGGCAGTGCGTCGTCATCGCCGCCGTCCGTGCCTCCATCCGTTCCCCCGTCGTCGGCGCCTCCATCCCCATCGCTCGAGCCGCTTCCGCCTGCGTCATCCCCCGCGTCTTCACCTCCGGCGAAGGCGTCTTCTCCAGTCGGGCGCAGCTCGGCGTAGGCCTCCGGGTCCTCGAGGTCCCCGGCGCAGGCCGCGACGGCCACCCAAAGCGCCGCGACGCCCATCTCGTGCCAACGATTCATCGCTCGTCTCTCCTTGGTTCGCTCGGGTGAAACACCCCACGGAAGACAGAGCAACTATCGCGCCAGGCGCGTTCGGGCTCCTTGGCGGGGTATTGAACGGTTCGTCGACGGAATTGAGGACGCGCAGTCCTCACGCGAGGACTCCCAGGCCACGGTACGTGCCCTCATTCACGCTCCGGGGTCTCCACTTTCGCGACGAACCCGCGAAACTTCGAGCCTTTTCGGGGAGCCCGATCGGCCCTGGTGTGTGGCACGGCGGCTGCAAGACAGGCGGACCACAGGAGGCGACATGAGACACCACCACCACTACCTTTCGATTCTCGCCGGCTTGGCGCTTTTCGCGTCGGCCTGCGACGGCGAGCTGGGAGCGCCACTCGAGGGGATGGGCACGGAGGAGCCGACGGCAGGCTCCTCCGGGACGCCGAGTCCCAACACACCGAGCGATCCGGCCGAGCCCAACCCCAGTGATCCGAGCGACCCCAGCGACCCCGTTGATCCTGCCGATCCCGTAGACCCGTCCGATCCGATGGATCCGACCGACCCCAGCGAACCCATGGGGCAGCTCATTCCGGCCTACGTCTACGGTGCGAAGGTCAAGAACCTCCTCCTCGGTGCTCCGCTCACGGACTCCGAGCTCAGCGCGATCAGCGAAGACCCGGACAGTTTTCAGTCCTACGTGGAGAGCTGGATCGATCAGCCCGCCGCGAAGGAAAAGCTTCGCGCGTTCTTCGACACCGCGTTTCAGCAAGAAGGCTTCGACGGCATGGCGCTGGCGACGCAGGTGGGACTTCAGGACATGAACCTCGGCCGTCACCCGGGGGACAATTCGCCGGTGGGCGACTACCTGGTTCGCAACTTCGAGGAGAGCTTCGGCCGAACCGCGATCTACGCCCTAGAAAACGGCTGGTCTTTCGAGGATCTCGTCAAGACCAATCGCTACATGATGACGACCGCGATGATGGTCCTCATGGGCGCAAACGACGAGATTCTCTACAACGACAACGGCAACCGTAGCCATCGAACACTGGGTGGCGCGCGCATCGAATACCAGCGCAACACCGACTTTCCTTTGAACCGCGTTCTAAATCCGAACGACAATGCGTTCCTGCGCTTCTACGTCGGAGACGACCGGGTCTTGCCCGGGAACTGTAACCAGAGCGGTGCAACCGCTGGGGATATCGGACGGCGCGTCCTCGAGACGATCTTTGGCCGCCACCGCCCGATCGGAAACTGCCGGGGACAGCAGTCGCGCGTCCGCTCGTTGCTACAAGCGTCCGACTTCAACGATTGGCGTCTCGTGACCGTGCGTCGACCTGGCAACGGGGAAAACGCGGATCGCTTCTACCGCGTCAATCTCCTGCGCAACCAAGACGAGCTCCTGCTCAACACGCGACGCGCGGGCTTCTTCACCACCATGGCATTCCTCGCGCGCTGGGAAACAAATGAGGACAACCAGGCCCGCGGCACTCTGAATCAGACCCTCATTACCGCCTACGGTCAGAGCATCGATGGGGCGCAGGTGATCATCCCGGATTTCAGCGAAGCGCTCGACGGTGAGCACGCGGATCCCTCTACCACCTGTTACGCCTGCCACAAGACGCTCGATCCGATGCGCCAGTTCTTCCGGCGTGACTACACCTTCTCATTTCACCAGCAGCGTAGTCAGGAGGTGCGAGACATTCCCGCCGAGTTCGCGTGGGACGGTGTCCAAGCAACGGGCAACACGATCGAGGACTTCGCCGAGCTCCTCGCTGGCCACCCGAATCTCGCGCGCGGCTGGACTCAGAAGGTCTGTTTTTACGCCAACAGCGCGCCCTGCGCTTCCGGCCCTGAGTTTGACCGCGTGGTCCAGGCGTTTCGGGACTCGAACATGAGCTTCCGGACCATGATGGTCGAGCTCTTCAGCTCACCGCTCGTGACCGGTGCGGCGTATGTCGAGGAAAACAACGGAGACCGACCGAGTATCGCTCGGACCCGTCACTTCTGTGCAACCCTCGAGAGTCGTTTGGGCGTGCGCGACCCCTGCGGCATCGAGTCGATGCGCAACGCGGATCGGACCGCGCTCGGTCGAGACAACATCGACCTCGCGACTGTAGTTCCCGACGACACCTTCTCGCGCGGCGATGCGGACCCGGTGACCATCTCGGATGTGAGCCTGTTCGTGCGAAGCGCCTTTGAGCGGATCTGTACGAATGCGGCCAACCGCATCGTGAACGCGGATCACGAGAAATACTCGCCGCAGAATCCCGAAGGCGCCATCGAAGCGCTCACGACCGAGCTGATGGGATTGCCCCTGGGGGATCCCCGCCGTGATGCGGCGATGGCGATTCTACAGGAACACTACGACGCGGCGTTTTCCGTCGATTCGGATGCAGCCACGTCCTTGCGCTCGACGTTCATCGTCGCATGCCTCGCACCTTCCGTCGTTTCAATCGGCTTTTGATCAGGAGCAGGAAAGAACCATGAGCATTTCGAGACGAGACCTTCTGACCCGCTCCTTGTTGGGAGCTGGTGCGGTGAGCCTTCGCGCCCTCGCGACCGGAGTTCCGGCGTGGCTCTTGACCGACCCGTTGAACATCGCGCGAGCGCAGGCGGTCGCCCCCAAGCGCTCCTTCATTCTCGCGACGAGTCGGGCGGGAGACCCGTTCAACGCGAACGTTCCGGGCATGTACGGCAACGGGCTCGCCAACATCGTTCACCCGGACGATCCGGCGATGGCACCCACCACGCTGCGGCTCGGCGACGTGAATACGACCGCGGCCAAGCCTTGGGCGGATCTGCCCCAGAACATCTTGAACCGCACCGTGTTCATTCACCACAGCACCTATACGAACTCGCACCCGAATCACCCGAAGGTGCTGCGTTTGATGGGCTCCACGAATCGGAACGAGATGATCGTCTCTGCGCTCGCGAAGCGGGTCGCAGCGGATCTCGGCTCGACGCAAACCGAGCCCGTCGGACTCGGGAGCACGGTGCTCTCCTTTGAGGGACGCGCGCTGTCTCGCGTACCACCGACCGCGCTGCGTCAGGTGCTCGGCAACCCAAACGGCCCCTTGGGCGATCTCCAGTCCTTGCGGGATGCGGACGTCGACAGGCTATTCGGACTCTACAAACAGCACGGCACGCCTCAGCACATGTCCCTGCTCGATCGGTTTGCACAAACCCGCAACGAGGCGCGCTCGATCTCTGAGTCGCTTCTGAGTCGGCTCGATGCGATCGACAACAACAATACGGGAGGGCAGATTCAGGCCGCTGCCATCTTGGCCGCGATGAATCTCTCGCCGGTGATGACGCTTCAGATCCCCTTCGGTGGCGACAACCACCGGGACAATGACCTGAGCCGGGAGACGAGCCAGACGATCAGTGGCGTCAATCAGTTCCGAAATCTCGTCCAGGCGATCGATTCTTTGCGCTCCGAAGGGGTCCTCAAACAAGAGGTGATCGTCGGCAGCCTGAACGTGTTCGGCCGAACGCTCTCGATCGACCGCAAGGGCCGCAACGGTCGAGACCACAACAACCGCCACCACGTGACCATGCTGATCGGAGACTCGATCAAGCCGGGCATCGTCGGTGGCGTCGAGAAGGTCGGTCGCGACTGGGGCGCAACCGGCTTCAACTCGAACACCGGCGCTTCGACGAACTCCGGTGACGTGCCCTACAACCAGACCTTCGAGGCGGTGGCCAAGACCATCGGAGCGGCGATGGGCGTCGGGGAGACCGAGCTCGACGAGGACATCAACGGAGGCAGGATCATCCGGGCGGCGCTCGCCTGAGTGTCGCTCGAGGCTCGAGGCCAAACACCCCAACGAGGGACAGGGTGTCCCTCATCTTTGGTCTCAAACGGTGAGCGCGGCGTGGACCTCGTGCCCCGCGCCGCGCTCACTCAGTGCTCGACGGGAGGAGAGCGTTTCATGCGCTTCATGGTGCTCGCATGCGTGGTGCTCGCCGCCTGTGGCGAAACGACCTTTGTTCAACTCGACCCAGAGAACGGCTCGGCGGCGGACGACCCTGGCGGCGCGGGCTCGAACGGCAACACGAACGACGTGAATGCGAACACGAATACGAGTGGCGACGACGGCAATGCGAATGCCAATGCCAATGACAACGCCAACGCCAACGCCAACGAGAACACGAACGACAATGGCTCCTCGAGCGATGCAGCGCCGGTACTCGATGCGATCAGCGACCGCGTCGTGAGCGAGGGGCAGACCCTGAGCTTCACCGTGAGCGCAACCGACCCGGAGGGTGATGCCTTCACACTGAGCTCCGACGGCACCGTAGGACCTGGAATGGACCCCTACAGCGCGGCCGTGCCCGCGAGCTTCGACGCGGCCAGCGGTCTCTTCACCTGGTCCCCGACGGCGACGGAGCTCGGTCTCTACTCCCTTCAATTCGCCGCGGTTTCCGACGGCGATCCAACCTTCCGGGACGAAGAGACGCTCACGATCGAGGTCGTGGCTGCTCCACCGACGGTCACCTTCGCCACTCTGATCGCGAGCGGCGGAGTCTTTGGTTCCAACTGCGTCCAGTGCCACTCAGGTAACACCACGCGCGGCTCTTTCGACATCACCGACTTCGCGCAGGTGTCGTCGGTGCTGGTCGGCGGCGACCCCGATGCGAGCGTGCTGTTTCAGCGCATGAACGACGACGTCGATCCGATGCCGCCCGCAGGCATTCTGCCGAACGCGGAGCTGTCGATCGTGCGTCAGTGGATCGACGCGGGCGCACCGGAGAACTGACCCTTCACTCCTCGGCGTTGTCCCAACCGTATTCGATCGCCATCAGCCGCCTGCGATTGCGAGTCCATTGCTCGAGCGTTTCCGTTTGCTCCTTGCAATCGCCGATGATCGGGAGTCGTCTGAGCGCGTCGAGACCCGGATCGACTCTCGCGCGCATTCCTTTTTTGAGGGCGAGCACGCCGATGCCGTCGATCATCTCGACGAGTCGCCGTTCGCCCTCGACGGTCACCGGGACCGGCAGGTCAAAGCGCTGTCCCTCGGGGACGCGCCAGCGCAGCGCGAGCTCGGTCTCGCCCTCTTCTCGCCGTAGACCCGGCGGATCGTGTGCAGCATCCATCCGGCTTTGTAGTAAATGTCCCGGTTCGAGAAGATCTCGCCCGCATCCGCAACCGAACTACCGGCGCGTGGTGAACTGCAAGCCGGGGCGAGCTCGTGGTGGAGCAAGCCGTCGAAGCCATGCTCGCCGCGTTTGTACCCTTCGCCGTACGCGTTGATCGTTTGGTGCTCCATGCCGAGGTGGGGCGTCTCCACGAAGCCGACCTTTTCGCGCCGCCAGGGGTAGGGACCCAGGTGTTCCTCAAAGAAGGCGAGGGCGGGCTTCATATCGCTTTCGATCAGGTGTGTCGCTTTCTCGACGTTTTCCGGAAGCACCCAGAACTCGATCCGCAGTGTCGTTCCGTCGCGGCTTTTGCCGCGGTCCGGTTTGTCGCCGAAGTGGTCCTCGCACGGCCACCAGAGATCGCAGCCGCGCCTCTGTACGGGGGTTGCGATTTCCGCCGCTCTTCAGAGTCTGCGGGTGCAAGGGCGCCTGCGTCGTGGCACAGGCGATTGCCGCGCAGGAAACGAACAAGGAAGATCCGGTGAGATTTCATGGAGCGCTTCCTATCAACATTGCTTTCGGGCTCCAGGGCGTATGGCGCCCCTGGCGAGAGTGGATGAGCTCCTCCGAGAGTTCTCTCTTGACTCGTTTTGCGACACCCCGATTGACTCGTTTTGCGGCAACTGGCGCTGAGGCAGATACACTGTTTGCAGTCTTTTCAATGAGTTAGCGTGATGGCCCCGGTTGGCCCGGGACCTGCTAATTCTCCTGGCGAACGCGAGACGAGGACCCGAGACGATGGCAAAACGACGCTGGCAACCCCCCCCGATGAACCCGCAGGCCAAGGGCGGAAGCGCCCCTCAGGGTCCCGGGCAGGAGTCGCCATCGGGGGTTAAGGTCGACGAGCAGGTGGTGCGCAACGTGCTCAAGGTCAACCCGGACCTGCGCGACGGCCGAACCACCTTCCAGGTCAAAAAGGCGCTCGAGAGTGGCGAGTCCCTGAGTGCTTCCGCCGCCCGGCCCAAGGGCGAAGCATCGCCGGCTCCAGCGGCTGCGCCGGCTTCGGTGCGCTCGGACCAGGCCCGCCAGCTCGCCGAGACCCTCGACTTCTTCATGACGAGCAAGGGCCGCGAGCTCACCGGCACGCTCGATGAAATCGCCGCCCGCCGGCGCCTTCTCGACGAAGAGGAAAAGCGCGCCCGGGACGACATGCGCCAGAAGCTCGTGGACTTTCTCCTCATGCTCGATACCGGCGTGCTCGCCCTCCACGGGAAGGATGCGCTGCAGGCGCACCGCGAGCTCCTCTCCCGCATCGGTCTCAGTGCCACTGAATTGCTCGACCGGATCAAGCGAGGTGGCAAATGAGCGGCGTGGGGAATGTCCCGGGCGGCGCGAATCAGGCGCCGACGCCCGCGAGCCAACCGGGTCAGCAACCGGACAGCCGAGCCGCCGCGGCACCGACCAGCGGCTCGACGGGCGCGTCGCCTTCGGGAGCCCCGGCGGCACCGACTGGCTCCGGTGACGTAGGGGCCATGCTCGCGGATGCGGGCGTCGTCGTGCCCACGAGCGACTTCGACACCGCCGCCGACGTCGGCGGAAGCGGCCGGGCCCGGGAGATGAACGTCGACACCGAGAGTGACGTCGTCGAGAGCCGGCCTCGCCCGATGCAGAAGGAAGACCGCCGCGAGACCCGCGACGCGAAGCCGGTGCAGGACCGCTCCGTCCAGGAGAATCCGTTCGAGAACGCGCGCAAGCCGGTGCGCGACGCCGCGGCCCATGACCTCGGCGAGCCGGTGGACGTGGATACGGAGATCGATCTCCCGCCGAAGATCCTCGGGAAACTGATGGGCTTTGCCGCCGAGCTGACCGGCAAGGGGGAATTCGAGAAAGCCCTGCCCAAGCTCCTCGATGGAGCCTTGCTCGTGGACGACGATGCGCAGGAGGCCGGGGTGCGCTCGGGTGACCATTCCCGTGCCGACGCCCGCAAGGTCGCGCACGAGGTTCGCTCGCTCGCCGCCAAGCAGCAGGCGATCAAAGTCGCCAAGCTGAAGGAGATGCTCCGCCTGGCCCGCCTCGGCAATAACCCCCAGGCCTTCGTGCAGCGCGTGATGCGCGAGAGCTACGCCATCGGTAACGAGATCATGCGCGACTTCGCCGAGCGCATGAAGAAGGCGAACGAGCTGCGCGAGGCGATCCGCAAGGAGGCGCAGCGCACGCGCGAGGCGATCAGCGCCAACGCCGGCAAGGAATCCACCGATGCGTTGCGGCAGCCCTTCGAGATGAAGGACATCGACAGCGCGCGCATGGAGGTGGTGAACGCGTTCTACTCGGTGCAGGACGCGGAAGAGGCGATGGCGGACACCGCGGTAGAGGTGGGCCCGGGCCAGGAGATCCCGCCCTGGGACAAACCCGACGCTCTGAGCAAAGGGGAGCGGCTGAGCCTGCAAAAGTGGGCCGAGGACGACGACGACATCGAGGACAACCTCGATCGGATCAAGGATTTCGCCGGACGTGTGTCGGTCTCTGAGTTTCACGAGTACATCTACCCGCTGATGGTCCGCCTCGCGGTCTACGACGACGAGGACGAGCTCGTCGAGCTCCTCGAGGCGCTCCCGCCCTATCTGCGGCTGACCTCGGTGGCGCAGAAGATCGGGGAGGCGCCGAGGGGGAAGCGTAGTGCGGTCGGAGCCGCGGTCGCTCAGGGAGCCGCAGTGGGCGCTGTCGCCGCGGGTTCAACAGCACTCGTAGCCACTTCGCCGGCGGCAATGTCGGCACTTGCCGGGCTTACAGCGACGGGAGTCACTACGTCGGCGTTTCTTGCAGCAGCACCGTTTGCCGGCCTCGGCGTTGCCGCGGCTGCGGGCGTAGCAATCGCCTACGGGCTCTACGGCTCCCGCATGAAAGACTGGTCCGGCAAATCCATTCGCGAGGCCCTCACCGGCAGCGAGTCCGACGAGTACGAGCTCCTCCGCAACGACGCGCTGGACGAGCTCGCACACCACAGCGGCGTGGACGTGCACGGGATCTGGTTGAGCGAGGGGGCCGATGCGGCGCTCGCGGCCTACGAAGAGGCCATGCTTTCGCCACCGAGTGGCGAAGACGACGACCTCGACCCGGCTCGGATGATCGAAGCGGGTGCGCGCAAGGCCGCGCACACGGTCGGCGAGCTGAAAGACTACGAGAAATATCTGGAGGACCAGCTCAACTCCGTCGGCGAGGACGCTCAGCTGATGAACGTAGAGCTGCAAAACCAGCTGCAAAAACAACAACAACTGCTGCAGATGATGTCGAACATGTCGAAGGCGCTTCACGACGCCGCGATGAGCATCGTCCGCAAGCTCGAAGGTTAATCGCCCCCCGGGGCAGGAGCACGAAACCATGAGTGGTGTAGACGGAGCGGGCCGCGCGCCCCAGGCAAATCCAGGAGCAGTCGCCGAGCGCCCGGCGCAGGGGCCTGCGCCGCAGAACCGGGGGCCCACAGCCGCGCAGACGGGAGCCGCGGGTGCACCGGCGGCGGGAATGCCCGTGACCGACGGCATGGGTGAGGCGATGCTCACGCAAACACCGCAGCTTACGCCCACGGACGCGGGACTCCGGGCGGGGCAGGCGGGCAACCCCTTCGAGCAGCTCGGGCAGCTCATGAAGAACGCCGCGCCCGCCATGGACGCCGCGGAGCTTCGACTGAGCGAGGTGCTCGTCGGCTTGGATCAGGACCTCGTGCCGGCGGACGAATCGCTGGCCAAGCTCGCGGGCTTTGGAAAGCGGGCGGTCGAGAAGGAGGGGCGGTTCGCCAAGCACCAGACGACCATGCAACGCACCACCGCAAAGCTTCAGGACGGCACCATGCTCTTGATGGCGGACGCGGTCGACGGGGATGGCGTTGACGCGGATTCGCCCCTGAGCGGCGTGCGCAACCACATCGCAGGCGTCGTGGTGACGAACCCGAAGAGCCCCAATCTCGGGGCCCAGGTGGGCAACGCGGTGTTCCAGAACAAGTCGTCGTTTCCGCTGGGAATGGACGTGAACGCGTTCGTGCAGGCGGTCCTGCGCGAGGCCTACATGCTCGACGGCGAGCTCTTGATGGACGAGGCCCGCAAGCTCGACGCGCTCAACAAATGGAAGAAGCGCGCGCTCGAGAAGAAACGCCGCGTGCAGGCTCTGCGCCTGCAGCTGAAGGAAGACCTGAGCGACAGCGAGCGTCACGAGGTGATGGAAGAGCTCGGTCAGCTCTTGGACTTCGAGCCGGACGGGACGCCGCCACCGGTGCAGGCAGACGACGCCCCCGGCGGTGACTCCGATGCGAGTGGCAACGGCGGCGCGGAAGTCGACGGCCCGGAAGGGACGGGCGGATCCTCCGGAGCGAGCGAGAACGTCGATTCAGGGAACGAGGCCGAAGCGAAGGGACTCAACGCCGAGGCCATCGGGTTTCTCGACGACATCGCGCGGGTCAATTTCGGAAGCCCGGCCAATGTGAGGTCGGAGCTGCTCTCGTTCATCGCATCCGGCTCCGCCTGGGCGACATCGGATGCGATCGTCGAGTGGTTCATGGAGAGGGTGCCCCACGAGCATGTGGCGGGCGTCCATAATGAAGAAGCGACGGACCTGTTCAAGGAGCTGATGCTCGGGGCGGCGCAGCTCTCGCCTGCTGAGTATGCGACTCTGGCGAAGGGCCTGATGCTCGCCATCGTGCGTGCGCAGGGGGCTGACGGCAAGTACGAGAAAGGCGTCGACAACGGGTACGACGACAATTTCCACGACCGCTGTGACCACCGGGGCGGCGACTGCCACTGGGCCTTTCGGCCGGCTCTCAAGCGACTGCTCGCTTCGGGAACACCGTCGCAGCTCGCGGCGATCGGGCAGATGGATCGAAAGACGGTCCAGATGCTCGACCAAATCGGCGGCACGCGCATGGGTGGTCGCGCGCTTGCGCTCAAGGACATCATCGATTCTGCCCCCGGGACTGTCGCGAACAACCCGTTTCCAGCGACGACGGACGAGTTCAAATTGTGGGAGTTGTTCGAGAACGCTGCTGCGACTGGTTTTGAACGCGGCGTAGATTTGTTGTTCTACGAGCTCTCCGGGGTGGAGCCGCAGACTGCGGGGAACTTCCTCGAAGAGGTATCGAAGCATCTCCCGGCGACCGGCGGCGATCTTTCACTCGCCGAGCTCTTCGGCGCGCTCCCTCCGGGCCACCTCGAAGGCGAAAACCTGAAGCACTTTTCGTTCCTCAATGAGGTCGACTTCGAGACTCCCGAATCAGTGTCGACGACGTCGACGGCGGCGGAGCGGCTCCGGGAGGCCATGGGCACCGAGCAGCGAAGCGAACGCCTCATGGAAGAGGACGTCGGCTGGAAGAACAATCGGGTTCTGGGAGGCAAGTTGGAGTTGGACGACGACTCGGCCGCGATGAACGAGAGCGATTCCGCACCCCCACCGAAGGACGTGACAAACACGGACTCGGCGATGACCGCTCCTACTGGTGGCTCCGAGGAAGACCCCTTCGAGGCCTCGCTGGAGATCGATTTCAACGACGGGGGAGAGCCCCCGGTGATCCACTACAATCAGATGGACGCAAAGACGTTGGACGAGGAGTTGGAGAATCGCATCGGCATGATCGACGACGCGATCGAAACCCGTGGCTTCGACATGAGCGAGCTTCAGCTGAAGATTCAAAACATTCAGCAGCGGCGCCAGCAGATGCTGACGATGATGAGCAATATCTCAAAGATGCTGCACGAGACCATCATGTCGATCATCAGGAACATCGGAGGCTGACCATGACTGACACGAGTGAAAACATCGGCGAGATGGATGTGACGGACACGGAGGTGCAGGCGTACCTGGACGGCTCATCGGAGCTGCGGGACATTCTCGGCATGAACGCGGAGCTCGTCGAGCAGCTCAAAGGCCGCGCGCAGTTCTTCCTCGACGGCGGGCACGACGAGCGGGCGTTGATCATGCTCGAAATGCTCGAAGAGCTCGACCGAACGGATGCGACGCCGACCCTGCTCGCGATCGAGACCTTGCTGAAGCTCGGACTCAGCGACCGCGCGCAGGAAAAGGTGGAGACCCTCTTGGCCCGCACTCCGGACGACCCGGACGCCCTGGTGGCACGCGCTCAGCTCGAGCTCAGCACCGGGCGCTGGGTAGCTGCCGCGGCGACCCTCGAGCGTGTCGTGAACCGAGATCCGGAGGCAAAAATGGAGGCGACCAAACGAGCGCTCATTCTCGCGCAGGCCGCTTACGAGCGGTTCGAGGCGGCGCGCTAGACCGAAGTCCGGTTGAATGGCTTCGGTCTAGACTGTCCCACGGGCGACACCTTTTCATGTGTCGTATATTGTACAACCAAAGCTTACATGCCGGTGTAGATCCTCACAAAGAGCGCTCCTGCGAGCTCTCGAGGAGGATTGTGTGAGCGGAATCAGCATTCGACCGGAAGACCGTCTCCTGGCCCAGATCGACCAGCTGGGCGAATCCGTCGCCGGCGTCGATCCCACCCCCGGCGTCCTGAACGAGGCCGAGCTCGCCGCCCTGCCGCCGGAGGTGCGCACCCTCGCCGCGAATCCGCAGCGCACCGCGGAGGAGCAGGCGTTTTTGACCCAGGTCCGCGACTCGCTGACGCCGCGTGCCTCCAGCGGGGCGAGCCTGAGCCAACCGCTCGCCATGGCCCGCGGCCTGACCGCCCGGCCGGGCTTCTTCAGCCGCACCTGGGAAGGCATCAAGGACACCTTTCTGTCGCTGATTGGCCGCGGCGATTCGATCGACAGCTGGTGGTACAACGCGGACAAGAAGCTCGAGGGGGACCAGGCGAGGCTCGCCGCGATGATCGACGGTATGAGTCCCTTGGAGCTCGCCGCGATCCAAAGCCCGGAGTTTGCCGCGCGACTCGCTGAAGCCATGGAGCAGGATCCAGAGTATCGAGCGCTGAACCGCCATCGCACTGAAGAAGACGCGGCGATGATCCAGGGCGCGTTGATCAGTCACATTCAAGGACGCGCCGAACGCGAAGCAGCCGCCGGGGAGATCGAGAGCCGTCCCCTCCCGCCGCTCGACGCCGAGCGAGAGCCGGCAGCGCCCGCCCAAACCGTTCGCGGCCCCGGCGGCACCACCCATCCGCTCGCCGACCTCCCGGAGTCGATCGCCAACGATCCGTTCTTCGCGGGCAGCTCCGAGAATTTCCAGCTCTGGTACCGCGGTGGTTGGGGCAGCATCGACGACCGCGAGCGTCGCGTGCTCCTCGAGCGCACGGCCGGATTGCCCGAAGGTCTTCGCTCCGTCGACGGCGGGGCCGAACTCAACGCGCAGAACTACGAGGCGCTCTGGGCCCATACGGTGGCCGCATTGCGCGCGAAGGGCTTTGAGAACCTCCAGCAGGCCTGGGAGGAAGTGCAAGGCGGGCTCGGTCTCGAAGGTGATCAAAGAGACGGCAAGCCCGGCGGCCGGACCTTCAACGCCTTCCGCCAATGGGTGACCGGCACCCACGGCCCCGACGCACACTGGTGGGAATACACCTTCCTCGACGTTCTGGAGTGAGGGCGGGGGAGCGGGCCACGCGGTTGGGCGAGAGGCGAGCGGATCCCGCCAGCGCTTGACGCGCCGTTCCTAAGGCCCCTACGCTCGGGCGGTCATTCCGAGGAGCCGCATGAAACGCTCGACCGTCCTCATTGTCCCGCTGCTCGTTGCCTGCGCGCAGGAGGCCGTTCCCCTCGACGAGTCCGAAAAGCCGGTCCCGCCGCCGGTGGAGGGCGAGGCGACGGCGGTTGTCGACGCGCCGCCAGCGAAATCGACGGAAGAGGCCGCGAAGGCCCTCGACCCGGTTCAGACCTGCCAAGCGCTGGTGGAGGCCGCCAAGGCATCCGACCCAGAAGCCTTCGGCGCGCTCGCAACCGCTGCGGCCATCGAAGCGATGGCCAAGGACGAAGAGCTCACCAAAGGGGTGCTCGGCGCCATCGCGCAGGTTGTTTGCGGTGAGGTGACCGTGCAGGGCGATACGGCGACGGTGAGCGTGTCGATGGGAGAGAACACCCGCGACATTCCGCTGACGCAAATCGATGGGACCTGGCGCTTCGACGGTGCGGCTTACCTCGACCGCTACCCGATGGAGCGCGTCGAGAAGCCCGCCCCCAGGAAAGGGAAGAAGGGCAAGAAGCGCAAACGGCGTCGGCGCAAGGACTGAGTGCGCAGAGCTTGCGGTGAGGGCGCATCGATCGTTGACAGCGCACCCCCATATTGCTACCAGCCGCGTTCTTTCCGGGCGGAACGGGGCTCCTTTGTCTTCGTTTGCTCTGGAGAGACGGGTCCCCGAAACAGCTCGGGGCGCGTTGGGGCGTAGCCAAGTTGGTAAGGCAGCGGTTTTTGGTACCGCCACGCGCAGGTTCGAGTCCTGCCGCCCCAACCACCTGAAACCCACATCACGGGACGTCGCCAGGGTGACGTCGTAGGTGGATGACGCTGAAGAGGCTTACGGCGATGCCGCACGAGCAGTCACTGAAGGTGTTCGCGGGAACATCGAACGAGCCGCTCGCGAACGCGATTTGCGAGTATCTCGACGTTCCCCTCGGGGACATGAACATCGTGCGCTTCTCCGACGGCGAGATCTTCGTGGAGTGCGGAGACAACGTTCGTGGCGTCGAAGTCTTTGTCGTCCAGTCGACCTGCTCCCCGAGCAACGAAAACCTCATGGAGCTGCTGATCATGATCGACGCGCTGAAGCGTGCGTCGGCGGACAGCATCTGCGCTGTGATCCCCTACTACGGCTATGCCCGTCAGGATCGAAAGGTGCAGCCGCGCACCCCGATCACCTCGAAGCTCGTGGCCGATCTCTTGACCGCCGCCGGCGCGAGTCGAGTGCTCTCCATCGATTTGCACGCGGGGCAAATCCAGGGCTTCTTCGACATTCCCTTCGACCACCTCTACGCAATGCCGGTCCTCCTCGATGACATGCACGAGAAGTTCGACCCGAACGAGACGGTCGTCGTCTCTCCGGATGCCGGCGGTGTGGAACGGGCGCGCGCCTACGCGAAGCGTCTGGGCTCGACCCTCGCAATCATCGACAAGCGTCGTCCCAGCCCGAACGTGGCCAAGGTGATGAACATCATCGGCGACGTGGAAGGCAAACACGCGGTATTGGTCGACGACATCATCGACACTGCGGGCACGATGACCGAAGCGTCGAGCGCACTGATGGAGCGCGGCGCGAAGAGCGTCGTCGCCTATGCGACGCACCCGGTCCTGTCAGGGCCCGCCATCGAGCGCATCAGCGGTTCCGCGCTCGAAAGCGTTTTCGTAACCGATACGATTCCCCTCCACGAAGCGGCACGGAAGTGTGAGCAGATCAAAGTGCTCACCTGCGCGCCGCTCCTAGCCAAGGCCATGCGCCGGATTCACTTTGGGGAGTCTGTCAGCTCGCTCTTCGTCTGAGACGAGGCGGGTTCATAGGGAGCAAGACAATGGAAGTTAGCGATCTCATCGAGACCACCACTCGCCAGGCTGGCGTCAAAGGCTTCGCGCGTCGCCTGCGTGCTGCTGGCCAGATTCCGGCGATCGTTTACGGACCGGGCGTGGAGGGGGAGACCCCGATCAGCGTCGACCCGAAGATCTTCGACCTGCAGCGTAAGCAGTTCGGCAAAGGGCACTTGTTCCAGCTCACCATCGACGGTGGCAAGGAGCTGCGTGTTCAGCTGAAGGAGATCTCGCGGGATCCGGTGAAGCGGACCTACACTCACCTCGACTTCTACGCGGTCGACATGAACCAGGAGATCTACATCGAGATCCCCCTCGAGCTCACCGGTAAGCCCAAGGGCGCGGTCGATGGTGGCATCCTCTCCCAGCTTCTGCGTCGGATCGAGGTGGTCTGTCTGCCGGCGAAGGTGCCGCCGAAGCTCGCCGTCGACGTGAGCAACCTCGGGATCAACGACAACCTTCACCTGAGCGACATTCAGCTCCCCGAAGGTGTCCGATTTTCGTCGCACGAGGACGAGACGGTCGCCCGCGTTGCGCCGCCGGCGGGTCCGTTGACGTCCGCGGGTGACGAAAAGGCGGCTGAAGGCCAAGAGGCTACGGCCGAAGCCTGAGTCTAGCTCATGATCCTCATTACGGGCCTCGGCAATCCCGGGGCCCGCTATGAAAAAACGCGACACAACGTAGGCTTCGAGGTCATCGATGCCTTGGCGTACCGCTTTCATTTCCCCCCCTCGAAGCTCGAGAGAAAGGGGCACGTGAGCCGTGGCCGAATGGGCGACGAAGACGTGCTACTTCAGAAGCCGACGACCTTCATGAATCTCAGTGGCGAGGCCGTGGGCCCGCTCGCTCGCTACTACAAGATTCCCCCCGAAAACGTCATCGTGATCCACGACGAGCTCGATTTCGAGCCCGGCATCGTACGCATCAAGAAGGGCGGCGGCGCCGGCGGTAACAACGGCTTGAAGTCGATCATCAGCCACTTCGACCCGGGCTTCGTCCGCATTCGCATGGGGGTCGGCAAACCCCCCTCAGGTCGCGCAGGCGCGGAGCACGTGCTCTCGAAGTTCCGCCCCGACGAGCGCACGCTCGTGGACGAGGCGATCGTCATCGCGTGCGACGCGGTCGAAGCAATCCTCGAACACGGCGTCGCTCGAGCGATGAACGAGTTCAATCGCGCCGCGCCCAAAACCCAGTAGTCCCGCGCCAGAAGCGCCATCGCTCGCCCGGTTTCGATGCTGCCCCTGAGAACTCCTCTCGGGGTTCGGAAGGAGCGTCAGGGACAATCGGCGTTACCGTTCTCGCGGGCCCCCAGTTCCGGGGCGGCTCCGTTGAAGAGGCCAAAACCCACGCCATTGCGATCGGTGACGAGATTGGGAGGTAACCGACCCGCATCGAGCAAGGTGGAGCTGCTGTCCGGGCAATACGCTTCGGGAAGGGCGAGGTCAGTGGAGGTGAATTCGGGGTTGCCTACGACACTGAAGACCCGTGACGCGTCGCCGCCCGGGAGGCAGCCGCATCCGGCGCAATCCCCAGCGCAGACATCCGTGTCGGTGCTCAGATTCTCGTAGGGTGCGCCCGCGCCAGGAAGACAGAGTGGCCCCGTCGCAAAGTCGAGCACGCCGAAGGCCGAGCGCACGCTCGCACCCGCGTTTTGGTCGAACACGCTCTGGGTGAGGCAAAGCCCGTACGAGGGGCTCCCCCGCAACTCCAGGCCGTCGTCGCCAAGAGAAGCGAGCGTGTTGAAGGCTACGAGTGTTGCGGTCGCGTCGTCTCCGGCCTGGCCTACGCCGTCGAGCACGATGCCATCGTGCGCACTCGCAGCGATTAGGTTTCCGATCACTCGGGTGCCGTCCGAGTCGCAGACTACGATTGCGCCTCGGTCACTGTCTGCGGCATCGCGTCCGTTGACGATCCACGAGTCCAAGACGCTCACCTCAGTCGACCGCTCCGCCGGCGTCGTGCCACACAAATCGGAGCCATGCACCCACACCCCGCGCTGACCGTAGCCTGCCCCATCGACGCCGATGGCGCAGGTCGCAATCTGCACTCCGCTCGCCGCGTGCACCTCGATAGCGGTGTCGAGCTCGCCGCCGCCTGCGCTCGCGTCGTACACGTGGCAGCGCTCGAGGTGCACCCGATCTCCCTCCACCCGAACCCCGACACTCGCGCTCGCTCGGGCTTCCACAATCAAACCGTCGTAGTAACCGTCGTCTCCCGAGATGAGCACAGCCTCCGCGCCAACGTTGTTTTCGTTCACCAAAGTCACGTCGCGGACATGGGTGTTGCCGCCTGCGAAGCGCAGGCCTCGGGTGACGTTGCGGACGTAGCGGATTCGAAGGTGCTCAAAGCGCGAGCCGCCGCCGGTATCATCGAGAAACGGCTCGTTGCGATCCACGGTCACGGTCGTACCGGCAACCTGCCGGATCTCCACGCCGGCAGGGTCGGTCAGGTTGGGAATGTCGGCGGTGATGGTGAAGCTCTGGGTGATGAGGATGAAGTCTCGACCGGGTGTTGCGTTCGCCGCAGTCATCGCAGCGCGCAGCTCGTTTTGAGTCGAGACCCGGCGGCACGTCGAGGTCGAGCTCGCGGGGTTACTGCCACAGTAGAGCTCCACGCAGTCCGGCACCGGCTCGCTCTCCCCTCCAGCGTCCGCGTTACTGATACAGTCCGACGAGCAGGTGGGGATTGTGTCATCGCAATCCTGCTGCCCGGTCGGGGCGTTGGTGAATCCGTCGCCGTCTAGATCTTCAAAGCCGACGCACCCGGGGTTGCTGAGACAGTCACTATCAGCGCAATTGTTGAGTCCATCGCAGTCGTCGTCTACCGCGTCATTGCACTGCTCCATGATTGAATCGGCTGGGCCGCAGCTCGCGTTTCCGAACGCGCAACCCACGATTCCGTTGTCGACGCAGCCCCCGGCGCCGTCCGGCGGGCATGGCGCGCCACAAAAGAGCTCCCCGTCAAAGCACCCGGCGAACACCTCGTCGAGACAGGAATCCGTGTCCGGACCTTCGCACGCGGCGCCGAGCGCAGGGTCGTCTTCTCCGTCCGCTCCGTCGCAATCGAGGTCATCTCCGTCGCAAAGGTCGTCCCCGGAGGCTGCAGGTCGGCAGCCCTCGCCACATCCCTCGGGATCATCGTCGCAGTCTCCCGGCAGCTCTGCGCGGTAGTCGTCCTTGGGGGCGCAGAGGCATCGGCTCTCTCCGTCGATACCGAAGCCGTCTCCGTCGCGGTCGAGGTAGAACTCGGTGCAGCCGGCCGCGCCCTCGTCGTCGAAGACACCGTTGCAGTCGTTGTCTTCATCGTCGCAGATCTCGACGCCGCCATTCGAGATCACGCAGCCCGCCTCGCAGCCGGTGGCGATCTGACCGTCGTCGTCGGAGTAGCCTGGTCGACAACCCGAGATGGCGCAGGCGCTCGCGCTGCAGCTCCATTCGGTCACCGCGATCGCCGCGGGAAACTGGGATGTGCAGGCGTCGCTGAGGGCCTCCGGGCTGGGGTCATCGACTACGCCGTTGCAGTCGTTGTCGAGACCGTCGCAGACTTCGTCTCCAGAGGGCGTGCAGGCGTATTCGCAGCCGTTCGCGGCATCATCGTCGACGTCGAAAAAGCCTGCATTGCACACCGCAGGCGTGCAATCGCCACTACAGCTCCAGCGGGTCACGTTCTCGGCAACGGGAAATCGAGATGAGCACGAAAGGTCGAGCGAGCCTTCGCTGACGAAGTCGTCGACCATGCCGTCGCAGTCGTTGTCGACCCCGTCGCAGACCTCGCGGCCGTCGTTGCTCGGTTGGCACTCGCAGCCGGGCTCGCTGACCGAGGCGTCTTCAAACCCGTCGGCGCAGCGAGCGATGACGCAACGAAACCCGGCGGCCGATGGCTCGCACGTCGCAAGCTCTACATTGGGCAAGGTCGTGCAGTCGTCGTTACAAGAGCCACACTGGGTGCTGCGGCCGAGCTCGCCGCAGCCGGTGGAGCATGCGCTCCAGATGAGCGCGTCACCGCAGGTGCGGCAACCGCCTGAGCAGTCCGTCGCCATGGGGTCGCAGTTCACAAAGCTGCCGGCGCTCTCGCACGCGTCGCCGGTCTCGATCGTTTCGGGGTTGATCTCCACTGGCAAGACGCACTCATCCGTCTCTGGATGGCACACGAATCCATCGGCGCAACGTCCCGCATCGCAGGGAAAACGCTCGAGAGAGGGCTCGTCCAGGCTGCAGGCAACAGCGCTGAGTGTCGTCAGGACCAGGACGCGCGGCTTCATCTATTGTCGCGGCTCCTCGGTGGGGATGACGAACTCGAAGATGTCTCCGACCTCCTTGACCACGCCGCCCTCGAGGCAGACCTCTCGAGTAGCCTCGGAATAGCTCCAGCCCGGGTCGGTGCTGCCTGACTGCACGCGCGGCAGCGGCTCGCGATTACGGAGAAACTGCACGCCCTCGAGCGATGCAGGCGGTTCCTTGAGCCGAAAGCAGTTCGAGAGCACGACCGAAAGAGCGATGCGCTCGAGGGTTTCGGCGTAGTCCGCACGGCAGATTGAATCGATGTCGACCCCGGGCTGTAAGCCGAGCGCTTGGCGGCGGCTGCTCAGCTCGGAGATGAAGTTGACGTAACGCGCGCCTGGCAACGCGATGCACCCGCCCTGGTTGCTGTCGTCGAGCGGTTGGCGCTGTGCGGTTTGGTTATAGGGGTCGCTCGCGAGCAGGTTGCAGTAAAACTCTCCGACCTCGCCGGGTCTTCGGTCGGGCAGAAAGCGCGCGCTCCAACATCCGCAGGTGTCCGAGGCACTATCGTCGTCGGCGGTGAAGCAGCCGCCGGCTGAGAAGCCAAGCTCGGTGTCCGGGTTAGGCACCGCGCCCACGATCGCGGCGGCCCGCACCCGCCGCACGAAGCCCTTTCGCTCGACGAGAAAATCCAAGAATTCGCTCACCGAATTGAGGGCTTCGTCGACGTAGCAGTCTGAATCGTCACGATTGAGTTCGTTGTACCAATCGAACGGAGCGCTGCAATCGTCCTCGTCGGTAAGGAAAATCAGCGTGAGGTCCGCGTCGTCGCGCAGGAAGCCAAAGTTGAGCGCGCGAGTGCCCACGTCGCCTTCTGGATCCAACGCCAGGCGCACCGCCTCAAAAGCCGCCTCGGTGGCGTTACCGGTGGTGCCCAGGCTCGTCACGGTGTCGTTGAAGTCGAGGATGAGCTGCTCAATCAGCGCTTCGGTTTCTTCTGGTGTGTCGCCCGCGGGTCGCCGAAACAGCCGTCGGCGCCCGTCGGCCGCGACCAGGCGCCCCGCGTCGCACGTGGACCAATCCGGAATGCCGTCGTCGTCGAGGTCCAGGTCGCAGCACGGATCGCATTGCGGGCCCGGGCGTCGAAAGATGTCCGTGGAGAGAATACCGACCTGATAATCGTTAACGCTGCGGGTCAGGACATCGATGAACACGCCGATGTTTTCCTTTAGCTTTTCCTGCTCTTCGGCCATCGAACCTGAGTTGTCGATCACGAAGAGAATGTCGGTCCGGCCCTCGGTTTCGACCTCCACCTCGTAGCGACGGGTCGCGACGCGCTGATTGCTCTGAAAGGCAAACGGATAGCTCTGACAGGCTGCGCTCTGGACGAGGATGGCCAAAAAAGCCCAGCGCACGAGTCGCGCATGAAGAACATGAACAGGAACCGGAAACCTCATCCGTCGAGCTCCTCGCGAAAGCCACACAGGCCAGGGGCGGCGTCCGGGCCATAATTGCCTGGTATGCAATCGTAGGTCTCCGGGTCACCGCACTCCAGGGCGACGCGGCAGGCGCGCCACACGCAATAGCTGCGCTCTTCAAATGGCGGGAGCTCCGTGACCCGAAGGCACTCGAATGCTGCCGGACAATTGCTGTCACCGATGCATTCGCGGGAGCAATACCCGTCGCGGCCTCGGGTGCTCACGCAGGTGAGCGAGTCGCAAGGAAAGCGCGTGTTGACCTCCACGACGGAGGGAAAATCCACCGAGTTTGCACTGGCGTTCTCCGCGATCTCGGGAACCTCCATCGGACACGCCGTGCCGAGGTCGTTCGCTTCGCAAGCGGCCGTGAGAACGATGAGGATGAGAATGGCTGACTGTACTCGCGCCATGATCCCCCAGATTGTATATGAAGGACGGGCGAATTCACATATGATCACCGCTCTTCTAACCTCGATGGTTCCATGTCGCGCCTTGCCCTTTGGTTGATCCTCCTCATCTTCGCGATGCTGCACACGGCGCCGGTCCGCGCGCAGACCGCGCCGACCTCCGGCGAGCTGCAGCACTACCGGCCTGCCTCGGACGGTAGCGGCTTGCTCAACGTGCAGCTCGCGTCCCCCGGGATGAACTCTGCGGCGCGCGTGGGAATTCACTTCGTGGGCGCAACCGAATTGTTCACCGCGACGGTGGAGGGCAGCGAGGCGGCCCTGGGGAGCATTGTGAATCGCCGCTACGACGCGATGCTAGTGGGGAGTTTCTCGTTGCTGCAACGCATCGATATCGGGTTCGTGCTGCCCTACGTACTCGATCAGAGCGGTCTCGACACCGACCTCGTGCGAAGCCTCACCGGCAAAGACGGGTTGAGCAGCGGCGGGCTCGGCGACGTTCGCCTCATGCTGAAGGGAACGTTGGTGACCGAGTACGGCGCCCGCCCGGCCGTCGCGATCGGTGCTGAGATCGACCTGCCCACGGGTGACCCTGAGGAACTCTTTGGTGAGCGCGGCGCTGTCTACGCGCCATTTCTCGCGGTCTCGAAGAAGTTTGGGCCGCATGTCGCCGGGCTAAACCTCGGCTACCGCGTTCGACCGGACGCGACCGAGCTGTTGGGAGTCGAAGTCAGCGACACCCTGTTCTATCGAGCAGGTTTCGCCTATGCCATTGACCGACGACGAGCGAGTCCTCGTTGGAATGCGCTGCTCTCGTTGGCCGGGCATTCACCGGTGGGGCAGCCGTTCGGCCTTGGCGCCGGTGATCGGGAGAGCGTGCTCAACTACCTCGAGGTGAACGGGGGCTTGCAGCGACGGATCGCGCTCGGCACCGGGAGCCTCCGAGTGAGCGGATCGCTCGGGACCGGGTTGTCGAGCGGGGCGGGCTCACCGCAGATCCGCTTCGGATTAGGGATTGAATACGTCACCGCCGAGCCTCTCGACGACGCAGATCGTGATCGGTTCGCCAATGCGAGTGACTTGTGTCCCTACGAACCGGAGGACTACGACGGGTTCCAAGACGGGGATGGTTGCCCGGAGCCGGACGACGACCAAGACGGGGTGCTCGACATCGACGACGGCTGCCCGAACGAGCCCGAGGACCTCGACGGCTTCGAGGACTACGACGGATGCCCTGAGGTCAGCGACGAGGACAGCGACGGCGATGGGGTGAGCGACGCGAACGACCGTTGCCCCGACGAGCGCGAGGACATTGACGGATTCGAGGACACCGACGGCTGCCCCGAGCCCGACAACGACCAGGACGGGCTCAAAGACATCAACGATCTCTGCCCGTACGACTACGAAGACCAGTCGACTAGCCCCGACAAGGACGGCTGCCCGGGCACCTCCGGCGACGTGCTGGACGAGGCGACGGTCTACGCCCGGCAGATCATCGCGCCGACTGCGATCGAGTTCCAGGGCCGGCAGCGCGGCTTCACCCCGGAGTCTCGCCGGGCCCTGGACACCATCGCGCGCTTCTTGCGCGATCACCCTGAGATCGTGCGGGTTGCGATCCGAGTGAACGTCAACGGCAAGGGTGAAGGCGCCAAACGATTGGCCCAGCTTCGGGCCCGCGCGGTGCGTAACTACTTGGCGAGCCGCGGAGTCGAGGCCGAGCGCATGAGCGCCGAGCTCGGCGCGATGGTGCGGGGAACCGTGAGTGCGACGTTGCGAATTCGAAAGGTTGAGCGTGAAAGCCCGAAAAAATCGGTCCCATCTCCACAAAGCCGGTGAATGTGGCGCGACTTCGGGGTACCGTCATACTGATGTCGGTGGCCGAGCGGAACGTTCCACGCAACGCATTGTCCTGGGTGTGCTTGCTGCTGCTGAGCGCTTGTACGGGTGAGCTCGGGCTGCGCTATGGGCAAGAGCTCTGCGACAGCGCGCGTCCCTGCCCCGCGGGCCTCACCTGCGAGAACGGGGTTTGCGTCGAGGCCTTCGACGGTGGCCTTTCGCAGCCCGACGGCGATCCGGTCTTCGACGGGCAGTGGGAGAACGACGTCGATCCCGGCGACGACGTACCGGTCTCGGACACGTGTCGAGTTGACGCGCAGTGTGGGCTCCGCGAGGCATGCGTCAACGGTCAGTGTCTTCCGACTCCGTGCAGTGACTTGAGCTGCGCAGACAGCGAAGCGTGCAGCTTTGTTTGTCTGCCGACGCTTGCGGCCTGTGACGGAGTCCGCTGCGCCGAGAACCTCGAGGTCTGCGCCAACGGGCGTTGCGTCCCGAGTTGCCAACCGGACCTGTGCGCGAATGGCTGCAACCCCGCCGACCCGAACTGCGACGCCGGCGGCGAGTGCAACGACGGATTCACCTGCGTGAACGGGAATTGCGTCGAGTACAACCCGTGCGACGACCGCTTCTGCCCGAACGGTTTTCTGTGCTCGCTCAATGGCTGCGGGGCCACCAATCCCTGCAATCCAAGTCCTTGCAACGCGGGTTGGGTGTGTCAGGTGAAAGACGGCCAGGCGACCTGCGTGGAGAGCTTGTGCAGTGGAAAGGTCTGTGGCGCTGGCGAGCAGTGCCGCAGCGGCAACTGCGTCGACCCGTGTGCCGAAGTGCCCTGCGATCAGGGGGGGCGCCTGTGTCCCGACGGGCGCGCGTGCTGTGACGGGGTGTGCTGCGAAGACGGGCTGCAGTGCCGGGGCCTCGAGTGTTTGCCGCCGGCGGGGGTGTGCGATCCCGAGTGCGGGCCCGGCCAGATCTGCGTCGATTCCCAGTGCTACTGCCGCGAAGACCCCTCGGTTCCGTGTGCCAGTGGCGAGTGCTGCTTTCCGTTAGAGGACCAGACCGGCCCGGGTTCGGCAGAGTGTAAGGACCCGTGCGCTGGCAATCCGTGCGCCGGCAATCCGGACGCCCCCTTGTGTGCGCGGAATTGTGCGGTGCTCGAAGGATACGAATGCAAGAGCAGCTGCGACGAGATCGACTGCTCGCCTCCGCCGAACAACCTTGCGAACACCGCCTGTAACCCAGCGGATGGAGCATGTGTCTGCGGGCCGGGACTCGTGAGCTGCGACGGAGACCAATGCTGCATCGACGGATTGAGCTGCGAGGACCCGTGTGTCGGCAATCCGTGCGCCGCAAACGAGGTCGAGCGTGGGTGTCGCAGGGACTGCACCCTCGAGCTCGGCTACGAGTGCATCGATCTGTGCGAAGGGGTGAGCTGCGCCATCCCCGCCACCACCTGCGACCCAAACGACGGGCTGTGTAAGTGTGGGAGCCCCAATCAGCTCTGCCCGAGTGACACCTATTGCTGTGTTGAGGGTGGGGTACCCGGCTACAACAACGACGCCGGCGAGCAATGCGTGGCCGACCCCTGCGACGGCAACCCGTGCTTCCCCGAGCAGTGCGTAAAGAGCTGCGGCGAACCGTCGGGCTTCTTCTGCCAGAACAACTGCGCCCCCGCGCAGATCGCTACCTGTCAAACGAGCAACCAGAGCCGGAACCCCGAGTGCAATCCATTCGACGGGACGTGCTACTGCACCGCCAGCGGAACGCCCGAGGTGTGCACCGGCCCGGAGCGGTGCATCTCGGACGTCACCGGGATCGGCGCCGGCAACACCTTGGGCTGCGACGACCCGTGCACGCCAAACCCGTGTGGCGCCGATGCCTGCATTCGCGACGGCACGCTCGCGCGAGGCTTTCGCTGCCAGAACCTCTGTGAGGAGCCGGTGCTGGTCAGCTGTGGCGGGCAGCGCAACCCGGTCTGCGATCCGAGCGTGGGCGAGTGCGCGTGTGGTGACGTCGCCTCCGGGTTCGAAGAGTGCAGTGAGAGCAACGCCTGGAATGCTGGTGAGTGCTGCAATGCCGGAAGGTGCGAGCAGCCCTGCAACGTGAGCGGTTTTCCGAACAACAACCCGTGCACAAACGACAGCTCGAACCCCACGGGTGACCCGGACAACGTGCGCTGCGCGATTACCTGCGCAGACGCTGGCTCGGACTTCTCCTGTAGTGATCCGTGTGGCCCCACCTCCTGCGGCGCCGGCAACCCGAGCAGCACCACTCAGAATCCCGAGTGTCGACGCGTCACGAACAATGGCGGCGGCGCGCAGTGCCGTTGCCAAAATGACACGACGGGCGCATGGTCGAACTGCGGCGGCAACAGCTGTTGCACGGCCGACGGCTGCCAAGACCCGTGCGATGCGGACCCGGTTGCGAGCGGAGTTCAGAATCCCTGCGCCGGCGAGCCCGTCAATAAGCGCTGTCAGCGCCGCTGCACCCCGTTTGACGATTCTCGACCCGACTACGTCTGTGAGCCTGCGTGCACGCCGAGCAGCTGTCCGGTGGGCGGCGCGCCGGACGAGCCGACCTGCATCCCGCTCGACGACGGGAGCTTCGAGTGCAAGTGCGGGACGGCGGATTGCGACGGGCCGAACGCCTTCTGCGACACTTCGCAGGATCCGCCGGTGTGCATCGACGACCCCTGTGCGAGCGACCCCTGCGGCGGGGAGCCCGTCAACACGCGTTGCGTGTATCAGCAGGCCGCGCCAGGCTATCGCTGCGAGGATCCGTGCGCCGCGCTGAACTGCTCACAGCCAACGCCGGACCTGCTGCGTTCTTTGGATGGGCAGAGCTGTGAATGCGCCTGCGGAACGGACCCTAGCTGCAGTGGCGGCACCGCGTTTTGCACCGCTGCGGATGTGTGCGACCCGAACCCCTGCCTGAGCCCGGACCCGTGCACCAGCGGTAACGACACTCTGTGTCAGGTTCGGCGCAATCAGCCAAACGGGTTCATCTGCGTCGACCCCTGCGACAGCCTGAGCTGTGCGGCGAGTGAGCCCGACTTGGTTCGGGCTCCGGATGGCGAAAGCTGCCAGTGCGCCTGCGGCTCGGACACGAGCTGCGACGGGCCGAACGCCGTGTGCAACTCTGGGGTCTGCGACCTCGACCCCTGCGACCCGAACCCGTGCAGCGGTACTCAGTCGCGCTGCGAGTACGCCAACAACGCGCAAGGCTACGTCTGCGTTGACCCGTGTGCGGCGATCACCTGCAGCCAGCCCGAGCCCGACAAGCTGCGCTCAGGTGACGGCCAAAGCTGCGAGTGCGCCTGCGGCACCAACACCAACTGCAGCGGCGGCACCGCGTTTTGCACCGCTGCGGATGTGTGCGACCCGAACCCCTGTCTAAGCCCCGACCCTTGCACCATCGAACCGAATACTCTGTGTCAGGTTCGCCGCAACGAGCCCAACGGGTTCCTCTGCGTCGACCCGTGCGCGGGTCTGAGCTGCGGCGGCTCTGAGCCCGATTTCTTTCCCTCCCCCGATGGTGAGAGCTGTCAGTGCGCCTGCGATACCGACCCGAATTGCGACGGGCCGAACGCGGTGTGCAACGCGGGCACCTGTGACCTGGACCCATGTGACCCGAACCCGTGCGGTCCCGACGCCTGCGAATACGCGAACAACACCGTCGGGTTTGAGTGCATCAACTACTGCAGCGGTGATTTTGGTAATCCTACCGAGACCACCTGCCCGGCCCAGAATCCGGACTGCGACAACCGCGAGTCGACACCGGCGGAGCGCTGCGGCTGCGGGCCGGGCTTTGATACCTGCGGTGGCGCGGAGTGCTGCGTCTCTGACAGTTGTGTCGATGTGTGCGGCACCTCGAGCCCCTGCAGCAGCGAGCCTCTCACCGCGAGGCGTTGCGTCAGCGACTGCAGCGACGCCGATGGCTATGCCTGTGAGAACTGGTGTCCGAATGGGCCGGACTTCTCGTTTGCGGGGACCGAGTGCACCCAGTTCAACTACACCTGCGATCCGAACCGCGGCACCTGCGCCTGCGGCGCGGGCGAGGACTACGAGGACTGCCAGAGCGGCGACATCTGCTGTGAAGACGGCTCGAGCTTTGCGTGCCAGGCGCCTAATCCCTGCGTAGCAGATGGCTGTCCAAATGTGACCGACACCTGCGATTCGTGTCTCGGTTGCTTGGCCGAAGGAGAGTGAGCCGTGCGTGCACCGCTGAGCGCCGCTCTCGCGTTGGCTCTCGCCCCGTGCGGCGCACCGAATGCGCGCGCTCGAGCGCAAGCCGCTCCCGAAGCCCTCTCCCCAGTGCTCGTCTTGCCGGTGATCGCCGGACGTCGGGCCGACCGCGAGCTCGCGCAGCAATTCGTTCGAGCCCTCAAAGACGAGGCAGGCGCCCATCCAGAAATCGAGGTGGCGACCGTTCGTGGAGGCGCCCCCGGTGCGCGGCGCCTCCAACGCCAAACTCGGCGCTGCAAGCGTCGCGCTGCCTGTCTTGCCAAACTCGGACGCCGCGCCAAAGCGCGCGGGGTGCTCGCCACTACCGGCATTCAGGGTGACGACGGCGGATTGCAGGTCTTGGCCGTCGTGATTGACGCGCGTTCGCGCCAGACCTTGCGCCAGACCAGCGTGACGGTCACCCGAGACACCTTCGACTCCATGGTGGCCGAGAGTTTTGTGACCCTGTTTGGCGTCGAGCCACCGGCGGAGGTGGAGATTGAGCTCGCCGACGCCGAGGAGGACCCGAGCGCGACCGACTCCGACCCGCCGCTCAGTCCGGAGCTGGCGCTCGATTCAGAAGCGGTCACGGACGCTGCGGAGCCCGAACCTTCCGCGCCCTCGCCCGGGACCCAAGAAGGGGCCACCGAGCGTGCCGAGTTGGATCTCGGCGCCCCGGCGGTCGCTCCGGCCGAACCCGCGCCGGCGAGCGCGACCGCGGCACCGCCCGCGCCGGGGCGAGCGGGGCCCGCTCGGAACGTTGCGATGGAGCCCGGCGTGTCGGCCGATGGCTCGGAGCGAGGTCTGTCGAGCTTGGCCTGGGCGGGACTCTCGACCCTGACGGTGGGTGCGGTGAGCGCGGGCTTGGGTGCGGTGTGGGTGACTCAGGCGCAGGGGGCGACGGAGCAGAACCCAGACCGCTCCACGCAGCTCGCGGCGCGCGACGCGCTCGACGACGCGCAGGCGAAGATGCGCAACGGCAACATCGCATTGATCACCGCCGGGGTACTCAGCCTCACCGGCCTCACGCTCCTCTTCGTCGACTCCCTCGACGACGCGCCCGTGATGGGTGTCGCTCCAGTCGACGGCGGCGTCGCGGTGCGGCTCTCGCTGCCGTTTTAGGCCTCTGCCCTCGCTTACCGGCGGCCGAATCACGTGCGGAAGGCGAACCGGCCGAAGCCGCCGATTGCGCTTGGATTTGTCTGAGGCCTGCGCTAAGCCCCGGTCGCTGCCAGCTGGGTCTTGGCGGTGAGAATTAGTCGCAATGCGCTCTCGCGTGGTCCTCATGAGCGCAGATTGAAGGGGAGAAATGTCGGTGGGACAGCAGCTATTTACTTTCGCACCTGCGGTCGGAGTCGTCGCTCTCGGCTTTGCGTTCTTCAAGTCGCGCTGGATTTCGGGCCAAGACGTCGGTACGGACAAAATGCGCGAGATCTCGGGCTTCATTCGCGATGGCGCGATGGCCTTTCTCGCCCGTGAGTACAAAGTTCTCGCGGTCTTCGCGGTCGTCGTCGCTGCATTGCTCGCGTTTGCAAACTCGGGCCAGGAGAGCTCACACCCGCTCGTCGCGGTGTCTTTCCTCGTCGGCGCATTTTTCTCCGCGCTCGCCGGCTTCTTCGGGATGCGCGTCGCCACCTCCGCCAACGTGCGCACCACCAACGCCGCGCGGCAGGGCTTGAACCAAGCGCTCGCGGTGGCCTTCTCCGGAGGCACAGTGATGGGCATGTGCGTCGTGGGGCTGGGCGTGCTCGGAATTGGCATTCTCTCCCTCGCCTTCCAGAGCATGTTCACCGAAGGCGACGTCACCGATTGGCCGCGCGTTCTCGCGGTGGTGAGCGGCTTCTCTCTTGGCGCGTCGTCCATCGCGCTCTTCGCGCGCGTCGGCGGCGGCATCTACACCAAGGCCGCGGATGTCGGTGCCGACCTGGTCGGTAAGGTTGAAGCGGGCATTCCCGAGGACGACCCGCGCAACCCCGCAGTGATCGCGGACAACGTCGGAGACAACGTCGGTGACGTCGCCGGCATGGGTGCGGACCTGTTCGAGAGCTACGTCGGCTCGATCATCGGCGCGATGGTGCTGGCCGCCGCCGCCGGGCAAGTCGACGCGATGTTCTTCCCGCTCGTGTTGTCGGCCATCGGCATCGTGGCCTCCATCATTGCCACCTTCACCGTACGCACGAGCGAAGGCGGCAACCCGCAAACCGCGCTCAACACCGGCATGTTCATCGCGTCGGGCATCATGATCGTGGTCACCTTTGGACTCTCGTTCTACATGCTCGGTGAGGGCGTCACCTTCGTAGACACCTTCACCGGCACAGAGAAGCTCTTCACCCCGGTGATGGTTTCGATGGCGGTGATCTCTGGCCTCGTCGCCGGAACCCTCATCGGCTTGGTGACCGAGTACTACACCGGCGAGTCCAAGAGCCCGGTACACCGCATCGCCGAGGATTCGCAGACCGGCGCGGCCACCAACATCATCTCCGGGCTTGCGCTCGGCATGAACTCGACCGCCATCCCGATCCTCCTGATCGCAGGCGCAATCCTCGCGTCCTACTACTTCGCGAGCCTGTACGGGATCGCGCTCGCGGCGATCGGCATGCTCTCCACCCTAGGCATTCAGCTCGCGGTCGATGCGTACGGCCCGATCGCGGACAACGCGGGCGGCATCGCGGAAATGAGCGGTCTCGAGAGCTCGGTGCGCGAAAAAACCGACAAGCTCGACGCGGTCGGCAACACCACCGCGGCCATCGGCAAGGGCTTTGCCATCGGCTCGGCGGCGCTCACCGCGCTGGCGTTGTTCTCGGCGTACATGACTACCGCGGGGATCGAGACGATCAACGTCGCGAAGCCCATCGTGCTCGCCGGTTTGCTGATCGGCGCCATGCTGCCGTACCTGTTCTCGGCCATGGCGATGACCGCGGTGGGACGTGCGGCGTTCGAGATGATCAACGAGGTGCGTCGCCAGTTCAAAGAGATCCCCGGCATCATGGAGGGCACCGCGCAGGCGGAGCACGCCAAGTGCGTCGACATCGCGACTTCCGCGGCGATCAAGCGCATGGTCGCTCCGGGGTTGCTCGCGGTGATCGTACCGGTGGTGGTCGGCTTCTTCGACAAAGAAGCCCTGGCGGGCTTGCTCGTCGGCGTCACCGCCTCAGGTGTCCTGCTCGCACTGTTCATGGCCAACGCCGGCGGCGCATGGGACAACGCCAAGAAGCACGTCGAGGGCGGCCACTACGGCGGCAAGGGGTCCGACACCCACAAGGCCACCGTTGTAGGTGACACAGTGGGCGACCCCTTCAAAGACACGGCGGGTCCGGCGCTCAACATTCTCGTAAAGCTGATGAGCGTGGTCGCGCTCGTGTTGGCGCCGCTCATCGCTGGCTGAGTAGGCGACTCCGTTTGAGTATTGGAAACCCTGGCCGTGGCGCTTGCCCGGTCAGGGTTTTCTGTTGAACGAACGACACGCGCGTGTCGCCGTCATCAGTCGCGGTTGAGAGCGGCTCCGGCGTGCGGCACGCATGAAACGTCTCAGTGTCTTGCTCTTTTTAGGCCTCGCGGCTTCCGCACGAGGTCGTTGGAGCCCACGCGCTTCGGGACATCGTATTCGAGGAGTCGGAGAATCCTGTCGCGGTCCGCGTCCGCGTCGTAGAGCTCGATCACTTCTTCGAAGCCGAGCTCCTCAAAAAGCTTCCCCATGCGCTGTGCGTCGCTGACCGCCGCGTTGAGCTTCGGCCAGACTTTTGTCTGGCGGTAGGCGTTGACGCCGATGGTCACCGCGATGCGCCGCGCATGGCGGTCGGCGGCCCGGCGATAGGTTGGTGTATCGATCTTGGCGCGCACCTTTGATTCTTCGAGCGAGACCCCACGCTCGTCGCACGACGCGAACGTTGACGTCGCCGCCAGTGCGGATCGGCGTCACGGTGCCGAGAATCAGGTAAACGACGCCGAAAACGTTCCCGAGGGAGGAGGCGCCTCCTTCGAAGACCCCCATCCGCGCCAGCGCCGCCCCTTTTAGGACTTCTTTCAACCGCGCGCGCTCGACCACCTCGTTGGTCTTGGCGAGGCGATTCGCGACTTCGTCCGCGAGCCAGGCACCGAAGGGGCTCGAATCCCCGTTCGCCCGGGTAAAGACCGGGACTCCGACCATTCCTGGCCCGGAGGCGCAGCTGCAGAGCAGGAGGGGCAAATAGAGCTGAGAAAATCGACGCATGGGCCGGACGTTAGCCGATCTTGGGACAGGATGGAGGCCCGTCAAAAAGCCCACAAAATCGCGCAAAAAGCCTTGCGATCGCGAGGTCGAGTTCGGTACATAGCGCGCCCTTCGAGGAGAACTCGTGATGTTGATGACGGAATACGAAACCACGGTGGTCGTTCGACCCGACGTGACCGGTGAGCAGGTCGAAGCAGCCCTGGACCGCGTGCGCGATGTGATCGGCAAGCAGGGCGGCAAGCTGCTCGAGATCGAGCACTGGGGCAAGAAGAAGCTCGCGTACCCGATGAAGAAGCATCCGCGCGCCATCTACGTGCGCACCCATTATTTGGGGATCGGGGGCCTCGTCGGCGAGCTCGAGCGCAACCTGCGCCTGAATGAAAACGTGCTGCGTTTTCTCACGATCAAGATCGACGAGCGCGTGGAAGCGGACAGCAAGGTCGAAAAGGAATACGTCGCTCCTTCCTACGACGAGCCCGATGAGGTCGAAGAGGAAGAACTGGACGCGTCCTATGACGATCACGACGATGATCGTGACGATGACCGACGCGGCGACCGCGACTATGACCGACGCGGTGACCGCGACTATGACCGACGCGGTGACCGCGACGATGACCGACGCGAGGCGCGCGGTGATCGCGACGATGACCGTCGCGAGGCGCGCGGTGACCGCGAAGAAAAGCGTCCGAACCCGGAAGCGATCAAGCACGATGATGACGGCGAAGAAGAGTCGAAGGAGTAATCAGGATGTCGGATAAAGACGGATTCCGCCGCCGCAAGGTGAGCAAGCTCTACTCCGATCTCGGAGGTAAGGTCGATTACAACGACCCGCAGAACTTGCGCTATTTCATCAGCGAACGTGGCAAGATTGTGCCTCGTCGCATTTCCAAGGTTTCGGCCAAGGACCAGCGCATGATCACCCGCGCGGTGAAGCGTGCGCGTGCGCTCGGGCTCCTCCCGTTCGTCATCAGCTAAGGAGAGTCACGTGGAAGTCATCCTGATCAAGGACGTTCCAAACCTCGGTCACATCGGAGACCAGGTACACGTCAAGGGCGGCTACGGTCGCAACTTTCTCCTGCCGAACCGACTCGCCATCCCCGCGTCGGTGACCAACCAGCGCCAGCTCGAGCACGAGCGCGCGATCGCCGCGCGTCTCGCCGCCAAGGCAAAGGCCGAGGCGGAAGGTTATGCCGGCAAGGTTGCGGGCAAGACCTTCGAGTTCAAGCGCAAGGTCGGCGAGCAGGGCAAGCTCTTTGGCTCGGTGACCAGTAACGACATCGCCGACGCCCTCGCGGCCGAAGGTGTCACGGTCGACAAGCGTGGCATTCAGCTCGCCGCTCCTCTCAAGGAGCTCGGCGTGTTCGATGTTCATGTCAAGCTACGCAGCGACGTGGAAGTCGACATCAAGGTCGGAGTGATCGGCGAGGAGTGATTCGCTCGTCTCAAACGATCATCGCTTGAAAAGGCCCGCGTCATCCGCGGGCTTTTTTGTGCTATCTTGACCAAACGCACACCTTTTTTGCGAGGGCAACGAGGATTTGATGGCATCGAGCGAGTCCCTAAACCCCGGCCCCCCACCCTCGCACGCCCGCGCCAGCAAAGTGCCGCCTCAAGATTTGGAGGCGGAGCGAAGCGTGCTGGGCGCGATGATGCTGGAGCGGGCCGCAGTGACCGCCTGTATCGAAAGCCTCAAATCCGAAGACTTCTACCGTCCCGCGCACGGCTACATTTATGAGGCGATTCTCGAGCTCTTTGAGAAGAACGAGCCCGTCGACGAGGTCACGGTTCTCGGCGCGCTCAGGACGGCGGGCAAGCTCGAAGCGGTTGGCGGGATCGCGTATCTGAACGAGCTCTGCGCGTCGACGCCGACCGCAGCCAACGTAGAGCACTACGCGCGCATGGTTCGAGATGCTGCGCTGACCCGGAAGCTCATCAATGCGGCCACCGGCATCGTCACCGCCGGATTCGATGGGGCGAGCGACGTCAACGTGCTCTTGGATCAGGCGGAGAGCACGATCTTTGAGATCACCAGTGCCCGTGATCAGCGCAGCTACACCGAGATGAAGGATGCGGTGAAAGACGCGTTCAAGACGATCGAGAAGCTCTACGAGCGTCGCGACCCCATCACGGGAGTGCCCACTCAGTTCGCAACCCTCGACCAAATGACCTCGGGATTGCAGCCCTCGGACCTCGTGATCGTCGCGGGGCGGCCATCCATGGGCAAGACCGCATTCGCCCTCAACATGGCGCAAAACGCCGCGCTCCGAACGCAAACGCCGGTGCTGGTCTTCAGCCTGGAAATGTCCACCTCACAGCTCGTGATGCGTATGCTCTGCTCCGAGGCTCGGATCGACGCGCACAAGCTTCGCGCGGGAGCGTTGAGCAAGAACGACTGGCCGCGACTCGCGCGTGCCGCCGGAGATCTGGCGGAGGCGCCGATCTTCATTGACGACACGGGCAGCATCCCGGTCCTGGAAATGCGTGCAAAGGCCCGCCGCCTGAAGGCGGAGCGAGACCTCGGCCTGATCGTGGTCGACTACCTGCAGCTGATGCGGGGTCGGGCGAACAGCGAGGGTCGCGAGAAGGAAATTTCGGAGATATCTCGGGGGCTCAAGGCGCTGGCCAAGGAGCTCAACGTGCCTGTGGTGGCCCTCTCGCAGCTCAACCGTTCCTTGGAGCAGCGCCAGGACAAGCGTCCAATGTTGAGCGATCTGCGTGAGTCCGGTGCGATCGAACAGGACGCTGACGTGATCATGTTCGTCTACCGCGACGAGTACTACAACCCGGAGTCAGCCGATAAGGGGGTCGCGGAGATAATCATCGGCAAGCAGCGCAACGGGCCGGTTGGTACGGTCAAGCTCAAGTTTTTCAACGAGTTCGTGCGCTTCGAGAACCTCGCGCGTGAGGAACAGGGTGGCTGAGCCGATCGTCGCGCTGGTGGCGGACGACCACCCTGATATCCGCAACGTCCTCGGATCGGTGCTGCGCGAGTGCGGCTGCGAAGTTCACTTGGCGGTCGACGGGAGAGAAGCGGTCGAGGCGCTCGAGCGCTACCCCGTTTCGATCCTTCTCCTCGATCTACAAATGCCAAAGCTCGATGGTTTCGGAGTCCTGGAGACGATCCGCGGCCGCAGTGGCGAGATCGCCGAACCGCTGACACTCATTGTAACCGCGAATGCGGACGTCGAGGGTCGCGTGCGCGGGACTGAGCTCGGTGCGATCGACTTCGTGGACAAGCCGTTTCGCATTCCGGCCGTACGCCTGCGGATCCAACGCATGATGTCGATGGTCCAGATGGAGAGGGGCGTCGACGAAGCGGAAGCATCCCTCGCTCACCTCCGAGCCCGCGACCCGGTGACCGGTGCCGGAACCTTTGCCATGCTCAGACCCGTGTTAGACGCTCAGTTCCGAACCGCCCAGGTGACGCAGAAGCCCTTGAGCTGCCTCGTCCTATGCGATGAAGGCTACAACGAGCTGCTCGACCGCGAGGGCAAGGCTGCAGGCGAGGCGCGGCTGAAGGCGCTCGCTTCTACGCTCGAGTCCGCTCTGCGCAGCGCCGACTTGGTTTTCCGTGTCGACGCTGCGGAGATGGTCGTCCTGCTGCCGGGAACCTCGGCCACCGGCGCCGCGCACGTGATCGAAAAAGTCACGAGCGAGCTTTCCGAGCGCGGGGCCCTCGACGAATCGATCTACCTGGCGACGGCTACCTATCCTCATCCGCACATCACCGTGGCCAATCAGCTCTTCCGTGCCGCGAATGTGACTCTCGCGCAGCTCCGAAGTCGCGAGGCCGAGCGGGCTGCCCATTTCGAGGGATTCTAGCTAGGTTTTTTCGGATTTTTCTCTGGCGTCGGTCGAAGAAACCTTCCGCGTACCCCCCGGTCAAGTCGGGAGGTAACCTCCCGACTGCTTCGCTTCGCTTCGCCCGCACGGGGTGACCGGCGGGCACGCCCGGTGCACGTGACGATGAAGCTGCGTCGAGACGTCGGTACGCTTCGCACGAAGAGCAAGATCAAAGTCCTGCGCTCGGCTCTTGCCGCCTGCCGCCTGCCGCCTAAGAGCGGGGGGACGGGTCATTCATTGGTCGATCGCCGAAGCCAGCAGAGCGAAGGCGCTATCCCGAGCGATGCAGGGCCTCTCCATTCGCATCGCAAAGGGGCGGTCTTCCTGGACCGCTACCACGTCCACATCTTGAAGACCCCTCGTGAAGTCCGAAATGGGCTCGCGTATGTGCTCAACAACGCGCGGCGCCATGCCGCACAGCGAGGGGTGACGTTCGCGCGCACGTTCGTGGATGCGTTCTCGAGCTGGCAGTTCTTTGATGGGTGAATCGGCGCGCCGGCCGCCACTCGGGAACCCGACCCGGAGGCTCCGGTCAGTCCTCCTAAAACCTGGCTCCTCCGAGTCGGCTGGCGAAGCCACGGATTGTTGAGCATTCGAGAAGTCCCCGGAAGGCGGACCAGGAGCTCGTCAATTTGTTGATGCCCGAAGTGTGCTTCTGTGACCGCGGCGAAAGAGCTCTTCGGCCACGACGGATAACGGGAATCGTGCGGAATTACCCGAAAACCTTTAACTTGGGTTCAGCCGCGCTCGCGTGCCGCGTTCACGAAGGCGCGGTAGAGGGGCAGGTGGTCGCCGGAGATCAGGGCCTCTGGGTGCCATTGGACACCGACGACGAATGGCTCACCGTCGAGCTCAATCGCTTCGACCACTCCGTCCGGGGCGAGGGCGCTCGCCTTCAGCTCTTCGCCCAGGTAGCGCAGCACCTGGTGGTGCGTGCTGTTCACCGACAGGGTCTCGGCGTTGAAGATGCGCGCGAGTCTGCTTCCTGCGGCGAGCTCGACTTCGTGGGCAGGGAGGCGCTTGTCGTAGGGCTGCTGGTGCTCGTCGGTTGCCGCACGCTCCGCGAGATCCTGGTAGAGCGTGCCGCCGCAGACCACATTTAGCATCTGCATCCCGCCGCAGACGCCCAAGAGCGGCATCGAGCGGGCGAGCGCTTCCTGGCACAGGTCCCGCTCGAGTCCGCTACGCTCCTCCACGAGGGTACCGAGCCCCTGGCGCGGTGCTTCGCCGTAGTAGGACGGGGGGATGTCGAAATCGCCGCCGGTGATCAGCAAGCCGTCGACGCCGTCTAGGAATCGGGCCGCCTCGCCGGGTGATTCATGGGGAATGAGGATGGGAAGCCCACCGCCGCGAACGACTGCGGACACGTAGCTCTGATTGCAGACGTAGCGGGGAGCGGGGGTGCCGCGTCGGTCTGTGATGGTCTCAAAGTCGCAGGTGATGCCGATTCGAGGGGTTTTCATCCGGTACCACGCTACACCAGCGAGAACCCCCCGCGCCAGGGAGCACACTTTCGGCCTGTCGCCGCCGTTGCTTGACAGGCTCGCCACGCGTGGGCGATACAGCGTGCCGCCTGGTGGAAAAAAATGAGCGTTCCTGCGGGGTTGGCGATGAATGAGCCGATATATAAGCGAGTGTTGCTGAAGCTTTCGGGCGAAGCGCTTCAGGGCGGCGAAGGCTACGGCATCGCCCCGCCGGTGATTGGCTCCATCGCTGAGCAGGTCAAAGAGGTGCACGACCTCGGCCTCGAGCTTGCGATTGTGATCGGTGGAGGCAACATCTTCCGCGGAGTGGCCGCGAGTGCGCAGGGCATGAACCGCGCCAACGCCGACTACATGGGAATGCTCGCGACCGTGATCAACGCCCTCGCTCTGCAAGAGTCGCTCGAGTCGGTTGGCGTGCATACGCGGCTGCAGAGCGCGATCGCCATGCAAGAGCTGGCGGAGCCCTACATTCGCCGTCGCGCAGTGCGTCACCTCGAGAAGGGCCGGGTCGTCATCTTCGCCGCCGGGACCGGTAACCCCTATTTCACCACCGACACGGCGGCGTCTTTGCGCGCCATGGAGATCAATGCGGACGTCATCCTGAAGGCGACAAAGGTCGACGGCGTCTACGACAAAGACCCGATGAAGTACGACGATGCGGTCCGATTCAAGGAGCTGTCCTACCTGGAAGTCTTGAAGAGAAACCTCAAGGTCATGGATTCGACCGCGATCTCCATGTGCCGAGACAATGAGTTGCCCATCGTCGTTTTCAACCTCACCGAGCGCGGCAACATTCGCCGCGTGATCTGCGGCGAACCAATTGGAACGCTCGTTGGGGCGGTTGAAGAGGCGAAATCCTAGTAAGGAGCAATCCCGTGAGTGAAGTCGAAGAAGTACTCAAAGAGCTCAAGAAGGGCATCGATGATTCAATGTCCGCGCTTCGCCACGACCTGGCGAAGCTTCGCACCGGTCGCGCGAGCGTGAACATTCTGGACGGGATCCGGGTGGAGTACTACGGGGCGATGACCCCGCTGAACCAAGTCGCCCAGCTCTCGGTTCCCGAGCCGCGCCTGATCATGGTGAAGCCCTTTGACAAGTCGCTGATCAGCGACATCGAACGCGCCATCAACAACTCGGACGTGGGAATTACCCCGATGAACGACGGAGAGCAGATTCGCCTCCCGATCCCCGCGCTCAACGAGGAGCGGCGCAAAGATCTCGTCAAGCAGGCGAAACACCGTGGCGAGGACGCAAAGATCTCCTTGCGCAATCACCGCCGGGACGCCAACGAGATGCTGAAAGAATACGAAAAGGAGAAGCTGATCTCCGAAGACGACCTCAAACGAGCGTTGGAGAAGGTTCAGGAGGTGGTCGACCGAGGGGGCAAGCAAGTGGACGACGTCCTGCACCAGAAGGAGCAGGAAATCCTCGAGATCTGAGCGCGGCTTGCACGGGATTTGGTGCGAGCGAAAGGCACGTTGAGCGCAAAGGACTGGCAGTCGAGCCAGCCGTGAAGGGGTCGGGGCGTTCGCGCTCGACTGTGAGAACCGTTGATGAACGAAATCGAAGTACCCGAGTTCAAGTTCCGCCCGCGGCACGTCGCGGTGATCATGGATGGAAACGGTCGATGGGCCGCCGAGCAGAGCTTGCCGCGTTTGGAAGGACACCGGCGCGGCGCGGACGTCGTGCGCGATATCACCACCTTTGCGCGGGAGCTCGAGCTTCGCTGCCTGACGCTCTTTTCTTTCTCCGCGCAGAACTGGCGTCGACCTCCGCAAGAAGTGGCCGGGCTCATGCTCCTGCTCGAGGAGTATTGCGAGCAGGAGCTGCCGACGCTGATGGAGAACGACATTCGTCTCAACGTGATCGGCACCCTCGAGCGTTTTCCCGACTCGACTCGTCGCGCTGTACACGACACGATGAACCAAACGGCGACAAACCGCTCGATGACCTTGACCCTCGCGCTCGATTACGGTGGTCGTGAGGAGATGGTCGCCGCCACTCAACGGCTCGCCCGCGACGTTGCTGCGGGCCGGCTCGACCCGAATGACGTCGATGAAGACGCGATCTCCTCTCGGCTCGACACCGCTGGACTCCCCGACCCGGACCTGATCATTCGAACGTCCGGGGAGCACCGGATCTCGAACTTCCTGCTCTTCCAGCTCGCCTATGCGGAGCTGCATTTCACGACCGTCCGTTGGCCCGATTTTCAGCGAAGCGATTTCGCTGCGGCTCTGATGGAATACGCCGGACGCGACCGTCGCTTTGGCGGTGTGAACGGGCACGACGGAGCCACCGACGCGACGAGCCTGCTCGAAGCGGTGACGGAGGCGCAGCGCAACCAGCGTAATCGCGCCTTGAGCCTCGCGGCGGTGGAGAAGGGCACCGGTACGTGCTGAAGACCCGCATCCTGGCTGCACTCGTGTTCACCCCGGTGGTGTTCGCGATGGTGTGGCTGGGAGGCGATGTTCTTGCGATCACCTGCTGCATCTTGGCCGTCCTGCTGCAGTGGGAGTATCTCGGCCTGACACTGAGCCGCAGAGATTGGGTCCTCAAAATCCTCGGCTACATGCTCGCCGTCACCGCGGCGCTCGCGACCATGGGGAGACTGGAGTCGGTGGGAGCGGTGCAGCTCTGGCCCCTGTCGACCCTTCTCGCATTCGTGGTGGTTCTCGGGCGTCCGGAGCCGATCGAGCGGGCCCTGCGGCGCGTGTCCTACCTCGTAGTGGGGGTGGTCTACTCGGGAGTGCTGATCGCGCACGTGTATTTGTTGCGTGAGATCGGTGACCCAGGCCTCGAGCTCAGCCAACCGGGGCTCGGCTATGCCTTGATCGGCCTTCTCGGCACCTGGGGCGCGGATACGAGCGCTTATTTCGTCGGTCGGGCCATCGGTCGAACCAAGCTCTACCCGTCGATCTCACCCAAGAAGACCGTGGAGGGACTCCTGGGTGGGATGGCCGCCGCGATGGCCATCGCATTCGGATTCCGCGCGGTTCTCGACATGGCCGTGCCGCCCCTGCTCTGCGCCGGATTGGGCGTGGTGGTGGGATTTGCCAGTGTTTTGGGGGACTTGAGCGCGTCGATGATCAAGCGAAGCGTCGGCGCAAAGGACAGCTCACAGCTGATACCAGGCCACGGGGGCGTCCTCGATCGCTTCGATGGGGTGATGTTCGTAGCGCCCTGTGCCTATTTTTATCTCTATTTCACGGGATACGCGGTCTAGCGGACCAATCTTGAGGCCAAAGGGGCCCGTAGGGAGTATTCTGTAGGAGAGCGGTGTCCTCGCTCTACTCCGCGGCAACGAAAGATAACGAAAGATAAGGAATGTACGTACTCCAGAATTTGCACACCTTTGTGATCTTCATCGGGGTCCTCGTGTTCGTGCACGAGCTCGGCCATTTTCTCTTGGCCAAGGCCTGCAACATCAAGGTCCTGAAATTCTCCCTCGGCTTTGGTCCACGCCTCTTCGGCTTCACGCGAGGCGAGACTGAGTACGTCGTGAGCGCGCTGCCTCTGGGCGGCTACGTGAAGATGCTCGGTGAAATGCACGACAACGACGTCGACGCTGAGGACCAGCCCCGCTCCTTCAACAGCCGTCCGCTCTACCAACGGGCGGCGGTGGTGCTGGCCGGCCCGGTTTTCAATTTCATTCTCGCGTACTTCGTCTACATGTTCCTCCTCGCGGGCTCCCAGACCTTCGGCGACACGAAACTCGGTGTCGTCGCGCAGGGCTATCCCGCCTGGAACGCCGGCATACGACCAGGCGATCGCATCGTCGAAATTGACGGGCAGGCGGTCCAGGATTGGGACGGTTTGAAGTCGAAGATCGCGACCCGGCCCGGCGAGACTCTTGCCATCACCTACGAGCGGGACGGCAAACGGTTCGAGACCGAGGTCTCTACGCGCGTGGAGACCATGAGCAACGTCTTCCAGGAGCTCGAACGCCAAGGCCGGGTGGGCGTCTCGCTCCAGTATATCAAACCAATCGTTGCGGTCGTAGACCCTGAAAGTCCAGCTGCCAAGGCCGGACTGCGAACGGACGACGTGATCATCAGAGTTGGTGAGACGCCCACTGCGGCGTGGCACGAAGTACGACAGGCGCTCGCGCGTGCGAACGCAACCGATCCGATCACGATCCGCTACGAGCGTGACGGCAAAGAGGAGAGCGCAACGCTCCTGCCCGGTGAGCGCGTAGAGGGCATTCCCTCGGAAACTTTCAGCTCGGCGGACGTGCCCGGGGGCTACACGGGTCTCGTCTCCAAGGACGTGCTCGTGATGGAAGTAGAGCCCGAGACCCCTGCGAGCAAGATCGGTCTGCAGGAAGGCGACCGACTTCTGAGTCTGGGGATCAAACGCCAGGGTGAGGTGAAGGTGCAGCCGATCGGTGCCTGGGACATCGACCTCGATGCCTTCACGGGGGTCGACGCGACGAGCGAGTTCATTCTCAGCTATCAGCGGGGTCGCGATGTGATCACCCGCGAGATGAAGCTCGTCGAGCGCACGGAGGTCGACGAGTTCAAGAATGAGCGCACGCAGTTCGTCTTCGGCGCGCGCAACGACCGCGAGGCTTCGGACCTCTATACCTTCGAGCGCCAGGTGGGCGTGCTCGAAGCGTCCGTGGATGCGCTCCATCGCACCGGTGCCGCGATGACGCTCATCACGAAGGGAATCAGCAAGATGGCCCAAGGAGACATTCCCCTCGACAACATGGGCGGCCCGATCATGCTGTTCTACATCGCCGAGAAGAGTGCCAAGCGGGGTCTGAACGATTTCCTCAGCATGATGGCGATCATCAGCGTGAATCTCGGTCTCGTGAACTTGCTCCCGATCCCCGTCCTCGACGGCGGCACGCTCGTATTTCTCGGGATCGAGGCGATACGCCGCCGGCCTCCGAGCATGCGCGTTCGCGAGATCGCCAACGTCGTGGGTCTCGCGATCCTCATGCTCCTGATGGTGGTCGTCTTCAAGAACGACATCTTCCGATTCGTCCTGGGCTAGTGAAAGAGCACGCCCTTCGTGTCGCGTCGGCCGCAGGCGGACCGCTCCTGGCCCTCGACGCTTCGACCTCTCGTGCCTCCGTCGCGGCTGTGGTTCCAGGCGGTGCGCAGCCGCCGGTCTTCGAGCTCGAGCCAGACGCGACGGCGCTTCCGTCCGAATCTCTCGCCGCTGCCGTTGTCTCCTTGTTTGAGCAAGCGCGCCTGACTCCCGAGGGACTTCACGCGATTGTGATCGGCCTCGGGCCGGGATCCTTCACCGGCTTGCGGGTGGCTCTCGCCCTCGTCAAAGGGATCGCCTACGGCGCGAGCCTTCCGGTCTACGGAGTTTCGAGTCTGGCGCTCCTGGCGTCGCGTTTTCCCGGGGAGCGCGTGGCCGTCGAGATCGACGCCCAACGCCGAGAGCTCTACACCGCGCTCTACGACGTCGACGAGGACGGACTCCCGATAGCGGTGCTCGCGGATCGGGCAACCGTTCGTGAGGAGTGGTCCGAAACGCTCGCACGCCTGGAGCACGCCGCGGATAGGGTCGTTGGAGACGTGGAAGGGGCGACGCGTGCAACCCCCCGAGCCCTGAGCGGGCTCGTACTCGCCGCCGCTGAAATCGAGAGCGGAACCGGAACGGACCTCAATGCGCTCGTTCCTCGCTACCTCAAAGTCTCCGAGGCAGAACGAAATCTGCGCTCCTGACCCTGAATCTTTGGTGTCTCAGAAGGTGAGTGAATAGGCGACGTCGAAGGCTCCGTCTAGTCGCGAGCCTTCGTTGAAATTGCGCTTCGCAACCTGCGCCCCGAAGGAGAGACCGTCCAACGAGAGGAGCCGGGCGGTTGCGAAGAAGAGATCGCGATCGCTTTCGAGCTCACCGAAGCCTGAGACGAAGCGCTGGTGATAGGAGAGGGCGGCCGAGAGCGACCAACGCCCGCCGAGCTGCCATTCACGGGCGATCAGTCCGACCTCGAGCTGGTCTTGATCGATGACCGAGCCAGGATCGGCGAAGGTCATCGCGGCACGCACCGCAAAGCGTCGCGTGAGCGCCAACAGCCCATCAACGCGCAGGGCGTTTTGCCAGGCCCCGGTGGTCGACTCCTCGTCGAGGAGGGACCAAATTCCGCGGTCTCGCCAGCTACGGTAGTCGACGCCGAAGAGGTCCGGAGCTGCCCCGGGAGCGTAGCGGCGGTACTCCGCGCCGAGCTCGAGCTCCACAGGAGACGGGGAGACTCGAAGATCGATGCCCGCGGCGAGAGCGGGGGCGGTTTGCTCCACCTCGAAGACCGACGCGTCTCCGCGCAGCGCCACTCCGATGCTCCGTTGGTCGAGTACGTCCCAGGCTGCGCTCACCCCACCCGCCGCGCGGTTGCCGTCAGGAACGTTCGGGTCGATGGCCCACTGGATGCCCAAACGCAGCGCACCGGCGCTCTCCACGCGCGCCGCGAGCACGGAAGGGGCGACGATATCGTCGGCCAACAGCCGCGCGCCGAAGTTGTCGTCACGATAGGCGGTCGCGACTGCGAATCCCGCGCGCACCGGAAGCCCCACGAGGGAGCGGGTCTGCGCCATCGGGGTCACGCCGTCCACCAGGCTCCCTTTGCCGAGGGACAAGCTCACCTCGCGCGACGCCTCGAAATAGAGGCGCGCATCCGGAGAGCCGATCCGCGCACGGTCCAGAATCCGAAGGAGGCCCCCGGGCCCCTCGAAGAGCAGGCGCGCGTCACCATTCGTGTCCCAGGCGATCGGAAACTGCGCCACGAGCTCGCCGTCGAGGCGCGATGAGCGCAGCTCGAGGGTGGGCGCAAGAAGCCAAACAGTGGCGTCGTCGTCGCTCATGCTCGCGAGGGCCCGTACGCCGAGCGAGGTCTGCCGTCGTTGGAGGTCCACCGGTCCCGAATGCCAGAGGGAGGGTTTGGCGGAAGAGCCGAGGGTCGCCGGCAGCGGAGTGTCGTGCTCGCGCGCTTCGTCTTCTTCGCCAGTCGGCAGCTCGGCGAAGGGTGTTCCCAGAATTCTTCGACCCTCTGCGCGATGGTCGCGCCAGTAACGCATCGTCAACGGGTCGATCACGACCTCCCCCCGGCCGCTCGAGGCGTGAATCATCGAGCCGTCGCCGGTCGCGATCCCCACGTGGCTCACTCGATTGCTCTTGGGGGAGGGCGTGAAAAACACGAGGTCACCGGCGCGCAGCGCATCAAAGGCCACTGGCTCACCCACCCGCGATTGCTGTCGGGAGGTGCGAGGCAAGGTGTAGCCGTGACGCGCGTAGACCGAGCGCACGAACCCGGAGCAGTCGAACCCGTAGGTGCCCTCGTCGCCGTAGACGTAGGGGTAGCCGAGGTAATCCCTGGCGGTCTCCACTACGTCGTTGCCGCTCGAGGAGAGCGCGGTAGCGGCGATGAAGACCCAGGCGAGCGGCATTGAAAACCCCTAACGGAGACGGCTCAAAGCTTCAAAAATTCGGCGGGCCTGCCGCTTTCACCCTCGAGAGGCCGGGAATCGTGACTTTCTGAACTCTCTGCTAGGGATCTACGAAACAGGAGGAAGTGATGGCTGTCACGGGTTTGGGTGGGGTGTTTTTCAAGTCCGACGATCCGGAAAAGACCAAGGCGTGGTACCGCGAGCACCTGGGGCTGAACACCGTCGATTTTGGCGCGGTCTTTCTTTGGAAGGAAAAGGACGCGCCCGAGAACGTGGGCTACACCGTTTGGGGCGCCTTCGACGGTGAGACCGAGTACTTCGATCCGAGTCCCGAGCCGTTCATGATCAACTACCGAGTCGAAGACCTCGAGGGAATGCTCAAAGCGATGCGTGCCGCCGGAGTGCAAGTCGCCGGAGAGATCAAGAAAGAGCCGAACGGCAAGTTCGCCTGGGTGCTGGACCCGGAGGGTCGGAAGATCGAGCTCTGGGAACCGGTGCCCTCGAAAGACGATCCCTACCTCGGCTGAGCGCGCCTCAGTAGGGCTGAAATCCATCGTCTTCCGTGAAGATGCTCGGCAGCGGACGGTTCGCTTGCGTCGGCTCCGTGCCCGCAATGAACACCTCTTCGATCGCGTCCTCGGCGCTCGAGGGCTCACCGGTAGCGGGATCGACGTTGACTGTGACGACGTCCTCCGGGGCGGTGAACTCACGGGCGGGAATGCCCGCCAGAGCAGCACCCATGAAGCGGATCCAAATCGGCAGCGCTCCACTCGAGCCCGTGAGCCGACCCATCGACGAGTTGTCGTCAAAACCTACCCACACGGTAGCGGTGAGCTCGGGCGAGAATCCGGAGAACCAGACATTGCGGGATTCGTTCGTCGTCCCGGTTTTGCCAGCGAGTGTCCTGTCCAGCACCTTTGCGCGCTGAGCGGTGCCTCGCTCCACCACCGAGGTCATCATCTGAGTCACCACATACGCCGCAGAAGGCTCGATCACGGGCTGAAGGCTCGCCCTGTTCTCGAACAGGGTCTTGCCGTCTCGGTCCGTCAGCTTGCGGATGAAGATCGGGTCGGCGAGGTAGCCCCCGGAGGAGAGCACCGCGTAGGCGTTTGCGAGCTCCATCGGCGTGATGTCACCGGTCCCGAGGGCGAGGGTCAGGTTTTCCGGCAGATCCGATTGTACCCCCATGCTGCGGGCAGTTCCGATCACCTTGTCCGGTCCGATCTTGTCGATGAGCTTGACCGAGCAGGTGTTCTTCGACTTCGTCAGCGCCGTTCGGTAGGTGATGTTGCCGTCGTAGCGGCCGTCTTCGTAGTTTTCCGGCTTCCAGGCTTCGCCGGTCCAGGGGTCGCGATGGACGATCGGGGTGTCCGCACAGGTGCTCGCGGGTGTGATCGCCTCTTCCGTGATGCCCGCGGTGTAGACGATCGGCTTGAACGCAGATCCTGGTTGCCGACGGGCCTGCGTTGCGCGGACGAGGCCGCCGAGCTCCATGGTGTAGCCACCCACGAGCGCTCGCACGTAGCGGTTGTGCTGATCGAGGGCCACGAGCGCGCCCTCCACTTTCGGCAGCGACACGAGTTCGAGGGGCACCTTCGCATCCGACGAGCGGGGAATATCGAGAACTCGAACCGCCACCACGTCACCCTTGCGTGCCACGTCACCGGGCTTCTTCGGCGCCGGCGTTGCGCGCGTCGCGGAGAAGGGGCGTGCCCAGGCAAGACTCTCAAAATCGATCACCCCCATGCGGGAACCGAGGTCGACGGTGATCGTCCCGTTGACCGCGTCTACCTTTGCTACGACGGCGTCGATGCGCGCTCCTTCTTCGAGGGGCATGAGGTCGAGCTGGGCCAGCAGGGTCTTGCTTTCCAGGAGATCCTCTTCGCTCGCGAAAGATAGATCCCAGACCACCCCGTTCGCTCGTTCCTTCGGGTAGATCTTCCGGCGGCGCTCGAGCCGCTCCGCCAACCACTCGTGCATGCGATTCAGTGTCGAATCGAGGCGATCTACTTCGATGCGTGCTCGCGCGCCGGGGTAGCCGTGACGTTTGCCGATGTCTTCCAGGCCTGCGCGTAACGAGCGCTGGGCTGCGACCTGCATCGGAGCGTTCATCGCCGTATAGACGGTGTATCCTCCGTGCAGCAGCTCCTCTTCGCCGATCTTTTCGATCAGCATCCGGCGAACGAGCTCGATGTAGTGTGGGGTCTCTCCCAGATACTCGGGCTTTTCCGGCGGCTCGGGAACGGCCTTGGCCAAGGCTTCATCCGCCTCCTTCTGCTCGACCCAACCGTTTTCGACCATTTGCTCGAGGACGTACTTTTGCCGCTCTCTGGCCGCGGTCGGTTCCGCTCGAGGTGTGTACCGACTCGGGTTTTTTGGAATCGCTGCGAGCAGCGCCGCCTCACCAAGGGTGACGTCACGGACAGACTTCGCAAAATAGGTCCGCGCCGCCTCCTCGACGCCATAGGCGCCGCTCCCAAAATAGATCTGGTTCAGGTAGAGGGTGAGGATCTCTTCCTTGCTGAGCATGGCCTCGAGCTGTCGCGACAGGATCGCCTCGCGCATCTTTCGCCAGTAGCTGCGCTCGGGCCCGAGGACCAAGGTCTTCACGGTCTGTTGGGTGATGGTAGAGGCACCCTGCAGGTGTGCCCCCGGGCGCAGGTTCTTGATCGCCGCCCGAAGAATGCCGACGTAGTCGAGCCCTTCATGCTCGTAGAAGCTCGCGTCTTCGGCTGCGAGGAACGCGTACACCACGTGCTTCGGGATCGCATCGAAGGGCACGTAGACACGACGCTCCTCATAGAGCTCCGCCACCAGATATCCGTCGTCCGAGTAGACCTTTGTGGTCTCCATCGGCCGGTAGTCGGCGAGGCTGTTGATGTCCGGGAGATCTTTTTCGAGGTAGGCGTAGCCGCCCACAGCCGTTGCGCCGCCCAAGACGAGCAGGACGGTGAGAGCGATGGCGACCCACTTGAGGCGAGACTTCATGAAAAACTGCTGCTAGCTGGCGCCGGGGCGCTCATACGAATCCTCAGAAGTTCCATTCCGTGACCAGCTTGTCGCGGAAGGCTTCAAACTCGCGCACCGCTTCGGGCTTCACGAGTTTGACCAATGCGAGATTGGTCTCTTCCAAGCGCCGTGCCAAAACCCGACCGATGTTGAAGGCGAGCTTTGCGCCACAGATGTTCCCCGCGTCCAGCCAGCGCTGAAACTCTTCGCGGGGCAGCACTGCTGCCTTTGCGGCGGTTTTTGCCTCGACGGTCGCGGTGGCGCGGGAGCCGCTCAGAAACTCCACCTCGCCCAGCACGGTCTGAGCACTGATCGTCGCGATCGTATGGGGACGGCCGTGGTCCGTTTGTTTCCGAACCTCCACCACGCCTTCGCCGAGAAGCGCCAATCCCGCGGTGGTCATGCCCTCCTCGAAGATTTTCGAGGAAGGGTCGAAGGTCCGCTCGGTCAGTGCGTTGCCCAATTCTTCGAGCTCCGCCTCACTGAACCCTTCGACCAGTGGATGGTCTTTGAATGCACCGATCATGGTTCCCCCCTCGCAATTTCGTCGGCCTGTGCGGACATCGCTCGCTCGAAGATCCGCGACGCCGCGACGAACTCCGCGTAAAAATTCTTCGATGCGAAGCCCCAGGTCGATTTTTCGTAGCGATCGATCAGCTCGCCCAGGTCCTCGGTCTTGAGTTGCTGCGTGGCGCGCTTCACTCCGTAGGGCCCGTGGTTGTATCCGGTGATCGCGAGGGGCCAATTACCGAGCATGCGGTAGTTGTCGCGGAGCATGCGCGCGGCCGCCTTGGTGGCCTTGGCGACATCTAGCCGATCATCACGGGCGCGGGTGACTCTGAGCCCCAGGCCCCGGGCTGTGGCCGGCATCAGCTGCCAGAGACCTGCAGCGCCGGCGTGGGAGCGGGCGGTCGGAGTGAACATCGACTCGACAAAGGGCAAGGCGGCGAGCTCGCGCGGAACGCCCTCGGCGTCGAGAGCGGTATGGATGAGCCGAAGGTGTTTCTTGGAGCGCGCGACTCCCGCACGAAACTTGTCCGCGACGCCGGTTTGAGAACGCACACGACTCGCCGCGCCGTCGAGCAGCTTCGGGTCACCACCCGCGACGTCCAGGAGCTTCCGGTCGATCTCATCCCGAGGCTTGGGGTTTTTTTCGAGTTGGGTTAGGCGGACGCGAAGATCGGCGAGCGCCGAATTGACCGCGGCGCGCCGCAGATTCTTCTCACGCGTCGTGTTCGGGTGCGATGGAAGGTCGATCACCTGCCAGACGATCTCCGGGTCCTCTCGGTCGTGCAGGACCGCCTGGTCGCTTTCGTAGCGTCCGAAGATCTGCTCCCAAAACCACACGCGCCCTTCGATCTGTTTCGGAACGGGGAAGGGGCCATCGGATGCGAGGGCGGGGGCGGCGGTGAGGAGGGCCAGGGCCCCGAGCAGTATCGCGAGTCTCTTCATCAACGTGGTCACTCTGGGGCGCGCCTTCAGCCCCTGCAGTTCGAGTTGGGTTCGAAGCGCTGAGCTTCGTCGATCCTACAACGCGATCCCCGATCCCACAATGCCGGGTCGGCTCAGGAAAATGGCCGTGCGCCGTGAAAATCCACCAACTCGAGCGGCTCCGGAGCGACCTGCAGGAAGAGCTCGTCGGTGGGACCCTGGGTATCTCCGGAGTGTTCCCACGGGAACGGGCGCGCGAGCTCCACCTGAAACGCCTCGACCATGAAATCGAGGAACTTCTTCGGGTGTCGGTAGGTGCCGCGCCACATGCCCCGCAGATGGCATACGGCGGAGAGCGGCTTGATGGTGGAGACCCGGAGATTCATCATTTTCGGCATGATCCGCGCGAACGGGAACGCTTTGAATCGATATCCGAAGTACGGAATCGTCGCGGCACCGACGAAGCTCGCGGGCCCCTCGAAGACGACCGTCCCCGGCTCGAGCTCTTCAGCAAAGTCCCCGCGCCGCGGGTCGACGTAGTAGCCCCGTCCCAGGGTTTTCACCCGGACCTCCGGCCGAACGTTGCGACCGAACAGGACGCGCGGAAAGGTCCGCAGCAGCCCTGCCGCCAAATAGCCGCTCACGCCGTGCACGAACGGCTTCAGCAGCGGATGGTGCGTGCGTTCTTTGAGCCAGTGATAGTCGTCTAGAATGAGAGAATCGTTGCCGAGGCCGGCGAAGAAGAAGCGCTCCTCGCCGTTGGTCAGCATCGGAATCGACTGGGTCCGGCTCGGCATCAGGTCCACCACGCGCTTGAGGTCGGCGATCGGATCCGTAGAGCCGACGAGGTCGCTGACCGCGTTGCCGGTGCCGAGACGCAGGAAGGCGAACCGCGGCGTTCCTATGTTGCTCTGCTCCTCGCCCGTTCGCCGCGAGCGCTCCGCGCGCCACGCATTGCTCTTGCGCACGTGCTGCTGAATCAGGTTCACCGTTTGGACGAGGGTGCCGTCGCCGCCGCCGCACACGACGGTGCCATAACCGCGGCTGACGATCTCTCGGCTGAACGATTCCGCTTCTTCGAGGGAGCGTGAGTAGTACAGATTGTCCCGGCCCACCACTCGCTCCATCTTGTCGGCGAGCTTGTCCGTCACGCGGCGCGCGTTCTTGTTCAGGAGGACTGCGACCCGCGCAGGATCGGGGGCAACGGTCGGGCGCCCGGGCTCCTCGGGGGGTACCGAGACCGGAGTCAGAATCCTCTCGAGACTTTTCGGTTCGTCCATCTGTGCGCCCGCAGGTCTTTTTCGGCCGCCCCGTTCGTCGAGGCGCCCTCCTAGCTTGCGGCTCCCGTGCGCAGTCGCAAGCACTAGCACAGGCCGTAGACTATTGTCTACGGTTTGCGGGCCCCGCGGCGATGACTCGGACCAGCTCGACGAGCCAGCGACCGTGGCCCGCGAGCATCTGCATCGACGTGAACTCCTTTTCGCTCTCCAGGGCGAAATAGCCGGTTCCGAGGTTGGCAACCGGAATGCCGCGGTCGAGAAAGGGGTCGACGCCCGTGCCGCCCCGGATCGGACGGACCTCGCAGTGTCGCCCCACCGCGTCCCCGGCCTTTCGCGCAAAGTCCACCAGCTCCGGGTGTCGGCGCAGGCGCGGGCCCATGTTGACGTACTGGGGCTGGATTCGGACGTCGACGGCACCGTGGCGCTCCGCGAGCTCGCGCAGGTGTCGCACTCGTTGCTCGAGAACCTCCGGGTCAAAATCTCTCAGGCGCGCGTCTACGCGGAGCCCGCCGTTCGTCGGAAGCGCACGATAGAGGTTCGAGTAGCCCTCAAAGCCCTCCGAGTCTTCCGCCGCCAGCACAAAACCAGGGCTCGAACGGTAGAAGTCGCGGACGAAGTGCAGCATGCGCAGGACCGCGCCGTCCGGGTTCTCGACCTCGACGGAAGCAAAGGCGAGTGACGCACCGCGCGGAATGTGCGGGTCGAATACCGCCTGCGCGACGCGGACCAGAGCAGCACGCGCGTCTTCATCGCGCGCCATCATTTCGAGCACGCCATTACATTCAGTGGCTAAGTTCGAGGTAAAGGAGGCGGGCAAGAGGGCGTCCGGCAGCAAACCCTCGTCCTCCATTCGAACGACGATTTCCGCGGCGAGGCGCGTCGCCGAGCGATATCCCTCTTCCTTGGCGGTACAGCCGTGGGTGTTGACGCCGCCGATGTGGAGCGCGACGCCGATCGGGTACCTTGCTGCGGGGGCCTCGTGGGTGAACACCATGGAAGCCCCGGACGCGTTGAAGTTCTCCACGTTGACCTCAAAGGGGAGAATCCCGTCCAGCGTGTAGCCAAAGGCCACGCCCTCCTCACTGAACAACTTCGCGAGGCCCTCCACCGCCTCCATGCGGCCGATCTCTTCGTCCGGGCGCCCTACCAGAAGAAGTGGCGGGTGCGGCACCTCCGGATTGCTCTTCAACAGCTCGGCCAAGGTCATCATGTGAGCGAGGCCGAGCTTGTCGTCGAGGCCCATGGGCGCTCTGCCGGGTCCGTAAAGCAGATCGTGCCCGAGGTAGGTCCGTGTCGCCGGGTAGGTCTCGATATCCACCTGCAGCCGTTCATTGGCAGGATAGGGGATGCGGGAGCCATCCCAGCGAGGAAGGAGTTCGAGGGTGGGTACCGCTTCGCTTCCTCGTGCCGTATCGAGATGAACCATGAGCGCCACAGGCGGCCCATCCGCTCCCGCGCCACGTCCGGCGAGCCTAGCGACCACGTTCGCGTTCTCGTCGACTGAGACCTCCGCGCCGCACTCGGAGAAGAAGGTGCGGAGTTGCTGGGAGAGCTCCCGCTGCCCTTCGCTGCTCGGGATCGTCGCGGAGCGCTCGTCGCTCTGGCTGTCCACACGGACGACCGATTCCAGGTTCTTGCGGCCGAGCGCCGCAATTTCGCCGTCATTTTCCCGAATCGACATCCGTGCCTCCGCGCTTCAAAAAGCCTGCCTCGGCTGATACACCGGGTCCGTGGCGAGCGACAAACTCATGAAACACCCGGCACGCCTCGGCCAGCTCGACGTGGAAGAGGCGCTTTCCGAGGCGAAGCATCTCCTGGAGCTCGAGAGCGCCGCCGTCGGCGCCCTCACGCAACGCCTCGATGCGAGCTTCGTGGCGGCACTGCGCTTGATGCTCGAGTGCGACGGCATGGTGGTGGTCACCGGCATGGGCAAGAGCGGATTGGTCGGGCAGAAGATCTCCGCCACCCTCGCTTCCACCGGGACGCCGTCGCTGTTTCTCCACGCCGCAGAAGCCTCCCACGGGGACCTCGGTCGCTTGAGCCCTCGGGATGTGGTCCTCGCCCTCTCGAACAGCGGTGAGTCGCAGGAGACGGTGCGATTGGTGCGCCCGGTGCGAGACATCGGTGCAAAGCTCGTCGCGATGGTGGGAGATCCGTCGTCCTCCTTGGCTCGCCACGCGGACGTGACCTTGTCGATCGGGGAGCTGACCGAGGCGGGGTCGCTCGGACTCGTGCCTACGGTGAGCACCACGACGATGATGGCCCTCGGTGATGCGCTCGCCCTCTGCCTCTTTGAGTGTCGTGGGTTCGGACCGGAGGAGTATGCGCGTTTTCATCCGGGCGGAAGCCTCGGCCGCAAGCTCATGAAGGTCTACGAGGTGATGCGTCGCGGTGACCAGAACCCGACGGTCGAAGAGAGTCAGACCCTGCGCGAGGTTCTCCACGTCATGACCTGTACCCCCGGGCGACCCGGTGCCACGACGGTGCTAGACGGCGAGGGGCGCGTGACGGGTTTCTTCACGGACGGCGACCTCCGGCGTCTCCTGGAGGAGGACCATTTCGCCATCGCCACGCCGGTGGTGGACGTCATGCATCGCAACCCGAAAGCCGTGCGTCCCGAGCAGCTCGTGGTGGAGGCCGCTGCACTCATGCGCGAGCACAAAATCGACCAGGTGCCGGTGATCGACGGAGATGGCCGCTCAGTTGGATTCCTGGACGTGCAGGATCTGCTGAGCGCGCGTATCATGTGACGGAGAGTCATGAACGACGAAAAATCCCGAGCCCCCCGTTACGCGGTCGCGAACCTGAATGTCATCTACGATGTAGACGGCGCTTTCTGGTCGGGTCCCGTCGTGGACATGTCCGAGTCCGGGATCTTCGTGGAGACTTCTCACGAGCTCTCGATCGGTGTGCGCGTCACTCTCGTTCCGGACGTTCCAGAAGACGAGGCCCTACCCTTCGAGATCGAAGCGGAGGTCGTTCGGGTCAACGCTTACCGTCCGGAGCAGTATTCGGAGAGCCGGCCGGGGATCGCCTTTCGGATCGTGAACCTTCCGCCGGAGCAAATGCAGCAGCTCGGTCAGTTTCTCCGCGATCGCGGAGTGCCAGTCAGCGGCGCCACTCTCTTCGGTCAATGAATCAAGACCAGAGTTTGTCGAGCACGTCGAGGTCGTCGTCTTCGATCACCGTGACGTCAGTGTCGACGATCTCCACGACCTGATCTTCGTCGGGCGGCGGCTCGTTCGCGCGGGTCGTGAGGCGTTGGTTGACCGCGGCCAATCGGCGCGCGAGCGTCTTGGCGATCACTTGGACGAGTCGCGTCGCGCTCGAACGATTCTCGCTCAAGAGTCGATCGAATTCTTCGGCTGGGATCTCCAACACCTGGCTCTCTACCTGGGCGGCAACGCTCGCCACACGCGACGTCTTCGTCATCACCTCGAGCTCGCCCACGAGCTGGCCCGGTAGGAGCGTTGCCACGGGCGTTTCGTCGTCGCTCGCGCCCAGCAGCACCTGAAGGCTGCCGTCGATCACGACGTAGAGGGCTTTCGCATCGGCACCAGCAGCGAACAGTGGTTGCCCGTGTGCGAGCGTCTTCACGGTCCCGAGGCTCGCGATCTCCGTCGCGTCGGCTTCGGTCAGTACTCGTCCAATCGGCCCGTCGAGGAGGGCACGAATCACGTCATCGCTCATGGTGTTTCTCCCGACTCCCTAACGAACACACCTGACCGGTCTGCGCAACTTGGTCCGAAGGAGGGAGCATGGGAGGGTAGGTCTCATGTCTAGGCTCTTGCTCGTCTCGAACCGACTTCCCGTCACCCTGCGCACCGAAGGTGACACTGTCCGGCTCGTCCGAAGCTCTGGCGGTCTGGTGGCGGGACTCGGTCCAATACACGACTCGCGGAACGGTCTTTGGATTGGAACGCTCGGCATGAACCCGGAACCGGGCTTTGAGCAACAGCTCGAAGAGCAGCGCCTGGTGGTGGTGAATGCGGATCCGCAAGACCTTCGCCGACACTACGAGGGTTACTCGAACGGCACCCTCTGGCCGCTCTTCCACTATCTGATGGAGACCGTGGACTACGACGTGGAGGACTTCGCCGCGTACCAGCGGGTCAACGCGGCGTTTGCGGACACGGTGGTCGAGCACTATCAGCCTGGTGATCAGATCTGGGTGCACGATTATCAACTCCTGCTCTTGCCGCGTATGCTGCGCGAGCGCATTCCCGACGCGACTGTCGGGTTCTTTCTCCACATACCGTTTCCATCCTCCGAGGTGTTCCGCCTCCTTCCGAAGAACGACGAAATCCTCCGGGGAATCCTCGGTGCCAACTTGATCGGCCTCCATACGTACGATTACGGCAGACACCTAGTGTCCAGCTTTGGTCGGGTTCTCGGTGTGGACTTCGACGAGGACTGGCATGCTCGCGATTTTGTCAGCCGAGTGGGGGTCTTCCCCCTGGGCATCGATGTGGAGACGTTTCAGAAGCGCGCCCGCTCTCCCAAAATTGAAGAGCGCATGCATCAGATCTCGGAAGACGTTCGGGAGCGCACCCTCATCTTGGGCGTCGACCGGATGGACTACACGAAAGGAATTCCGCTGCGCCTGCGTGCCTTCGAGCGCCTCCTCGAGCTGCGCGAAGACCTCCAGGGAAAGGTCAACCTCGTTCAACTCGCCGTCCCGTCGAGGGAGACGGTCCAGAGCTACATCGAGCTAAAGGAAGAGGTGGATCGACTCGTCGGATCGATCAACGGCCGCTACGGGGCCGCGGGCTATAGCCCGGTGAACTACCTCTATCGCTCCGTGTCGCCCGAGGAGCTGGTGGCGATGTATCGCGCCGCGGACGTGATGCTGGTCACCCCCATTCGTGATGGAATGAACCTCGTCGCCAAGGAGTACGTGGCGAGCCGTGTCGCGGACGACGGAGTCCTGATTCTGAGCGAGTTCGCCGGAGCTGCAGCGGAGATGGGGGAGGCGTTTTTGCACAATCCCTGGGACATCGATGGCACCGCCGCTGTGATGCAGACGGCCATCGAATCGAGCGCCTCCGAGCGGGCTCAGAGGATGCGGATGCTGCGACGCAGGGTTCGGCAAAATGACATTCATCGCTGGGTGAACCGCTACCTGAAAGCGCTCGATTCAGTGGGCGAAGAGTTGGCGCACGACATCATATCCGAGACCACACCCGAGCGCGGGCTCTGGCAGGGCGAGCTGCGTCGGCGTTTTCGTGACGCCGCGCGCGCTTTGCTCGTTCTCGACTACGACGGCACCCTGAGCGAGCTGCGTCCCAATCCCGAAGATGCGGCCCCGACGTCCGAGCTGATCGAGCTCCTGCGCCGCTTGGCGGAAAAGGACAGGCACTACCTGGTGATCAGCTCCGGTCGCGATCCCGAGACGCTCGAAAGCTGGCTCGGCGATCTTCCGGTCGCCATCGTGGCAGAACACGGGCTCAAGTGGAAGCTCTCCGGTGAGTGGGAGGATCTCGCCAAAGGTCTGGACACGTCCTGGATGGAGTCCACACGTGAAGTTTTAGACGACTACACCTCTCGATTGCCGGGATCTTTTGTAGAGACCAAGAACGCGACGCTCGTCTGGCACTACCGCAAAGCGCTGCCCGGCTTTGGCGAATGGCTCGCGCGCGATGTGGCCGCACATCTGAGAGAGGTCATGGCCAACGCCCCGGTGGAGATTCAGCGCGGCCACAAGATCGTCGAGATCCGTCCGCAGGGGATCGGAAAAGGCGCTGCGCTGCGACGCATCTTGGACGGGCACGGCCCTTACGACATGGTGGCGGTGATCGGCGACGACCGCACGGACGAAGACATGTTCGCCGAGGTGCCGGAGGGCGGCATGTCGATCAAAGTCGGGCGCGAGCCGACTCACGCGATGCACCGCATTGCGAACCCGAAGGCGGTCCGTCAGCTTTTGAAGAGCCTCATCGGCAACTCGTGATGTTCCACACGAGGTCGCTCTTCTCGAGAGTTCCGATCACCGTTTTCGCGAAGCCAGAGCCGTTCCAAACGTAGCGACGGATCTCATCGTCGTCGTCGGAGGTGACGTAGAGCTCGGTGACACCGTCGCCGTCGAGGTCGACGGCGTGTGCCGCGTGCTCAAAGCCGCCGGAGCTTTGATCTACGGCCTCAGTCTCGAAGGAGCCGTCGTTCTTCGGGACGATCCGCCAGATCCCATCCTTCATCGTCGTCACGACCAGGTCGTTCGCGCCTCGCTTGGTGAGGTCTGCGGCGAGGAGCACGCGAGCTTGCAGACCCTCGGGAAACTCGGCCACATCGGTGGTCTTCCAGCCTTGCTTCACCCGGTCGAAGCGCTTCACCGCGACCGGTTGGTCTACGGTCAGCTTGCCGTCTCTTGGCTTCACGCTTGCCTCAACAGCCCCGTAGAGCTCGTCCTTCCCGTCACCATCGAGGTCGGTGACGAGGATCTCCTTTGCGTGACTCCCTTCGAATGACACCACCGTTTTCGCGACATACTTCTTCTTCCCCGCGTTGAAGCGCACGGTGAGAATCTCGCCGTCTTGGGAGGCGTCGGCGCGGTTGGGCTTCGAAGGAGTGGCATAGATCTCGAGCTTTCCGTCGCCGTCCACATCGCCGAGCTCGATCTCGTGAACGAAGGTGTCCGGTTTCTTGAAGACTTCGCGCGCGCGCCACGCGTCGCCCTCTCTTTCGACCACGACCACCACGCCCTGGTCGTGGGTCGCGATGACGAGCTCCGCCACGCCATCGCCGTCGACGTCTCCGATCTCCACGTCGCGGAGACGATCGAATTTACCGCCGTAGGAGCCCTCGTAGAGTGACTCGCCTTGCCATTCACCGGCGTTGAAGCGCCAGAGCTTGAGGTGTGCGTCGGTCGCCCCGATGGTGAGCAGTCCTTCGAGGCCGTCGCCGTCGACGCACATCGCTTTGTGGAAGACGCGGCTGTCCTCGTCTTCGAGCACGGTTTCCTCGAAGGCGTTGCCGGACATGTGGAGTACGCGCAGCTTCGCCGCGCCGGGTTGGGGAACACGCTTTCCGTCTTTTTCGATCCAGTCGAACTGCGCCTGCGCGAGGAGGAGCGTCGGTCCGTCGATCGCCCGCGCCGCAGCCTTCTTGTCTTCGGGCGTCTCTTCCGGCTGTTCTATGGGAGCGCTGTCGGCGCCCGGAGTCTCTTCAGCCTTCGGCTCGCTGGGCGTTTCGGTGCAGGCCACCGCGGCGGCAAGGAAAATCAGAATGATCGAACGATTCATACCGCTCGTTTAACCAAAGAGCGGCGCGGGACCAAGAAATCACCGACCGAATCGCTTCAAAAGGAGGGAGGCCTGCGAGGTCAACGTTCACAATGGGGACAATGAGCGTCGACCCCGCAGACCCTAATGTGGGATAGGGTTTTGGATTTATTGAGCTATTCGAGTGTGTTGGCGGCGCTGGTGCTTTGAAGCCGCGACACGGTCGACCCGTCGCTCGAGTGCCGGATCCCGGTGGCGCAGCTCGCCCTTTCCTGTACGAGCTGCACGTTTCTGATTTCATAGCGCGCTTGTGATTTCATCACGGCGCCGAGCTCTCTCAGCCGCTCCAGGGCTCGGTTGAGCGATTTTCGCGACGCTCCCAGATCGTTGGCCATGCTCTGCTGGCTGAACGGTAGCTGGAGCCGAATGTGCCCCTCGGGAGTCTGTGTGCCAACGAGTGCCGCGTAGTCGAGAAGCAGATTCGCGAGGCGCGTGTCGATGTCGTTGAAGGCGAGACGGCGATTCAGGTCGCTCGCGAGGCAGGCGCGTTCGGCCTGGTCCTTCACCAGGACCTCGTTGAATTGGGGCCGAAGGGTGACGAGCCGTCTGAAGACCTCCGCGGGAACGCTCAGGACCGTCGAGCGCTCCAGGGTCACGACATTCTCTTCGGCCACGGATTCGGTCAGTACGCGCGCGTCGTTGAAGACCGTGGGGCCCGTGAGTAGCTGAATCGTGAGCTCCTCGCCGCGGTCGTTGCGGTGAAAGACCCGCACTATGCCGTCGATCAGAAGATGGGCGAATTTCGCCTCCTCGCCGGAGCGGACCACGGTGCGTTTTGGGCGATACACCGTGAGCTTGCTCAACCCCATCAACGTCTCGAGGCTCTTGGCGTCGAGGGCGGCGAGCAGGGGGTGAGAATTGGCGAGCCGGTCGAGCTCCGGGTTGCCAAAGGTCTCGGGCTGAAGATTCTCTGCGACGTCTGCCATATTCGTCATCACCTCTCGTTTCGGGCGCTGGCGGCTCGTGGTCGGTCCGGCCGGCTGTAATTTCCCGCTGACAATTGAGGTTTTCGGCGAGGGTGCCCGGCGAATGCGTGAGATGAGTCCCAATCGTGCGCCTGATAGGACAAATGTCGCTCTGGGACTAAGTGCCTAAAATCAGATGGGAATCGGGCCCAAAAAGCAAAAAAGGGGATTTTCTGGAGAAACGAGCGGCGATCGGACGGGCTCCCCGCGGTGGGAGGACCTCGAAGGGGACGGCGCGATTCCCAGGTTTACGGTGGAGAAACCGCGTCGAATGAGGACGCTCAGCAGCGCTTCCCGAGCTCGTCGAGGGTGCGATCGACGAGGGTCCAGACCACCCCGGCGTCGGTGTTGATGTCGTTCCAGCTGCCGTCGAAGCGGCCACAAAACGAGGACTTGAGGATCTCCGGGAGCACACGCGCCTTGTCCGCCTCGAAGAGCGGGTGTTTCAGGTAGATGCACGCCTCCTCGGTGGCACGCACGGAAAGGCCGCCGTCGACGTCCGGCGAGCTGCGCACGCGGTTCGCGATCTCCACCAGAGTTTCGACCGTCTTCTTCGGTAGCTCCGGGTGCCGGGCCAGCAGCAGTTTCACCTCCTCGGCGGCGGGGAGATAGGAGATCTGGATCGGCGCAAAGCGGTCGAGCTGCGCCGCATCGATGCTGAAGGTGCCCGTGAACTGGCTTCCCCGGTTCACCGCCGCGATGAACTGCACGTTGTCGGGGATCTCGATGAATTGGTTGGTGATCGGGTTGAAGACGCGCCGTGTGCTGTCGAGCGCCGGCATGAGCGCGTTGCGTGCGGACTCCTGGCAGCGGTTGAGCTCGTCCAAGAAGACCAGGTAGCGGCGCCCCGGGTGCTCGGCCGCGGCTTCGAGGGCCTCGAGCATGGTGGTCTTCACGAAGTCGGTCGTGGGTTGACCGCTCTCCGAGGCCCGGACTTGAATCGTTGCGAGGAAGTCGGTCGCCTCCACGACTGCGGCGCAGTTGAAGAAGACGAACTCCATTCCGAGAGCCCGGGCGATCTCGCGCGTCATGACGGTCTTTCCCGACCCCTGAGGACCGTCGAGGAGGATGTTCAGTCCGCTCTCGAGGCAGACCTGCATCTTCTTGGAAACGATCGGGTCGAGGTAGATGCCCTTCAGATCAAAGGGCGTAGTCTCCAGGAACTCCACTTCGATGTAGCCGCGATCCGGGACGTCGCGCTTGTGAATCGTCTTGATCCGTACGCGGCAAGGGACCCCAGCCCGAAGACGCGGGTCGTCGCAAAGGACCACCTTCGGCGCACGTTTTCCGTCGAGGTGCGTGGCGCGAAACCTGAACTCATTGTCTTCGACTGGGTTTGTCCAGAAGGTGGCATCCATCAGCTGACCTTCTCGCAAATCCTCGATCTTCCACTTTCCCGCCATGGATCACCTCCCGAGAGTGCGACTCACGAGGTGTGCCGCAACGTTGCCGAACTTTCTCACCGCGGATTCGATCTCACCCTCGGTGATCTCGACATAGTGAGGGAAACACACTTCATCGATCGGTCGCACCGCGATCTGCGCGCAGGCCATGTTGTGGCGCCGGGTCAGCTCGTTCACCAGACTGCGCAATGATTCCACCGTGCATTCGGTGGGAGCTCCATCGCTGATCATCACCAGGAGCTTCGCGCGACGTCGACTTCGGAACGCGACCTGCGCGGCATGCCAGAGCGCTGCGGCGTCGTTGTTGCCGCCGTTCGCGACCAGTGAAGCTACGGCGCATCGATTCGCGTTGCCCGCCTCGTAGATCACCCGATCGGTAAAGCCCCAGAAGCGCGTTTCGATATTCGCCATGCCTTTGGTCGCTTCGGCCAGAAGCACACCGAAGAGCTTCGCCTTCTCCATGCTGTCACCGGCTGCCATCGAGCCGGAGCAATCGACGATCACGCCGAGGAAGAGATCGCTGTCTCGACGCAACTCGCGCGAGCGCAGGACGCGAGGATCGCCGTGAAGGACCATTCCTCGGATCCGCTCCCGGTCAACCGCGAAGCCGCGAACCCGTCCGCCGCGCTTGCGGAGCGACAGACCCAGGCGTTCGAGGTAGTCGCGCATCTTCTTCGCCATGCGTTGGATTTTTTGCGCGCGTAGCCGATGCGCATCGGGATCGGGAGCGACCTGCTCGAGGCTCGTGATCTTATTGAAGCTGTCCTCTGAGCCCAGGTTCATCGCAGGTTTGAATTCCCGCGGTGGCTCATTGCTTTCTCGTCCACTCTTCGGATCGAGGATGCGATCGATCGCGCGCTGAACCTCTTCGTCCGAGATCCCGTCGCCGTGAATGCGCGCGTCCGTATCGTCGCCCCATTCCGTGTGTTGGTCGAATACGTCGAGTTGTCTCACCTCGTCCCCGAAGATCGCGTGGAGCTTCTGGGTGATGATCCAGAGTTGATTCATGTCACTGCGACGAAACTGGGCACCGTGAAACAGAGCGAGCGCTTCTTCCACCTTCGGATCGTCGTGCCGATTGCCGAGCCCCATGCGCAGCGCGCGGAAGAAACGTGTGAAGCTCGAACCGTTGGCTTCGAGCGCCCTCAAGGTCTCACCCATCTTCAGCTCGACGCAGTTGGGGTCCCTCGCGACCTCGAGTCGAGCGCTCTTGAGAACCTCAAAGGCTCTGAAACCGAGCACCTGCAGCAACGACTCCACGGGAATCTCCGATTGGCGCCGTTGGAAAGCGTAGGTCGCCAGGGTCTTCAGCCGATTGCCGTCTTCCTCGCGTTCCGCGCGAATGTTGCGTTCGAGGTGCTCGTCCGCCACCAGATTCAGCAGTTTGTGTAGACCCTGCTGCTGCGCTCGGTTCCAAATCCCGAGCGCCTTGTTCCCCGCGTGGTGCACGTGGTGGCCGAGCTCGTGCAGGATGAGCCCCTCTACCACCGTGCGCCCATCGCGCTCGCCGCGGAGAAGGGGCAGGGGATTGATATTGATGCTCGACGTCGTGAGCCGGGTGTTCGCAAAGGCGTCGCCCCCGATCATTCGGATGCCGAACTTGCGGCCGGTCAGTCGCACGCCTTGCTGTACGCCCCAAGCGAAGGTCTCCGCCAGGCGTTGAAGCTTGTCGTAGCGGGCCCGCGATAGGCGCATGCGAGAGAAAATCCGCTCGTGCACCGCAGCGTTCGTCGTGGCGTGCAAGATCGCGTTCCAGGCACGCTCCCGCGCGAGAGGGTCCAGTCCACCCGTGTCGAGCTCGTCGAGGACGTTCTTTGGCGGAACGAGCGCTGGGCCGGCCATGGCAAAACACCTGCCGCACAGCTCCACGAGCTCCGGTGGCGCGCGCTTCAACAGCCAAGGCGCACCCCCGTCTTTGCGTCTACCACTGTCGACCAACGCTTCCGAGAAGAGGATTGGAAACCCGCTGAAGTCTCCCTGCTCATGCAGGGCTCGGGCGACGCGCCGTCGCAGGGAGGCGAGGCGGTTCGTTCCCGTGTCCAGGAAACGTCGCAGTGGCGCCGCTGGAGGAGGGACCACGAGGAGGAGATCGGTGAGCGCCGGGACATAGACCGCCGAGTACGGCGAGATGACGAGCGCGGCGGCGACCTCGACACGATCGAGGCCCATCGCTCCCGCGGCTTTTTGGACCTCCTCATAGCTGGATGGCAGCAGCCATTCATAGTCCGAATCCGTGACGAGTGCCGTGTAGACCCAATGCCAGGCGTCTTTGCGCCCACGCCAGAGCATGGCGAGCGCTAGCGAAAAGCGGGTGGCAGGAGCGAGCGTTTCAGAGCCGCAGAGGCGCGCAGCGGCTGCGAGCAGTTCGCCCTCGGGCCAGGTCATGATGGGCTCTGCGAGTCGCCGCGCCAAAGGGGGCTCGCGTTCCAGTGCATCGAGCACGAGTAGTCGACCCACGTCTCCCGCATCTTCAAGGCGTTTTAATGCTTCGTCGACCACGCGGGGATCACGGTGCAAGAGCCAGTCGCGCAACCGGTCGAGCTCGGCGCCCCTCACCGATTCCAGCGCCTCGTTCACGGCTTCCTCCTCCACGCTCGGAGGCGCAGCGCGACCGCTCGAGAGCCCCTCGAGGTCGAACCAACGCGACAGCTCGCGCCGGCAGGACGCATCGAGCGCATGGAGCATGGGTAGGACCCTCCCCTGCAGGCTGTCCATCAGACTCCGGTCGAACGCCGCCTGATGCAGCTGGACGAGGATCGACGCGGCTCGCGCTTGCATGCGAGGCAAGGCAGCGACCGCGAGCTCGGCGAGCTCCCTATCGACGTGCTCAAAGAAGGTGGGCTTGTCCCGCGCCTTCCAGATCGCCAACAGACGCGCAACCGCGGACCAGACGTGATCGGTGAGGATCTGTCCAAGGGGGCTCCATCGGAGCGACTCGCGCAGCACGGCGACGAGTCCGCCGCGCGTGTCCACGGTTACGCGAGCGAACTGCAGCAGTCGCCGCTCCCATCGGAAGAGCCATGCGCAGGCGAGCCAAGAGGTTGCGGAGCTGCCGCTCGCGCGCTGGACCATCAGGCGATCGACTTCGCTCCAGAAGGCCGGCGTGTTCTCGGCGAAGCGCGGCACGGTCCCCGCGACTCGCTCCGGCAGATCGTGCGAGAGGAGGAGCGCGACAACCACCTCGCAAGAGGGCGGCTCCGTTCCCTTGCGCGCGTTCAGGGCGTCGCAAATCCCGAGGGTGGGCGCGTCGTAGACGAGCTCCAAGACTTTCGGGAGGTCGGTCGCTTTGCAGCTGCTGATGCGCTTGCGGTCCTTCCTCTTTAGGGAGCGGACCTTCCCTTTGCTCTTGCCACTCAGGACCGTGGGGGTCGTCGTCATGCGTGCCGGTTCGAGCACGCTATTGGCCCACGCCTCCAGTTGTCTGTTGCCAGACTTCTTCATCGCCCTGGCGACCACCTGCAGATGCACGAGTGGAAACAGGGCGTTGTCCTCGATCAGGGCGACGAAACGGTGATGGAGAGGCGGATCTAGGACCGAGAGCCCGAGAGAAAACCCGGCGGGCGGTGAATGGACCGCGATCTCAAACAGGAGGTCGAAGCCCAAGGTCCCGAGGGGGGCCTGGGTGAGGAGCAACCTGAGCGAGTCGGCGAGCGCCGTTCGGGCGAGCGTCGGGGCGAGCTCTTCGAGCAAACGTTTCCGGCGGTTGGCGTTGAGCCGCAGCCGCTTCTCGCCCTCGAGCTGAAGCAGCGCCGCTACGATCGAGACGAGCTTCTTGGGGGTGCGCTCCGCGACCAGGCCCAGCGCTTCGCGGCGCAGGAGAAGTGCGAGCTCGGCGAGGCGTTCCGGCGGGTGGTCCACATCGAGGTAGCGCTCGAGCAAACGACGGTAGGCGTCTTCGGCCTTGCTCGAGTAGGTCAGGCCAAAGAGTCCCAGAGACGCCTCCGGTTTACGGTGAACCGCGCTATGCAGCTCCTTGCCGTAGTAGGAGTGCAGCAGGTCGAACGGAAAGCCGGTGCAACGACTCGCGACGCCGACGGCGGCAGCCAGATCGAGGCCGCTCTTGGGACGGAGCACGGGGCCAGTCGCGATGCCATTCAGCGGGTTGTCGAGCTTGCTCTTGCCGCGAACGCGGGGAATCAGCCGCGCTGCGGCGCGCCGAACGTCGAGGGCGATGTCCGGGTCTGCGAGTGCGATCGGCATGACTGAGGCGAGGAGCGCGAGACGCCATGGACTCCAGGTGCTGCTGCGGCCTCTGCCCACGCGAGCGAGTGACCAGGCGATTCGCCGCTCCTGCTCCAGGCTGAGCCTCTCCTGTCGGAAAGTCTCCGCGAGCAGCTCGAAGAAGGCGTCATCAGGTGCGGCCCAAAAGAACTCGAGCAGGTGGTCTAGCACGTCGTAGCCGACAAAAGCGTCGCGAACCGTTTGATACTGCTCCAGCTCGATCCGCACGGTGGGGAAACCAAAGGTCACCGGCAAAGGGTCGAGAAGGAGCCCCGGCTTTTGCCGCACCCAGTCCGCGAGGAGGCAGTCGCGCAAGGTTTCTGGCGGAAGGTCTCCGGAGCGAACAAAGGAGAGCAGGAGCGGGACGACGGACCCGTTGCTGACCAGGGCGTCGAGCTGCGCGTGCACCAGATCCTTTGTCGCGCTGTCGGCGAGGAGCGCCAAGGGCAAGGCAGCGGGCACAGCCGGCGGCGGCGTGCCGACAGCGAGGCGGCGCACCGGTGCGTTGGAATGAAAGAGCACGTGCGCCCAGCGACCGGGCCCATCGCTCGACTGGCGCAGAGACTCCACCGCCGCTTCCCGTACCTCGGGAGCCGGATCGTCCAGGAGACGAACCTGCTCGCGAATACCTCGAAATCCTCGCGCTCCCGCGAGCACGCGGGTCGCGGCGCTGCGCAGGCGGTCATCTTCGGCGCTCAGATAGGGGCCCACCAGTCCCCAAAAGGGGACCCGCCGAGCCGGGCTCAGCTTCGCGAGCTCCTCGAGCGATTCAGTAGCTTCGGCCGGATCCAGGTCCTGGGCCAGGAGCCGTTCCCAGAGGTAGATGTCGCGCATCGGCGCCCCATGGTGGACCGAAACGGAGGCTGGAGAAAAGGCTCGGGAGTGATTAGATCCCTACGGATGCCTTCGGACGATGAGCTGAGCCTCGCCAGTCGCCTCGGACCACCGAGCGACGAGAGGGAGGAGGGCGGCTGCACGATGTATGTGTGGCGGCCCCATCCGCGCGTGATCGTCGTGGAGCCGCGGGGCACCATGGATGGTCCGATCACCGAGTGGGGCTTGGCACAGATGTCCACCGTGCGCGACCACAACCTCGCCCAAGGCCAGAAGAGCTACGTGATCTGGAATCTCGCCCGCGTGAAGAGTTACACCACCGCGGTTCGTCGCCTGTGCATCGAATGGTTTCGCGCCTACAGCAAGGATCTGAATCGCCACGTCGTCCTGCTTCCGCGTAGCTCACTCGTGCGGATGGCGGTCTCGATCGCGGGCGCGCTCGGAGTCGAGCTGACGCGCCACATGTATGGCGACCAGGCGACCTTCCTGCGCACCTTCGAGGAGACGATGCATTATCTCGAGCAGCGCGACGGATCGACGCGAAACTCCTGACCCATTTGTGCCGATCAACCGAGGGTGGAAGCGCACCTGAAGGAGCCAAACGCGGCACGGGCTCGATTCGAGCCTGGCGTTGAACCGCCGTCCTCGAAGCCTGCTCCGAGCCGCGCCAAGAAGCCTGCTCATCGTCAGAACCGCGGCGATCAGGGCCTCTGGGCCGCGGGGGGGTGTGACCGCGCCCCGAGTGTCCCAACGCGACTCGTGCCCGAGCCGCCGAAGGCCCCCGAGGTCGCAGAAGCCCAAGCTAAGCAGGAGAGTAGATTTGGGTCCGCGGTGCGTCGCGTCGCCTGGAATGCGGCGGGAGTGCTGTTTCTGGGCGTCGGCCTCGCGGGAGTCGCGCTCCCGGGCATTCCCACGACCGGGCCGATGATCGCAGCGCTCGCCTGCTTTACGCGCGGCTCGCCTCGGTTGAAGAAGTGGTTGCTCGATCATCCTCGCTTCGGGCCGGCCCTGCGCGACTGGCAGGAGAACCGCACTATGCCGAAGAAGGCGAAAACCATCGCCCTCGCAACGATGTCTGCGAGCGCCGCCTATTTGGGTCTTCTCGCGCCGTTCCCGCTCTGGGCGAAAGCCGCGGCCCTCGCATTCATCGCGGTCGGCGCTGTCGTCGTGGGACGCATCCCGACGTCCGAGGAGAAATCACATCGTGTCTAGCCACCGAATCGCGCCCTCCTCCTCCCGTTCCTGCTCCGGATCGTCCGTCGAGCAATACTAGGAAGCGCAAGCTCCCCGGGGTTGAGGCGTTCTCCCGGCCAGTGCGCATGCCTCCACTTCGCATCGCGACCTCGTGATCGGTCGCTCCGCCATCGAGAGTGGGACGATGTGGCCCTGCATGGACTCTCCGAGAGTCGCTGCGACCCGCCATCGGACGGCATGGAGAATCGGCGGCCAAGCTGGCCGGCCCAATGTCATCAGGGGCGCCCGCACGGAGCGCTGGTGGTGTCCCTGAGTGACAGGCGCCACGCCTCGGTCGCTCCCACCCGAGTGACCGCCATACGCGCGTGGCCCACGAAGCGCGCAACTATCCGCTAACGCGGCCGGTGCCTACACCTCGCCCGGGTGCACCCCGGTAGTGTCGTCCTACGTTTCTCCCCGACAGCCGAGCTTTGACGCCCGGTGCCCAGGAGACGCCTGTTTTTAGCGGGTCCAAAACCTTCGAGCGTGCTCGAGGATTTGGCGCTCTAGATTCAGTTGTTCAGCTAAATGAGAGGCATGGAGCGGCGGGCCGTCCGAACGAGCGAACGACGCAGATGCTCACGATGCCACCATCGTTGCTGTCTGTGTGTTCTCTCCAGTTCGCTAGCACTCAGGCTTGCTCCATATTGTGGGGACGGGCCCCGTTTCAGTGAGTGTCTACGTGGTACACGAGGTGGCCGGAAGTTGGCTACCCCTTTTCTCGACACGTCACAGAGAATTTACGTTGGGATACAGACCGCGCGTCAGCTCGACCCGGTGCTCGACGACGGCCCTGGCGCATAGCCGAGCTCGCGCACCTCTTCGGCGAGCATGTCTCGGACCTCGTCGGCGGTGAGGCCGAATTCCTCGATGGTGTATTTGTGCGCGCTCTTGAATGAGCGTTGCGCCTGCGTCGTCTGTAACAGGCGCTCTCGCGCCTCCGGGCTGAGCTCGTGGCCCAAGAAGTCGTAGATCTGCTCCACGACCCGCACCGGATCGGCGACGAGCTCTTCGTAGTAGACCCTGAGGACCTGCCCTTTTGGTTGCGTGCGCGCGAAGGAGCACAGCGCGCGGTAGTGCTCGATGAACATGTTCGCGATCGATCGGGTCTCCGGATCGTCCGAGGCGATCGCCGGCGAGTGCACCTTCCACGCCGCGTAGTAGAGGCTGACTGCGGAAGGAACCGAGCGGACCGGGTCGCGGACGAGGTGAATGTACTTCGCCTCCGGGAACGCGGTCTGCGTCATTTGCAGGCGGCTGGCGATGTGCGCGTTCTTCACCAACATGCGTTTGCCCTGGGCGCGCTGGGCGTAGACGTGGCGCCCGACGGTCGCACGGTAGTCCGCTGCGATGCGATCACGTATCTTTGGCGGTAGACCGTCTAGCCACCAGAGCTCTCGAGACGCGTAGGGATTGAAGATCAAAAAAGTTGGTGCGTGGAGGGCGTAGATGAACAGGACTTCGTCCTCTTCCTCGCCGTCTAGGGAGACCGGGTGGATCGAGTCCCAGTAGGACATGATCTGCGAGTTTGCGAGGGCGAGTAGGCGCCCGAATCCCCGGCGCATTCCACCGCCCACACGTGAGAGAACGCCGATGACCCGGCTGATCCAGGTGGACGGGAAGAGCGTGTGATAGAGACGATAATGGGTGAAGGTTGCTTCGTCGATGGCGAGCAGGTGATGCAAGTACGTGCTCCCCGAGCGGGGCGTGGCCATGATAAATAAAGGGTTTCCCGGTGCCGCGCGCCGGGCCTTGGGGTAGAAGACGCGGTCGACTCCGCGCGTGAACAAGAGGAATAGGTAGAGCACTAAAAACGCGACGCTACCGACACTGAGTAATAGGCTACGCCGCAGCGACCTGCGCCCTGCCTTGCCACGAGTGAACAGCGTAGGTACGTTCTTCAGATGCAGATACACGCGCCCTGAATTACTCCACCTCGCACTCGATTGCCAATCGCCGTTTCACCGTGCCAAAGCCGTCTGCCCCACTTCTGACTGTATCCGCCTTCCTCCTCGGCGACTTGCTCCTGGCGCCGGCGACGGGCTTCGCTTCGGAAGAGGTGCCGGCGGAGGCTCGCGCCGAGGTCGAAGAAGAGGAGGACCCTTATCGCTCGAGCTGGATCGGCGGTGCGGCACCCTTTTCCACGAGGGAGACGAGCCTCGGCTTCGGCGCACTCGTGCTATATTCGTGGTTTCTCGCCGAGACACCCGAGACCCGGCCGTCGAGCATTGCGCTGCGTGCCGCTTACACCGTTCGCAACCAGCTCGTGACCACCCTCGAGCCCCGGATCTTCTTTGCCGACTCCACCTTCGCCCTATTCGGACGCTACGAGTTTCGCTACTTCCCTGACCGCTTCTACGGCCTCGGGAACGAGGCGCCGACCACGGTGCAGGACTTCATCGAGCAACGGGTCACCGCCACCACCGAGTTCGAGTATCAACTGGTGGACAATCTATTCGTCGGAATTCGTCACGAGCTCGACCGACTGAACGTCTTGGACGTCGCGGACTCCGAGAGTTTCCCGGATGACGTGGGCTACCTCGACGGTGGTCCGGTGCCCGGCAGCTCGGGCGAGCTATTGAATGGCATTGGTGCGGTCCTTACCTACGACAACCGAGACTCTGAGTTTTCGGCCACGCGTGGCCGGTACCTAAACGTCACCTATCTTGCCTTTCCCGAAGCGCTCGGAACCGCCGATCTCACCTTCAACACCGTTCGCTTTGACGGCCGCGCCTACTTTCGGACCTTTCGACCCGAGATCCCCTGGTGGGACGAGCGGCGCCCGCACATCCTCGCGCTACAGGTCTACGGCGAATACGTGAACGGCAACGCGCCTTTTCAAGCCTTGCCGAGGCTCGGCGGCCCCTACCAGATGCGCGGCTACTATCGTGGGCGCTACCGCGACAACTACATCACCAGCGCCCAGGCGGAATACCGCATGCCGCTCTTTTGGCGGATCAACGCCACCGCGTTCGCGGGGGTTGCGAATGTTGCGGGACCGAACGGCAGTGGCGGCCCGGGACAGTTCACCTACGTCTTTGGCGGTGGCCTGCGGGCTCTGGTCGATGTGAAGAAGAGAACGATGGTCCGTCTCGACTTTGGCCTGAGCGACGAGGGCGACCTCGCGATCATCTTCGGCCGCTCCGAAGCGTTCTAGCTTGATTGCCCAACGGGCGGCTCCGGTGTAGCCAACACGGGTTCTATGGCGACTCTGAGCAAGCGCGTGATCGGCTGGATCACGACCCACCCGCGACTGACCCTCGCGCTTACCGTGGTCCTCACGGCGCTGGCCGCTCTGCCGGTCGGTCGACTCGATGTCACCTCCTCCCGTCGAGCGCTCGTGGATGAGAGCCATCCGAGCCAACAGATCCGCTACAGAATCGACCGACGCTTCCCGGCCTCGGAGCCTGTACTCGTGGTCTTCGAGGGAGCGGACCCCGCCGCTAGGCGCGATGCAGTTCGTGGTTTTGTCGAGACCCTCGAACAGGATTTGCGCTTCCGGGGCCGCGTGAGGGCGATCATCGACCCCATCGCGTCGAGCCTTCTGCGCTTCGCGGCGACACCAGAGTTGATCCGCGCGCTCCAGGAGCATCGTACGGCCCTCGAAGCGGGACGGCTCGGACCCTTGCTGGCGGGTTTGGGCCCCAGCGCGCTTGGCGGATTGGAGCCCGAGCGCGCCGATGAGGTCGCACGGGCGCTGTTGGTGCTCGATGCCTATCTGTCCGGGGAGGCGTGGATCGAACGCTGGTGGCAAGAACGCGCGGAGCGCCCGGCGGAAGTGGACGAAGCCGGCTTCATCGTGGCCGGCGACTACCACTTGGTTCTCGTCCATGCGGAGCTCGAATCGGACACGGTCGAGGCTCAAAGCCCGATCATCGAAGCGATTCGTGCGGCGCGAGACGCGAGTGTGACCGAACCAGTGCGCGCGTTCGTGACCGGGAGTGATGCGGTGAGCGTCGACGAGCGCGACGTGATCCGCTCCGGGATCGTGCGCTCAGGTATCGGTACGGCGGTGGGGATCCTGCTGGTGCTCCTCGTCGCTTTTCGCTCGGTGCGCCGCGCACTCCTCGCGGTGATCCCCATGGCTTTCGCCATCGTTTGGTCCTACGGCTTCATCGCCCTGGTCTTTGGGACTCAGAATCTCGTAACCGCGAACTTCACCGCGGTCTTGATGGGCCTCGGGATCGATTTTGCGATCCACCTTCTCGCTCGAAGTCTCGAAGCTCGGGAGTCCGAGGCGCCCCTCCTGGCGACGCAGACCGGCTGGCGCCTCGCCCTCGCGCCGCTCACCATCGGAGCGCTCACGAGCATTCTCGCCTTCACCACGGTCACGACTACCGAATTTACGGCATTCGCGCAGATGGGGTGGACGAGCACCTTCGGCCTGGCGGTGATGTGGGCGCTCACGCTCATCGCGATGCCGGCGCTGATGGTCGTGGGGAACGCACTCGACGGAAGGACCTTAGTCGCGACCGCCACGCCTTTGGGCGCGTGGATGGAGCGCGTGATCGAGCGGGCGAGGTGGCCCATTTTGGCGGCGGCGCTGCTTGCGCTTCTCGCCGTCGGCGCTGTGGCCAATGAGTTGCGTTTCAATCCGCGCCACCACGATTTTTTGCCGAGCGCCACTGAGTCTGCCCGCGGCCTTGCCGCACTCGAGGATTCGAGTCAGACACCGTTCTACGCGATGGTCGAGGTCGACTCGTTGGAGGAGGCCCGCCGACTCGCCGCGGGCTTTCGCGAGCTCGAGAGTGTCGGGCGGGTTGAGACACCGTCCGATTTGCTTCCGGACACCGTCGACCGTGACGCGTTGGGGCGAGCGAAGAAGACCCCGGCGAAACCCGTCCCGGAAGACGACGTGAAGGAGTCGCCGGAGGCATTGGGTACGACGCTTCAGCAGCTCGCAACGGTCTTGCAGCTCACAGGCACCGAGGGCAGGACCGTCGCCGAACCGCTCGCCGCGCTCGCGAAAACCCTACGCAACTTGGACTCTGAGGGTCGAGCGCGCTGGAAGGGCTGGCTCGCCGCCCTTCCGGGGTTTCGCGCGAGGGTCGTCGAGGCGGCGGAGATGCTCGTGGAGGAGGAGCCGGTTGTCTTGCCCGAACCCCTGCGGCACCGTCTGATGTCGCGAGACGGCACGAGCTACGCGGTCTACGCCTATCCTGCCGGTGACTTTTGGAATCCAGCGCGCGCGGAGCGGTTCTTGAAGGAGGTCGCGACGGTCGAGTCGAGGGCGGGGGGACCTGGGCTCACCCTCCATCGCAACGCCCAGCTGATCGTCGACGGGTTTCGTCGCGCGACGCTTTTAGCCTTTGTTTTGGTGTTTCTCGTGGTGTGGGCGGACCTTCGCCGGCTGCTCGATGCACTCTTGGCGCTCGTCCCGGTGACCCTCGGTCTCGGTTGGATGCTCGGAACGATGGCCGTTTTCGATTTACCCTTCAACGCGGCAAACGTGGTGGTGCTGCCGATCATCCTCGGGATCGGGGCCGACTCGGGCGTGCACCTGGTCCACCGCAGCCGGGAGGAGGGAGCAACCCTGTGCACCGTCGTCTCGCGCACGGGGCTCGCCGTCTCCCTTTCGACGCTCACCACCGGAGTCGGCTTCGCGGCGCTTCTCCTCGCCGAGCACGGCGCGATGCGCAGCTTTGGCCGGACCATGCTCATCGGCCTCGCCGGCACCTGGGTCGCGGGGCTCTGGGTGCTTCCGAGCGCGCTCGTCGCGTTCCGGCGCTTGCGGCCTACCGCCACGAGCGACACGGACGAAGAGGCGTCGCATCGCGGGTGAGCCGTCGCGCTCAGGCCTTGGTGGCCGAGCCGCGTGTCTTGCGCTGACGCAAATTCCAGGAGAGTTTGTGCAACTCCATCGCAAACAAGATCGGGAGACTGAGGGCGAGCAAACGAAGCCAAATGCTGCCGTCGATCGGCTCGGTTGCGAGCAACGCGTTGCCGAAGGGCAGATAGGTCATCGCGACGTGGAGCTAGAATGCGGTGACGATTCCCACCATCAACACCGGGCTTCGCAGCGGGGACATGCGAAACGCCGAGCGCGTCTCCGATCGGCTGTTGAATAGGTGCACGTTCTCGAACAGCACCATGAGCATCAACAGGAGATTTCGTGCGGATTCGACGGTCCACCCCCGTGCGAGGGCCCACTCGAACAGGGCGAAGCCCTCCGGTTCGTCCAGCACCCACGCCGCAACTCCGAGCGCTTCGTTGCGCGCGGTGGGGGTCCGGGGCAGCAGAAGCGGCAGCTCGCCGGGCAGGGCACCCATGGAGCGAGCTTAGCCGCCCTGGCGCCTGGCTCAACCGTTTCGCGCATGTCGTCCCCGACGTGTACGCCTCTACTGCGGTCGTTGCTGCTGCTGCTGTCGTTGTTGTTGCTGCGCGGCCTGTTCAGCGAGCATGACGGCTGTTGCCCCGCCGACCGCCGCCGCGGTCGAGCCCGTCGATTTCGGCGGCTCGCAGACGCAGCCGGTCTGATTGGCGACGATGACGAGCGACACGAGCTCCATCTCCGCCGACGCAACAGCGCTCGAGCAGACCGAATCACTGCCGATTTTGCGGAACACCGTCTTTGATCTCGTAGTAGTCGCCCTTGTCGTCGACAAAAATGTGAACGGCTATCTGGACACCCGTTGGAGGCTCGAGCGCGCCCATCGAAACCGAAATCCAGTCGTGCTTCTGACGATCTATGGGATCAAAGAACAGCGAAGACCCACAGGTCCCGCAGAAGCCGCGACGGACCTTTTTGGACGACGCATACCAGCGCACGTGGTCCTCGCCGAAGACGGTGAGCGCGTCGCGCGGAACGTCGGTACTCGCGTAGAAGTGGCCGGTCCAGCGACGGCACTTTGAACAATGACATGCATCCGGCGGACGGAGCTCGGCCCTGACTTCAAAACGAACCGCTCCACACAAACACGATCCCCTGTGCATCGCCGCACCCCAGCATGCCCCCGCAGCCCGAAGCAAGCCGGAAGGTGGGCGAGTCGATGCCGTGCGTTCGGGTCAATCTAGGCGTGCGGCATGTTCTGCGGCACGTCGGCAGGTCTAGGCCCCCTTGGTAGGAAGGCTCCGTCGCGAGCTACCGTCGTCCCCGCTCGAAATAGGCTTCGATGAGACGGTAGGCGGCGTCGTAGGTGTACTCGGCGTCGGCGGATGGGGTGCCCGGTGAGTGAGCCAGGTTGTCGACGACCTCGGTGACCATCGATAACCCGCCCGGTGGGGAGCGTGGTCGCGGTCATGCGGTCGGCTCGCGGCGTCGTAGCTCCACTCGGTGACCCCACCTCGGGCGTCGGTGCGGGTGAGCAGGTTGTCCGTGTCGTCGTAGGCATAGGTGCACACGCCGCGGTCGGGGTCGCGCTCTTCGGTGATGCGGTTCGCGAGGTCGTAACTCTGCGTCTTGGTGTAGCCGAGGCCATCGCTCAGGCCGGGCAGACGCCCTAATGCATCGTAAGTGACGGTGATCGTCACCTCAGGCTCGGCGGCGTCCACGATGCGGCTGATGGCGACCGTGCGGCCGAGACCATCGACGCGGGAGCGGCGCAGGGTGCTAAAGTGCGGGCTCGCGGGCTCGTTGTCGATGGGGTCGTAGACGAGGGTTTCCAAAGGGCGATAGGTCGTGCCGCGGCCATCGAAGCACTGGACCGATTCGAGGTCGAAGGGGCCGTCGGCTTGCGAGCGCGTTTGTTCGACGACGCGGCTGACGGGAGACTGCAAGAGATACGTGTAGCGCGTGGTGGGCTCGGACAACGAGTCACCCGGCGCCGCGATGGCGGTGAGCTCGCCGTATTGAGAATAGCCAAAGGACGTTGTGGCTCGGGACGAGACCACCGCGTCGTTTTGCATCCGCAGCCAGTTGCTGGCCGAAGTGACGAGCTCGAGCACCGGGTGGTAGCCGACTTCTTTGCGCAGCGTTTAGGCGCCTTCGGGGCCTTCGAATCCGGTGAGCGTTTCGGAGGTGAGGAGAAGGTAGCGGTCGTCGTAGCCAAACAGCGTCGCAAACCCTCGGCCATCCACGGTGCGGGTCTGCACGCGGTAGGGCATGCGCAAAATCCACGGGTGGCTCGCGGCGTCCGGGGTTGCAAACTCGGTGTCAGTGATGAGCTCATCGCCGGTGCACTGCAGTCCGCAGGGCTCGCCTTGCGGGGTCTCACGCTCGCAGACACCGCAGCCGGCTCCGCCGCGGGAGACGACACCTTCATTGTGCACGCGGGTGGTGTTGCCGAACACGTCGTAGGCATGGGTCGTGCGCGTCACGACCCACTCGGAGGGGTCGGCACCTTCGCGGTGCTCGACTGCGATTTCGAGCGGGCAGACTAAGCGCACGGGCGGCGAGAGCGCGCTCAGTCCTCTAGCGGACAGTCGTCAAAGACGGTCGAGGTAAAGCTGAGCGCGCGACCGTTGCTCGTAACCCACGACGAGACGAGCTTGCCTTTGAAATAGCGGTCGGTGTCGCCCACGTCGAAGACGTTGGCCGTGACGCCCGCCTCCATCGTGCCATCGTCCGGGGTGTGGACTTCGACATCTTGAAAGCCGTTGAACTGATTGTCGTCGCTGTCGTAGTAGCCGTTTCGGTACACGAAGGTCTGGCGGGAGGTCGTGCCGGAGTGCGCGTCGGAGACGGTGAACTCTTTTAACACGACCGTCGGCTGCGGCAGCCGGTAGCTTCACGCCGAGGGTCCGCCGTCGCGTGCCATCTCCACCGGCTGCACCCGGGGTGAGGCCAGATTCGCACCGCCGGCAATGGCGACGGTGGAGTCGTAGGGAAGGCTCAAAGTTGCGTCGT
>CAYXVF010000012.1:52549-83220 GCA_964468125.1 uncultured Bdellovibrionales bacterium | reverse complement strand
CCGTTTCCGTTTCCGTTGTCTGCTCCGTCGGCGGCGCCGTCGTCCCCCCCGCCATCGGTGGGATCACCGTCGTTTCCTGAGTCGCTGAAGCGATCCTCCGGGACGCAGGCGTTGCCTTCGACCCAGCACAGGAAGCCAGCCGCACAATCGCTGTCCGTGCGACACTCTCCGGAGCGTTCACACCACCCGTCGTTGCAGTAGCACCCCTCGCCGCAATCTCCGTCGCTTTCGCAATAGGCTTCTGCCCAGTACTCGTCACCGTAGTAGTAGCCTCGTTCTTCCCAGCAGCTGGCCAGCAAGACCAGACACGAGAACGCAACAAATACACGCATCCACTGTCTCCTCTTCATCCCGTTTGTCGAGAACCGTCAACGGCTCTTCGCGCTCACCACCCCGCGCGCACAGCACTGCCTGGGACGTCTAAAACCCTCGTCTCGTCGTCAGCCGCTGCGCCGAGCGCGCTTCATGTTTCCATTATTCGAACGATAACTGTGAGCAGTGCGAAGACCACGGTGGGCAGAGTGTCGTTCGCATGCGCCGTTCAACCAGAATGTAGCGACGTCGATTCAATTTGGGAAGCTGTCACCGAAAGAGAATCAATGGGCCGAGGACCAATTCAGCCCGTGGCCTACGTCGACGACGAGGGGAACCGAGAGCTTCATCACGTTCGACATCGATTCCTCGAGGAGCTTCTCGACTTTGGTGCGCTCGCTCTCTGGTGCTTCGAGCACTAGCTCATCGTGCACCTGAAGGATGAGCTTCGCGCTGTGGTCCTCCGCTTCGAGCCGTCGATCGACCTCGAGCATCGCTTTCTTGATCAAGTCCGCGGCGCTTCCTTGGATCGGAGTGTTCATCGCAATGCGCTCCGCGCCCATACGGACGTTGCGGTTTCTGCTCTTGAGGTTCGGCAGATAGCGTCGTCGGCCCGCGAGCGTACTCACGTAGCCGTTGATTTTCGCGTCGTCGATCGTGCGGTCGAGGAAGTAGCGAATTTTCGGATAACGCGCGAAGTAGGCCTTGATGTAGTCCGCTGCTTCGCGCCGCGGGATCGAAAGCTGGCGCGAGAGTCCGTACTCGGAGAGGCCGTAGAGGATGCCGAAGTTGATCGCCTTGGCCCGTCTACGATCCTCTGGTTCCGGATCGGACCCTCCGGTGAGGATTTCCTTGGCCGTGCGCGTGTGAATGTCTTCGCCTTTCCGAAAGGCGTCGATGAAATCCGGATCTTCGCTCAGGTGCGCCATGATGCGCAGCTCCACCTGCGAGTAGTCCGCCGCGATCAGAACACTTCCTTCGGGGGCGATGAAGCACTCGCGAATGCGCCGGCCCTCCTCCGTCCGGATCGGAATGTTTTGTAGGTTGGGGTCGGAGCTCGACAAGCGACCGGTTGCGGTTCCGGTCTGGTTGAAGCTCGTATGCACCCGCCCCGTGTTCGGATTCACCATCTTGGGGAGGGCGTCGACATAGGTGGACTTTAGCTTCGTGAGCATGCGGTGCTCGAGGATGACCTTCGGGAGCTCGTGTTCTCTTGCAAGAGTCTCCAACACCTCCTGGTCGGTCGAGTAGCCCGTCTTTGTCTTTTTCACCACCGGAAGCTCGAGCTTCTCAAACAACAAGTGGCCGAGCTGCTTCGGTGATGCGAGGTTGACCTGCTCGCCGACCATCGCCTGCGCCGTTTCCTCGACTTCCCGAATACGCTGGGTGATCTCGCCAGAGATTTCACCGAGCTGGTCGACGTCGATCAGAACGCCTGTCGACTCCATTTTTGCCAGCACCGGAACCAGGGGGAGCTCGATCTCGCGGTAGAGCGCGCTCATGCCGAGGCTTTCGATCTGCTCGGGCAAGACCGTCGCCAAGCGGAGCGCGACGTCCGCGTCCTCGGCCCCGTACTCGGTAGCCACGTCGACGGTGATTTCATCGAAGCGCTTCTGGTTCTTTCCGCTGCCGGCGATGTCCGAGTACTTGATCGTGTCGTGGTCGAGGAGCTCGCGGGCGAGCGTGTCGAGGGAGAAAGACATGCGGCCGGGGTCGAGGACGTAGGCGGCTACCATCGAATCGTCCGCTACGTGCGCGATCTCGACCCCGTAGCGCTTCAGGACGACCATGTCGTACTTCAAGTTCTGACCCACAACTGCCACCGAAGCGTCGCGCAGCACGGGGCCGAGCGTGTCGAGCACGCCATCCAGTGGCAGCTGGGAGGGGACTCCGAGGTAGTGATGGGCGACCGGCACATAGGCCGCCGGTCGCCCGTCGATCGCGAGGGCGATACCGACGATCTCGGCTTTTGTGGGCTCGAGAGAGGTCGTTTCGAGATCAAAGCTCAACCGCGCGGCGCGTTTCGCCGCCTGCAGGAACGCGTCGAGTGCCTCCTGGGTGGTGATGGTTTGGTACTCACTTCGATCGACGGCTGTGAACCCGCCGACCTTTTGGATCGGCTCCGGGTTTTCATTGGGAGCCTCGCGTGCCTCCGGCGGCATGTCGACCTCCGGGCGCTCGCCGCCGGGTTCGAGTCCAAAGTCCCTGAGCAGAGTGAAGGCATCGATCTTGCGCAGGAAGGGCTCGAGCTTTTCAAAGTCAGGGTTGCGATAGGTGAGCGCCTCTTCGTCGAGCTCTACCGGTGCATCGTAGGCGAGGGTCGCGAGCCGTTTCGAAAGACGGGCTTGGTCAGCGAATTCGAGGACGTTCTTCTCGTAGACCTTTCGCTTGGTCAGCCCTTTGACGCCCGCGATCACTTGCTCCACGTCTCCGAACTCGGTCACGAGCTTGGCGGCGCTCTTCGGACCTACTTTGGGAACACCGGGGATGTTGTCGCTGCTGTCACCGGCGAGCGCGAGAACGTCCGCGACGCTCTCCGGGGGGACTCCCCATTTGTCGATCACGGCTTCACGGTCAAAGGTCTTGTCCTTCATCGGGTCGTACATCACGACCCCGCCGTCGACGAGCTGCATCAGGTCTTTGTCGCCGCTGACGACAACGACTTCGTGACCGGCCTCGTGGGCCTTCTTGCAGAGCGTGGCGATCACGTCGTCCGCCTCGAAGCCCTCGATGATCAGGCAAGGGATCTCGAGCGCTTGAACCAGCTCGTGTACCAGGGGGATTTGCTGCACGAGGTCTTCCGGGGGCGCGTCGCGGTTTGCCTTGTAGTCCTCGAAGAGCTCGTGGCGGAAATTCTTGCCGCGATGGTCAAAGGCCACCGCGAGGAGCTCTGGCTTCTCCGCACGAAGAAGCTTCACGAGCATGCGTGCGAACCCCACGACCGCGTTCGTGGGGGTTCCGTCGCGGGAGGAGAGGGCGCGGATCGCGAAAAACGCGCGGAAGATGTAGCCGCTCCCGTCGATCAGATGCAGGGTCTTGGACGCCATTCGTATTCTCCTTGCGGGGCCGCAACATGCCCACGGCGGCCGGACACCGCAAGCGGCTCCCGGAGGGACCTCACGGCTCGGGAACGGGCGAGTAGAACGAAGCTCCGCGCCAATTCTCGGAGACGTGCAGCGGCCGTTGCAGGGATGCGAAGGCGCGCTGGCCGCAGTCGGTTCGTTCGCAGAGCCGGCAGGTGATGCCGATGGGGACCGCGGCGTCGGCGTTTTCGAGGTCGAGCCCATCAGCGTAGATCAGCTCTTGCGCATATTCGATCTCACAGCCGAGGTTGATCGCTTGCAGCGAGTGACGTGCACGGTAACGACCGCTGTCTTTCTTGATGGTGCGGGCGACGTCGAAGAACGTGGTCCCCTCGGGCAGGCGCGAGACCTGGGTGCGCACGATCCCCGGCGTGAGAAAGGACGCGTAGACGTTCCACAGCGAGCAGGCACCGCTGTAGCGAGCAAAGCGCATGCCCGAGGCGCTGAAGCGCTTCGAGATGTTGCCCGCGATGTCGACCCGTACAAAGTGAAAAGGGATGCCTTCGTTCCCCGGACGGCGTAACGAGGTGAGTCGGTGGCAGACCTGCTCGAAGCTCGTGCGAAAACGGTTGCCGAGCAGCTCGATGTCGTAGCGCTCCGAGCGCGCAGCGTTGAGAAAACGCTCGTAGGGCATGAGAACGGACGCGGCGAAGTAGTTCGCGAGGACGAGTCGTCCCAGGCGGCGCGAGTCTTCGTTCGTGAGCTGCGGGACGGACACGAGCCGGTTGAAGGTTTCGCTCATCAGGATCAGTCCGAGCTGATGGCAGAGTTGAAAGTTGCGCGACCCGCGCCGAAGCACTTCCGAGAGGTAGAGTGTTCGCGACTCCGGATCGTAGCGTCGGAAGGCCCCGTCCATTTCGCGCAGGGTCAGGATCTTCGTTTCGACGTCGTGGTAGCGCTTCAGATAGTCCATCACCGCGCCGTAGAGATCCCGTTCGCCGATCCCCAGACGGGCCTGCCTTTGAATGTCTTCGGCGACCTCTTCAATCTCGGGAAAGTGATTTTCGTGGCGCTGGACGAAGTCACTCACCTCCTCGGCGGGGGTGCGTGAGCCCGACACCGCATCGACGTCTTCGGCGAACCGTTGGGCAAGGGTCTCCGCCTGCTGCCTCGAGGCCTGATAGGCCTGAAAAAGATTCTGAATGGCGCGGGCAATGGCGGGGTGGGCCCCTGCGATCTCGCGAACCTCCTCGCCACTGAGCTCGTGGGGGTCGAAGAGTGGATCGCCGAAGACTTCCATCATCGAGTTGACGAGCTCCGCGTCGTGGTCTGAGGCGAAGGCGGCGAGGTCGAGTTGAAAGTGCTGGGCGAGCTTGATCAGCATCGGCGCGGAGAGCGGCCGCTTGTTGTGCTCGATCAGGTTCAGGTAGCTCGGTGAGATCGCCAGGGTATTGGCCAGCTGCTTCTGGGTCAGGCCCTGGCGGCGCCTCAGCTGCCGGACCTTGGCACCAAGGCGTGTATTTTCCGTCACTTACGCCCCCTTACAGAATTGACAAGATTTACTAGTTTACACGCCGGTTCTTTACAATCGTTATCTCCTAAGTGGCTGTAATCAAACGAATCTATTGCTCGGGTGATTACCACGTAAATAGACTCGCTGCCGAGGGCGGGACCTCGGTTGAGCGTGAGTGACATCGCTGTGGCCTCAGGAGGGAAATCATGGTCGGTCGGGTCGAAGGTCTTCGCATTCTTGGACGCACTGAGTCAGAGGACGAGGGGATCCTCACCGTCGAGGCCATGGCCTTCGTGACCAAGCTGGTTCGACGTTTCCGTCCTCGCGTCGTCGCGCTCCTCGAAGCGCGGGAACAACGACAGAAGCGCTTCGACGCCGGCGAATTGCCGCGCTTCCTAGAAGAGACTCGCGAGATCCGAGAGGGCGACTGGACGGTTGCTCCCTTGCCAGAAGCGCTGCAAGACCGGCGCGTTGAAATAACCGGCCCAGTCGACCGGAAGATGGTGATCAACGCGCTGAACTCCGGTGCGAAGATGTTCATGGCGGACTTCGAGGATTCGAATTCGCCGACCTGGCGCAATCTGGTCGATGGGCAGCGCAACCTTCGCGACGCCGTCCGTGGCACTATCATCTTTGACGATCCGTCTCGCGGCAAGCACTACGAGCTCGGCGAACGGATCGCGACGCTCCTCGTCCGTCCTCGAGGTTGGCACCTCTGGGAAAAACACGTCGAGGTGGACGGCGAGCCCGTTCCGGGAGCTCTATTCGATTTCGGCGTTTTCCTGTTCCACAACGCGCGCCCCCTCCTCGCCCAAGGGAAGGGCCCCTATTTCTATCTCCCAAAGCTCGAAGGCCATGCAGAAGCGCGTCTGTGGAACGACGTTTTCGTCGAAGCACAACAGCTCCTCGATCTCCCCTTGGGAACCATCAAAGCGACGGTGCTGATCGAGACGCTCCCCGCGGCGTTCGAGATGGACGAGATCCTCTACGAGCTTCGCGACCATTCAGCGGGGCTCAACTGCGGGCGTTGGGACTACATCTTCAGCTTCATCAAGACCTTCAAGAACGACGCAACGCGGGTGCTTCCTGACCGCTCCGAGGTCGGCATGACCCAGCCCTTCATGCGGGCGTACACGCAGTTGCTCATCAAGACGTGCCATCGCCGCAACGTTCACGCGATGGGCGGAATGGCCGCCCAGATCCCGATCAAGTCGGACCCCGAGGCCAACGAGGCCGCACTCGCCAAGGTCCGGGTGGACAAGCAACGCGAAGCCAACGACGGGCATGATGGCACCTGGGTCGCACATCCGGGGCTCGTCCCGATCGCGATGGCGATCTTCGACTCGGTGCTCGGAAAGTCCGCCAACCAGCTCGACCGGAAGCGCGAGGACGTTTCCGTCAGCGCCGAGGACCTCGTCGAAGCGCCGACCGGCGAGCGCACGGAGGCGGGACTGCGTACGAACGTCAATGTGGGGATTCAGTACCTGGAGGCTTGGTTGCGCGGCAACGGCTGCGTCCCGCTCTACAACCTGATGGAAGACGCGGCGACCGCCGAGATCTCGCGTAGCCAAATCTGGCAATGGATCCGCCACGGAGTGTCGGTCGGAGGGGAACCCCTGAGTGCCGAGCGCCTGTCGTCCGTCGTGGACGATGAGCTGCGCAAGATTCGCGAGGAGCGCGGGAGTGCGGCGTTCGAGGTCGGCCAATACCGAGCCGCTTCGGAGCTGTTCGTCACTCTCTCGACCGCTGAAGAGATGGAGAATTTTTTGACCCTTCCCGCCTATGAGCTGGTGCTGGAGAAACATTGATTGTCAGAGTCTGCTCTGATTCGAGGAGATCGTCATGAGTGCCGTTGTTGATTTTGGAGCCGAAGGTCGTTTCGCGGACGTGAAGCGTAATTATACGAAGGCGGACGTCGAGCGGCTGCGCGGCTCGGTCAAGATAGAGCACACCCTTGCTCGACTCGGGGCTGAGCGCCTCTGGAAGCTCTTGCAGGAGGAGCCTTACGTGCACGCCCTCGGCGCGCTTTCCGGCAATCAGGCGATGCAGATGGTGCGTGCGGGCCTCAAGGCCATCTACGTCAGTGGTTGGCAGGTCGCAGCGGACGCGAACCTCTCGGGCCAGATGTACCCGGACCAGAGTCTCTATCCGTCGAACAGCGTCCCGGCGCTGGTGAAGCGGATCAATCAGGCGCTGATGCGCGCCGACCAAATCGAGCATGCGGAAGGGCACGACGAGCGCTACTGGTTTGCGCCTATCGTTGCGGATGCAGAGGCGGGCTTCGGTGGACCGCTGAACGTGTTCGAGCTGATGAAGCTGATGATCGAGGCAGGCGCGGCAGGTGTTCACTTCGAGGACCAGCTCTCGAGCGAGAAGAAGTGCGGGCACCTCGGCGGCAAGGTCTTGGTTCCCACCTCGCAGTTCGTCCGGACGCTGTCGGCGGCCCGTTTGGCCGCAGACGTGCTCGACGTCCCAACGCTCGTGATCGCGCGGACCGACGCGAACAGCGCGAAGCTCCTGACCTCGGACGTAGACCCCTACGACCACGACCAGATCACCAGCAAAGAGCGCACTGCCGAAGGCTTCTTCCACGTCAAGGGTGGACTCGAGTCGGCGATCAAACGTGGTCTCGCCTACGCACCCTACGCGGACCTGCTCTGGTGCGAGACGGCCCATCCGGACCTCGAGGAGGCGAAGTCTTTCGCGGAGGCGATCAAGGAGAAGTACCCGAACAAGATGCTCTCCTACAATTGCTCGCCGTCCTTCAACTGGAAGCGAAACCTGGACGACGTGACCATCGCCAAGTTCCAGCGTGAGCTCGGGGCGATGGGGTACAAGTTCCAGTTCGTCACCCTCGCGGGTTTTCACGCGCTGAACATCGGCATGTTCGACCTCGCACGCGAGTACAAGGACCGCGGCATGGCGGCCTACGCGGAGATGCAGAACTACGAGTTCGCTGCCGAAGAACGCGGCTATACGGCGACGAAGCATCAGCGAGAGGTCGGAACCGGCTACTTCGACGAGGTCGCACAAGTGATCTCCGGGGGCCAGGCCTCGACCCTTGCGCTCGCCGAGTCGACCGAGGCCGAGCAGTTTTAAGCTCATTTGAGCACTCAGCAGCCCTTCCGGCCCTCACCGGAATCCTTATGTTCCGGGGGGAGGCTGTTCAAATGAGAAGCGCTGCTTTCATCGGAGTCCTGTCGGTTGCCGCGTGCACGAGCGCCGAGGAGCGCCCTCGAGCCGCACCTGTTGCCGCGACCCGCGCCTTCGACATTCGCGCGGTGACGTCATTTCACGAGCCTTGGGCGATGACCTTCCTCCCCGACGGTCGCTTGCTCGTGACGCAGAAGACCGGCGAGCTGTATCTGGCCACCCGCACCGGCGAGAAACTCGGGCCCTTGGACGGGGTGCCCTCGGTGGCCTACGCGGGGCAGGGAGGCCTCGGCGACGTGGTGCTCCATCCCGAATACGCGACCAACGGCTGGGTGTACCTGAGCTACGTCGAAGGCAGTGGCGGGATCCACGGAGCGGTGGTCATTCGCGCACGACTCGCGCTCGACGCCGATGGCGGTGCGCTCGAAGACGTCGAGCGGATTTGGGAGCAGGTCCCGAAAGTCAGCGGCTCGGGACACTACAGCCATCGGATCGCTTTCGGCCCCGACGGCCACCTCTTCATCAGCTCAGGGGAGCGACAGAAATTCGATCCGGCCCAGGATCTCGAAAATAACTTGGGCACGATCGTTCGCTTGAATGACGATGGATCGAACCCCGCCGACAATCCTTTTGTCGACCGTGGGGGTGTCACCGCGCAGATTTGGTCCTATGGTCATCGCAATGCCCTGGGACTGGTCTTTGACACTGAAGGGCGGCTCTGGAACACGGAGATGGGTCCTCGGGGGGGTGACGAGCTGAACCTCGTAAGAAAAGGTGTGAACTACGGCTATCCCCTGGTCTCGAATGGCAATCACTACAGCGGGGCAGAGATTCCAAACCACGACACGCGACCCGACTTGGAAGCGCCTAAGGAATGGTGGACGCCGGTCATCTCACCCGCCGGACTGATGGTTTATCGCGGAGAGCGCTTCAGCGGGTGGCGGGGCAATCTGCTCTCCGGTGGGCTCTCGTCCCAGTCGCTCGTTCGCATCGTCATCGACGGCGAGCAGGCGCATGAGGTCCAGCGATTCGACATGGGAGCGCGCATTCGTGAAGTGGAAGAAGGGCCGGACGGCGCGATTTGGGTCCTCGAAGATGGCCCCGGCGGTCGCCTCCTCGAGCTCACGCCGCAGGAGGAATAGAGAAGGTGCCGAGCAGCGCCCCTACCGCGGGCTCACCGTTTGAGAAGTGGAGCTATGCGGCGAAGCCCAAGAGCTGGCCGAAGCTCATCGTTCCCATGGCTCTCGGCCAGGCGCTCGGCGCCTACTTAGCGGGAGGCGTTGACGGTGCGGCGCTGATCTTCGGCGTGTTGTTTGTGGTTGCGGACCTGCTCTATATCGTCTTCCTGAATGACTGGGCCGATGCGCAGGTGGACACGATCAAACGTCGCATGTTCCCCGAAGGCTGCTCACCAAAAACCATTCCCGACGGAATTCTCGGAGCTAATGCGCTCTTGCTGGCGGGGCTCGTTGCCGGCGCGGTCGCCCTGGTCGTCGCCTTTGCCTTTGGCGCGCTGCTCGAACGTCCCTGGCTGCTCAGCGCTTCGGCGACGGCGCTGGCGGTATTTTGGGCGTACACCTTGCCACCGCTGCGTCTGAATTATCGCGGCGGCGGAGAGCTGCTCGAGGGACTCGGTGTCGGCTTTGTCTTGCCCTGGCTCAACGCCTACGCCCAGAGCGGTCAGGTCTGGAGTGAGATCTATGGCCTGCTCGGTCCCTTCGTCGTCCTGTCCCTCGGCTCGGCGATCGCGAGCGGCCTCGCGGACGAACGAAGCGATATTGAGGGGGGAAAGACCACCGTCGCGAGCGTCTTTGGCAACCGGGTCGCACGCCGGACCGTCGAGGTGCTCGTGGTTCTCGGCGTTCTCGGCTGGGTCCTGATCCCGATCCCGGAGGTGCCGAGCTGGGTGCGCTTTTTAGGGGCTGGAGTCGCGGCGGCGTTCCTGCCGCGTCTCTGGGCAAAGACGCACGCGGCGGTAACGGATGCATTCCGCGCTCAAGGGCTCTATAAGCAGGAGTTGCACCGCGCAATATGGTTCGCTGGAACCGCGGTTGCCGTCGTTCTCGTTCTCCTGGCGGAGGTGCCGTGACCTCACTCTCCGAGTCTCCGGTGGATCTCGACGCGTGGTTAGACCGGCACGTCGGCGTGCGTCTGTCGCTGTGCCCAGGACGGGAACGGCCGACGCCTTTCGCTGAGCTCTTCTGCGCCCTCGAGCTCGATCGCGCGCGGGAGTACGCGCTTCGCGAGGTCAGCGAACGACTGGTTCAGGCGATCGCCTACCACTACCCGGACAATGTGTTTTGGGACCTGGACCGGCTGGTTTCATCGCTTGCGACCCGAGTGAGCACCGACGCGATCCGCTCGAGCGGGGAACGCCTGGAGCGATTGATGGCGGGTTTTGGAATGCACTCGGAGATTCGCTTTCGATACGTGCATGACTTCACCTACGGGTTCGACTGGGCCAAGTGGGTGGCGCGGGCACCCGAGGAGCGTGAGTACATCGGTCCCTTTGACGATGCGTTTCTGATCTATCTCGAGCAGCGGCAGAGGGAGCTGATGGAGCTCATCGCGCGGGACGATGAGAAGTACGGCAAGCTTCGTGGTGATGCGCCACGCAACCCCTTTGCGTTTTCGCGCGAACCCGAAGACGAGCGTCGCCTCCATGAAGCGCTCGCGGCATCGGGCCACGTGCCGGTTCTGACCTGGACGTTCGACGGCCGGGACCGCTGGGGCGCGCGCTTCTCCGAAGAACGCGATCGCGTCGCCAAAGGTTTGGGCCTGGAGCGCTGACGAGCTCAGCTTTGCCCATGAGCACTCTCATCGCTTGGATCAAGGCGGCCCGACTGCCGTCGCAGAGCAACATCGCACCGTCGCTCATTCTCGGTCAGGCCCTCGCCTATGCGCACACCACCATCTTCTCTTGGGAGGTCTTCGGCTGGCTCGTGGTTTTCGGGCTCTTCGACCAGCTCTACATCGTGTTCGCCAACGACGTCGCAGACGTAGAGACCGACATTCGCAATCGGACGGCAACTCCTTTCTCCGGGGGAAGTCGCGTCGTTCCCGAAGGCAAGCTCACCCTGCGGGCGCTCGGCATCGCCGCGATGGTCTCCGCTGCTCTCCTGATCCTGACTTCGGCGGTGCTCTCGCTCGTGTACGCACGGCCGCTCGCACCGGTCTTTGCTTTCTGCGCTCTTGCGCTGCTGTGGGCCTACAGCTACCCGCCTTTTCGCATGAGCTATCGCGGTGGCGGAGAGATCCTACAGATGGTCGGGATCGGCGTCGTCTTACCGTTTCTCGGCTACTATGCGCAGGTCGGGTCCCTTGCAGGGTTTCCGATGCCACTTCTTCTGTCGACCCTCCCGCTGCAGCTCGCTGGCGCGATCGCCACTGCCCTTCCGGACGCTCCGAGTGATGCAGAGAGCAAGAAACTGACGCTTGCCGTCCGCCTTGGCCTGGGCAACGCGCAGCTCTTCGCCATCGTTCTCCAGGTCCTCGGGCTCGCGCTCTACGCCGGCGTGGGTCTCACGGATCCGAATGCGCTCGAGACCTGGGCGGTTCTCGCCGCTCCAATTCTTTGCGTCGTGGCGCAGACGGTGACCCCCACGGCGGTTCCGGGCGAGCGCTCCATGCTGCTGCGTGTATTCCTGATCCTCACGGCGAACCTGAGCTTCACGGTGGGACTCATCGTCCTGGGCTTCTCGGCCTGATTCCGTGCGCTAGCGCTCGAGCGTCGGAGCCTCGTTTTCGTCCGTTGCCCCGGGCTCGTCTTTCGCCTTGGGCTCATCTGTGTCGCTCGGTTTCGGGGCCGCTCGAGCTTTCGTGGCTCCGTCGGTTTCGTCGTACACCTTGAGGCCGCGAATGGCCTCCGAGTAGTAGGCGATCAATGGTTTCCCCTTCGAGTCCGTGGCCACGTCGATGTACTCGCCTGCGGGGCCTTCGTCGTCGACGACCACGCGTTTCCAGCTTCCTCCACTCAGGCGCAGGTACTTCACCGTACCGTTGCCCGCATGCCCCCAGAAGATGTCCTCGTAAGCGAGGATCAGATCACCGTTTGGAGCCTGCGTGCCGGCGAAGTTGGCGGCCCTGCGGAGCAGCGTGACGGGCTCCCACCCATTCTGTTTGTGCTGTGCCAACTTGATGCGTTCTTTCAGACTCTGACTGTAAACGACCCGCGGACTCTCGTCCTCGAAGTAGAGGACGCTGCGCCACCCTGGTCCCCGCTTTTCCGCGATGGTCTCCACGGCGTAGCCGCCTTCGGGCTTCGGTCGGGCGAGCATCAGCGCCGTGTCCTTGAAGCCCCAGTTGACGTAGGTCACCCAGAATCCGTCCTTCCGGGGGATCACGCTGATCTTCGCGGAGAAGCCGCCGACCGCGTCATCGACGGTCTGCGCCTGCCAGCTCCCGGGACCCGTGCGCTGGTTGTGAATCAGGCGACCGCTCGGCACGTAGTAGAACAGGTGCGCGATGTCCCTCTCGTCGAAGACGAGCTCACTGCCCATTCCGATCTCGAGGCCCCAGGCGATGCGCTCCGTCTTCCATTCACCATCTTCGCGCCAGGCGTAGCGCAAATACTTGTGCCCTTGGTCGTAGAACGCGATGGCTGGCTCCCCCTTGGAGTCTACCGCCAAGGCGGTGTACTTTCCGACCGCGCCGCGGTGCTCGACGACCTCGGTCTGCCACTGACCGTCTTTTCTGGCCGCATACATCAGATTGCCGCGGTGGGCATCGCAATAGGAGAGGTGGGGCTCGTCATCGCTCGAAAAGGCGACGGAAGGCCACCAGCCGGTCCGACCCGTCGCCCCGCCCGTATCGATTACGGTGATCGTGCCCCGGCCGCCGATCGCCTGGGGCAGCTCGAGCTCCTTTTCGCAGGCGCTCAGCAGGGCGAGCACGAGGAGACCCCAACCTCTCATGCGCCGCCCACTATCTGAAGGAGCAATTGGTCGAGAATGACTCCGTGAGAGAGGCGTGAGCTCTTCATGGCGATGTCGGCTTGGTGCGCATGATCGAGGGCGCGCGCCAGCTCCGGGAGCTCGTACTTCTTTGCCTGCTCGGCGATCCGACTCATCAGGAATGGCTTGACCCCCAAGGCACGGGCGAGCTCCGCGTTGGGCAGACGCCGGGCAGAGAGGAGCTTGTACTGCATGAGCTGTCGCATCTGTCGCGAGATCATGGCGAGCACCATCAAGCCGCTCTCGCCTCCTTCCAAGGCGTTGCGGAGCAACAGGGTGGCGCGTCCCAGGTCTCTTCCGCCGACTGCGTCTGTGAGGTCGAAGATCGAGTGGACGCGGGTAGGGGCTACCACTTCCTGAACGTCGTCGGCCGTGAGGCGACGGGGTTCGCCTGCGTAGAGCGAAAGCTTCTCGAGGGCGCGGTCGATGGGACCGACTTCTGCACCGACGAATTCTCCCAGCAATCCAGCGGCGTCACGGTCGAGCTCTATGCCCTTCGATTCCGCTCGCTCTTCGATCCAGTCGGTTAGCTCCCATTGCTTCGGTGGATCAAAGCTGAAGATCGCCTTCTTCTTCTTGAGCGCCTGACCGAGCTTGCGACGACCGTCGACCTTTTCGCCACTGAGTACGAGCACCGTACTCTCGACGGGGCTCTTGACGTATTCAGCGAGTCGTTCCTGTCCCTCGGACTTGAGCTTGTGAATGTCACTGACGTGAACAAAGCGTCGTTGCGCCATCATGGGCAGCGTTCGCGCGGCTTCGAGGATGCGTTCCACGGGCACGTCATCGGCGCGCAGCTCGTCGCGATTGAAGTCGGGGGCCTGCGTCAGGACTCGGGCGCGAATAGTGCGCACGGCCTCGCTCGTGAGTATGGTCGAGGTTCCAACGACCGCGTAGACCGGGCGCAGCTCGCCCCGTTCGAGCTCTCGAAGACTCATAGACTGGCTCTCTGGATCCTCCGCACCACGCGCTCGGCCAGGCGCTCGGTCAGTCGAGTGAGGGCGCGGCGTCGCTCGTTGCTGTCCGTCGCGAGGATTTCCTCGGAGGTGAGCCCCGACTCATCCTGGTCGTCGGGGAAGAAATCCTCGCTCTCGCTGACACGGGTGCTCCACAGTACGGAGCCGTCCGGGGCGCGCATCTCCGTCTCGAGGCTCACGCGCACAGTGAAAGCGCTCAAGCGCGCGCCAGGGACGGTCGACAGTGGCGAGGTGGAGCTCGCGAGCACCTCGGAGCGTAGCTCGGCGTCCGCGCTCGCGCCGTTTCGCGCGAGCGTGAACCCTTCGGCGACCAAGCGCCGGCGCAGCTCATCGACGTAGGGGCCCGCAATTCCCGTGGGCTCTGCCTCGCGCGGTGCCATCACCAAGATGCGATGGGCGCCAAAGGCTTCACCACTGCGCAGCGGAGTGTATCCGCACCCTAAACATCCGATCAGGTAAAGCCATGTGAGCAAAGACCGCATTTTGCTCCGCGTCGTCCTCTCTGAAGGGAACCATTCGGAGATTACATCAGTTCCTGAGATGTGGACCTAACACCTTTCCTTCACTGAGGAAATCAGCCATGGTGAAGGGGCTAGGGCGCGTTTCGCACACATTTACAACTGCATGTGTGGGCCGCTCAGAGTCGACTGTACACGCATGGGAGCGTCATGATTTTCGATTGGTTCTCAGGGCTCTTTTCGAATGATCTCGCCATCGACCTCGGGACGTCGAACACGCTGATCTTCGTCAAGGGCAAAGGGATCGTGATCAACGAACCGTCGGTGGTTGCGGTCCAATCGGACGCACGCGGCGGCAAGAAGATCCTCGCGGTCGGACGCGAAGCGAAAGACATGCTCGGTCGTACGCCGGGGCAGGTCACTGCGATTCGGCCAATCAAGGACGGGGTGATCGCGGACTTCGAGGTGACCGAAGCGATGCTGAGCTACTTCATCAAGAAGGCTCACAACCGCAAGAACATGGTGAAGCCCCGGATCGTGATCTGCGTGCCAAATGGCATCACCGAAGTGGAGAAGCGTGCGGTGCGCGAGAGCGCGGAGAGTGCGGGTGCGCGCGAGGTGTATTTGATCGAGGAACCGATGGCGGCGGCCATCGGGGCAGACCTGCCCGTCGCGGACCCGAGCGGCAACATGATCGTCGACATCGGTGGTGGGACCACGGAAGTCGCGGTGATTTCCCTCGCCGGTATCGTCTACTCGCGCAGCATTCGTGTCGGCGGGGACAAAATGGATGAGGCGATCATTCAGCACATCAAGCGCCGCTACAATTTGCTCGTTGGCGAACGCAGCGCCGAGCAGACCAAGCAAGAGATCGGCAACGCCTATCCCTTCGATGAGCCTCGCTCGATGCAGATCAAAGGCCGCGACATGATCGCCGGTGTGCCACGAACGGTCGAGATCAACTCGGACGAAGTGCGCGAAGCGCTCGCCGAGCCCGTCGGCTCGATCATCGAAGCGGTTCGGGTCGCGTTAGAACGTACGCCCCCCGAGCTGGCCGCGGACATCGTCGACAAGGGAATCGTGCTCGCGGGCGGTGGTGCATTGCTGCAGAACCTCGACGTGATCCTGCGTGAAGAGACTCGCCTGCCGGTGATGATCGCGGAGGATCCGCTCTCCTGCGTGGTGCTCGGGACCGGCAAGGTTCTGGATGAGCTCGAGCTCTTGAAGCTGGTGACGGTGAGCTGAGTCTGAACGGTCACCCTGGAGGACGGATCAAACCGTGAGCTCAAAGCTCTTCGGAAGGTATCGGGAGCTCGTGCTGGTTGGCCTGCTGCTCGCACTTCCTCTCATCTTCTTTGTTTCGAACGCCAAGGACCCGCACGAGCACAACTTCTTCGACCGGCTCGTCCTCACGGTGTCCGCGCCGATCCAGTGGGTAGTGGAAGTGACGCTCAATGGCGTCACCGATGCATGGACCGGGTACGTCTATCTGGTGGGCGTTCAGGCACGCAACACGGAGCTCGAAGCCGAAAACTCTGAGCTACGAGCCATGCTCGCGGCCCGCGAAGAACAGCGACTGGAGAATGAGCGTCTGCGACTCCTTCTGGGCGTTCGGGAATCCTCGCCTCGAGTCGCGACCGCGCTCGCTCGGGTGATCGCCGAGGCGCCGAGTCCGCTGTTTCGGTCGATTCGCATCGATCGAGGCACGAACGATGGAGTAGCTCTGGGTGCGCCGGTGATGACTCATGATGGTGCGGTCGGTCGGGTCGTTGCCGTCGCCGCGGGCTATGCGGACGTCATGCTCCTCGTGGACGCGAGCTTCTCGACCGACGTGATCGTTCAACGCACGCGGGCCCGGGCACGGGTGCGAGGCAGCGGTGGAGATGGCACGCTGCGGGTGGAGCAGATGGCGAGAACCGCCGATGTAGAGCCGGGCGATACGCTGATCACGAGCGGCGTGGGTGGAGTCTTCCCCAAGGGGTTGACCGTCGGTCGCGTCGTCAGCCTCGAGCGTCGCTCCTTTGGCCTCTACCAAAACGCCACCGTCGAGCCGGGCGTGGACTTTGGGCGCTTGGAGGAGATGCTCGTGATCACCGGTGACTGGAGTGGTGACGTGAGCTTCGAGCCTTCACCACCCATCGGCGCAGACGCACCGGAGGAGTCACCGGTCGCAGGGCCTCCCACCGGACCGGTGGATGGGCGCGATGGGCCGTGGGCGCCGGAGGGGACTCAGTGAGAAACGTCGTGTGGATCGTCGTGGCTTGGCTCGCCACGGTGGTGACTACGGCTGTCGCCGCCGGGCTCGACATTTCGCATTTGCTTCCGGAGATCGTCGTGGTGGTGGCGACCTATCTCGCCCTGGAGCGCGAGGGCCCTGCGCTCGTCGCCTGCTGTGTCGCGATGGGCTATCTGGTGGGGCGCGCGGCGCTCGCGCCCCTGGGCCTTCACGAGTTGTCGCTCGCGGCGACGGCGCTCGGTATTCACCTGGTCGTGGGAAGCATCACCACCGGCGGGCGAGGGTTCTTCACCGTGACCGTCGCCGTGGCCACGATGAGCTATCACGCCCTCACATTTCTGTTACTCTTGGGCTTTCGCGGCAGCGCGAGCTTCGCCAGCTGGACGACTGCGATTCTGGTCCCCAACGCGCTGCTCACCGCCGCCGTCGCCCTCGTCGCCTACCCCTGGCTCGAGGCGCTCGAGCGGCGGGTGTCAGCCCAGCAGCGAGAGACCCTTTCGTTTCGATGAGCTTCGGATTGGACACACACGGGCGCGGCAGCGTCAAAGAGCTTCGCGGTCGCATCGTGTTCGCGATGGGAGTCGTGGTTCTCGCCTTCGTCGTACTCATCGTTCGACTCTACACGCTTCAGATCATGCGCGGAGAGGAGCTGTCGCAACGCGGGCAACGCAACTTCGCACAGCACGTCGAGATTCGCCACGACCGAGGCATCATTTTCGACCGCAACGGCGAGATCCTGGTCGACAACCGCCCCTCCTTGGACCTCCAGGTCACCCCTGCGTTCCTCGGAGACGACGATGAGACCGAGGTTACGCTGCAACGTCTGGCGGGCCACGTCGGGTTTTCGCAGACGGACATCGACGGCCTCAGAAAGCTCATCGACGAAAACAGCGGACTTCGACGGTTCAAGCCGCTGGTGGTCAAACGCGACCTCGAGCCGGACCAGGTGGAGCGGATCGAAGCGGACCGCGCGATGTTCATGCTCGATGGGGTGGACATCGTCGAAGGTCGCCGCCGCGTCTATCGTTACGGTGGGACCGCGAGCCACGTGCTCGGCTATGTCAACGAGATCGACGCACGGCTCTTGGAGCGAGAGCGCGCGCAGGGGAATCCTCTCAGCTATGGACTCGGCGATCTGATCGGGCGCGACGGCGTGGAGCGCACCCACGAAGAAGCGCTGCGCGGGGTGGATGGCTATCGCAAAGTCGTCGTCGACGCGAAGGGACGCCGCCTGCGAGGGGAATTCATCGAGTCGCTACTGGGACCGGAGCGCGAGGTGCCTGCCCAACCAGGCAACAACGTCTTTCTTTCCCTCGACATCCGGCTGCAGAAGGCCGCCGAGGAGAAGCTGCAAGAGCTCGGCGTTGCCGGGTCGGTCGTCGCACTCGACGCAAAGACCGGGGCCGTGTTGGCGATGGTCTCACTCCCGGAGTTCGATCCGAACCGGATCGCCGGGGCCGATGCGGCGAGCTACAAGAAGGAGCTCGACCGCGATCCGCTCAAGCCGTGGGTCAATCGACCGATTCAAGGCCAGTACGCGCCCGGGTCGACCTTCAAAGCGTTTACGGGCCTCGCGGCCCTGCGTCAGGGTGTCGTCAGCAAGACCGAGACGATCTTTGCCCCGGGCGCGTTCCGACTCGGTCGCCACACCTGGCGCTGTCACCGTGAAGCGGGCCACGGCAACGTGAACCTAAAAGACGCGCTGAAGGTGAGCTGCGACGTGTACTTCTACACGGCAGCGCATCGAATGGGGATCGACGCGATCGCCGAGGTCGCTCGCGAGTTTGGTTTCGGGACTCCCACCGGGATCGCCCTCCGCAACGAGAAGCCGGGAAACGTTCCGGATGAGGCCTGGCACGACCGGATCGACAAAGCCACAGGAGGTTATCAACGTGGCATGGCGATCAACACGTCGATCGGCCAGGGCGCGTTGCTGGTCACGCCGTTGCAGCTCGCGGTCGCCTATGCCGCGATCGCGAACGGTGGTCGCGTCCTCGTGCCGCAGACCGTCGATCGAATCGAAACCGCAGACATGCGGGTTGTGCGTCGCTTTGTGCCGGAGGCCCGCTACCTCGACAGAAGCACCAAAGAGGTGATCGCCGAGACGAGCGACGAGGCGTCGATGACGCTGCTCGACGAGGGAAGCGTGGTCGAGCACGTTTACGGCGTGCCACCCAATGTCGTCAAAGAGCTCCAGGCGAACGTGAGGAACGCGATCGATCTCAATCCGGAGCACCTCGATGCGGTGCGCGAAGGCCTGATCGCCGTGGCGCAGGAGCCCGGTGGAACCGCTTACTGGCGGCGCTCGCGCAAAGTGACGATGGCTGGCAAGACCGGAACGGCGCAGGTCGTTCGCCTCGGCAAACACCGGTTGAAGGCCGAGGAGGAGGAGTATTTCTTCCGTGACCACGCCTGGTTTGCGAGCTACGCGCCGGCCGAGGACCCGGAAATCGTGGTGGTGTGTTTGAACGAGCATTCTGGGCACGGAAGCTCGAAGGCTGCACCCGTCGCCGTCGCGGTGATCGACGAGTACTTCACGTTGCAGGGCGAGCTCGCTTCGGCGTTGCCCACGCCTGCGCCGGAGCCTACTCCGGAGCCCGCGCCAGAGCCTGGTCCGGAGCCTGCGCCAGAGCCGGTCACAGCGCCAGAGACAGAGTCAGAGACAGAACCCGCCCCCGCACCAGAGCCGGGGGCAGAATCAGAGGCAGAGCCTGCGACCGGCGAGGGGACCGAATGAGTCTTGGAGCGAGCACGCGCCTTTCGATTCGTCAGCTCCCCTGGGGGGCGATCGGCATGGTGCTTCTGATCGCGATCCTGGGGATCTACAACCTGAGCTCGTCTGCCGCCGCGCGTGAGCCGGACCTCTACATCACCCAGCTGTTGATCTTGGGCTTTGGGGCCGTCGTGGTCGCGGTCTCCTTGCTGCCCGATTACCGCGTCAGCGAAGGCTTGGCCTACCCGTTCTACGCCATCGTGTGCCTGCTCCTCTTCGCGGTTCTGGTGCAGGGATACAGCGCCGGGGGGGCACAACGCTGGCTCGTCTTGGGGCCCGTTCGTTTTCAGCCGAGCGAGCTCGCCAAGCTCGCCGTCATCTTTTGTCTCGCCCGCTACTTCAGCCATCGCCTCGAGCCCGGCGGCTACTCGATGCGCTCGCTTCTGCGTCCCTTGAATCCGTCTCGACCGATCGTGGCCGCCGTCGTCGTCGCAGCGGCCTGGAGCAAGGATTGGCTCAAGGATCCGGTGGGGAGTATCGCACGGTTTCTTCACGACAAGGTCGGCAGCCCAGCACCCGTACCCGCCGATCTGAATTGGTTTCGATATACTCTGCTTGCCCTGATTCTCACCGGTCTCGTGGTCGCCATCGCGCTGATCGTTCGTTTCGACCGCGCTCAGGCGTTGCTGAATCCTTGGCCCCGAACGCGTCGACGCAATCTGATCATCGCATCTCTCCTCGTTGCCGTCGGGCTCGGCGTGCTGCTGTGGCGCAACTGGACCTTGCCGTTCATTCGTGACCCGTTCGGCGCACTGATCGCGGGACTCGCGGATGGGGCGGCAACCGGTGGACCCTACGAAGAGGTCTCGAGCGCACTCACGCTGCGGGTGCTCTTGGTCCTGGCGGTGCTCGCCTACGGTTTTGCGTCGTTCCGGAATTGGCAGCGTACTCAGCCTTCGATGACGGATTTGTTGGTCGCGCCTATCGATCTCTTAGCCCTGCCGGCGGTTCTGATTCTCGTCGAGCCTGACCTGGGAACCGCTGGGATCGTCATTCTGATCGGGTTTTCGATGATTCTGGTCGTAGGCGTGCGCCTGCGCTCCCTCATGATTCTGAGTGGCGGCGGAGTCGCGCTTGCGGCCGTGAGCTGGTTCGGCGTGCTCAAGGACTACCAGAAGCGGCGCATTCTGACTTTCATGGATCCCGAGGGGGACATCCAAGGCGCCGGTTGGAATGCGGTCCAATCGATGATCGCCGTGGGTTCTGGACGTTTTTGGGGGAAGGGGCACCGGGAGGGAACTCAGACCCAGCTGTCCTTCTTGCCGGAGCAGCACACCGACTTTGCCTTTAGCGTTTGGGCCGAGGAGCACGGCTTCATGGGGTGCATGCTCCTTCTGGCACTGTTCACGCTCCTCTTGCTCTTCACGCTCAGTGTCGCAAGCGACGCGCGCGAAGCGTACGGTTCGCTCCTCGCAACAGGCGTGGCGGCGCTCATTTTCTGGCAGACCCTGATCAACGTCGGAATGGTGATCGGGCTAATGCCCGTGGTGGGAATGACCCTCCCGCTATTCAGCTACGGAGGGTCGAGTCTGCTCACCGTCCTGGTGGCGGTGGGGATCGTCTTTTCGATCCACCTCAGAAAGCGCGCTCACTGAGACGGCGTTGCTTCAACCGACGTGTTTGTCGAGCATCTCGATGATCTTGCCTTTGGTCACCAGCCCGACGATCTGATCGACCACGTCGCCGTCTTTGAAGAGGAGGAGTGTCGGAATCGCGCGCACCGCGTACTTGCCCGCGGTCTCGGGCTCTTCGTCGATGTTCATCTTTCCTACGTTGAGACGGCCGCCGTACTCATCCGCCACCTGCTCGACAACGGGTGTCAGCGCCTTGCACGGCGCGCACCACTCGGCCCAGAAGTCCACGAGGGTAGGGGTCGTATTCTTGACCACATCACTCTCGAAGCCCGCGTCGGTGAGATCGCTGATCTTGTCACTCATATCGAAAGCCGTCTCCGTAACGATGGTTTTTACTAGCCAACTCTTGCTCGCCGCCTACTATCGGTTCAACCGTTGGGGTCTGCAACCTACTTGGAGACAGGCTCCACAGGCACTACTCTTTTTCTAGTGATGGACGACCGGTTGTTCTTTACGCAAGCGACGCTCGAGTGCTGGATCGAGGAGGGCGAGGTGCTCTTCGAGGGCGAGACCCTGACGATTTTCTCCCAGAACAAGTCCTATCGCCTGGAGAGCGCCGTCAACATTCTCTCGGTGCTGGACGGCGTGGACGAAGGCGGCTGGGTCGGCAAGGTCCTCACCGCGACCGAGATAGCAGAGGCGGGGGCGGAGCACTACCGCGACAGCGTGATCAGCGGCGATACGGCGTACCAATGCGAGGAGGGTTTCGTTGGCATTGGTGACGAAGGCGAACCGGTGCCGGCGCCCCCGGTCGAGCTCCAGGAGCCGCGCACGACGATCTCGGACGATCCGCAGCAAGCCGGCGAATCCGACTCCGATCTACTGGCGGACTTTCTCCTCAAGCACCTCTAGGCCTTCGCGAGCCATTTTCGTCATCGGACAAACGTCGTGCCCGCGCGCCTCGCGTGTCAGGACTCCAGCGTGTCGAAATCGGAGCGCGTCACAATCGGGTAGACAGGAAGTCCCGATTGCTCCTCGACGGTCTCTCGGCCGCCCTCTTGCCGGTCGACCAAGACCACCACCGCCACCGGATCGAGACCCGATTCACGCGCGCGGGTGATCGCTTTCAATGTGGAACCACCGGTCGTGATCACGTCTTCGGCGATCACCACCTTTGAGCCTTCTGGGAGGTTCTTGCCGCCTTCGAGCCAGGCGGCGGTTCCGTGTCCTTTCGGCTCCTTGCGAATGATGAAGGCATGTACGGGGTCTTCGGAGCCGGCGCTCACCAGCGCGGTGGCGAGGCCGATCGGGTCGGCGCCGAGAGTGAGGCCTCCGACGCCACGGATGTCGTGGCCTTCTTCACGAAGTGCTCGAATGCGCTCCCAAACGCGCTCGCCAATGAGCTTCGCCCCTTCCGCGTTCAACGCGGTCTGCTTGCAGTCGATGTAGAAGTCACTGACCTTGCCCGAGGCGAGGGTTACGGGACCCTTGCGCCAGGACAGATCGGCGAGAAGTCGTACGAGTCGGTCGGTCACGGGGAAGCAATCCTAAAGCGCGAAGACTCGGTCAAGAGCAGCGCAAAAACGGCCGAGGGGGCAGCAGCGCCCCCCGCAGCACCTAGCTTCTCTTCTTCTTGCGAACCACGACCTTCTTCTTGGTCTTCTTCTTTTTCTTCGTCTTGCTGCCGGCGTTGCTCGCAGGAGCGCTGCTCGCAGAGCTCGGACGTGGGCTCGACGGAGCCGCCTGACGAGCGGGGGCTGGCCGTGGCGGTGGTGGTGGCGGTGCTTGTCGCCGGGCTGGGACAGCGCTGCGTGCGGTGCCACCGCTTCGGGCGGCGAGGGAAGTGGAGCTGCCGGAACCGGCGCGCGAGACGGTCCGCGCGGGCAACGGCTCGGAGGCACGCGGCGCATCGAGGTTGCCCATGTCCACCATACCGCGGAACCGAGCACCGTCGACGATCAGCACGCGGGGCGCCGTGATGTCGCCCACGACCCGACCGGTCTCGGTGATTTCGATGCTGTCGCTCGCGTTGATGTTCCCAACGACGATGCCGCTGATCACCGCATTGCGGACGGAGACGTCGGCCTTCACGATCCCGCCGTTTTCGACGATCAGTGTGCGCGTTAGCTCGACATTGCCCTCCACGCGGCCGAGTACGGTGAGGTCCTCGTCGCCCTGGAGATTGCCGCGAACGAGCATCGACGGCCCGATCGCAGTGCTGCTTCTCGATGAATCGACCATGATTAGCCTACCTCGCGGCCCTCACGCGTTCGGAGCCGCTACGACAGTGAGCAGAGTGGGCTAGGCGACGTCCATGTCGACGTTGCCCTTGAAGGAAGCGCCGTCGGCGATCAGAATTCGGGGCGCCTTGATGTCCCCGACCATGCGGCACTCGCTCTTGAGCTCGACCTTGTCGGAGGCAGTGATGTTGCCCGTAACCTGGCCAGAGACGTCGACATTCTGGGTCTCGATGTCCGCTTCAACCACTCCGGAGCTCTCGACGTAGAGGCTTTCCTTGAGCTGGATTCGACCTTTCACGGTGCCTTGAATGACCAGGTCCTCGTCACCCGTGATCTCACCATCGATGACGATCGAGCTGCCGATGATCGTATTTGCCATACTGCTAGGTCTCCCTTTGTGCGCCCCAGCGGGGCGAATTTTTCGATTCGCTCAATGGACCCTGAGGGTCCAAACACCCGTCTAAATGTCCGGAGGAAGCGGGACTTCCATTTCGATGCGCCCACGAAAACGGGCGCCGTCTTCGATGACGATGCGCGGTGCGCGTACGTCTCCGATCACGGTCGCGCTCGCGGTGATGGAGACACGGTTGGTGGCGTCGATGTTGCCGGACATCTTGCCCTGAACCGTCAATTCCTCCGTCTCCACGTCCGCGACCACCGTGCCGCTGTTCTCGACTACGATGTGGTCCTCGAGCGCAATGTGGCCCTCGACTCGTCCCTCGATCACGAGCCCGCCCGATCCGGAGAGATTCCCGCGGATCTGAATGCCCTCGCCGATGATGCAGGGCGCTTCGTCTGCCATAAGTCCCCCTTGGAAGATGCTGGGAGCCCGGACGGTAAACCGCATCCCGAGGTCGAGTCAAGCGACCTGAAAACAGGAAAAAGTCAATGATTTCAGAAACATCGGTGGTGCGAAGTAGGTGCGACGGCGCCCCGGACAGCGCTGTAGCGACACTGCGAACTCCCTTCTACGGCCGCAAACACAGGAAATTTCGAGCTTTTGTCGGAAAACGGGGCGAAATGTCGCACCCGAGCCACCCCCACCGCGAAGTTCAGTACGCACCTACGCCGGAGGAAAACTCGTCGTCGTTGAGTGAAAGTTCAACGATATCGTTTGCTTGTGATTTCTGGAGATCTTGGCGCGGGTCTTGCTTTAACGTGGGCGAAACGCGAGGGAAATCATGCAGCACGAGATGAACAAGCGACAGGCGGAGCGTTCCGAACGAGCAGCAGAGGCAGCGAGAGCGGCGGTGATGGTCCGCAGCGGTGCGCGCAACGAGCAGCGCATGGGATGGCGTAACGTTCCCACCGTGGCTTTGGCGACCGGATGGGGCTCCTCGCGCAATTGATCGCCTGATAGAACCCCCGAGTGCGATCTCGGGGACGACGTACGAACCGTCGGTACGACTCTTCGCTCCTTGTGTAAACGAGGGCGAAAAAGTAGTCGTCCCGGCGGTTTTCTCTTAGAGCCTCGAGCTGGCAACTGGAGTGGGAGACTCTCGACGTGGCTGAGAATACTGGACGCACAGGTTCCATGCATCCGACCGCCCCCATCGCGATCGTCGGCGTTGGGGGAATCTTTCCCGACGCGGCCAACATCGACGAGTTCTGGCGGAACATCCTGCGCAATCACGTCGCGATCCGCGAGGTGCCAAGACACCGCTGGGACCCGGAGCTCTTTTGGTCCGAGGACCGAAGCGAGCCGGACAAGAGCTACTCTCGTATCGGTGGATTCCTGCGAGATGAGCACCTCGCCTTCGACGCCCGACGCTTTCGCATTCCTCCGAAGACCCTGCGCTCGATCGACACCGTTCAGCAGCTCGCGGTGAGCGCGGTTGCCGAGGCGCTGCTCGACGCAGGCCTGAAGCCACTTCCAAACGCCGACGAGGGGCGCGAGTTCGACCGCGACCGCGCCGCGGTGATCATCGGCAACGCGATGGGCGGGACCTACGAGAAGCAAACGGTCGCTCGGAGCTACTTCCCGCTCGTGCTCAAGGCGCTCCACGACTCGCCGGCGTTCAAGGCGCTCCCCAACGAGACCAAGGCGGCGGTGTTGGCTGAAGCGGAGGAGCGCTACAAGGCGAATTTTCCGCCGATCACCGAAGACACGATGCCCGGTGAGCTCTCGAACTGCGTCGCCGGCCGCATCGCCAACGCTCTCGATCTGCGTGGAACGAATTTCACGACGGACGCGGCCTGCGCCGCGGCGATGGCCGCGTTGAAGAGCGCCATGGATGGCCTGCGTCTCGGTCAATTCGACATTGCGATCGCCGGCGGGGCGGATCAGATGGTCGACCCCTCTGCCTACATCAAGTTCTCGAAGATCGGCGCGCTCTCTGCGGACCACAGCGTCCCCTTCGACGCGAGGGCCAACGGGTTCGTGATGGGCGAAGGCGTCGGAATGCTCGTGCTGAAGCGACTCGCGGACGCCGAGCGCGATGGCGACCGCGTCTATGCGGTGATTCGCGGCGTCGGTGCGGCCAGCGATGGCAAGGGCAAGGGCATGACCGCGCCCAATCCTCGCGGCCAACGCATGGCCGTGCAGCGAGCGTACGAAGATGCCGGCTTTGGCATCGACACCGTCGGGCTGTTTGAGGCCCACGGTACCTCGACGGTGGTCGGCGACGCGACCGAGGTCGGTGTGTTGACCGAGCTCCTGAAGGCGAGCGGAAGCGCACCCAAGAAGGTCCCGCTCGGGTCCGTGAAATCGATGATCGGCCACTTGAAGGCCGCTGCGGGGGCCGCGTCGCTGATCAAGACCGCCCTCGCGCTGCACCACAAGCAGCTGCCTCCGAGCGCCGGCTTTGAGCGTTCCCCGGATGCTTCTCCGCTGCATGAGGGCTACCTCGAGGTGAGCACGAAAGCACGCCCCTGGGAGAGTGACGAACCCAGGCGTGCGGGTGTGAGCGCATTCGGATTCGGTGGCACGAACGTGCACGCGGTCCTCGAGGAATACCGTGGACCGGGATCGGTTGGCGTTGGTGACAAGAACGATCGACGAAGCAAGACCCTCACCGACCCCGCGACGGGGTTGGCAGCGGCGCCGGCGGCGTCCGCCGAGAAGACGACTATGAGTACCTCTCCCGATGAGCTCTTGACCGCAGTCATTCAGATCTTCGCCGAAGCGACCGGATACGACGTCGCGGACCTCGAGCCCGACTACGATCTCGAAGCGGACCTAGGCATCGACACGGTGAAGCAAGCCGAGGTTCTCGGCGAGCTTCGCGAGCGCTACGGTGTTTCGAGCGATGAAGAGCTCAAGCTCTCGGACGTCAACACCCTCCGCGCCGTAGCGGGCTACCTCGCCAGCAAGATGACGGGCACTTCATCGCTGAGCTCCGCCCCGGCCAGCTCAACGGCAGCGGCGCTGAACGAGACCCGCGGGACTGAGCCGCAGCAGCCCGGCGACGGTCCGAGCTTCGACGGCTGGGAGGTTCTCTGCTTCGGCGGAGGAGACGCGGAGGCTGCGGCGGAAAAGGCACGGAGCCAGCTCGATGGGGAGAGCTGGCCGCCAGCGCCAGCGATTCTGTCGGCCCGTGCGGAGACGCCAAATGCCGCCGCTCGCCTTGCTTTCGCGGCCAATGATGCGGCGAGCGCCAAGAAGAAAGCCGAGTCCGCCGGCAAACGCAGCGCCCGAGTGCTCAATGCACAGGGAATTTTTGCAACTGAGGGGCAGTCACTCGCCTCGAAGGGCTCGATCGCATTTTTGTTCCCGGGCCAAGGATCGCAGTTCCTGGGGATGTACAAAGACCTCGCGGAGCTCTTCCCGGTGGTTCGGAAGACTTTCGAGGAGGCAGACCGAGTTCTCGAGCCCCTGATCGGATCGACGCTCACGGCATTCACCTGGGCCGAGGCGGAGACCGACGAGGAGCGTGAAGCAGCCGAGCTGCGTCTGCGACAAACCGAGATCTGCCAGCCGGCGATGCTCACGGCGGACGTCGCGATGTTTCGCTTGCTCGGCACCTTCGGTCTCAGACCGTCGATGGTCGTGGGCCATTCGCTCGGCGAGTACGCAGCGTGCGTCGCTTCGGGAGTGATGACATTCGCGGAGGCGCTCTACGCGGTCAGTGCGCGCGGGCGCGAGATGGCTCACGTCGAGGTCGAGGACAATGGCAAGATGGCGTCCGTCGCCGCCGGCGCGGACAAGGTTGAGCCGATGCTCGAGGGCATCGAGGGCTACATCATTGCCGCCAACAAGAATTGCCACGCTCAGACCGTGATCGCCGGCAACTCGCGCTCGGTCGAAGCCGCGGTCGAGAAGTTCACGGCTACGGGGATCGACGCTCGGGAGATCCCGGTTTCTCACGCGTTCCACAGCGCGATCGTCGCGCCAGCCAGTGTCCCTCTCAAGAACGCGCTTCGCACTTTGGACATCAAGGCACCGCAAATCCCGATTCTGTCGAACGTGCACGCGGGCTACTACCCCGACTCGAAGGCGGCGATCGTCGACCTGCTCGGCCAGCAGCTCGAGTCTCCGGTGGAGTTCATCGCGCAGATCGAGAACATGTACGCGCAGGGGGCGCGGGTGTTCATCGAGTGTGGCCCACGCCGTGCGGCCACCGGCTTTGTGCGCAACGTGCTCGGCAACGACCGCGAGTACCAGGCGGTCGCCACGAACCACCACAAACGACCCGCGATTCAGCCCCTGATGGATGCGCTCGCCATGCTCGCGAGCGAAGGGGTCGAGATCGACTTCGCCGCGAGCCAGCCCGACCCGCTCGCCTTGCCTGCAACGCGGAGCCCATCCGTACGTCTCGAGGAACGGTCGCCCTCCGTTCGTGAAGACCAGTCCCCTTCCGTTCGTCCTGAGGAGCGCCGCCAGGCGCGTCTCGAAGGACTCGAAGGACCAGCGCCCGCGAAAAACCCCGTCATCACCGGTGTGTCGTTCCTGCCGCCCGCCGATGCGGTGCTCGACGACGATTACTCCATGGGCACGCTCGATCGGATGCTGCGCGGTGAGAACCTGATCCGACCGATCTCCGATTCGATGCGCCAAGCGATGGTCGACAGGAACGTCGTGCGTCTGGACAAATCGAGCGGTGACTTCACGCGCCTCCAGGAGCTCTCGGACGTCATTCAGCTCGCCGCGTCCTTCGGGGAGCTCGACATCGTCGAGACCTACGGCATCGACAAGACCTTCGATGAAGCCCTCGACCAGGTCAGCCGAATGGCGATCGCAGCGGGCATCGAGGCACTCCGTGACGCGGGGATCCCGATGGTCCGCCACTACAAAACCACCTCCACCGGAAAGCGATTGCCGGAGCGCTGGGGACTCCCGGATGCGCTCTCCCGCCGGACCGGTGTCATCGTCGGGACTGCGTTCCCGTCGACAGACCGGGTGATCGAGGATGCTTCTCGACACGTCGCCGCGAAGTTCGCGGGACGAACCAAGAAGGAGCTCGAAGACCTGATCGATGGCATGAGCCAGGGGCTCAAGGACCCGACGGAGCGCGAGGCGATCCGTCGTGCTGCCGAGCCGATGCTCGCCAAGCTGCAAAAAGAGAGCGAGCTCTACGAGTTCTCGCGCAAGTTCCTGTTTCGGGCCCTCGCGATGGCACACGCCCAGCTCGCCCAGGTGATCGCGGCGCGCGGCCCGAATTTCCTGGTCAATGCGGCCTGCGCGAGCGGGACGCTGGCGATCACCACTGCCCATGACTGGCTGCGGCTCGGCCGCTGTGACCGTGTGGTCGTCGTTGGCGCGGACAACGTGACGAGCGAATGGATGCTTCCCGCCGTCGGCGCCGGTTTCCTCGCGGCGGGCGCGGCCACGACGGAAAAAGAAGTCGAGAAGGCAGCGATTCCCTTCGGTGCGAAACGCAATGGACTGATCCTCGGGTCCGGGGCGGCCGGATTCGTGATCGAAAGCGAGGCGAGCGCCCGGGCCCGAGGCATCGAGCCACTGGCCGAGCTCGTCCATACGCAATCGTCGAACAGCGCGTTTCACGGTACCCGCCTCGATACGAAGCGCATCGCAAAGGACGTTCGCGACTTCGTCGATGAGGTGATGGAGCGCGAAGGCGTGGACCGAGCAGCGCTCGCGCGCTCGACCTTCTTCGTTTCTCACGAAACCTACACGCCAGCCCGGGGTGGCAGCAGCCAGGCGGAGGTGGACGCGCTCCGCGCCGCCTTCGACGGTCACGTGGGCGATGTGCTGATCGCCAACACGAAGGGTCAGCACGGACACCCGATGGGGGCCAATCTGGAAGACGCCGTGGCGGTGAAGGCATTGCAACGCAAGGTGCTCCCGCCGGTCGCGAATCTGAACGACGTCGATCCGGAGTTTGCGGAGCTGCACTTCTCGCGCGGTGAGCCGCACGCGTGTCGCTACGCGTTGCACCTCGCTGCGGGTTTTGGCTCCCAGCTGGGCCTTGCGATGTTCAAACAGCGCGCGACGAGCGAGGCACGACTCACGAGCCTCGAAACCTATCATCGCTGGTTGGACGAGGTTGCCGGTTCCCAAGGGGCGCGCCTGGAAGTCGTGAAGCGCACGTTGCGCGTGTCGGAGAACGGCGGCGCCATGGCCGACGCCCTCGGTGTGCCTTCCTTGGCGGTTCAGGAAGCGCCGAAACCGGTCGAGCAGACCGTGCCCGCGGCGACGCCCGTGCAGATCGACCGGAGCACGCTCCTCGCGGAGATCACCCAGCTCTTTGCGACAGAAAGTGGCTACGCGGTTTCTGACTTGGAGCCCGCTTTTGAGCTCGAGGCAGATCTCGGGATCGATACGGTGAAGCAGGCGGAGATCTTCACCGTCTTGCGTGAGAAGTACGGCTTGCCGCGTGATGACGAGTTCAAGCTCTCGGATGTTCCGACCCTCAACGCGGTAGTCGACTATGTGGCGAGCTTCGCGCCCGCGGGCTCGGCATCGACAACGGCTGCGCCCGTCGCAGCGGACGAGGGCCAGCTCCTCGTGGAGATCACGCAGCTCTTCGCGGAAGAGAGTGGCTATGAGGTCGCAGACCTCGAGCCCGCCTTCGAGCTCGAGGCGGATCTCGGCATCGACACGGTGAAGCAGGCGGAGATCTTCACGACCCTGCGCGAGAAATACGGCTTGCCGCGAGACGACGAGTTCAAGCTTTCGGACGTGCCGACGTTGAACGCGGTTGTCGACTACGTCGCGGGGTTCATGGGGTCCGCATCGGCTTCGGTGAACGTGCCGAGCGAAGCTTCTGCGAGCGCCACGCTTACGGAGGCTTCCGCACCTGCAAGAGTCGACGCAGCGGCGACCGCCGACGCACCGGCGACCGTCGACGCACCGGCAACCGTCGACGCACCGGCAACCGTCGACGCACCGGCAACCGTCGACAAAAGCCAGCTCCTCGTGGAGATCACGCAGCTCTTCGCGGCGGAGAGTGGCTACGAGGTCTCGGACCTCGAGCCGGGCTACGAGCTCGAGGCGGACCTCGGGATCGACACGGTGAAGCAGGCGGAGATCTTCACGACCCTGCGCGAGAAATACGGCT
>CAYXVF010000012.1:0-52449 GCA_964468125.1 uncultured Bdellovibrionales bacterium | reverse complement strand
CGGACCTCGGGATCGACACGGTGAAGCAGGCGGAGATCTTCACGACCCTGCGCGAAAAATACGGCTTGCCGCGTGACGACGAATTCAAGCTTTCGGACGTGTCCACCCTGAACGCGGTGGTGGACTATGTGATCGGCCAAATGGCGTCGCCCCAAGGCAAGCAGCCGGCTGGAGGCGACGAACGCCTGGGAAAAAAGAAGGCGACCCACGCCAGCGCGTGGGTCGCAGAGAATCGTTTTCGAGTACGCGCCACTGAACGGTACGAGCTCGACCCCGTTGCGAGCGGTGCGCGTTATGACGGACGCGACGTCGCGCTGATCGGGGGCGACGAAGCGTTTAGACAAGCGGTGCGAGAGGCTCTCCTCGCGCGTGGAGCCAACGTCCACGGCTGTGACGTCGACTCCCAGCGTCCCGAAGGTCTCGAGATGCGCCTCGCGGACCTCGGCGGGCGGGTGGCAGACGATTTGATCTTCCTCGGTCCTGACTCGGTGGCGGACCCTGGAACGGTAGAACGCGTCTCCCGAGACGCATTCAATGCGGCACGGGCGATGGCTCGGGCCCGCAAGGTTCAGGGCGCGAGCCGCGTGGTGTTCGCGGCCCGAACCGATGGCGTATTCGGTCACGGCTCCAGAGATCCGGCGAGCTGGATCTCCGGGGGCTTTGCGGGACTCGCTAAGTCTTTGGCGCAGGAGTGGCCCGAAGCACGGGTGCTCGCCTTGGATCTCGACCGCCAGGTCTCTCTCGCGCAGAGCGCGGAGGCCCTGCTCGACGAAGCCGGAGCAAACGGGCCGAGCGAAATCGCGTATCAGAGCGGTCATCGCTACACCTTGCGCCGCGCGGCGAAGGCCCTTGAGCTCAAAGCGGGGACACTGCCCGAGGGCTCGGTCCTCGTCGCCACCGGTGGGGCGCGCGGTGTGACCTTTGAGATGGTGCGTGAGCTCTGCCGACGCTCTGCGCTCAAGGTCGTTCTCGTCGGCCGCACGGCTCCGATCTCCGAGAAAGACAGCGTCCTGCACGGCAAGAGCGAGGGTGAGCAAAAGGACATCGCGCGCGCCGCACTGACCGCGCGCGGCGAACGAGTCACGCCGGTGGCGATCAAGCGCTTCATCGAACGGGAGCACACCCGCATCGAGGTTCAGCGCAACGTGGACGCGCTCGTCGCGCTGGGCTCGGAGGTCGAGGTCTTGGCCGCGGACCTCACGGATCCCCGATCGATCGATCAGCTGGTGACTCAGGTGGCGCAACGCTTCGGCGCGTGCGACGTGCTGCTTCATGGTGCCGGGCGCGAAGAATCGAAGATGTTGGTCGACAAGACCGACGAAAGTTTCGTCAGAACCTTCGGCCCGAAATCGAGTGCCTTGATGCTCGTGCATGAACGATTGCGGCCAAAGCGCACGGTTCTGATGGGCTCGATCGCCGGTCGATTCGGCAACGCCGGTCAGACCGATTACGCCCAAGCGAATGAGCTGCTCGCCGCGTTTTCCCGCGGTGTTCCGGACGCGCTCTGCCTCGACTGGACCGCCTGGGGCGACGTGGGCATGGCGACCAAAGACGGGGTCAAGAAGGTCCTCGAAAGCATGGGCGTCGAGTTTTTGCCCGCCGCCACCGGCGCAGTGATCGGCGCCGACCTCGTCGCGTCCGAGGCGAACGGTGACGTGGTGATCGCCGGGGCCCTCGGCGAGATCGCCAAGAGCGAAGAGACGATCCACGATTCAGGCTCGGACGAGCTTCCCGCGATCTTCGATCGGTTCGAGCTTCGCGGCGCACAGCACGTCTACTTCCGACGACTCGATCCGGCGCGCGACCGGGGCCTCGACCACCACCGGCTCCAGGGCGTAGCGGTGTTGCCGGGGGTACTGGGTGTCGAGATGATGACGCGCGCGGCGGAAAGCGCGGCCGGGAAGACGGTCGCCGCGCTCCACGACGTGTCGTTTTCTTCACCCTTGAAGCTGCACCGGGATGAACCTCTCGAGGTGCAGGTGCGCGTGCAGGATGGCCGCGCGTCGACTCGCGAGGTCGCTTTGATCACCGTATTCGAGGGACCTGGTGGGAAGAGCCGCGAGCGTGTGCACTTCACGGCAACGGCCGTGTTGGGTGAGCGACAGCGATTGAGCGCACCCCACAGCCGTGCGGTCCATCTGCCGCGTACGCCGGGGATCAGCAGGGACGCGATCTACGAGCGATATTTTCATGGACCGGTCTTTCAGGTGCTCGAAGCTCCAAAGACCCTCGGAGAAGACGGAATTGTAGGGCAGACGGTCAGCGGCTGGGAACCGTGGGTCCAGGGAATGACCCATGAAGCACTCGGCACCGCGCCGTTCATTCGAGAGGCCGGTTTCCAGGTCGCAGGACTCTGGGAAATGGTGGAGCTCGGGCGTATGGCCTTGCCGGCTGGCGTCGAGCGAATCGAGCTCGCGCCGGAGAGTGTGGTGAACGCGCCGGTGAAGATCGAAGCGCGGCGAACTGGCTCCGGGGCCGATGGATGTACCTTCGACGTATGGGCGACGGACGGGGAGGGCAACGTCGTCGACGTCATGCGCGGCTACCGCACGGTCGTTCTGCGTCACCTCGCCGACGCGGAGCGCTTTGAGCCGAGTCGCGGGGGTCTTCCCGCACCGGATTGGCTTTGGGTTGAAGTTAGCGAAATCGAAGGCAAGCTCGACAAGGACCCGAACGGCACACTCGAGCATTTCCTATCCCCGAGCGAACGGGCACGCTTCAAGGAACTGAAGACCCGCAAACGGCAGCTCGAGTGGCTCTCTGGCCGGATCGCTGCGAAGCGTCTCATTCGCGAGGTGCACTTCAGCGGTGAAGGTGCGGTGGTGAGCTATCCGGCGATCGAAGTGGAGTCGAACAGCCTGGGGGCGCCGGTGATCACGATCGTGGGTGAATCGCAGGCGGAACCGCGCGTTTCGATCAGCCACTCGGATGGGGTCGCAGCGGCAATGCTGGCCCGCGAGCCCGCGCTTGCGCCAGGCATCGACGTCGAGGCGATCGAGCGACGCGCGGATGCATTCGTTCGTGACTACTTCACGGAGAATGAGCGAGTGTGCATCGGCGCTTCGGGAGCGCACCGTGATAGGGTCGTTACGGCGATCTGGGCGGTGAAGGAAGCGATGATGAAGGCGTTGGGAATCGGCGCGCGCGTCGACTTCCGACAGATCGAGGTGACCCTCGGCGAAGGTGAAGAGACCGCCGAGGCGAGTGTCGAGTGTAAGGGAGAAGCGCTGGAACGTGCCCGAGAGCTGGGTGCGGGGCCGGCGCAAGCGGTCGTGGAATATCAGGGCCGGCGCGTGGTCGCACGCGTGCTGCTGCCGGTCGAAGAGGGCGCTGAAGGGCGGCCCAGCAAGGAGGTTCCCCTATGATGGAGTCGAGCTCGGAACCCGCCAAGAAGGCGGAGACAGCCAACGGTGCTGATCAGGCGAATAAGCCCGGTCCTTTGCGCGGAGCGGAGCTCAGTGCGCGTGCCCGGTTGGAGCAGCTCTTCGATGCGGGCACCTTCACGGAGATCGACGCGCACGTTCATCACCGAGCCAAGCACTTCGGTATGGACAAGAAGCACCTCCCCGGTGACGGCGTGGTTTGTGGCTTTGGAGAGATCAACGGTCGAACAGTCTACGCCTATTCGCAGGACCGGACGGTGCTCGGCGGCTCCCTCGGCGAAGCCCACGCCCAGAAGATCGCCAAGGTGACCGAGCTCGCTGGCAAGACCGGATGCCCTGTCGTGGGGATCAACGACTCTGGCGGCGCGCGGATTCAGGAGGGGGTCGAGGCGCTGGCCGGTTACGGCGAGATCTTCCGGCGCAACGTTCGCTACAGCGGTGTGATTCCGCAAATCTCGTTGCTGATGGGACCCTGCGCCGGCGGGGCGGTCTACTCGCCAGCGCTCACGGACTTCGTCGTCATGATCGATCAGAAGTCCTACATGTTCGTCACCGGTCCGAAGGTGGTGCAGAAGGTCACGAGCGAGCAGATCGACACGGAGTCGCTCGGTGGCGGCCGTGTGCACGCGGAGAAGAGTGGAGTCGCTCACTTTCTCGTAAAGAGTGAGGTCGAGGCTCTCGAGCTCGCGCGTCAGATCCTTTCCTACTTGCCCCAAAACAACTGCGACGAGCCCCCTGTCGTCGATACGGACGACACCTCAGGGCGACGCTGCGAGCGGCTCAAGGAAATCGTCCCTACCGAGGCGAATCGTCCCTACGATGTGAGAGACGTGATCGGGGAGATCTTCGACCAAGACAGCTTCCTCGAGATTCGCGGGCGCTGGGCTGCGAATGTGCGCGTGGGTTTTGCGAGACTCGGTGGGTATCCGGTGGGCGTCATTGCCAATAACCCGGGCGTTCTCGCGGGCGTGCTCGACATCGACGCCTCTCGAAAAGCCGCGCGGTTCGTTCGCACCTGCAACGCCTTCGGCCTGCCGATCGTCTCCTTGATCGACGTTCCGGGGTTTTTGCCGGGGAAGGACCAGGAGCACGCGGGCATCATCGATCACGGAGCTAAGCTCGCCTATGCCTACTGCGAAGCGACGGTACCGAAGCTCAGTGTCATCCTTCGCAAAGCATATGGCGGAGCTTACATCGTCATGAGCTCGAAGCACGTTGGGGGAGACTTCAACCTCTCCTGGCCGAACGCGGAGATTGCCGTCATGGGTGCGAGCGGAGCGGTGGAGATTCTTCACGGCAAGGAGCTGCGTAATCACGACGATCCGGATTCGCGCGCGCAGGAGCTCACCGACGAGTACAACCGGAACTTCGCGAACCCCGGAATCGCCGAGGCGCGAGGATTCCTCGACGCCGTGGTCGAGCCGACGGAAACCCGCGCGGTCTTGCTGCGCGGATTGCACGCGCTCGTGGGCAAACGCGAAGAGCTACCGTACAAGCGCAACGGCAACGCACCTCTCTAAAGAAGCGGGTCTTTGCCCAACATCGTTGGTGCGCATGGGCCGCGGCCCGGTGCATCCACATCGGCGGTTGGAGGGCCCATGGACTTCATCGTGATCGGTCGGGACGGCACGGACCCAGGTGCGCCAGCGAGAAGGCAAGCGGCACGTACGAGCCACCTCGAGCACGCGCGGGACTTCTTCGAGCGAGGTGAATGGCTCGACGCGGCGGCGCTCCTCGACGAAGGGGGGGCGATGGTGGGAAGCGTGATTCTGTGCCGCTTTGATTCGCGCGCGGAGCTCGACCGCTGGATCGCGCGAGAGCCTTACGTCACGCGGGAGGTTTGGAAGTCGGTCGAAGTCATCGGGGTTCGTGTCCCGCCTCCCTTCGCTCGTCTGCACGACTTGCGCCGCATGGATCTGACCTTCACGCAGCGCACCGAGGAATTCTCCGTCTGCAGGGCCGGTCCCGGCGCTGCGATCCCTGAGTGGCTCTTGAGCTCGAGCTGGTATTCGATCACTCGAAGCGAGCGAGAGCTGTCGATCGTGTGCGAGTCCACGCGCATCCCCGCGGGGGCGCGAGCTGAGCACGGATGGGCCATGCTCGAGGTCGAAGGGCCGATCCCCTTTGCGACCACCGGCGTACTCGGTCGGATCGCCTCTTTGCTGGCCGCAGCGGAGATCTCCCTGTTCGTGCTCAGCACCTTCGACAGCGACGCGGTCCTGGTAAGGCGAGACGTGCTCGACGACGTGATCCGCGTCTTTCGCGCGGCAGGGGCCACCGTTGGCTAGGGCGTCATCACCTTGTTGTCGGAGTTCGGTGCGATGCGAAGCGAAGAGCCGCGAAGACGATCGCGACTCCCCGCTCGTTCGCGTTCCGGTTGCGGCGTCTCAGGCTGTCAGTTGAGCGATCGCACCGGTCCAGTCCTCCAGGTGGTAGGAGTGGACGATGCGCCCGTTCTCTACGGTGAGAATGTCGATCGACATGATGTCAAAGCTCTTGCCGGTCGGCGATTCGACGCCCAAGAAGGGACCCACCGGGGTGCCCGTTGCCCGACCGCGAATCGTGAAGCGACCGTCCTGGTGATCGATGATGTCGAGCGCTTCCCACCTCAGATCGGGGACCACCTCGCCGAAGTATCTGAGAGAGTTGAACAGACCTTCGCTCCCCGGTCCCGCGGGCGGCGTGGGAACGCCGACGTAGCCCTCGGAAACCACCGAAAGCACCGTCTCTTTGCTGGTCGTGCCGGGGTCGGTCAGGAGAGCGCTGTAGAAGGCTTTGATGACGTCTAGATCTGCCATTTGAATGTCCTCGTTGAATGTGTTTATGTACCAAGCGGTACGAATATGACGCGCAAGGGCGTCCGGTCAAGAGAAAAATACCAGTCGGTACGAAAATGAGTGATGAGAAGACGCGGTCGAGAGGGCGACCCCGAACGACCGACCGGGAGCACGTCCTGAAGGTGGCCATGAAGGCCTACTGGAGCGACGACCCGGCCGACATGTCGGTCAATGCGGTCTGTCGAATGGCAGGCGTGTCGAAACCGTCGTTGTACCGGGAATTCGGCGGGGAAGACGGGCTCACCCGGGCAACGCTCGACCTCTATGCGGAAGAGGTACTGGTCGACGTGTTTGCGATTCTGCACTCCGGGGCCGGACTGGTCGCGACATTGGAAGCGCTGATCGACTTTGTATGCGACGACCCCCGGATGGCATCGGGTTGCCTGTTCTACAAGATGCGGACCGGGAAGCACCGTCTGAGACAGGAAACACGCGCTCGGGTCGATGAGATCGACGCGCGAGCCCGCGCGGCGTACGCGACTTTTCTCGGAAGCTGCAGGGCAGCCGGCGAGTGGCCCGAAGGCCCGACGGTCGAAGCGGGCGCTCGATACCTCTCGGAGCAGATCGCGCTCGCCTTCTCCCAGCGCGCTTCCGGCGAGGACCCGGCCGGCATTCGGGAGTCACTCGCGCTCGCGTTATCGGTGTTCTCGCGCTGATGGGGACCGGCCCCTTGCCGAGACTCGCTCAACGGGCGGGGTGCCTATGCTAGATCCACCCCGCCCCGATCCTCTATGCTGAAAATGTGCGTCATTTTGCCCGTCTAGAAGCGGCCGCGGCCATTCTCATGGTTGTTGCGGCCATCGCCTGTAAGAAAGAAAAAGACCGTGAGCCGGTGAAAGCGCCGGGAAAGGTTCTCCTCGAGCCCGAATCGGTGGAGGAGCAGGTCGTAGACCGTGGGGACTTGCCTCGGATCGAGGAGCGCGGCGTGCTCCGAATTCTCGTCCCACCGCGCACGGAGCAGTCGCTCCGTCGTCCTGAGTCGGACGTTCGTCTCGAGCGCGACCTCGCTCGCCACTTCGCCGAGCGCTTTCAGATCGACGCGCAGATCGTCGAGGTCGCTGAGTACGAGCAGCTGCTCCCCGAGCTTCTCGCGGGGCGTGGCGATATCGTCGCGGGACAGATGACCGTGACCGATGCGCGGGAGGAGAAGGTCGCATTCACTCGACCCGTTGCCACCGTCGCTGAGATCGTCGTTGGCAAGGCCGGTGTCGACGGGTTGCCGCAGAGCGCCGCGGAGCTCGAAGGCCGCACGATTCACGTTCCCGAAGGGTCGTCCTATCTCGAGACTCTGAACGCGTTGCATGAAGACGTCGCCCCGACGTTGAAAATCGTCGAGGTAAAGAGCGACGTCGATATCGAGCAGCTCGCCTACGAGGTCTCGCGCGGCGAGAGACCACTCACAGTTGTGGACAGCAATCGCCTGGAGGTGATCGAAACCTACAATGAGAATCTCAGGCGTCTCTTCCCCATTCGAGACGGCCGTCAGCTTGCTTGGGCGGTTCGACCGGACAACCTAAAGCTCAAGGCGGCGGCCGATGCGTTCCTCGTAGAAGCGGCGCTGACCGATCACGCACGGGAAAAATCCCTCGGGGACCTCGAGGCTCTGCGCGAGCGCGGGAGCATTCGGCTCATCACGCGCAACAATGCGGTCAACTACTATCTTCACCGTGGCAAGAACCTCGGATTCGAATACGAGCTGACCAAGATGCTCGCTGAGGAGCTCGGACTCCGGCTGGAGGTCGTGGTGCCTCCTAGTCGAGATCAGCTGATCTCCTATCTGCGCGAAGGACGCGGGGACATCATCGCGGCGTCACTCACCGTCACGCCTGAACGAGCGCAGCACGTAGCGTTTAGCGCGCCTTATCTGCTGGTCGATGAGGTGCTCGTTCAACGTACCGACGGTGAATCACTGGTAAAGACACCCGTCGACCTGAAGGGCCGCACGATCGCCGTGCGCAAGTCTTCGAGCTACTACGACTCGCTCGAGGGTCTGCAGAAGCGCCTCGGTTTCGAGCTCGACCTCGTCGGTGAAGAGATCGAGACCGAAATGCTCGTCGCAGGGGTCGCCCGAGGCGAGCGAGACTTGACCGTCGCCGACACGCACATCTTGGGCGTGCAGCAGCTCATCTACGACAACATCGGCGGCGTCTTTGCCGTCTCAGACCTCGCGGCGCTCAGCGCGGACGCCGACGTGACGGCGGTACCCGACTGGAAGGTGGAGGGGCGCCCCGGAGATGTTGGGAGTAAGAAGATCGCCTTCGCGGTTCGCCCCGAGGCAGAAAAGCTTCTCGCCGCCGTCAACGCTTTCGTCGACCAGCATCATCGAGGCCTCGAGTACAACATGCTTCGCAATCGCTATTTCGGAAACCAGGTGCGTGCGACCGAGGCCAATGAGGAGCGCGCGGGCGCGACAGGGCAGCTTTCTCCGTATGACCCACTGATCAAGAAGTACTCGGAAATGTACGGCCTCGACTGGCGTTTGATGGCTTCCCTCGCCTACCAGGAGAGTCGGTTCGATCCGAAGGCTCGGAGCTGGGTCGGAGCTCTGGGACTCTTTCAGGTGATGCCAGCAACCGGTCGAGAGCTCGGGTTTGAGAATCTCATGGACCCGGAGCAGGCGGCACACGCTGGCATCAAATACGTCCATCAATTGGTCGATCACTTCGAGCCCACGCTGGATTTCAAGCAGCGACTGCGTTTCGCGCTGGCGAGCTACAACGCTGGCTTCGGTCACGTCGGGGACGCGCGTCGGCTTGCCGAGGAACAGGGTCTCGATCCCAACCGCTGGTTCGGCAACGTCGAAGAGGCGATGCTCCTGCTGCAGCAGCCGCGCTACTACAAACGCGCTCGCTTCGGCTTCGTCCGTGGTCAGGAGCCCGTCAAATACGTGTCGCAGATCCAGCTGCGCTACGACAACTACGTTAAGCTCTTCCCCCGCTGAAGCTCAGCTCGTGAGCTTCCAACCTTTCGGGCGTTCCTCGGTCTCTACCACGACAGGGGCGTGAAGGGTGCGATGGACCGGGCAGCGGTCGGCGATTTCGAGCAGGCGTTTGCGCTGTTGCTCGTCGAGCCCATCCCCTTCGATGATGATGCGCCGGGCGATGTGGTCGATCTTCGCCTTGGCATCGTGCTGTTCGGCGTCCTCGACGTACTTCTTCTCATGTCGGAGTCGGACGGTAACCCGCTCGAGGGGCCATTTCTTGTGGTCCGCGTACATGCGCATCGTCATCGAGGTGCAGGCGCCGAGCGCACTGAGAAGGAACTCGTAGGGGCCGGGGCCCGTATCGTCGCCTCCCACAGACTCCGGTTCGTCTGCGTACATCATCACGTGCTCTCCTACGCGGATTTCTTGCTGAAACCGACCGAAATCGGCTTCCCGCACTACGACGCATCCGTCCGGTTGTGGAGGCAGGACGTCCTCGATGTCCGAGTCGACATAGCGGCTCGCCCAGGCGGTCAAGACGTGCGCGACGTAGGTCGCGTCTGCGGGATTGCGGAGCAGGTGGTCGGCCATGTCGAGGGATACATAGCTCTTCGGGTGGCGAGCAGCTTCATAGATGGCACGGGCATTGTCGATGCCGACTATTTCGTCGATCGGACTGTGAAAGATCAGCAGCGGTCGCTTCAGGGTTCGAATGCAGGCGTCCATGTTCTGCGCGTCGAGGTCGTCGAGGAACTGCTTTTTGATCTTGAAGGCTCTGCCCGCTATAGACACCTCCGCTTCGCCGTCGTTCTCGATTGTGTCGATGTCACTCGACAAGAGGTGTTTGACGTGTGCGGGATCATGCGGTGCACCGATCGTCGCAACCGCCTGACATTCAGGGACATCCTGCGCTGCTACGAGAGTCGCCGCACCGCCGAGGCTGTGGCCGATCATCAGGGCAGGTGCGCGCAGCTCTTGGCGCATGAATTCCGCGGCCGCGAGGAGATCTGCGACGTTGCTCGAAAAATTGGTGTGAGCAAAATCGCCTTGGCTGTTGCCCAGGCCGGTGAAGTCGAAGCGAACGACTCCGATCCCGTGGTCCGCGAGCGCTTTCGCGATGCGCGACGCCGCGACGACGTCTTTCGAGCACGTAAAGCAGTGGGCGAAGAGGGCGTAAGCTCGAACCGGTCCGGAGGGGACCTCGAGGCGAGCTGCGAGCTCCGCCCCGGTGGAGCCAGTAAAGGTCAGTTTTTCGCTGCGAGCTACCATGTCATGTCGTCTCGTTTGCCGGGCGTTTGTGACAACGCAACTCCAGATCGTAGGGCAGAGCTAGTGGGACTTGATCGATATCAATTGCGACATCGTTCCCGTTCAGCGAGTTTTAAAGGGGCGATGTTGCCATGGAAGGGAGGTTACAATGCCTGATTTCTCTGTGCCAGTCTCCGAATACATGTCGACGCCCGCACTGACCGTGGGAGGAATCACGCCGCTCGCTCAGGCCGCGAAGCTGATGCGTGAGCACGACGTGTCCGCCCTCGCCGTCGTGTCGGCAGACGGCGCGCTCGGCGGATTGCTCACTTTCACCGATCTCTTGCGGGCCGGAACACGTCGTACCGAAGCGGACCGAGAGGGAAATCTTCTCGACTTTCCCGCCAACGCGACAGTGAGCGGTGCGATGACCGTGGACGTCGAAGCGGTCGACGCCAGTACTTCGTGTGCTCGAGCCGCGGAGATCATGGTGAAGAAGCGCTTCCATCGGCTTCCGGTCACGAGGGACGGCGCCCTCGTCGGAATCTTGAGTCCCTTTGACCTCATGCGTTTGATCGTCGACCAAGAGCTCCAAACACCGATTGCCGATCTGATGTCGACACCATTGGTGACTCTCGATGTTGAGGAAACGATAGGGACCGCCACTGAACGTCTCGATAGCGCGAGGGTGTCGGGGTTGGTGGTTACTGAGGGCGAGTGGCTCGTAGGGCTCTTCACGCAGCGTGAGGCTCTCGAGGCACGTACGATCAATCGCGATACCCCGGTCGAAAGCGTGATGACGCCTGCCTTTGCCGCGCTGGAGAGTGGGACGCCGGTCTGTCGTGCGGCCGCCAACGCACTCGCGCTCGGAGCCCGGCGTCTCGTGGTCATGCACGATGGCCGTCCGGTGGGGATCGTGAGCAGCCTGGACGTTGCGAAGGTCGTGGCAAGCTGACGTAGAGGCGGGCCGACGAACGCTCCTCCCGGTCGGAAGGTGTTCGCGCCAAATCCGGGTGCCTCTTGCGGGGACCGGCTAACCTTCAGGCGTGGTGACCCTTCCGGATGCAACTCTCGAGCTGCCCGTCCTCGACCTCACTGGCGTGGCGCACCCGCTGCGTTCGCTTCTTCCGGCGGGTGAGCAGGTGGGAACACTTCTCGTGTTCCTCCGTCACTACGGTTGCATCGGTTGCGATACGCATCTGGGAGCGTTGTCTCCCCGCTTTCCCGAGCTGCTTCGCTTGGGAATTCGCATCGCCCTCGTCGGCAACGGGACGGCGGAACACAGTCTCGAGTTTGCACGTCGCCATCGGCTAGACGCCAACCGTGTGGAGCTCTACGCCGACCCGACGCTCGCGACCCATCGCGCCTTCGACCTCGAGCGCTCCTGGTCCGGTGTGCTCTCGCCACGGGCGCTTCTTCGAGCTCTGCGTGCCTGGGGGAATGGCTATCGGCAGCGGGGCATTCGCGGGCCAAACACCGAGCACGGCGGAACGTTCCTTCTGGACCGCGACAGTTGCGTGCATTTCAGCTACCGCGCCAAGAATCTAATGGACTTTGCTCCTCCCAACGAGGTCATCGCGCAGGCGATGAGCCTCGCAGCCGCGGATCATTCGATCCCTTGAGGTTCCACTATGGGTGTCGATGTTCTCGTCCATGTCGCGAACGTGCTCTACCTGTTCTCCTATCTCGTCCGGGACATTCTGTGGCTGCGAATGCTGACGGTCGTCGCCATCCTCTGCTTGATGCCCTACTTCTTCTTTCAACCGACGCCGCTCTGGGCACCGATCGGGTGGAACGTGGTCTTTACGGCGATCAACGGGTTTCAGATCTACCTCCTGCTTCTCGAGCGTCGTCCGGTGAAGCTGAGCGAGGCGGAGCAGCGTCTCTACCAACTCGTCTTTCGCAGCCTGACGCCGCGGGAAATGCTGAAGCTAATCTCGCTGGCTGAGTGGAAGACGGCACGAGCTGGAGAGGTGCTCTGCGAGGAGGGCGTTGACGTCGATTCGATGCTCCTGCTGCATGATGGCCGCGCGCGCGTTCTTGCTGGGGGGGCGGAGGTCGCGGCCCTCGGCGCCGGTCAATTCGTGGGGGAGATGAGCTTTCTCACCGGCAAGAAGACCTCCGCCCGAGTCGTGGCGGCGGACGAGGTCCACTACGTCGCCTGGCCCAGGGATGCACTCAAGGAGTTCCTCGGCAGGAACGTCGACTTGAACGCCGCGCTCCAGATGATCCTAGGCATCGATCTGGTCGAGAAACTGCAGCCGGCAAACAGCTAGCCGGACGAAACGCACGATACTCAGCGTTTGAATCGATTGCGGACTCGGTGGCGGATCAACTCTACGGCGTCGCGCTCGGTCCACTCCGCATCGGAGGAGAAGCGAACCTCGAAGAGCTGCGAATCGAGCTCGGCCAAGGGCGTACGCTCGAGCACGCGCACGCCATCCTGGTGGAGCTCGACCTGGCTGCGTGGGACTTCGATCTCGTGTCGCTCGAGCACTTCCCCTACGAAGCGGCGTTTGAGATCTCCAACCGAGAGCCGCTCGAGCTCCACCGGTACGAGCTGGGTAGCAATGCTCTGATGCGCGATTTGAAAGGACCACTCGCTCAGGAGCTCGAGATCGAGGTAGCTCGGATTCAGGACGGACTGAACGTCCTCGCCGCGAGGGAGCCAGTAGCGCGATTGCGCATGGCCACAGGTTGGACAGACCCGTGCGCGGAGGTCGTCGAGGCCGCGAAGTCGGAACAAGGGTACGAAATACACCTTTCGTTTGCATTCGTTGCATTGGCCGTGCTCGCCTAGAACACTCAGAACTCGTTGCAGCTCGGCTCGAACGCCGAGTGACTTCACCGCGACCATCATGGCCTGTCTTTGAGTGTCGCTGCGAAAGCGGAGGCCGAGGTGAGCCACCTTTTCGGTCGCTTTCTTGACGCCAAACTCGAGAATGTCGTCGACCTCGACGAGCGCCTCGCCGAGGCGAATGCTCGATTCGCGGCTGAGCTCCTCGAACCGCTCTTCGAGCCCTTCGTAGCTCTCGATACCTTCGAGGGGGAATGGGGTGAGCTCGGAGACATAGGCGAGCAAGGCGAGACGGAGGAGCTCGGGGCGCTCGTCGGCCCAGGCTTCGAGCTCCTCGGACAGGGTCCGTGCTGCAGGGGACACGCGCGTCGTCGCGATCTCGGCGAGACCAGCGCGAATGAGTGACTTGTCGGCGAACGGATCGAAGCGTTTCTCGAGCTCCGTGCGCGAGCGCCGGGCAAGGGCTGCCTCGGAAATGTGCGTGCGCTTTCGGTTGTACTCGGTCACTTCGGTCTCCAGCCGCCGCATCGCGTTGCCGACCCGCTCATAGGACTCGTCGATGCGCTGTCGGAGCTCCTCGCGGATCTCACCGACGAGATCACGGTTCATCGCCTGCGCCTGCTCGACGTTGCGCATGAGCTCGCAGGTTGGGCTCTGCTCGAGCTCTTCTCTTTCCTCGCGGAGATTCTCCAAGACCGCGTCAAACCAAGCAAGTCGCTCGTCCAACAATTCGAGCTGTTCCGCGTCGGTGAGCTCCGGGTCGTCGATTTCGCCCCCCTTGACCTGCTCGGCGAGCGCGACGAGTCGGTCGAGATCGCCGTCGCGATAGAGCGTATTGATTCGCACCATCATCTTGCTGGCCTGAAGGCGCTCATCCTCGGTGCGTGCAAGGTCGGGGTGAAAACGACGGGCGAGCTGTCGATAGGCGGCCTTCAGCTCATCCCGGGGCGCAGGGAGCAGTGAGGTCTCCTCGTTCTCTAAGAGATTCGGAGCCTCGTCGCGGATCCGCGCGCGCGGTGGATATTGCTTGAGCTCGCGGAGGCGCTGTTTTTCAACCCGTCGGGCGCGACTCCCGAGGTCCTCCACCGGGTCCGCGCGGAGCAGCTCGGACCACCGTCGCAGATGACGCAGGTAGCCCTCCACTCGCCGCAAAGTCGCGTGTTCGTTCATCAGCCGATCGTTGTAGGCCGCCTCGAAGTCCGCGAGCTCGGAGCGCAGGGTTTCGATTTCGAGATCGATGTCAGCGATCGCATCCCGACGCTCGTCGAGGGCCGCACGAAGCTCGCGCAGGCGAACCCGCTCCGGTTCGCTCGATAGGACCAGGCCCGTCGCCTTCTTCCGGCGTGGGGCGCGTTTCTTGCGGGCGCTCATGGACGAGACCCTACCGCGCTCGAGGCGCCGCGGCGATCAGCCGTAGTAGCGATCGCGGTATTCCCGAATCATGCGCGTGCCCGTGAAGTGAGAACCGGTCACCACCGCCTGCTTCATCATCTTCACCCACTCGTTGGGCTTGTCGTAGTAGGTCGGAATGATGCGTTCTTCGAGCGTTCGGTAGAGCGAATCGGCGTCGTGGTCATCGTTCGGATGGTCCGCGTCGCCGATGACCCAGCCGTTGACTCCGTCGTTCGCGCCTTCCGCCCACCAACCGTCGAGGATCGATGCGTTCGGAACGCCGTTGAGCGCGGCCTTCATCCCGCTCGTCCCGCTCGCTTCGTGAGGACGGAGTGGATTGTTGAGCCAGACGTCGACGCCAGAGGTGAGGAGGCCGCCGGTCCACATGGTGTAGTTGATCAGAAAGCCGATGCGTACGCGGGCGCCGAGGGAGAGGCCCGCCTGAATCACCGCCTGGATGATTCGGTGGCCGGCTTCGTCGCGTGGGTGCGCCTTACCCGCGAAGAGAAACTGCACTTTTCCACCACAGATGCGAGCGAGTCGTTCTGGATCGCGGAAGAGTAGGGTTGCACGCTTGTAGGCCGCCGCCCGGCGCGCGAAACCGATCGTCAACACCTTCTCCGAGAAGCCGAGGTTGGTCATGTCGTTGGCGTACAGCATGAGCTCGTGCTTGGCGCGGGAGTGCGCATCGACGAGCGCCGCATCCCGCAGCTCGGTCGCCGATTTCAGCACTTCGGGCTCCGCGCGCCAGCCCGGAAGCTCACGGTCATAGAGCTCGGCGATCGGACGCGAGACCCAGGTGTTGTGGTGCACGCCATTGGTTACGTGCCCAATTTCGTAGCTCGGGAACATCTCGCGCGACACCTCGCCGTGGAGCTTCGAGACCCCATTGGCGCTGCCACAAAGAGTCAACGCAAGGACCGACATGGAAAGCGCGTCTTCGCCAGCGAGCTCGCGAATGTTGCCCGGGAGCTGATCGCCGAGCGCGCGATGCGCCATGTCGTAGGGGAAGACGTCGTGGCCGGCGGGCACGGGAGTGTGGGTGGTGAAGTGGCAGGTGCGTTTGATCTCGTCGAGGGGGACGCCACCCATGAAGCGCTCGAGAGGGGCGAAGGCCGTGTGTCCCTCGTTGAGGTGAACTTGCCGCACCTCTGGGTAGATTCGGCCGACAGCCTTCATTCCCCCGAAGCCCAGCACCGCTTCCTGCATGAGCCGCAGCTCGAGGTCGCCGCCGTAGAGTCGTGAGGTGACCCCTCGGTCCTCCGGCGCGTTCTCCTCGAGGTCCGTATCGAGGAACAGGATGGGGACCTTGTGCCCCTTCAGCCCCACGACGTGCGTTCGCCAGATCCCGATCTGGACGCTGCGGCCGTAGAGGCTGATCTCCACGCGCCCCTCCAAGGGCTCGAGGAGCGGCACCGGTTGAAAGCTCGGATACGATTCGGTCTGCCAGCCATCGCGGTCGATGTGTTGGCGAAAGTAGCCTTGGCGGTAGAGCAGGGTGACGCCCATCAACGGCAGACCCTCGTCTGCGGCGGACTTTAGATGGTCGCCGGCGAGGACTCCGAGGCCGCCGCTGTAGGTCGGCACATGCGACGAGAAGCCGATCTCGGCGGAAAAGTAGGCAGTGGGTTGCATAGGTAAAGGTCTCCGTATCGACAGACCCGCGATCTTCCTTGCGGAGCGGTCTCTGTCAAGCGCGGTAAGGCAATGTAGGACCGCTCGGGGTCGGGGTGGCCTCAGAGGGGGCGACGCGCTAGGCTTCGATCAGAATGTCGATCGAAACCGAGCTCGCCGCACCGGTCTTCCTCGTGGCCGTTCCGCAAATGGCCGACCCGAACTTCTCTCGAGGCGTGGTGTTCATACTCGAGCACGATGAGAACGGCTCGATGGGCCTCGTGATCAACAAGACCGGAGACCTCGATATCGCGAGCTTCTGTAGCTCGCAGGAGATGGAGTATCGGGGCAATGACCCGGAGGCGCAGATCTTCAAAGGAGGCCCCGTTCAACCCGAGCGGGCGTTCATTCTCCACACCTCGGATCACGAAGGGCCTGAAACCGAGCACATCGTCGATGGTCTGCGCTTGTCCTATTCGCTCGAGTCGCTTCGCCTGATCGCCGACAGCCCTCCGGAAGATCTTCGCATCTACCTGGGTTACGCCGGATGGGGCCCTGGGCAGCTCGCTCGCGAAATCCAGTCGGGAGCGTGGCTCGTCGCACCCGCCGAGCCCGAGCTCGTTTACCACCACGACCCCGAGGCGGTCTGGGAAGCAACTCTCCGCAGAATGGGCATCGAACCTGCACTGCTGATGCACAGTGGCATGGTTCACTGAGTGGCGTCGCGCGACCGTGACCGATCGCGAAGGTGAGGAGGACCGCGGGTGGAAGTTAACAATCCCTATCGTGCGCCGGCATCGGACTTCTCGTCACCAGCGATGGCTGCGATGCCGAGCGCGGGTGACATCGGGGCGGTCGTGCAGTCCTTTCGCGAGACCAAACCTTGGCTGCGCTTGATTTCCATCTCCGGCTTTCTCGGCTTAGGCCTCTCGCTCTTGGGCTTTCTCGGTGTCGCAGTCTTTGACGGGAGCCCCGCATTCATCAGCATCGTGACACTGGTTTTCTTGGTCCTCTACGGGATACCGATCGTGCAGATCCACCTGTACGCCAACGCGATCGATGAGCTCGTCCGGACCCCAGACGTCGCGCATCTCGACGTTGCGGTTCGGCGTCAACGCTCCTTTTGGCGCACCGTCGGGGTCCTGTTCTTGCTCGGTATCCTGCTTTCGGTCGCGTCGGTTGCGATCACGCCGTTCTTCTGAGAGCCGCCCGTGGCGCAGTCCGTCCTCGATTCCGTCTATCGTGTAGAAACGCCAGAAGGCGTTCATCTAGAGCTGCGTGTTGCGGGGCCCCTGGTGCGCGGAGTCGCTTGGCTCATCGATTTCCTCGCGCGGCTTCTCGTCGGCTTCGCGATTGGGATTCCCCTCAGCTACTTTGGCGTTTTTGGGAGCGGCGTGATGCTCTTGCTGCTCTTTCTCCTCGAATGGCTCTACCCGATTCTCTTCGAGGTGCTCCGAGACGGCTCCACCCCTGGCAAGCAGCTTCTCGACCTCCGGGTCGTGCAGACGGACGGTCGTCCCGTGGGTTGGTCCGCGTCGATCACGCGGAACATCCTACGCACGGCGGATTTCGCTCCCTGGATGTACGGCGTAGGGGTTCTCGCTTCGCTCACGAATCGACGCTTTCAACGCCTCGGAGACATCGCAGCGGGAACGCTCGTGGTCTATCGAGGAGCGGTGGTGGGCTCGCGCGCGCAGATCACCGCGACTCCGGTGCCGCCGGTGGGGGAGCTCACCCTCGAAGAGCAGCGCTCGATCATCGCCTTCGCCCATCGTCTCCACCGCCTACCGCTCGCACGGGCGCAGGAGCTCGCTGAAATCGTCGCTCCCCGCGTGCTGCCCGCCGAATACCCGCAGGATCCGGTGACCGGCATCGCGGGTGTTGCCGCTTGGTTGCTCGGAATGCGCCCTGGGGCGCCGCTGCAGAAGAGCGACGCCGCATGAATCAACGCCAGTTCGTAGAGCGGGCCAACGGACGGTGGCACGCCTTTGAGCTCAGCCTGCGCAAGCTCGAGGCCAAAGAAGTGCTTCCCGTCGCGACGATGGCAGCTTTTCCCGTCGAGTACCGAGCGGTCTGTCGCGACCTCGCACTCGCGCGTGCCCGCCGTTTCGATCTCGCGCTGGTCGAGCGTTTGAATGACCTCGCACTCCGTGGACACCAATTGTTCTATGAGCCTTCCGGCGGTCTATTTCAGCGCCTGGTCGAGTTTCTCCGGCGGGGATTTCCCCGCTCGATTCGCTCGGAGCTGCCGCTGATCGTCCTCTGCCACGTGTTGTTCTACGGCGGCGCTCTCGCGGTTTTCGGCATGATCGCCGTCGAGCCTGAGTACGCCTATTCGGTCCTCGATCCTTGGACCGCTGCGAGTCTCGAGTCGATGTACGATCCTTCGTCGCGCCATCACCTTCGACCGCGTGAGGTCGATGGCGATTTTCAGATGTTCGGCTTCTACATCCGCAACAACGTTGGCATCGGATTTCGGACCTTTGCCGGCGGCATCTTTGCGGGTGTGGGCAGTCTCTTTTTCCTGGTGTTCAACGGCGTATTTCTCGGAGCGGTCTTTGGCCACCTCTACCAGGTGGGTTTTGCCGAGCCCCTCGTGACCTTTGTGGTGGGGCATGGTTCGCTCGAGCTCACCGCCATCACGTTCTGCTCCGCTGCTGGGCTGCGCCTCGGATGGAGCTGGATCGCGCCGGCCAACTACACCCGTTTTGACTCCCTGCGCATCGGGGCGCGGCGGGCGCTGCCCGTGCTCTACGGAGCGACCCTGATGCTCTTCCTCGCGGCCATCGTCGAGGCCTTCTGGTCTTCGAGCGTGCTTCTGCCGAAGGAGGTCAAGTGGGCCGTAGGCGGCATCGGATGGGTCTTGCTCTTTGCCTACCTCGTCCTAGGAGGCCGTCGTGGATCTTGAGCGCGTATCCGTCGCCCTGCGCCCACGCACGTCTTGGGAGGCGATCGACCTAGGCCTCCAACTGGTCCGCAAATTCGCGCCTTCCGTGTTCGTCGCGTGGTGGGCGGTCTTCATTCCCTGCGCGATCCTGATCCACGGTGTCCTCTACTCGGAGCCAGCGATCGCTTTCGTGGTCGTATGGTGGCTTCGGCCCTTTTTCGACCGAGCGGTTCTCTCGGTCTTGGGGCCGGCGGTTTTTGGCGCGGCGCCAGGGCCGCGGGAGATTTTGACGCGCTGGCCTGCTTTCATCTCGGGACTCTTCCGAGCGCCAGTGCAGCTTCTCGCCTCGCTAACCTGGCGTCGCTTTTCCCCGTGGCGTAGCTATGTCCTGCCGGTAGACGTGCTGGAGATGTTGCCCCTCGGAGCGCGTCGCGAACGGGTAGCCGTCCTCGCGAGAACGCACCGCGACGTCGCCACCGGGCTCACGCTCGTGTGCATCGCGCTGGAAATCACCTTGTACTTCGCGATGCTCGTGTTCATCTCCCTGTTGATCCCCCAGGCCTATAACTTCGACATCTGGGCGTGGCTCTTTGACTCGGAATCCATTTGGGCGCGCGTCGCGCAGGTCATTCTCCTCGGTTTGGCGCACAGCGTGGTGGAGCCGATCTACGTTTCCGGTGGATTCGGCCTCTACCTGAACCGTCGCATCGAGCTCGAGGGCTGGGACCTCGAGCTGTCGTTCCGTCGCCTGGCGAGCCGCCGCAGCAGAAACGGCGTTGCCACGGCGGTGGCGCTCTGCCTCCTGGGGTTCTTCACGCTGCCGGCGAGAGCTCAGTCGCCGCAGTCGCACCAACGCGATCCGCAGGAGGTGGTGCAGAGGGTGCTCTCGAGCGAGCAGTTCAGTGATTTCGATGAAGAGTGGGTCTGGCGTTGGAAGCGCTCGGAGAGTGAGGTGGAGGAGCGCGAGACGAGCGAATCTCCCGACCTCGAAATGTTCGAGATCTTCGGGAAAGCCTTCGCGAAACTCTTCTTCGTCGTGGGGCTCATTGCGCTCGTGGTCGTGGCCGTGCTGATTCTTCGCGCGTTATTCCGGCAGAACATTGGGCGCGCTCAACGGGGCGCCGGGCGCGAGGGAACGCCGGCGACGCTCTTTGGCTTGGACCTGGATGAGGCCTCTCTCCCAACGGACATCATCGGTGCTGCGCGCGCGGCATGGCCCGAGCGTCCCCGGCTCGCCTTCAGCCTGCTCTACCGTGGCGCACTCGCCCATCTGGTGCACATCCGAGGCTTGCGAATCTCGGAGAGTGCGACGGAGGGTGAGTGCGTTTGGATCGTCAACGGACAGATGCCGGACCTCGCGCCGGACTTTGAGGCGCTCACCCGCGTGTGGCAGCGCCTCGCCTACGGCCGGCGCGTTCCTGAGGACCGCGTCTTCCTGGATCTGCTGGGCCGCTGGGAGGCCATTCTGCGGCCCCGGAGCGAGGAGGCCGCATGAGCTCGGATTTCAAGGCGGTGCTTCCCGGCTTGGCGTTGCTCGTCTTTGGGGTGGGCATCGCGATCTACGTCCTCGGCAACCTCGAGCAGGTACCGGAGACCCGATACCGCGGCTATCAGGGCGAAGCGGCCTACAACGACTACCTCGCCGTTTCGCTCATGCTCGAAGAGATGGGTCTCCCGGTGAAACGACTCCCGCGCCTTGAGTCCCGTCGCGAGCTTCCGCCGGTCGACGGGACACTCTTCCTGCCCGGATCACGGTCCACCTACAGCACGAGCCGCTACGACGAGCTCTTCTCTTGGGTAGAGAAGGGGGGCCACTTGGTGGCGACACCGCGCTACGCGGGCTACAACTTCGATTTCTTCGGAGAGCCAGCCGATGAGCCCGGCGAGCGTCGCGACCCGCTGTTGGTCCGCCTGAGCTTGAGTCTGCGGGACGAAAATGCGGATTCCGCGGAACCGGAGTCCGAGGGCTTCGACGAGTACGTCGACTACACGGAGAGCCCCTTCCTCCTCCCCGGGACCGACCACCGGGTTCGCGCGTCGATTCCCAACCGGCTCCGCGTCGATGGAGACAATGCGGCTTGGTCGATCGGACCACCGAAACGCGCGCGCATCGTCCATCGATCCGTGGGGAAGGGCGGGGTGACGATCGTCGCCGACGAGCATTGGCTTCGCAACGTGACCATCGGCGACTACGAGCACGCCACACTCGCCCACTACCTCGCTACCCTCGGCGGGCGGCGTGGTGAGGTTTGGGTGGTCTACGGCGCGGACGTTCCTGGGCTCCTCGATCTGATCTTCGAGCACGGCGGGCCAACTCTGCTCGCCGGTGCGGTTGCGCTCGCCTTGTGGCTCGGGGCACGGGCCCGCAGCTTCGGTCCGCGACATCCGGTTCGTGAAGACGTACGTCGCAGCGTGCTCGAGCACATCGAGGCGACGGCGACCTTTCTTTGGCAACGGGACGCAGGGCTCGCGCTTCTCGACTCGGTGAAGGCCGCCGTGCTCGGAAAAGCGGCACGCAGCACCCTCGGCTGGCAGGGATTGAGCGTGGAGGAACGACGTGCTCATGTGCAGGAGGTCGCGGCGATTTCCTCCGCGGAGCTCGAGCGGCTCTTCGGCGCCAGCAATCCGAGAGACCCTGCCAATTTCACCGCGACGGTTCAGACCCTTCGGGAGATTCACCAACGGCTATGACGACTGCCCCTACCATCGATTTTCCCCGAGCGACGGAGCTCGCCACCGCGATTCGCAATGAGGTCGAGAAGGCTTTGATCGGCCAGCGGGATGTCATCGAGCAGGCCTTGGTGGGCCTGATCGCCGGTGGCCACGTGCTCATCGAAGGCTTGCCGGGGCTCGGGAAGACGCTTCTCGTGCGTTGCCTCGCGCGGACCTTCAGCGGCGAAGCTCGGCGAATCCAATTCACCCCCGATTTGATGCCCGCCGACATCGTAGGGCACGTGATGTACGACATGAAGACCGGCGATTTTCGGACGCACCGAGGGCCCGTGTTTACGAATTTGCTCCTCGCGGACGAAATCAACCGTGCCCCGGCGAAGACCCAGGCCGCGATGCTCGAAGCGATGCAGGAGCGGCAGGTCACGCTCGAGGGCACGAGCCATTTGCTTCCCAGGCCGTTCATGACCCTCGCGACTCAAAACCCCTTTGAGCACGAAGGCACCTACCCGCTCCCGGACGCTCAGCTCGATCGTTTTCTCCTGAAGACCCTGATTTCCTATCCGGAAGAGACCGACGAGGTACGCATGGTGGGCCTGGTCACCCAGGAGCAAACCGATGACGCGTTCACCACGGAGAACGTCGCGGCGGTGGCGAGCGGTGCGGATGTGTTGGCGATGCGTGAAGTCGCCGCACGGGTGCGCGTGGATGAGAAGGTGGTGGAATACGCGGTCGCCGTGGCTCGGCGCACGCGTAAGTGGCCAGGGGTAGCGCAGGGCGCATCACCGCGCGGGGGGCTCGCGCTGGTTCGCGCAGCGCGGGCAAAGGCGCTGTTGGAGGGCCGTGATTTCGTCCTGCCGGATGACATCAAGTCCATCGCGACTCCGGCCCTTCGCCATCGCATTCTCCTCGCACCCGACGCGCAACTCGAGGGGCAGAGCAGCGACCTCATCCTTGCCGCGCTTCTCGAGGCCGTGGAAGCCCCGCGCGTCTGATGCCGTTGGTCGTTGCGAGAGCACAGCTCGTCGCCTGGCTGACAATCGCCATTCTCGGGGTGCTCCCTATGGTTGGGCTCGTCGACATTACCGTGTGGTGGGGCGTGTTCGGTGCCCTCACGGTAGTGGCCATCGTCGATGCCCTCATCGCAGTCATGCGCGCGCAGCCGGAGGCCAAACGTGACCTTCCCCATTCGCTCTCCCTCGGAGTTGAGCACGAGGCAGCCCTCGTCTTGGAGAATCGGAGGCGCACACCTTTGGTCTTCGATGTCTTCGACCGAGTTCCCGACACGATTCGCTACTTCGATCTCCCGAAACGCGTCAGACTCCCTGGAGGCGAAGGCGCACGGATCACCTACCGTCTCGAGCCTACGGAGCGAGGAACGTTCGTCTTCGACGGGATCGACACGCGCGTCTCCTCACCGCTCCGGCTCTGGTGGCGTCAGTCTCGAATCCGGTTGGAAGATCACGTGCGGGTGTACCCGAATTTTCGCGCGGTCGCTCGCTACGCGCTACTCGCCACCGAGAATCGTCTGAGTCTGCTCGGGATCAAGAAACGGCAGCGTCGCGGAGTGGGCACTGAGTTTCAAGAGCTTCGCGACTACCAGCCCGGCGATCCACTCCGTGCCGTCGATTGGCGTGCGACCTCCCGTGTACGTCGCGTGATCGCCCGAGACTATCAAGACGAACGCGACCAGCAGCTCCTGTTTTTGGTGGACGCGGGACGGCGGATGCACAGCCGCGATGGAACACTCAGCCACCTCGACCACGCTCTCAACGCGGTGCTCCTGCTCGGACACGTCGCCTTGTCTCAGGGAGACTCCGTCGGGCTCATGAGCTTCGGAAGCGAGGAGCGCTGGCTCAGCCCCGCCAAAGGCCAGCAACATCTGAACGCACTGCTCAACACGGTCTTTGACCTCCAGACCGATCCGATCCCCGGGGACGTGGAGGGCGCCGTTCGACGCGTGCTCGGCAAGCTGCGCAAGCGGACCCTTCTAGTCGTGGTGACCAACCTCCGGGACGAAACGGATGAGGAACTCGTCGCGGGTTTGTCCTTCGCCGGACGGCGCCACTTGGTGTTGCTGACGAGTCTGCGCGAGATCGCGCTTCGCGAAGCGAGCGATGCACCCATTCATGACTTCGACGACGCCCTGCGCTACGCGGCGACGCAGCACTATCTCCGTCACCGGTCGGTCGCCCACGCGCGCTTGGCGATGGCCGGAGTCCTGCACGTGGACGTCGCTCCGAACGAGCTCGCGGTTCAGCTCGTGAATCAGTACCTGGCGGTCAAGGCGAGCGGCCGGCTCTGAGGCCGCCGCTGTGAGCACCAGGGCCTTGCCATTGGTCATTCGGGACCCGAGTCACGGTGGCGTGGAGAGACGCGAGACAAAACTCCCGAAACCGATCGTCGAGACGGCCGATAACTCGCCCGATCACGGGGAGTTAGAATGGCGACCGACACGGCTGGGCGAAAGGGGTTCTGGCAGCTCTGGAACATGAGTTTCGGATTCCTGGGCATTCAATTTGGATGGGGACTGCAGATGGCCAACATGAGCGCCATCTACGAGTTCCTCGGCGCGGATGCGCACCAGATCCCAATCCTCTGGCTGGCTGCTCCCCTCACGGGCCTCCTGGTTCAGCCGATCATCGGTTACATGAGCGACCGCACCTGGACCCGACTGGGTCGGCGGCGGCCCTACTTTCTCGTCGGTGCGCTCGCGAGCTCCTTTGCCTTGGTGTTGATGCCGAATGCCTCCGCGCTCTGGATGGCAGCGGGTCTGCTCTGGATTCTCGATGCATCGATCAACGTGAGCATGGAGCCCTTTCGTGCCTTTGTCGCCGATCTTCTACCCCCCGCGGAGCGAACGCGTGGATTCGCGATGCAGAGCGTGTTCATCGGTGTCGGCGCGGTGGCCGCTTCCGCTTTGCCATTCATCCTGCGACGTCTCGGTGTGAGTGATTCCGGCGAGGGCGCGATCCCCATCACTGTCAGAGTGAGCTTCTACGTCGGCGCCGCCGCCTTTCTCATCGCCGTATTGTGGACCGTCTTCACGACCAAGGAACACCCGCCGAGTGACCTCGCGTCCTTTGAGCGCCAGAAGAAAGAAAACCGCGGCCTCAAGGCGGCCTGGCGCGAAATCAGCGACGCGTTGATGCACATGCCTCCAACGATGCGTCGTCTCGCATCGGTACAGGTCTTCACCTGGCTCGGCTTGTTTTGCATGTGGCTCTATTTTCCCGTGGCCGTCGCGCGCAACGTGTTTGGCGCCGAACAGTCGACCCCACGTTACGTCGAAGGCATCGAATGGGCCGGTTTGTGCTTTGCCGCGTATTCGCTCGTGACGTTCCTCTTTTCCCTCGCTCTTCCGGCGCTTGCTCGTCGCTTCGGTCGTCGCAACACGCACACAACCTGCCTCGCTCTAGGAGCAGTTGGCCTGATGTCTGTTGGCTTCATCGAGCAACCTCTGTGGCTTCTGGCTTCAATGGTTGGCGTCGGGATTGCCTGGGCGAGCATTCTTTCGATGCCCTACGCGATGCTCGCGGATACGCTGCCCGTCGGAAAGACCGGCGTCTATATGGGGATCTTTAACTTCTTCATCGTACTGCCCGAAATCTTCGTTGCCGTAGGCTTTGGCTCACTCATGGAGCACGTGCTTCTCAACAATCGTGTGGCAGCGGTCATGCTCGGAGGCGTCTGCTTCTTCGTGGCGGCGGTGCTGACCCAACGGGTGAAGGAAGAATCGCAGCCTCTCCTGATCGGAACTGAGGTATCCACCGCTGGAGGAACGCACTGATGAACACGCGTGCGATCGATTTCCTGAGACAACCGATGCCCGCCATTGAAGGGCATCCGCGCGACCACCTTCAGGAGTTGTCGCGCGAGCTCCTGACCGAGGCATGCACCCTCGACGGGTCGGACCGCGAGGGAGAGCATCTCAGTGCGCGCGAGCTCCACGCTGCGACGGCCGCCGTCACCGATTTCATTCGTCAGCATGCGTCCGAAATGGCGCACCGCGGGGCTGGCGCTGCGCTGGAAGTGGCCGGCATCAAGGAGCAGATGCGGGCGATTCACGCCACCAACGTCAAACATGGGGTCACCGTCGGGGAGAGCATTCCCGCTGAGCATGCGGTGCAGCGGCTGTACGCTGGGATGCAAGCGGCGCTCGCGCAGGAGCAGGGTCACTTCCGGTCGCCCGAATGGGTGCGTGAGGCGGACCTCGAGCTGCCGATTACCGTGCTGCCTCAGCCCGAGTATTGGGGAGACTCGAACGTCTACCACCTCGTGCTCGACCGCTTCAGCAACGGCAACCCGAAGACCGACGGCGCCGGCTACGTGGAGCATCGACCCGATCATCCGGACTACGCGCACGGCGGGGACATAAAGGGTGTCACCGCACAGCTGGACTACCTGGAGAAGCTCGGTGTGAAGACCGTTTGGCTCGGGCCCATTACGGCCCAGTTCGGTCCCATGGCGTACCACAACTATCACACCTACGACTTTTTCAAGATGGATCCCCGGGTGGGCTCCCTCGCCGACATGCGAGAGCTGTGCGACGAGGCCCACAAGCGCGGGATCCGAATCATCCTCGACGTTGTTTGGCAGCACACCGCGCCCTTGATCGACTACGAAGGCGACGACATCTCCTATCGCCCGGAGGGCCGCGAGTACCGCTTTCGCCCCGGTGCGCCGCAGCTCAAGCCAAACGACATGGTCACGCACGAGCGCCCCTACCACGGACGAGGCGTCGTGGAGGATTGGCTCGATCCGGAGCAGAGGATCTACGGTGACTTCAGGACTCGCCCAGAAGAAGAGGCACGTCTCTTGCCCACCCTCGACACATCTCTTCACTCGATCCAGCAGACGATGGCGGCTCAAGCGACGTACTTCATCAAGACGACAGGGGTTGATGCCATTCGTTTGGACACCGCTGGCCACTTTCCGCCCGCCGATCACAAGGCGATCAAGGCTGAGATCGAGTACCGCTTGCGGCACTTCAGCTTGGACCCTGTAATCATCGTTCCGGAGCAGTACCATCACGAGTGGCAAGCGCAGTTCCCCTACGTTAAGAGCGTAGAGTCACCCGACGCGCCCTACGACTCGACACTGAATTTTCCCCAGAATCGTGCATTTCAACGGGCGTTCAAGTGGGGTGAAGGAACGCGCCCCCTTGAGAGCGCGCTCGTCGAGCAGAACAAGCTACTCGATCCCCGTCTGCCACTAAATTTCGTCGACAACCACGATCGCGCGCGCTGGCTGCACCGCGGCGAGGGAGATACCCGAAGCCGCGAAGAGCGGGAACGGGAGCTCGAGGCGGCTCTCACGCTCATGTACGCCTGGCCGGGTATTCCGACGATCTACTATGGCACCGAGCAGGGTTTTGAGGGCGGCGAGGATCCGGGCAATCGCGAGAGCATGTTCGGCCAACACAACCCGGACTCGAGGCTCGCCAAGTTCCTGCGCTCTCTGAACGAGCTCCGAGTCGAGCGGCCCGAGCTTCGCCGCGGCGACGCCGTGACGCTTTGGTCCGAAGACGGGCCGCTTTTCGCCCTGGCGCGCGTGTTCGAGGGCTCGGCCGTGGTGTGTGCGGCCAACACGAGCGGCGAAGAACGCGCGGGCGAAAACCTCCCGGTGGCTCACCTCGGGGTCAAAGAGGGCCAGAAGTTCCGGGATCACGCGACCGGGCTCGAACTGGTCGCGACGAAGGAAGCGGGCAAGGTCGTTTTGCCGCTGCCGACCCTCACTCCTCATCAGACGTTGATGCTGCTGCCCGTCTGACGGGTCGCCCATCGTATCCAGAATCCGCCGGCGGAGTCGGCAATGAGAGCCGGCGCGGCCGGCACTAGAAATGACTCATGCGCAAGACCGAATTTGATGTTCGTCCGTTGACCGATGCCTCGTGGCTCGTCGCCGAGCGCGGCAGTCGCAGGGATGCCATCGACGTCGAGCGACGCGCGCAGGCGCAGGTTCTTCTCGACGGGAAGCAGGTCTCTCGCGGTCCTCTGACGAGCGATGACCGGCACATCGGCATCAATCACCCGCGCCGAGGCCCTTTCTCTCCCGTGGAGAAAAAGAGCTGGGCGGAGAAGAGCTTTCGTCCAGGAGTCCATGTAGAGGGTCAGCAAACGAGCTTCGCGGTACGTGCGCCGAACGCGACAACCGTTGTGCTCGAGATCTACGACGGCCCTACCGGCAAGGACGCGGTCTTCGACTATCTGATGCGAAAGACCCCGGACGGTAAGTGGCAGGCAAAGCTCGAAGGCGTGCCATCGGGCACGCACTATGGGTTCCGCGTCTTTGGTCCAAATTGGGAGTACACGCGCTCCTTTCAACGCGGCGGCTCGGACGCGGGTTTTCGAGCTGACGTGCTCGAGGGGCACCGATTCAATCCGAACAAGATTACGACAGGCTCTCACGCGATCGAGATCTCCCACGAGCATCAGCCCGAGCACTTTCAGGCCTACCTCTCCGGGCCCGACCTGTACGAAGGGCGACCACAGCGAGAATTCGACACCGGGCGGATCGCACCCAAAGGGATCGTCGTGAACGATCGAACGGAAACGGGAGCACGTCCACACGTTCCGTGGAAGGATACGGTGGTCTACGAGACCTCCGTGCGCGGATTCACCGGTCACCCGAGTGCGAGTCGCCTCGAGGCAATCCTCGCCGACCGAGAAGGGTTCGCGGACGTGGTCAACGTGCCGGCTGAATTGCGTGGCACCTTCGCCGGCGCAGCCTACATGGCGCCCTACCTCAAGGCACTCGGGATCACCTCGCTCGAGCTGATGCCGATTCATCAATTCGACAGCTCTGAGAACGCCTGGGGCTACATGTCCCAGGGCTACTTCGCGGCGAACCGCGCCTATGCGCACGACAAGAGCCCCGGCGGGCCCACCCGGGAGTTCAAAGAGATGCTCCGGGCGTTTCACGACGCGGGAATCGAGGTCATCCTCGACGTGGTCTACAACCACGGTGGTTGGAGCGGTCCGAAAGACCCGGAGCGTCCCGAGGTCTTGACCCTCGCGGGACTGCGAGCACTCGACAACGTCGCCTATCACGCCCTCTCCAAGGACGATTCGCGCTTCGATCACGACAGTACCGGCTGCGGCGCGCCCATCGATGCCTCGAAACCTGACGCACGAGCCCTGATCCGCGAGTCTCTCGAGTATTGGGTCTCGCTCGGCGTTGATGGATTTCGGTTCGACCTCGCCGCTGCCCTCGGGCGGGTGAAAGACGCGGGCTACGCCTTCGACAGCGGCTCAGCGATGCTCAGTGACATGGCGGAGATTGCGAAGAAGCACGACGTGAAGCTCCTCGCCGAGCCGTGGGATCTGAGTGGCTATCATGTCGGTGATTTCCCTGCGCCATTCAGCGAGTGGAATGGTCAGTTTCGGGATACGGCCCGCGACTTCATTCGCGGGAAGGGCGGGGCGGATGGAATCGCGCGCATTCTCAAAGGCACGCTCGATCTCTTTCGCGACGGCAAGCCGCCGATCAACTTCATCACCGTGCACGACGGGTTCACCCTCGCTGACGTGGTGAGCTACAATGGAAAAATCAACGAGCAGGAGCCGCCTTTCGGACCCAGCGACGGCGGAAGCGACAACAACAAGTCCTGGGACAACTGGCACGGGAGCGCGGCGGAAACCAAGGCGCAGCGACGTCAGCAGATGCGCAACCTGCATGCGATCCTGATGTTCGCCCGCGGAGTCCCGATGATTCTCGGTGGCGACGAGCTCGGTCGTACCCAGCGCGGCAACAACAACACCTACAAGCTGCACGAAGTACAGGGAGTCAACTACGAGATGCTCGCAACCAACGCCCCGCACCGGGTGAACACGGAGATCGGCGGCGAGTACCATGACAACCTCGGCGAAGCGCACGGTGAGGCAAACCCGATCTTCGACTTCACCCAGGATCTTCTCGCGCTGCGCCGTTCGAGTCCCGGTCTGAAGCAGCTCGGGCCGGAAGCGCCGGAGATCGAAACCTGGGGTCCTGTCGAAGGCGATGCACACCACGCATTGGCGGCTCTCTTCCCGGCGGGAAGCAAAGGTGACTCGCGTTTCTTGCTGCATGCGAACAGCCATTGGCACGACAGCACCTTTGAGGTGCCCGCGGCTGCTCCGGGCAAGAAATGGGTCCGGGTCGTGGACACGCATTCGGATGAAGAAGCACACGGGAACGTGTGGAAACCCGAGGCCGCACATAGTGTGGCCGGCCGCCTCGCGGTCCGACCTCGCAGCACGGTGGTGCTCCAAGAGGTCGATGCTTAGCCACCGCTTTCGCTTGCTTGACGCACAGCGTCTTGCCGAACGCTCCGGCCCCTGATTTGTCTCCAGTTGCGCCCGCGGGCGAGATGGGGATGAGACGAGCTCGAATGGTTAGAACTGCCGCGTTTCTCGCGTGCTTGAGCGCGTGGGCCTGCGGCAGTGAGGCGGAGGAAGGCCTTCGCGTCTCGCCCGGGGAGGAGCGCGGCGCCCCGGTCTCGGAGCCCCCGTCCGGTAGCGCAGCGGAGCCCGGCGCAGGCGTCGCCCCGGCCCTCGAGTGTGACGAGCCCGGGCCACCCTACGATTTCCAATGCGACGGATCTGAGGATCACTGCGCGATCTGTTTCTTTGGGCACTGTCTCGGCGCGGAGCGGATGAGCGAGCGCTTTGCCCGCTGCGACGATGGCGTGTGCGATCCCTGCGAGCCGCCTTGCGCCGCGGACTGCGCGGAGCCACCGGTCCTCGCGGGCGACGGCAAGAATCTCGATCCGGCGCACACGCTCTTCGTCGAGGTCCGGGGCTTCACCTTCGAGAGGTACGAGGATTTTCCGGACACGGTCTACGGTGCGGTCTCGAGCGGGAGCCGGTTGTCGGAAACGGTCCGCGAGCTCACCGGCCGACCGGACGGCCGGATCTTTCCCTTCGAGCCGAACCAGGTGGTGGAGGTGGAGTACTACGGCGGTGTGCCGGCTGACTGGATGAGTTCGGAAGACGTCGCCGACATCGAGCGCTTCCCCTACGCCTCCGCCCTCGCGCTGCAACGCTACGCGCTCATTGTCGCGAAGTTTCTTCGCTATCGGGTCGAGAGCACCGGTGCCGAGCACGTTGGAGTGTTTTGTCACTCGATGGGCTGCCATCTCACCCGCTATCTGATCGAGAACGACCTCGAAGGTCTAGCGTCCGACCAGCTGATCTCCCGCTGGGTCACGAACGCGGGGGTGCTCGCCGGTGCACGGCTCGCGCAGCTCTATGACAACCCGACCGTGCGCGAAGTCGGTAACGACATCGGCATCAACACCTATGACTTCGTTCACATGCACCCGGATTACGTTCAGGAAGTCTCCGCCAGCTGGGACCACGACATCTATGCCGCAGACAATCCTTTGTTCCGCGGTGTCTACGTGCACCACCTGGCGGCCGCCAAAGAGGAGCTCACCGAATCCATCGGCCTTCCCTTGAGCCTGCTCGCCCTGGACAACCCGGACCGCGAGCCCAACGACGGGATCGTCTTTGTTGCGGACATGCATTTTCATCGGCAGGAGCTCGCTAACCGTGTGCAGGCCCTCGGCGGCGAGCGCCTGCTCCCGTCCACCAGCTACCTGTTCATCGACCATCTGGCGGTGGGGCGCGCGAGAGAGGCGGGTTTGGTCATGGCCGCTGGGCTCACCGGGGACCGGCAGGTGACCGTGCGTCTGAAGCAGCTTCGACTCCTCGATGACCTCGAGGGCGAGGGCAGCTGGGACCTCGATGACCTCGGGGTTTCACCGGCGGAGCTCGTAGCGGAGTCCCGCATCGACTACGAGGGGCTCGTCTTCCACGAAACGCGCCTCGCGGACCGAACGAGAGAGCCGCACATCGTGGAAGAGGGCGAGCTCTATGTCGCGGACGAGGTCCTGTTTCGAGGTCCGGTTCTGCCCCAGCAGGACATGTTGTCTTTGACTGTTCGGCTCTTGGAGGTCGACCTCTATCGACGCTTCGGTGTGGCAGAGAACGTTCTCAATCGCGATCGCGTGTTTATCGAAGAATCGCTCGAGCTGCCGATCGAAGAAGGGGAGGTGGCGCTTGTGAATGATCGCATCGAGGCGTTGCTCACCGTCGACATCGCCCGCTTGTACTGAGCGACTCGTTCGCGCACACGGGCGCGCGTACCCACTCGAGATTCAACGTTGCAAGCCGAGGACCTTTAGCTCGTTGTCGCCGTCGACGATCTCCGCCTTTTCGTAGGCTTCGTTCGCGTCGCCGGTCTTGACCATCTTTTGTCGGGGCACGACCACGATGATGTTTTGCGCTTCGCGCCGAATCGCGAGGGTCACCTGACTGCCCTCTTGGCCGCGGATCTTGGCAACGACGTTGCCCAGGGTCATGCCTTTTGTGGGGATTCCGTCGATGCGCTCGATGAGGTCACCCGCTTCTATGCCGGCCGCGTGCGCGCTGCCCCCTTCGATGCTCTGCTCGACGACCGGATGACTGCCACGTATCGCGAGTACGAGCCCGACGCCCGCAAAGGTGTCAGGGTAGCCCTCGATGACATTGCGCTTGCAGCCGACGAGCGCAATCGAAACCAGAAGTGCTGCGCCCGTCGCTCGTGTCATCGCCTCAGGTCAGAGATTCGAGCCCCTTGCGCAAGCGCTCGAGACCTTCATCAATCGTCTCATCGCTGCACGCGAAGGACAGTCGAATACAAGCGTCGGTCCCAAAGGCGCCCCCCGGGACCGTCGCAATGTGTTGAGTGTCCAGCAAATACTCCGCCAGCTCAAAGCTGTTTTTGACGCGATCGCCGTAAAAGGAGCTGACGTCCGGGAATGCGTAGAAGGCACCGCCCGGTGTGGGCACCTTCACACCTTTGATCGCCCGCAGGCCCGCCACCATGCGGTCGCGACGCCTCGCAAAGGCCTCGCGCATCTGCCGGACCTCGTCCTGAGGTCCGCTCAGGGCCTCGACTGCGGCTGCCTGCGCAATGGAGCAAGCGCCGGAAGTGGAGGCACCCTGGATTCGAGACATCGCCTCGATGAGCTCGGTGGGACCGATACCAAAGCCTATCCGCCATCCGGTCATCGAGTAGGTTTTCGACACCCCTTGCACGATGAGCGTTCGCTCGAACAGCTCCGGTGCCACGTGTAGGAGGCTGACGAAATCGCCGTCGAAGACGAGCTCTGAGTAGATGTCGTCGGTGATGATCGCGATCTCCGGATGCGCTTTGAGGACCTCCGCGACTGCTTCAATGGCCGCCCGCGGATAGCTCGCCCCGCAGGGATTGTTCGGCGTGTTCAGCAAGACGATCTTGGTTCTGGGCGAGATGGACTGAGCGAGCTTTTCCGCCGACGGCGCAAAGTTCTCCTCCGGAAGAGTTTCGACAGTGACCGTCTTGGCGCCGTTGAAAGCGAACATGTCTGGGTAGCTCACCCAGTAGGGCGTGAAGATCACCGCTTCGTCGCCGGGCTCGAGGAGCGCGGCGGCGGCGTTGAACACCACCTGCTTCGCGCCACAGCCGACGATGACCTGGTTGCTGCTCGCTTCGACCGGATAGCGGCCGTTGAGCCACTCGGTGACGGCCTGGCGGAGGGCGGGGGTGCCAGCGACCGGCGTGTACTTCGTTTCTCCGCGGTCGAGGCTCGCCTTCGCCGCGTCCTTGATGTTGCTGGGGGTGTCGAAATCGGGCTCTCCAGCGGAGAACGACAGGACATTGACGCCCTCGGCGCGCATCGCTTTGGCCCGTGCGGCCATGGCGAGAGTGGCGGAGGGTTTGACGCTCTGGGCTCGGGTGCTGATCTTCACTTTTTGAATTTCCCTTTGAGTTGTTTCTCGACGTGCGCGGGTACGAATGCGGAGACGTCGCCTCCGAAGCGTGCCACCTCGCGGACCAAGTTGCTCGAGACGTAGAAGTGCTCTTCCCCGGTCATCATGAACACCGTGTCGACCGTCGGTTGCAGGCGCCTATTCATGTGCGCCATCTGAAACTCGTACTCGAAGTCCGAGACCGCGCGTAGACCACGCAGGATGACGTTCGCCCCGCACTTCACCGCGTAGTCGATCAGCAAGCCGCGAAAAGATACGACGCGGACCCGCGGCTCGTCGCCCAGGGCCTCTCGAAGCATCTCGACTCGCTCCTCCGGGGTGAAGAGCGGTTGTTTGCGCACATTGTGAGCGACGCCGACGACGACTTCGTCGAAGGCCATGAGGCTGCGCTCGACGATGTTGAGGTGACCAAAGGTGACCGGGTCGAAGCTCCCTGGATACAAGGCGGTGCTCATCGTGGCTCTCCTTCGCTCACGAGAACGGTTATCGCAACATCGCCGTAGGAGCGTTGCGTCTCGATCGCAAAACGCGGCGGAATCTGCCAGTTTTCGGCCGTCAGCTCGAACCCGCTCGGGTGTTCGTTGACGACGCGCGCGGACTCGCTCAGGACGCCGGCGCTGTCGAGAGCACTAAGCGCCGGGCCCCAGAGCTGCCGCTCGTAAGGCGGGTCGAGAAATACGAGGTCGTAGGGGCCGGCGAGTGTGCCCCGAGCGAGGAGTCGCAGCGGATCGCCACGAAGCACACGCGCGTCCGCTCCGAGGCCTTCGACGTTGTGCCGAATGGCTTCAATTGCGGCCGAATCGCGGTCCACGAGGTCCGCGCGGGCCGCACCGCGAGACAAAGCCTCGAGGGCGAGGGCACCGCTGCCGGCGTAGGCATCGAGGACGTTGGCACCCTCGAGGTCGCCGAGAATCGAGAACAGGGCCTCCTTGACCCGGTCTGGGGTTGGGCGGGTGCGCCAGTGCTTAGGGGTGACGAGGCGCCTTCCGCCCCAACGACCGGAGATGATTCGCATGCGCCGGCAGTGTTGCCTCAACCCGCGACCTTGACAATACACCGCCTGCGCGGCGAAGGTCCCGGCGTCCTCGTGAAACCGCCCAAGATCGCAGTGGAAAAGTGCCCGAAGGGGAATGCGATCGAGGGAGTGGCGGTTCTTCGAGGCCTTGGAACCAGCCTTACCTGAATGATGCTTCTATCGGGAGCGGAGGATAGTACGAACATGAGCTTGGCACGGAACGCAGGGCTCCTTCTCATCGCGGTCGGAATGGTCGGTTGCGTGACTCGGAGCGACCTCGAAGAGGTCAAAGAAAATCAAAAGACAATCATCAGCAAGCTCGAGGCTCTCGAGAAGGCCGGTCCCGCGCGTCCGGCTCGCCCGCAGCGCCCGCGTGGACCCGATCCGCAGGCGGTCTACTCGATGCCTGTCGGCGAGGCATACACCAAGGGCCCGAAGGATGCTTGGGTGACCCTGATTGAGATCTCGGATTTCCAGTGCCCGTTCTGCAATCGAGTGGGACCGACCCTCACGCAGATCGAAGAGGCCTACGGGGACGACGTGCGAATCGTGTGGAAGCACAACCCGTTGAGCTTTCACAAGCGTGCGCTGCCTGCGGCAATGGGCGCCGAGTGCGCCGGCGAGCAGGGTGAGGGGTACTTCTGGAAGTACCACGACAAGGTCTTCGCCAACCAGCGTCAGCTCGAAGATCCTGATCTCGAGAGCTACGCGAAGGACGTTGGTGTGGACCTGACCCGTTGGAAGGCCTGCTACGACGAGCAGAAGTACAAGAACAAGATCCTCGCGGATCAAAGCTCGGCGGTGAAGCTCGGCGCCCGCGGAACTCCGGCCTTCTTCATCAACGGTCGCTTCCTGAGCGGCGCCCAGCCGTTCCCGGCGTTCAAGGCTCTCATCGACGAAGAGCTCAAGAAGGCCAAGGAAAGCGGCAAGGCAAAAGGCGAGTACTACGCCGAGCTCGTCAAGAGCGGCAAGAAGTCGATGTAGTCCCGCGCTCTCTGAAAAACGAAAGAGCCCGGGTCGTCTTCCGATGACCCGGGCTTTTGTATTGCGTGAGTCGTCGTTACCCAGCCGCGCCTGAAGACGGAAAAAAACGACGTCCACCGATGAAACGCCTCAGGCGACCAGGGTACTACCAGGCCGAGGAGGCCGACATGGAATTGATCGATAGCGCTCAGTTCAAGGCCGAGGTGTTGGATGCGAGCTTCAATCGTCCGGTTCTCGTCGACTTCTGGGCACCCTGGTGTGGTCCGTGCCGAATGCTCGGACCGGTGCTCGAGGCGCTCGAGACAGAAGGGCGATTCAAGCTCGTCAAGCTCAACACCGAAGAACACCCTGACCTCGCCGCCCAGTACCGAATCAGCAGCATACCGGCGGTGAAGCTCTTCGACGGCGGGGAGATGGTCGCCGAGTTCCTCGGGGCCCTGCCGGAGCCGCAGGTGCGTGCGTGGCTCGACCAACACATCCCGACCGAGGCGGGCCGGGCGGTGCAGCGGGCGGAGCGGGCCCTCGAGCTCGGCGACGCCGCGGCGGCCAAGGCGGCCTTCGAGCAGGCTGTCGCCGCCGACCCCGAGCATCGGGAGGCCCGTGCAGGGCTCGCTGCGCTCATCGCCTTCGACGAGCCAGAGCGCGCCCGCACCCTGGTGGAAGACATCGTGGAAGGATTGCCTGGATTTGAGCGTGCTGAAGCGGTCCGGGTGATGACAGGCCTCGGTGAGCTCGAAGGGCCGGCCAGCCCCGCGACCGAGCGCGAGCGCCGTGCCTGGGAGCTCCTGTGCCAGGGGCGCGACGCGGCGAAGGCTGGACGCTACGCTGATGCCGCCAAGGCGTGGATCGACTCGATGCTCGAGAGCCGCGAGATCTGCCAAGACTGCGCGCGCCGGTCCGCGATTTCCTTGTTCACCTTGCTCGGCGATCAGCACACCGTGACAAAGGAATATCGCCGACGACTCGCGTCGGCCCTCTACTAGATGACAGGAAAAGGAAGACGATATGAGAATTGCGATCGTGTGCATGACCGCCCTGGTGATGGTTGGCTGTAAGCTCGAAGAGACGGCCACCCGCTCCGAAGACGGCGAGGCCGAAACGTCTGCCTCGGCGGAGGAGGCCACACCCACCGAGGGCTTCGATGCAGAGCCGGACGTGGCGCTTTCGCGAGTCCCGGAAGCGGAGCTGAGCGAAGTGGAGCGGGAACGGCTCGCCCATGCGCGGCAGGCGAAGAAGGCGCTCGCCGAGCGCCTGATGGGGACGCTGAAAGCGGCGGTCAAGGATGGCGATTGGGACCGTGGAGTCGAGGTGTGCAAGACCGCGGCGCCGTCGCTGACTCAAAGTGTCAGTGAAGAACTCCAGGTCGAGATCGGGCGTACATCCTTCGCGGTGCGCAACCCGAGCAACGCGCCGCGCGATTGGGCGGAGCCCTGGGTTGAGAAAAAGGTCGAAGAGGACGTGATCCTGCGGGCTGACTCGGGGGGCATTCGCTACCTATCGCCGATTCAGCTCGCTGAGCCCTGCGTAACGTGCCACGGCACCGCCGAGCAGATCCCCGATGATGTCAGCGTGATGCTCTCGGAGAAGTACCCAGAAGACCAGGCCACTGGTTTCCAGCCGGGCGACCTGCGGGGCTATTTCTGGGTCGAGGTGGCCGAAAAAGGCTGACGGTGCCGCCGCTGATCGCGCAGGCTCAGTCCCCGCCGCCCGGTGGGTCGGGAGGAGCTTCGATCGCGTCCTCGAGCCAGCGTCCGACGGTGTCGCGGATACGGATCGGATCGATCCCGTTCGCCTCCAGCAGCGCGCGGGCGCGTACGCCGAGGGTCGCCTGGTTTCGGACCACGAAATTGCCTTCTTCGAGCAACACGGCGCCGGAGAGCATGAATCGGCCACCGTAGGCGCCGCCGCCGATCACCTGAACGCCGAGGTTCTCGAGTGCTTCCGCCTGGACCTCGCTCGGAGGAAAGTCTTTGTCGAAGTCGCCGTCGATGAAGTAGCTCGCATCGAAGTAGACCTCGGACCGCGGAGTGGCGCGCGCCGCTCGTGCCGCCTCCATCTCCTCCGGCGGGACCACTACGCGTAGCTCCTCGATCTCCGCGATGATGCGCCCGTTGGCGATCTGCATCGTTTCCCGCTCGGTCCGGTCGGGGCCGACGATGACTTCGCCTTCGCCTGTCTGGCCACTGAAGGTCGTTTGCCCAAATTCGATGTGGGTGCCCAAGGTCGGTCCGAACTGCAGGACCGAAAGCCCTCCTCGCAGGTTCGCGTCCTCTAGGAGTGGAATGCGCGCGCGTGGACCCGTCGTGACGAGGTCGAAGGCGCCGGTGATTCCCTCTACCTGGAGCGTCGGTGGGGTATCCGACTCTCGGTCCAGGTCGCCGTAGACACCGATATTGCCGCCGGGAAGCAGGAGAACCTGACCGCTACCCGTGATGCGCGCACGCTCGAGCACCACGCGCTGCTCCTCGTAGGGCACTTCCTCTATGTTCGAGACGTAAGCATCGAGCTCTTCCACATGGAGGGGCTCGAGTGTCGAGAGCGTGCGACCGTCGAATAGGAGAGCCGCATTACTGACGGAAGCGCTGCGAATGTCGAGGCGGGCGTCTTCCCAGTCCGGGCGGACTCGCGTGAGGTCGTTTTGGTAGCTGATCTGGGCGCGGTCGATCTGCGGCAGATGGAAGCGCGCGAGCGGCGGATGCCCGCCGCCCACTCGCAGCGTAAAGACGTTGTTCGGGGCCTCGCCGATTCGCGCGTCACGCAAATCCACCGCTCCCGCTCCGCCGATGGAGCGCAGGCGCTCAACGTCGCCGTGGAAATTGCTGAGAGCGAGGGCGTGAATCGGCACCTCGCCTTCCACTGGCAAGACTCGGAGCTCGAGGTCTGCGGAGACGCGCCCGAGCTCGACGTGCACGTCGTCGCCCTCGTTTCCGACCTGGAGCGCCTCGATTTCCGCATGCCCGCGAAGGACCAAGCCCTCCTGCGGGTCCACATCGACCTCCAGAGTCGTGCCCGGGGCGAGGTCGATGAACTGTCCACTGCCGAGCTCCAAGCGTCGGTCGCCGACCTCGATGGGGCCTTCTCCATCGTCGTCGCGCACGCGAAGGGTGGTCCCGTCGACGTCGAAGACTCGATTGATGCGACGGACGGACTCGAGAATGTTGTTGCGTTGCCGCTCGGACATGTCGGCCGTGCGTTCCACGGCGAGCCGATAGAGCTCTCCTTCGATGTCTCGTTCGACCGGTTCGGTCTCGGGGAACGCGTGGGCGAGCATCTCCGCGGGGTTGGTGATCGGCTGGATCTCCTCTCCAGGAGGGCCGGAAGGCGCACGGTCTCCCGCGGCGCCGCCGGAACGCGGCTGGGCGAGCGCTCCCACCGCGTCCGCTGCCGATGGCGTCTCTTGCCCCATAGCCTGGCCAAAGGCGCCGCCCTCGAGTGCTCGAACCAGCGCGTCCCGATCGCGCGGCAACGTTTCGCGGCCAAAGAGTGGCTCCGCGATGAGTGCGCCGCCTAGCTCCTCGCCCACGCGCGCACGCACCGACTCCATGTTCATGATTCCGCCGATGTCGAGAATGGGCGAGGTTCGGAAGCTGTCGATCTCGATGTCCGGCACCACGCGGACCTGACCGTCGCCCGCGTCCTCGAAGCTCACGCCGCGAATCCGACCGGTTGTCGCGTAGACGTTGCCTTCTGGAATCGGCAGCCGAGCTATTCCGTCGAAGTACATCTGAAAGCCGAGGTTCACTTCGATGGGCTGGTCGAGGGTGATGCCGCTGCGGTCGACGTCGAGACGGGAGTCGTCGCCTTCCCCCTCGAAGACCAGGTTGAGCTGTGCATTTCCGCCGCCGCTTCGGATGTCTCCGATGTGGACGCGCGGACCCACCCGATCGACGTCGCCGTCCTCGTCCACACGGTCCTCGACGAGGTCGAGCACGAAAGCTCCGGTGCTCGCCCGTTCCATCGGCAGGGTCACGTTGAGGCGGCCGTCGTCGAGGAGCGCGGAGACCGCGTCGCCCGGGTCGACGCGGAGCGGTGTCTGCCGGCCTCCCGTGGGGATTGGCCGGGGCTCTTCGATCTCGATGCGCTCGTGGGGTGGAAGCTCTTCAAAGCGGCGCTCGACGTCGTTGAGCGCGCTCGTGTCTCCGAGCTCGCCGCGCTGCATCTGGATGTCGATCGTCGGACGGCCGTGTCCCTCCACCACGAGACGGATTCCGCCCTCGGGGGTGAGGTTGATGTTTCCGCGAAGCTCTGCGTCGCCGCCGTCCGCGCGCACGTCGATCAGCGCGTCCTCGAGGCCGCGGATTCGTTGTGCCCGGGCGCGTGCTTCACCGCCAAAGGTCGCGTTGAACTCGCCCGTGCCACGTACGAAGCTGTCCCCCTCCTGCCGGTCTAGATTCAAGGTGAGCCGTCCGCCGGTGCCGCCGAAGAAGCGCACGGGCTGCTCGAATCCCACCGGGAAGCCGAGCTCTTCGACCTCGATCCCTAGGTCCACTTCGATGTCTTCCATGAGTGGCATTTGACCGGGCCGGAGGGTGAGTGAGCGCCCGCTGATCTCCCCAGAGGAACGATCGCTCAACGACAAGCTGACCTGGTTCAAAACGCCAGAGAGCTGGTTCTCCGGCTCTCGTTCGGCCTCCGCCGCTGGGCGTCCGAGCTCGAACTCGGCGACTCGACCCTCGAAGCGGAAGCGACCGTCGGGTTCCAGTGCCTCGAGGCTCATCTCGCCGTCTTCGCCGGAGCGATAGCGGAATCGGCTTCGTCCGGGGATCTCGATCATCCCGTTGCCGAGCGCCAGGTCGAGCTCGACGTCCGCGACGTCCCCGTCGATCAACTCGAGGCTCCCCACGCGGGACTCGAAGTCCACGGGTTCTCCCTCGAGGTCGAAGATCCGAGACGCGCTGTCGTAGCGAAGGCTCACGTTCTCGATGTCCACGCCCTGTCCCGGACCGTCCCCGCGGCCGAGCCGTATGCTCGAGTTCCCGCCGGCCACCTCGATCGCACCGTGTAGGTCAAAGAGGTCGACGTCGTCGAAATCGAGGCGCGTCACGCCGCTGCCGATGGTGATCTCGGGGGCGCCGTCGCTGCTCCCACGAACGCGCCCGATTCTGAACTGTTGCTGACTTCCGCCGGGGCCAGGCGTCGAGAGATTCACACCCTCTGCGTCGATGCCGTTCACGGAGATCTCGATCTGCGGCGGCAGCTCGAAATCGAATTCGCCATCGGCGCCGCGCTGGAACCGAGTCACGACTTCCACTTCGGCGCTACCGGCGCCAGAGAACACGCGCGTGCCGCCGCTGTTCATGTCGAAGCTCGTGAAGTGTGCGGTGATTCGTGTCGTGAGCCGGTCGAGGTCGCCTTCCGTGTGCACTTCGGACAGCTCGCCGTTTGGGCCGCGTGCGAGATTCAAGAAGATGCCTTCGTTTGCCTGCTCGCCGCTGCCGAGGCGGATCGGACCGGGGCGCAGGGTTCCGCCTGCGCCGAAGATTCGGAAGGAGTCCTGTGCCAAGCTGTCGAGAATGCGCTGGACCTGCGGTGGACGTTCAGCGCTCGAACCCCTTCGGCGCCCAGGCCCTTCGGGGCCACCGGGTACGGCGGGGGTGTGGGGGTCGTCGTCCGAGGAAAAGCTCTCCCGGGGGGTGAGCTGCAGCGGCTCGGGCATGAGCGCGCGGGCGAGGTTTCCAGCCTGCGCCGGGTCGACCCGTTCTTGCCCGGTGATTTCCTCCGTGAGGTCGAACCAGCTGTCCGGGAGGCACGGAACATCGGCGAGGATCCGGCCGTCGCCGGTCATGTAGATCCGCTCTGGGTCGAACCAGAGAGGGCCGTCGAGCTCGGCGGGTGCGCCGTTCTCATCGCTCAAGTAGATCAGGGTGCGCTCGTCGTTGTTTTCCCGTCGGTTCGTGCTGGCGAGCCATCGGCGGTCGGCACCGTCGAGAGCGTGCCCTTGGCGCGCGCGACTTGCGTCGGTCACCCAGCGACCGTCTTCGATCACGATGCTGCTGTTGGCGTACACCGTCGGACGACCGCCTGGGCGGCCAGGAACGCTCACGCCACTCCCCAGGCGAGAGCCCGGGTGAAAGCCGATGCCGACGCGCGCGTAACCGTCGTCGATTCGGTCGAGGAGGGCGCCCACGTCAACTTCGACCGAGGGCACCTCGAAGCGAGCACCGACCTGCGCGGTGCCGCGAGCGATCACCCCATCCATCGCGATCTGGCCGGCGGGGCGGTGCTCGCGACGCGCGGGCCGATGCGGCACGGTGAGCGCGTCTCGCCGACCCGGCAGTGCGGGGGACTCTCCTCCGCCCGGACGAGCGGTGGCGTCGTCGGCATTGCGCAGACGGGGATCCACCACCGGTGGGCGTTCAGGGGTCAGGCGGGTCAAAGGCGCTATCCCTCATTCTTCTCTGGCGGCGAGGTTTGGCGGCCCGCTCGTGTCTAGGTGCCTGCCTCGCACCCGTACGTACCCGCCCCGAGAGGCCTCGGATATCGGGGATTCTAGCGAACTTTCCCGAGAAAAATCCCGACTTGCGATCTTTTACGTGGGACGAGGAATCCACGATTTCGAGCTCGTATGGGCCACGGTGGGCAAAACCCACCCGCCCGGTGTTTCCCCCATGTGATCAAAGTCACAACCGAGGCAGGCGCGTCCCGCTAATGTGACATAGTTGCGGTTATTGCCAGCTTCCGAGACCCAGACGCGGCGATTGTGCCGCTTCTCCTCGGAACAACCACCCGGCATCCTGCTTGCAACTCCGGGGGGACGGGGCGCGAAGCGTGCGCTCCGGAGGAGATCGAGGGATGGATGTGGTCGCCTTTGAGCAGGCGGAGAAGGGGCTGCGATCGAGCCTCAAGGGGGATCTGCGCAGCTGGTCTGCTTTCGACATTCTCGGGTGGTTGGTGCAGAGCCGCCGTTCCGCGCTTCTGATCGTCGGCACGGGCGTGGGCGCCTCCAAGGTGTTCGTCCGGCACGGACAGATCTTCCGAGCCGAGCACGGGAGCGCCCGGGGTGAAGCAGCGCTCTTTACGCTTCTGCAGCAGCCCGAGGGCGAGTTCCAGCTCCTCTTGCGCGCGCCTCCGGATGCCCATCCGAACGTTCTCGCTCAAACCGAAGACATCTTGAGTCGCGCTGTTGCGGCGTTCAACGCGCACACGGCCCAACTGGCAGCCAGCGCCGCGAGCTGATCGGCTCCCCCGCTGGCCAAAACCACCGCACCTCAGTGAGGGATCACCGGTGCCGGGCCATCCTCGATATCCTCGACCGGTGCCTCGAGAGAGGCGCCCAATCGCCGGAGCGCGTCGAGGACCGACGCGTCGGCCGGGGTGATTCTCCTCGCGCTCTGCAACACCTCGATCGCCTCTTCGCGCCGACCGGCGCGCGCGAGCTGCTCGGCCCAATCCACTCGCACCGGAACCTCGACGTTCTTACGCGTTTGGGGATCGCGGGGAAGCAGCTCGACCCCACGTTGATAGGCGCGGACCGCAGCGGCGGCGTCGCCTTCCCGGGCGAGGGCGTCGCCGCGGCGAATCCACTCGAAAGCGTCTTCGAGCCCGCTGCCCGTGCCGGCGCTGCGCAAGGGGCCCGTGGCTGGAGGGCGGACCCGTGGCTCAGGCCGATCGAAGGACACGAGGTAGCCCAGACCAAAGGCCAGGTGCTCGCCACCGAGATCCGGACCTCCGACCACCGTGCGCCCGGGGTCGAGCCGGTACTGGAGAAAGGCCCGGAGGTGGGAGGATTCGCCCACGTCGAAATCCACTCCGCCTAGGGCGCGGAGTGTGAAGCCCAAGTCGAAGCCCGCTTCTCCCTCGAAGGCTCCGCGATAGCGCGCGGAGGTCCAGAGCAGCCCCGCGTCGACCCCCAAGAGCGGATGCACGGGGCCGTCCAGAAACGCGGCCCTCCACGCGAAGGTGATCGGAATTCGACGAACCGAATAGTCTACGTCCGTGCCCCCCGCGTCTGCGGAGCCGCTCGCAAAGCCGTAGGCGACACGCAGAGCGAGCTCGGAGCGCAGCGCATCCACCCGGGAGCCGAACGTCAGGGCGACCTCGTCGACCGGTGGTCCGAGCTCGGCGAAGCTCACCTCCGGCGCGGTGCGGGACAGTGCGCCCGGGCCCGCTCCAAAATGCCCACCGAGCTCGACCCCAAACACGAGGCCCTGGGTCTCTTCTCCCATCGCGCGCGCCGGACGCGCCCACAGGCTGGAGAGGAGGGCGCAGATGAAGGCAAGGCTCAGGCGCATGGGCCCATTGTCGGTCGAGAGGAGGCGTTCGTCCTGGCTGCGGGAAACGTTTAACCCGCCGCCTCGGTGACGGTATCGTTGGCGATCTCCGCTTTGACCTCCGCAGGAAGCCAGAACCAGCGCAGCTGCTCGAAGCGCTCGCTCAAGGCTCGGGACTCGTCACCTACGGGCTCGTTGCGCAAGCGATGAACGCGATCCGCGAGAATACGATCCGCCTCATCGAGATAGCTGCGCAGGACGCCTTCCGGCTCGGTCGCCTGGCGCGAGCGGTACTGCATCGTACCGCGGCTGTAGTCGATGTGGTGCAGGCTCATCGCTGGCTTCGGCCGACCGGCGCGGTGGTACCACTGGCCCGTGCTCGGACAGAAACGGTAGTCCGGGATCAGTTTCCAGCCGTGTTGAGCGACCCACTCGACGGCGTCGAGGATGAACTCGAAGACTTCGTCGGAGATGAAGTAGTTGAAATTGACCCGCACCCAACCCGGTTTGACCCCTTCACAGCCCTCGGCGATCTCACGCTCAAACTGGTGTGAGCGTGTGATGTCGATCCCGAGGAGGCGATGGCCGTAGGGTCCCGCGCAGGAGCAACCGCCCCGGGCTTGGATCCCGAAGAGATCGTTCAACAGCGCCACGACGAAGTTGTGGTGCAAGAATCTCCCTTGGTGCTGCAACATGAAGCTCACGATCGACAGCCGCCAGGCCTTGGGATTGCCGAGCACCTGGATGCTCGGGTGACGGGACCAACGCTCGATCGCACGGCGCACGAACTGGCTCTCGCGCGCGTAGATCAATTCGTGCCCGACCGCTTCTTTGAGCTGGAATACGAGGCCCGCGCGAATCGATTCGATGATCGCGGGCGTTCCGCCTTCTTCCCGGTGCTCGATGTCTTCGAGGTAGCGATGGTGGTCGGAGCTCACGTAGGACACGGTGCCGCCGCCCGGCACAGCGGGGACTCGGTTCTTGAAGAGGTGACGCTTCGCGACGAGAATCCCAGGTGTGCCGGGGCCTCCCACGAATTTGTGCGGCGAAATGAAGATCGCGTCTTTGTAGACGAGGTCGCCGTCGGTCTCGTCGTCGCGCATGTTCATCTCGATCTTCACGTAGGGCCCCGCCGCGGCGAAGTCCCAGAAAGCCAGCGCTCCGTGGCGATGGAGCAACGAGGAGATCCCCCGGGTGTCCGAGCCGATGCCGGTCACGTTCGAGGCTGCGGAGAAGCTACCGATCTTCAGCGGACGGTCAGCGAAGCGCTCGAGCTCCCGTTCGAGGTGCGCGGTGTCGATTCGACCGTCATCGTCTTCGTCGATGGTGATCACCTCCGCGATCGACTCGCGCCAGGGCAGCTCGTTGCTGTGGTGCTCATAGGGGCCGATGAACACCACGGGACGCTCGTTCTCCGGGATGGCGTCGCGCAGGCCGTAGCGGGCGTCGAGGTCGTTTGGGATTCGGAGATTGAGCACGTCGATCAGCTTGTTGATCGCGCCGGTGGCACCACTGCCGCAGAAAATCAAAACGTCCCGCTCATCCGCGCCGAGCGCGTCCTTGATCAGGCTACGTGCCTCTTCTCGAAAGTGCGTCGTCTGCAGTCCCGTGCCCGAGGTCTCCGTGTGTGTGTTTGCGTAGAGGGGCATCACCTGCTGACGAATGAACTCCTCGATGAAGGTGAGGCTGCGGCCAGAGGCGGTATAGTCGGCGTAGGTCAGCCGTCGGGTGCCGTAGGGGCCTTCGATCGCCTGGTCGTCACCGATGATCGCTTCGCGGATTCGTTCGACCAACAGCTCTTTGCGCTCCGTGTTTTCCATCATCACATGTTACCGGGGTGAAGCCGCATTTGGAAAGCGGCGAAGGGGTTTCGGAGGATGAGTGACTGACTCACGAATGAATCGTCGTGAACCTCGCGTCGTTCGGGGCTTGCTTCGCGTGGCGTGGTACGAGCTTCGCAGCAACCTATGGCCTCCTTCGACGCGTCGACGCCTCTATCGCATCGGCGCAGCGGCCCTCGGGGTTGCGTTGTGGTTCGGCATTTTTTCCGCGATGCGTGGCGGTGTTTCCCTGCTCATGAAAGAGCTACCGGGGGTTGAGGGCGCGCTTCCCCAGACCGTCGAGCTTCTGACCGCCGTCCTGCTCTTTACCCTCGCGTACTCCGGCGTCGTGGTCACCCTCGGGCGGGTTTACCTCGCGGACAGTCTGCGCTTGGTAGGCGCGCTTCCCGCCGAGGCGGGGACGCTGTTCTGGAGCTATTGGGTGCAAGTCGTAGCCGCCGCGGGGTGGATGCCTCTCGCCTTCGGTACGGCGGTACTCAGTGGTATCGGTGCGGCGCTCGGCGTTCCTGCGTTTTGGTATCTGGTGCTCGCCTTGGGGTTTTCACTCTTCGTCGTCGCATCGGTCACGGTCTCGCTCCTCGGAACTACCGCCATCGCGACCCTCCTCCCCGCGAGTCGCGCCCGCGACATGCTCTTGGTGATGTCGCTCATTGGACTCGTAGGTCTCTTTGTCGCGATTCGCAGCCTCCGGCCGGAGCGCCTGGGGGACCAGAGCGGCGCGAAGAAGCTCGCCGAGGCACTGGTCGAGCTCGAGGCTCCGGGGGCTGGCTGGCTTCCCTCAAGTCATCTCGCCGATTCGCTCACCCCTGTGTTTTCCGGTGGAGCGGTGAATCTGAAGGCACTCGCGGTGCTCTTCGCGATGACCGCTGTGCTCGTCGCGTTGTCTCGATTTGTCTTCGCCGCGGCGTTCCCGATCGCGCGCTCCCAGGCATTGAGCGCGCGTGGCCAATGGCTGAGAGGCGAGTCTTGGGTCTCGAAGCTCGTCTGGGTCGTGACGTCCCCCTTGCCGAGGTCCGTCGCAGCGCTCACCCGCAAGGACATCCTGCACCTGGGCCGCGATGCCACCCAGTGGTCGCAGCTGTTGCTCATTGTGGGTCTCGCGGTGATCTACCTCTTCAACATGAGCGCCTTGCCCCTCGAAGACGCCCGCCAAATCGGAACCTCGAAAGCGGTGCTCGCCGATTGGATCGCTGTCATCAACCTGATGCCCGCGAGCTTCGTGCTGGCGGCGGTCGCGTTGCGCTTTGTTTACGCCGCGATTTCTCTGGAGGGGAGGGCGGCCTGGATTTCGCTGTCGGCACCTTCGGGGGTCGGGGCCTTGGTCGCGGCCAAAATCGCGGTGGGCTTTCCCATATTGGCCTCCCTCGGAGTAGTACTCGTGACCGGCACGAATGCGATCCTCGGTACGTCGGCAGGGGTGGCGACGTTGAGTGTCGTAGCGGTCCTTCTTCTGGCCTTTGCGTTGACCGGACTCGGCGCCGGGCTGGGGGTCATGCAGCCGAATTTTCGCGCCGACCACCCAACACAGGTCGTCACGAGCGTCGGTGGCTTCGTCTTCATGGGCGTTGCGGTGGTCTTCTCTCTCCTGTTTGTCGGCTCCTGTGCCCCTGTCGCCTGGTACCTGCACCTCTCGGTCGTCGGCGGGGAGCCGGTGGCCTTCTTGGGTTTGGGGGCAGCAGCCTGCGCGGGCCTTGCTGTCGTGGGCGCGGCGGCGATGACGGTGGTGCCGCTCATTTTTGGCATGTCGCGTCTGGACGCGCAGCGGCTCGAGCCCTAGGGGCGAGACCGATGCGCGGTGACCTGGTCTGACACTTGCTCGCCCACGGAGCACCCGCGAACGAGGGCGCCCTCGTACATTCGCTGGCCCGAATCCCCGAAGGCCGCAAAAAACGATCGGACGGCTCCGATATGGTCCGAAAAGCTCAAGGGAGCACGTAAAAACAGGCACTTACGGGCCTAGACGATCGGCGGCAGCGGGTTCCTGAGCGGACCTGGCCGCCTTGTGGAGTCGATGTGTGCCTGGCAGGCTCCAGGCGCCTTACACTGGGTGAGGAGATGCGCCCTCGCTGCGCGGTCCTTCGCGGGACCAGACGTTGCCGGAGCGCTCGCTATGCGGATCAAGAAACTCGAAATTCACGGCTTCAAGTCGTTCGCGGACAAAGCGACCCTGATGTTCGGAGATGGCATTTCCGGCGTCGTGGGGCCCAACGGCTGCGGCAAGTCCAATGTCGTCGATGCGATCCGCTGGTGCATGGGCGAGATGAGCGCTAAGCACCTTCGCGGCAAGGCGATGCAAGACGTGATCTTCGCCGGCTCGGACAGCCGGGGACCACAGGGACTCGCCGAGGTCACGCTCACCTTCCACAACGACGGAAATGTGCCCCCGGCCTTTGCAGCCTACGAAGAGATCGCAATCACTCGACGCCTGCACCGGGACGGCACGAGTGAGTACCTGATCAACAACACCCAGTCGCGACTCCGAGACATCACCGATTTCTTCCTCGGGACCGGTGTCGGCACCCGGGCCTATTCCATCATCGAGCAGGGACGCATCGGCTTCATCGTCAACGCGAAGCCGGAAGAGCGTCGAAGCTTGATCGAAGAGGTGGCTGGGATCACCAAGTTCAAGGCGCGCAAGAAGGCCGCCGAGCGCCGCATGGAGGCGACGCAGCAAAATCTGACCCGCGTAAATGACATCATCAGCGAGCTCGAACGTCAGCTGGGCTCGCTTCGGCGCCAAGCGCGAAAAGCGGAGCGCTACCGCGAGTTGCGCGAGGAGCTGCGTGATCTCGAGCTTCACGGCGCCTCCGTCGAGCTTCTGAAAATGGCGGCGGTCGAGCGCTACCAAACCGGCGAGCGCGCGAAGCTCGAAGCCAAGCTCGGCGATACGCAGGGGTCCATGGCCGCCGGAGAGGCGACGGTCGAGGCGGACAAGCTCAGGCTTGTCGAAGAAGAGCGCAGGCTCCAAGCGGAGCAGGAGGCGAGTGCGGAGATTGACGCCAAGCTCGCGGCGCTCGAGCGCGATCTCGAGCACTGGACGCGCCAGCGCGCGGAGGCCAGGCAGCGAGCAGATGAAGGCACGCGGGACGCGGAGGAGGCGAGTCGCCGACTCGAAGCCGCCGACCAGGAGGAACAACAGCTCAAAGCGCAGGTGGAGGTTCTGAGCGGTAGCTTCGGCGAAGACCAGGCGAAGCTCGAGTCTGTCGCCCTCGGGGTCGACGGCGCTCAGGATGCGGTAGCCCAGATCGACGCGTCCATCGAGCAGAAGCGCGGTGTGGCCGTGGAGCAAATCCACGGGGCCGCGCAGCAGAGCTCCATTCTCGCCACCCTCGAGCGCCAGCGTGCCGACACTGAACGGCGGCTCGACCAAGCGACCCGTGACGTAGAGTCCGTGGCGCAGAATCGCATTGAGCTAGGGGAGCGACGGAGCCGCTTGGAGCGCGAAATCGGCGAGCGGCAGGCGCAGCTCGAGCGCTGGCAAGGCGAACAGGCGACGCTCCATGAAGACCAGCTTCGCCTCAAGGAGGAGGTGGCCGCGGCGAGCGAACGCGTTCAAGCAGCGCGCGACGAGCTCTCCGAGCGTCGAAGTCGCTTGAGCTCGCTGGAAGAGATCGCCCGTCGTCTCGAGGGTTTTTCGGACGGCGTGCGAACCCTGATGGGCGAAGACGGACAGCCCGTGATCGAGGGGATTCGCACCCTCGTTCCAGAGATCATGGAGGTTCCGGAAGAGCTCGAAGGCGCCGTCGAAGCGGCGCTCGGCGACCGGCTCCAATACCTGGTGGTGGATGGACACGACGTTGCCCGGCGAGGCATCGAGCACCTGCGCGAGGTTCAAGGTGGTCGTGGTGGCTTTGTTCCTGTGCGGCCTTGGGCGCGGGATGGGCTCGTGTCGAGCGGCCCGGGGATCCGAGGACGGGCCCTCGATCTCGTGCGCGTGAAGCCCGGTTTCGAGCCGGCGGCGGAGGCGGTGCTCGGCGACATCGTCGTCGTCGAATCCCTGGACGTCGCGCTCGGCCCTTGGCCGGGGCCCAGGCCAAGGACCGTGGTGACGCTCGCCGGTGAAGTCGTGGACGACAGTGGCGCGGTGATGGGGGGCGTGAACGAAGGCGCCGGCGTGTTGGCGAATCGGCGCGAGATCCGCGAGCTGACCGAGCGCGTAGAGGAGCTCGAAGCCCGTTTGGAGCAGGCCCGCCAAAACCTCTCGAGCAAAGAAACCGAGGCGCAAGCGCTGTCGACGAAGATGCAAGAGCTCGACCGGGCGATCCGCCAGGCCGAGATCGAGCACGTCGAGCAGAAGAAAGACCAGCAAGCGGCGCTCGAAGAACAATCGCGGCTCGACGATCGAGACGAAGTACTGCGCTACGAGCTCGAGCAGCACCGCGAGGAGCTGCAGCGCATCGAGGTGGACGAAGGCGAGGCCCGTCGCGCCCTTCGGGAATTCGAGAGCGCCCGAGAAGCGATTGAAATGGAGGTCGCGACCCTGCAAGAAGCTCGACAAGAGCGTGCCAGCGAGCTCGAGGAACGATCGCAGGAGCTCACGCGTCTACGGGTCGACCTGGCTGCGCGCGAAGAAAAAATCGCGTCGGCCAAGTCGAGCCTGGGACGGCTCGATCAGAACCGCGCGGAGCTTCGCGAGCGCGGGTCCCGCGGCAAAGCGCAGGCGGAGGAAGCCGCCACGGCTGCGACCGAGCTGAAACAGAGGATCGAAAGCGCCCGTGAAGAAGCCTCGACTATCAGTGTCCTGGCCCAAGAGAAGCGCGAGGCGCTCTCGCAGGCACGGGCGCGCTTTGAAGCCGAGCGCGAGCGCCTCGGCGTCGCCGAGCAGAAGATCCGAGAGGACCGGCGACAGGGTGAGCTGGTCCAGGAGGCGCTCCTCGAGCTCAAGATGGATCTGCAGCGCATCGTCATGGAACGCGAGCAGCTGATCGCGCAGGTCCTGGACCGGCACGACGTCAACCTGCTCGAAATCCTGACGGACTATCACGCCCGTCCTGAGCCAGGGACCGAGGAGGTGAAGCGGCGCAAGGAGCTCGATCGGCAGATCAAGAACATGGGGCCCATCAACCTCACCGCCATCGACGAGTGCCAGGAGATCGAGGAGCGCTTCGACTTCCTCACGCGCCAGCGCGACGACCTCAACGAGGCCCTCGAAAACCTCCGACGTGCCATTCAACGGATCAACAAGGCGAGCCGCGAGCGCTTCAAAGAGGCCTACGAGTCGGTGAACGAAATGTTCCAGAAGGTCTACCCGCGGCTCTTCCGCGGCGGGCTCGCCCGTCTCGAGCTCACCAATGCAGACGATCTTCTCGAAGCGGGCGTTGAAATCGTAGCCCAGCCACCCGGTAAGAAGCTTCAGAATGTGAATCTGATGTCCGGTGGGGAGAAAGCGCTCACCGCGACGGCGTTCATCTTCTCGATCTTTCTGATCAAGCCGTCGCCGTTTTGCATCCTGGACGAGGTGGATGCGCCACTCGACGAGGCCAACGTGGGGCGCTTCAACGAGATGCTGCGAGAGATCTCCTCTATCGCTCAGTTCATCGTGATCACGCACAACAAGGCGACGATGACCCAAGCGGACAAGCTCTACGGCATCACGATGCAGGAGCCGGGAATGAGCACGGTGGTCCCCGTCGACTTGGACAACTTCGAGTCAAAAGACGGCGCGGCGGCCTGACCGCGTAGCGCCGCGTTCGAGCTCTCTCACTGCAGGTCTTTGGTCGACGAAGCCATCGTGGAGACGGCGCCCGCACGCGTCATAAGCCGGCCTAGGACGAAGCTCGCCAGCCCGTTGACGAATCCAGGCGTGATCCGTGTGCTGCGGCCGAGGGCGCGCAGGGTTTTCTCCGCCACGACCTCCGCATCGAGGGTCCCGGGGGCATCACCACTCGCCGCGCCCTCGTAGCCCGGCGTCCGAATCGCGCCGGCGACGGAGACCAGGACGTCAACACCGTGCGCGCGCAGCTCGTGCCCCAGGCCTTCTCCGAGGATCGTGTTGAACGCTTTTGTCGCGGCGTAGGTCGCGATGCGAGGGCTTCCCTGGTTGCCCGCGAGCGACGACATCAAGACGATCCCACCGCGTCCACGTTCGACCAGGTGTGGTCCAAGCTGCCGCGCGAGCAGCAGTGGACCGCGGACATTGACGTCGACGGCGCGGATGAGGTCGTCGAGTGGACGTTCGAGAAACGGGCCGATCGGCGAGTAGGCCGCGTTGTAGACGCCGAGGCCGAAGTCGCGGGTCTCGAGGAGCGTCCGAAGGTGCTCAGCGCAGCGTTCCGACGACAAGTCCATGGCGAATGTCTCCACCTCGATGGCGTGGGACGTGCGAAGGCACTCGGCGGTTGAGGCGAGCAGCTCGGCGCGGCGAGCGATCAGGTAGATGTGCACACCGCGCGATGCGAGCGCTTCGGCGAAGGCAGCGCCGAGCCCTTCGGAAGCACCGGCGATCAGCGCCCATGGGCCATAGCGTTCGCGAAAGGTCGTCTCCCCCATCGGTCTCCTGTGACAAGAGCCGCCCCCGAGCGCAAGTCCTCAGGGATTCGTGTTTTTTGGACAAACAGTGGCCATCAGCGGGTGGCGGTCAGCCACCGGAATTCGATCGTGATCGACGGTTTAGCGCATCTCCGATCGGAATCGCCTGTTAGACGGTCGTTCCGCCCGTCTGAGAGCGGGAATTGTCGGTTTGTAAGCCGCGGAGGGTGCACGCGTCGAAGACTCGCGCGGGGTGCGAGTCTCTATTTGGCCCTCAGTCGGCCAGGCTTCACACGGCTGGGTCGAGGCGAAGGCGCGGGGTCAGAGGGTGGCGGATGCTGCCCTTCGATTGGGTTGGCCTCTGGGCGCAAGCATGGCTGCATCGGCTCGGATGAGTGCATCC